>NZ_JAKWFL010000001.1:0-1107558 GCF_029522095.1 Priestia sp. Y58
AAACGGGAGCGTCTATTCGTGAAGCATCTTCTGTATTTAATATCCCTTCATATTCAACGGTTATAAAATGGAGAAGGATCTTTGAAGAACAGGGCATGGACGGCCTGTATGCCAAGACCAGGAGGCCCCCAAAAGTGAAGAAGAATCCGATTAAAAATAATGATTCACAGAAAACAAATGAAGAGCTAGTAAAGGAACTTGAATATTTACGAATGGAAAATGCGTATTTAAAAAAGTTGAACGCCTTAGTACAAACATCAAGGGAATTAAAGAGCGAGAAAAAGCCCAAGTAGTGTTTGAATTAAGGCATGAGTATAAGGTCGTCGACCTTATCAAAGTAGCTGGAATCGCTCGTAGTACGTATTATTATTGGATAAAAGCCTTTAAGCGCCCTGACAAATATAAAGAAGTTAAAGAAACCATTCATCATATCTTTCATAAACACAAAGGGAGGTATGGTTATCGTCGTATTACGCTAGAATTACACCGTCTAGGCTATCTTATTAATCATAAGACGGTCTGTCGATTGATGAAAGAGCTAGGCTTAAAGTGCCTCGTTCGGCTCAAAAAGTATCGCTCTTATCGTGGGAGAACAGGAAGAATCGCTCCAAATATCCTTAAACGTGATTTTAAAGCATCTAAACCAAATGAAAAATGGGTAACCGATATCACAGAGTTTCACTTATTCGGAGAGAAGCTTTACTTATCGCCTATTTTGGACCTTTTTAATGGGGAAATTATCTCCTACCATATCGACAAGAGACCTGCATTTTCACTGGTCACTACGATGTTACATAAAGCATTTGACTGTTTAAATGAGGGAGACTGCCCTATTCTTCATTCTGATCAAGGATGGCACTACCAAATGACCAAATATCAGCATTTATTGAAGGGAAATAACATTACTCAAAGCATGTCCCGTAAGGGTAACTGTTTAGATAATGCGGTTATTGAAAACTTCTTTGGTCTATTAAAGTCAGAGTTACTCTATCTACAAGAATTTGAAAGTATAGAACAGTTCAAACAGGAATTAGAGGCCTATATCCTCTATTACAACCATCTGCGAATAAAAGAAAAATTAAAAGGATTGACCCCTGTAGAATACAGAATTCAATCCTCATTAGCTGCCTAAATAACGTGTCTAACTTTTTGGGTTCAGTTCAACAGGAGCAGTAGTTTTTCCCATTTTTATGTTGTATAGAATATAAAAACTTAGTGAACATAATGCTAGATCTTGAACAAACGAGTCAAGACGCCGTGAAGCATCTAACCACCTCTTTATCAACATAATACTAATTTTCAGAAACAACATGTAAAAAAGCTCTTTATGAAAAAACAAAGAGCTTTTTCTTGTCCACGAATTCTCTATTCCGATAAAGATTAAGTGGATATCAGTGGATTGCATAAAATAAATAAACAAGACCATATTAAATATTGATGATAGGTATAAAAAGTATATTTCCTTCCAATCCATAGGAGATCGTAAATGAATAATTATAAAAATGACAATACTGCAAGACGCTATATTGCTCACGTTAGTATATTTGGAACGACTCAAATCCATTTAAGAAACCCCTATATTGTTGCTTGGTGGTCAGCAGCTTTTCCTGGTTTTGGACACTTACTACTCTCTAAATACCTTCGCGGCTTTGTGTTATTTATATGGGAGGTCGTCATAAACCTTAAATCTCATGTAAATTTAGCGATGATTTATTCTTTTCAAGGAAACATTGATATGGCCAAAGACGTGCTTAATACAAGATGGCTTCTTATTTATATTCCTGTTTATATTTTTGCTATATGGGATAGTTACCGAACAACCGTTGATTTAAATAAAATATACGTGTTAGCTGAAAGAGAAAATCATCGGTTCAACTCCTTTAGTATAGGAGCCATGGAAATAAACTATTTAGATAAACGGAATCCCATCCTATCCGTTGCCTGGTCCTTTTTGATGCCTGGTCTAGGACAACTCTATATTCATCGGATCATTGGTGCTTTCTTTGTCATCATTTGGGCAGTCGTTTTCTTTTATTATTCCCATCTACTTGAGGGGATTTCTCTTCTATTTTCAGGCGAAATAAAACAGGCTACTTCCGTTTTAAATAAAGAATGGTTGTTATTTTTCCCTTCTCTATATGGTTTTGCTACCTTTGATTCCTATATGAATACCGTTGAGAATAATAAACTTGTGGAAAGAGAGCAAAAAAACTTCTTCGAGCAAACGTATCAACATCCAAGCTTTTGTATTGTGAAAGGAAAAAAGGTGGAGTGAAAATATGCAGATCTTTTCTACATTCGAATACTCCAGTTACATAGAATTAGCTGTTTCGGAGCTAGAAAGAAAAGGGATAAAGAAAGAAGATATATTTATTGTGCCTCTTAATAATCGAACAGAAAATCGTCGGATTTTTGATAGCCTTCATCGAGCAGATGGAGTTTCTCTCATTGATTTAGGAATGGCTCTAGCCACAGCCTTTTCAGTTATTGGTGCAAGCGTTGGTTTTAAACTAAGCTGGGGCCCTATTTATTGGGGGATTATTAGTGCTTTTATCGGATTTATCTTAGGATTAGGAATTAAACTATTTATATTTAAAGTAATTAGAAAAAATCAACGAATTCTACGTGGCAAACATTCAGAAGTCATACTCATTGTTGATTGTCATGCTGGAGACGCCGAAGCGGTTGAACAAACTTTGTGGAAAAACCTTGCCCTAGGTGTTTCAAAAGTCAGATCTGATGGCTTATAAAAATAAGTCATCACCGTCCAATATAATATCGAGGTATAGGATGAATGAATTACTATTCAGGATTAGAGATAACTTCCTTAACACGTTGAGGGAGTTTTTCTGTTTTTAAGCTGTATAATCTTTAGTTAGCATAATGTAATTTATTAGAACCAAAAAAGCTTTTAAAAAGAGCTTTTTTGGTTCTAACATATGTTAAATGCCACTCTACCAACCTCTTTGATTTCTTAATGTCGTAATATGAGCAACATGATGCTTTCCATGCCAGGCATAAGTAGCTATTAATTGCTCAATCGTCACTTCTCCGTTTTCAGGATGGTGGATCATTTTCTTCAAATCTTTTTCATCAAGTGAGTTTAAAACTTTATGAAGACGCTTATGTAAAACTGAAAAAAGTTGAAGAGAAACTTCTATCGGTAAATCATTATCAGGCAGAGTTGACCAAGCTACTTCATCATAGGCCTTAATAGTAGGTGCTTGCTCTGTTAAGCCTAATTTAAAACGAGTATAAGCATTCATATGTGAGTCAGCTAAATGATGGACAACTTGACTTAATTTCCAACCGCCTTCTCGATAAGGCGTAGCTAACTGCTCGTTTGTCAGCCCTTCTACAGCATAAGCTAATTGCTTTGGTGCATCTCCAATGTCATGAATCCAACCTTGAATATCTTCTTTTTGAATATTTTCCTTCACGGTAAATTTCCCAATAGGATATTGATTAAACATACTTCTTCCTCCCTTTCTAGTTTTGTTAATATATAGTATAGCACTCTACTTTAAAATAAACTTGAATATTCAGAATAAAAACAGACAGATAAAGTGTTAAAAATAAATAAAAAAAGACCTTCAGCGATGAGAAGATCCTTTTTGGATAGTTGCTTTAAGCGCTTGTAATCTTGATTGAGAATCATTTGTTTGCCTAATCGCTTTTTCCACGATGTACTGATATCCATATAAAACAACAGCTAAAACCGTAGTCATTCCCCAGTACATGCTTGGCGACATCCTTTTCATTTTAAATATACCCGCTTTTTTCAAGGCACCGCCAAAAGGGAAAATATTAAACCAGTCTAACACCGTATTGGCAAATATGTATTTTAGAAAAGAGCCGTATGTTAGCTTAAATATCCAAAGCGTTCCTATTAAGTGAGGACCTAAAATATAAGTAAAATCTATCGGTGCCTTAGGAAATAAAGGATTGTTGTTTCTAAACCATTTTTTCTGATTAGCAATAACGGTAAACACAATGATGAATAAGTTAGCGAAAGTAGCTACAGGCAAAAAGCGGACAAATGATTTTGTTCCTATAAAAGGCGCGGTTAACCATGGAAAGATTAGCACGGCTAAAGAAATGATCAATTTTCTTTTGTACTTACGCATGAATTTTCTCCTCAAACTGTAGTTTCGGAAATATTATTACCTAAAACTGAAAGTTTATGTAATATGCCACAATGATTTCAAGCAAAGATAACCCAGCTAACGATGACATACGTATATTTCTAAAGGGTTCTACTGTTGCACTTTATAATGGTGAACCTTGATAAAGAAAAAAAGCAAAGAGAATGTTCTCTTTGCTTTTTTGGCCTTTATGCTAGTTTATATATCCTGAGTTTTCATTTTATTTAATTCATCTTGCTGCTTCTTTTTAAAAATCTTTCTTCCTTCTTCCCATTCGATGAGAAATATACTTAAACCAAATAAAAGCAATAAAATTAATTTGATTGGGTGATTTATTTGGTGAGCTGTAAATATCCATCCGCAGTATACTAAGTAAGCTGTTGGCATAATCGCTCCCCAGTATACGCTCGCCCGAGTAGATAAAAAGTAATGAACGGCACATATCAGTACAAAAAATAACAAATGATGAGGCATGATTTAATCTCCCTTTCAAAGATTCCTTTATATATCCTGAGTTTTCATCTTATTTAATTCATTTTGCTGCTTCTTTTTATGAGAATCTCTTCCTGTTCCCCAGTCCACAATGAATATAGACAACACAAAAAGTATGGCTAAAGGAGCTTTTATAGGATGATCCATTAGTATTTGATGATTCGTAAACAATCTCCATCCACAATAGGATAGAAAAGCGGTTGGAACGATAGCTCCCCAATACACACTCGCTCGAGTAGATAAAAAATGATGACCTAAAATTGCAATAGCAATAACTACGATCGTACTCCAATCAGACATTACTTAATCCCCTTTTCACCTTTATATTTCTCTATAATCAGCTTGGCATCTTCTAAGCTAATGCGCTCTTCAATAGCAAGCTTTTTAACAAGGCTAATTAATTCTTCTTTATCATGTTCTTCATTTATCTCAATCTTTTGTATTAAACGATCCAAACGTATACGAACAGTTGGATAGGACACTTCGTAGTCTTTTGCAAGCTGTTTTAAAGAACCTGAATTTAATACAAATTTTCTTATAAATTCTACATCATCACTTTCTAACGACAGTATCCACGAAGGAACATCTCTATTATCCATATATAACCACCTCTTCCTTTTTTTAATATACCATGAACTTTAATAAAATTAAAGTATTTTTTAATAAAATTAAAAACACTAATAAAATAAAGTTTCATTTTATTAGTGTTTGTAGTTTATATAGCGTTTATTTCTAGTGACGATGGCATTAGAATCCAATCTTCAAAAAAAGAAGCATTTAGTCTTTAAAAACTAAATACTTGACTCTGTCACACCTTATAAATTTCATTAGACGACAGCCAGTCAACGAATTGATGATACGGATAATATGTAGTCCCTTTCAACTCTATTTTTGGAGCTCCGGGATATTTAGTTAACAGTTCTTCAATCTCACCTTTGCTTAAGTGAAAGTGATAGTGTAGATCTTTTTCTTTAATCAAATAAGGATATTTTGATTTTCTTTGAGGTTTGCTGAAATTCTTTAAACCATCGCCTATAAAATAACCAAGGGCAGCTAATCCTAACACTAACCAAAAAAAGTTCATTTCCAAAGTAGGATACCCCCAAACATTCTCATAAAATAAATTTCATCATAAAAAAGAGACCTTACTCTATAAGACCTCTACAGATTAGCCAGCTTTTTATCAGCTATAAACTTCATAAGTATACCTGTACCTGAAACATTTAATACGATGCTGCTTCCTAAAATAACACCATATAATAACCCAGCTATATGTAATGTTAAAGCTAAAATTAAAAAGACTATTCCTGCGCCGACTAAAAGTAAACCCAAGCTTCGATTATACACCTATTTCACCACCAAAAAAGTAAATATAGTTATATTTTAACATAATTATACTTGTTTTACTTTTAAATGTTAAAATAGACTTATTGATGAGCGGGGAGATTATAGAATCATGAATACAGTTATATCGTTTTTTATTTCTACCTTGTGCGGTAGCTTAGTTCTTTCTGGACTATCTTTTTCTGATGGTTACGAACAAATGAGCTTAAATCACTTTATAGACCAAATAATGTTTGGATTTATGTATATTGCACCGTTTGTAATTGTATTAGGAATTCCTTCTTCTTTCATAATTGATGCCATTGTAAAGAATCAAACGAGGCATAAGCATATAGTTGAACTAGTATGGTATGTTGTGTTCGCTGTTATAACTGCAGTCATTAGCTCCATACTTATTTCACTACTTATCTCAATAGATGATAGTAAGTTGTTTATAAACTTGAGTTTAGTTAAACCATTCCTCTTTTTTTCTCTTAGTTGCTCAGTGCCGTTTGGAATCTGCTCTATCTTATTGAAATCTAGAGTAAAAAAGAATTTTTTGCAGTAAATAGTGTGTATATAGTCTATACCAATCTAGCTGCTTATAGAAACTAAAAATTCTAGAACCACCGTGGTTCTAGAATTTTCAGTTTTTATCTATATCGCTTTGCTGAAAAGAATTGGACAATCGGAAAAATAATTAAAGAAAGACATATCGCTACAAATAAAGAGATATTTCCAAAATCATTTCTTCTGACGAAAATAATTCGATCTAGTACCCAAAGAACAAAAAGAGCTATTGTTAGGATATGATAGCTTGTCTTTGCACTAATAGCAGCAACTGTCTTTCCCATTTCATCTTTTTGTACTTTTTTATCAGAGCCCCATGTACTAAATTGCAACCAAGCAATTAATAAAAGGACAATTCCTAGAATGCTATTTAGATTTAATTTCTTGTCATTTATAAAATCCGTCATGTATAAAGTAAGCAGCCCTAAAGTAATAATCCCTAATACAATACCTCCAACTAAATTGTTTCTTCTCTCCCTATTCACCTTGAATCCCTCCTGATTCCATAAAAAATACTTCGTCAACACTTACATAAAAGTTCTCTGTCAATAAAAAAGCTAGAACTTAACTGGCGTCATACTTAACAATCTCAATAGCATCAATCATTTTTTCTGAAGACTTAACACGTATTCACTAATCCCTCTTAGTGTAAAACATCTTTTACATATATAGTTTATGGTAAAAATTTCATAATGTCAAATATATTTTACATAATTATTGAATCACTTTAAGGTATTAGTAATTTCAAAGAGAGCAACTTTAGAAAAAATTCTCTACTTACCTATCACCGTAAATATTACAATCCATATTTTCATTTTGGAATTCCAGCCCGTTTTACCAGCACAAAAAGAGCACCCAATTACTATAAGTGCTCCTTTTTTAGGTATTAGTACGATTAGACCCCTGTCCTACTACTTTACTTGGTAATAACCTCTGCAAAAAAACGAGTTCTTCGGTTTAATCGCAATTAAAAATGAGTTATAGATATCTGAGCCAGAAATGAATGTATTTATCCAACACACAAATAATAGAATTGATTTGATATTTCCTGATACATAGAACGATATAATAGCAGGAACTACCGATAATACAACAAAAGGCAAGCTCATAAAAAGCCAATATCTCGTTTTGGATAGAACGGCATTTGTGCTTAGCCAGAAAAATATTCCGCTAAAAGTTAAGCTCATATCACCTTTTTTACGAATGACTAACACGTGTAGACATTCGTGAGCAACAAAGACAGCGATGCCTGTCATGATGAGATAAAATAGATTGATACGAGTAAAGCCTGCTCCAAAGAAATAAGGTATTGATAGAATAATAATCTGAAGTAAATATACAAACTTCATATAGTGTTTTCGATACCACGTATTCTGGATAAAAGGTGTCCATTCAGAAAAGTTCATGCTTATTTGTGGCAAGTGGCGAAACCAAATGATGATAGGCGTTCCCTCTCCTTCATGTAAACTTCCGCTAATTTCATTAACATAAAATCTCCTACTCTATATTAAGCTTTATTATTTAAATACTGAGTAAGTAAATGAACTGCGCTGTCTTGTTTTTTCTCTACTGCAACCTCTAAAGGTGTTTTCCAATCATCTTTTTGTATCTCGATATCTGCACCTTTTTCGATGAGAAGTTTAATCATATTTTCATCTCCTAGCACCGAGGCCTCATGAAGGCTAGTCCATCCACCGCTTTGTTTTGCATTTACATCTGCGCCTTTTGTAAGCAACAAGTCTACAGCTTGAATTTGCTTATTTGCTACTGCTGCATGAAGAGGCATGTTTTCATTCGAATTTTTAGCCTTAATATGAATATCCGCCCCTAGCGACAACAATAACTTAGCACTATCCATTTGCCCAAAATAACAAGCTAAATGTAAAGGTGTCCATCCATCTGAATTAAAAGCGTTAAGTAAAGATGGCTCTTTATTTAATAAAGCTTTTATCTCTTCACTTTCTCCATTCACTGCAGCATTTGTTATTTGATCAATATATTCCACTTTACATCCCCCTAATATATAGAAATACCTTGATTATATTTCCATTTTATCATAGCTTAGTGGATGAACACGATATACAAACTCAGTTATATAAGTAAGAAGGACGATAAGGAATACGATGATAAAATTAATAATCATGGTTCCTTTAGGTAAGAATGGAGAGTTGATATGAAAACAACTAATAGCGAAGAGCTAGACGTCCAATGGTATGGAGTAAAGGTTCTTTATAAGTACTTAATAGTCGGTAAACCTAATATAGAAAAGATTGACCAAAATTATGAAGAACATCAGATATTTGAAGAAAGTATTTTATTAATTAAAGCCCAATCATTTGATCAAGCCTATGAAATTGCAGAAAAGAAAGCAAAAGAATGTGAAGACAGCTATACCAACGTTTATGATCAGACTGTGAATTTCCAATTGATTGAGAGTTTAGATGCCTTCCTCTTATTTGAAGAAGATGAGTTCCCAAGTGGTACGGAGGTATATTCACGTTTTTTACATATACCTAAAGAAGAAAGTTTAGCTAATGTCTTATCTAGGCACTATCCAGAAGTTACAGAAGATGAAACAGAGCGGATACGAAAAAACTTCATTTTAAGGAATAGAGATTTTAATTAAAAATTCATATTAAATATAAAAACAAGATGTATACGATATACGAACTTGATCAACATAATGTACTAACTTAAAACATAAGGAAGAGACGCCACTTGCTTTAAATGGCGTCTCTTCTTTTAAAATATTTGAGTAAAAGCTACAATTAAAATCGTAATCCCGCTTATCAACGTTCCGCATTGACCCAATGTAAAGCTGCCGATTTGCACATTTGCTGCTTTTTGCCCCACCATTACTCCTAGCCATACCGTTATAAAACTACCAAATGCTGATGTAAGGGATATGGCTAAAGGTGACAATCCAAGTAAACCCGCTCCTAGACCGTTTGTAAGTGCATTGGCGGAAAGTGCAACACCTAGAACGCTGCTTTCAATCCATCCAATATAGCGTACGTTTCCTTGACCCTTACTATCTAATTCATCACTTCCGTTATTTCTTTGAGATCCCACTAATAAAATAATTCTAATTCCAATTAGCGTTAATAATACGACGGCTACAATAACATGGAACACTCCCGGTAAGATTGTTGAAATCCACTTGCCAAACATAATTCCCACCATGCTAAAGAGGAAACAAATAGCCGCTATTAGTAAATTAGAAAGCCATCTTATCCTGATTTTTCGTACTCCATAAGATATTCCTACACCAAAGTTATCTATACTTGATGATAGGGCAAAACCTAAAATGAATAACCATTCCATTTTGTATTCTCCTTTTGATGATAATATTGAGGAAATTTGCTTACTTGTTGCATATATTGTTGATAAACCTTCAATAAAATGATTACTGCGCGTTGAAAAATATGAAGAGGTGACTCGCGATGTCTAAGATTCAAAATGACCAAAGCCTTGGTTTGTTGTTACGGTCTTTATTAAAGGAAAATGCTTTATCTATGCGGAAGCTCAGCTCACTTACGGGGATCGATACGGCAACTATTTCACGGATTATAAACGGAAAGCAGCAAGCAAATCTACATCATTTAAAGCAATTTGCGCACTATTTAAACACTCCTCTTGAAGCATTAATTGACCCTGCTGGAGCTGCTTCAAATACTACAGAAAATGAAGTAGAAACAGGCATTCATTACTCCATTGATAAAATTCAAGAAATACTTAAATCTTTTAATATAGTGGATACAAACTTTACGATTGAACGTGTAAAACAAGAACTAACAAAATATGAGCAATATGCACAGACCGACGAAGGACACAGCATGATTATAAATAACTTTCAATCCAAAATAGAGCAAGTAGGCAGCGTTGGCACTTTCATTGATCAACTAAAGCAAATGTATCTTGAATATTGTAACGAAGAAACCTCAGCTGCCAAGCGCTCTACATTAGGAAGTGCGCTATTGTATTTTATTTTGCCTACCGATATTATCCCAGACTACGTCTTTCCAATCGGCTATTTAGACGATGCAATAGCTGTACAACTAGTGATGAATCAACTTACGGAATAAAGACTGAGTTTTATTAAGGGAACTGAACGCGGCATGCAGCTATTTACTGTGAAAACGGAACTTTTTCTGAACGATGAGCAGGTAAATACTCTATTGCTTTCTTTAATTTAGATAATTCCTTTGGCACAATCTTTTTGATGATTTTTTCTTTTTCACATGGTTCGCATGACTCATGGTTACATCTATGCGCACACATACCTAAAGGAATTTTCTCTCCTACAAATGGATCTATATAGACTCCATTTTCAAATAGCTTACTCTTAATAAGATTTTCATTTTGCAATCTGCAGCAATTAACACAATAGTACATTTGTTTTCCACTCTCTTTCTTATACTTGATTTTGAAACATCTTATGAGAACGAATCAACAGAAGTGCTTGTTCCTACAATAAAAATTGAAAAAATCTCAATAGGCGTTGATAACTACTCAACACACGGCACTTACAAACATATAGTTCAATAATGACATCATAGAGAGTGTCATACATTGAGGAGGGACAGTGGTGAAAACAAGAGATATTATTAACGCTGTAATCGGTATTTGGTTTGTTATTGCCCCTTGGATGCTTGGGTTTTCATACGATACAGGGGCTACTTCAGCAAGTATTGTATTTGGAAGCCTTCAAGTGATTATGTCTTTTTGGGGAGTTACTAAACCCGGATGGAATTCATGGCAAAATTGGATTTCGCTCATTACCGGATTATGGTTTATTCTTTTTCCCTTTACTTATTCATTAACAGACGGGGTGCTTTGGTCTAGCGTCGTACTTGGGTTAATGACCGTATTACTTAGTTTATGGAGCTTGAACTCTAAAGCAAGATTAAAATTAAAAGCTGTAAGTTAAAAAGCGAATAACATCCCACTTTTTGCTGAAACTACTCAAGATACCGCAACGTATCGACTATGTAAGAAATAATTCTCCTAGCAGAAAAGCTCCCTACGGAAATAGAGAGCTTTTTCTGCTGTTTATGTAAAGCGTACACAGGTTTAGCCAGCGTAACGTACTTTACAGAAAGCTATAAAAGAGAAAAGGTAGATCACATTTGCGATCTACCTTTTCTCTCCATTACGGAGTCATCATTACTTTTTTAACACGGGTATCCATATTTCACTTTTAAAGGTTGGCGACGTTACATTTTTATGTTCATTCCATAAGATTTCCGGTCCTTCTACTTGTTCATAATTTGAGGATGGAAACCATTCTGAATAAATTCGTCCCCATACATCTTGTAATGTGTCAGGAAATGGTCCGACTGCTTCGAATACAGCCCATGTTCCAGCTGGCACTTCAAGTTGTACTAAATGATTGGGACAATCCTTAGTTGTGGCTACACCGATATAATGGTCCAGCTGCCCTTTTTCCTCCATTCTCCCTTCAGAAAAGTTCACAGATGCACTAAGCAAACCTAATGGTGTAACATTAGAAAGTTCTTTTAATTTACGTATTGTTTCATCGTTCAAGCTTTCCCACATAGCAGCAATCTTTGGGTTAACTCCATGAAAAATTATCGGAACTCTTTCTTTAATACCAACGATATGAAAGGCCTCTTTTTCCTCAATTCGATAATTCATTTCATTTCCTCCTTTAATTGATAACTGAAAGGTCATTTTTGGAAATGCTTTAAGTGAACTCCCATTTTTTTTAGCTTCCGAAGGAGTTATACCGTGTAGATTTTGAAAAGCCCTTGTAAACGAATCCGGTGAGCTGTAATTGTACTTGATCGCAACATCAATGACTTTGATGTTACTATCTTTAAGTTCAAATGCTGCAAGTGTAAGTCGTCTTCGGCGAATATATTCTGATAAAGTAATACCTGCAAGAAAAGAAAACATTCTTTTAAAGTGATACTCAGAGCAAAGAGCCAGCCTTGCTACTTCTCTAAAATCGATATCATTGGTTAAATTCTCCTCAATATAGTGTAAAGCTCTATTCATATTTCTAAGCACATCCATTTGTATGACCTCCCTTATTATCAGAATAGCAGGATTTGAATAAGGCTATCCGACATTTCATGCACAGTTATGCAGGCTTTTTCCTTCTGTTCATAAGTTCCTACAAACGTAAACAAGCTATTCAAAATGCAATTTCAGCTAGCATAATAACTTTAGAAAACAACAAATAAAGAGCCTTAAATTATAAGCCTCTTTATTTGTTCTCTATTTACGTGTGTTTTCAGTAGTAAATCCCAACTAAAATATCAATTACACTGCATCTGTCATTATATATAAATTGGATGGGATAATTTTGTTTTCTAAAATTAAGTATGGATGGCACTTCATTAAAGCAAGTTTAAGAACTTCTGGTACTCTCTCTTCATCATAAGCACATACTAAATGTAATCCGCCTTTATTTACTAATTTGTCTGCTTCATTCTCAAACTCTTCTAAAATAGGTACAATTCCTTCTTGCTGTCCCCATTCTACATGAGCCCATATTTGAAAAGATCTATTGTTTTTATAGAAGGGATCTAAGTGTCGAGAGAGATGTTCAAAGATGATAGCAGGCTGAAAACTCCCACTTGAACAGTAATAATCAAAATTATTAATAGTATGTATATATGTTAATTGATCTTCAGTTAGAATTTCCTCTAACTTTTCAAAAATTAATGGAATTAATCTTTCACTTTCTATAACTAACGTATGCCTCTCCTGTTCAATTCCCGACACAATATAAGAGACAAGATTATCTAAGTAACTTCTCATGTCGTCAATATTATAGTAAATATGAACGCTTTCATTATTCTGTATTAATTGAGCAAACTGATTTTTCAAATATGTACGCTCCCTTATATAAAATCAACCTAAATTTTAAGCCTCTTAAAATAGTAAATTATCTATTCATTAGAACAATTCTACGCTTTGCATTCTTGTCTGTCAAAGCTAGATGTTTTCCCCTTTGTTTTAGAGTGTACGGCTGCTTTTAGAACAGTGTATCCATATCGATTGCAAAGGGTATAACATTTGCGGCAATTATTCTGGCGCCTTGACTAAAGAATACTATACCCCTTTTCAAATACGATTAAACCCTAACAAGAAATAATGACAGAATTAAGTTTACTTATCCTTTCAAATAAATTTTCGCGTAGCATGGATAAAAGCACCGCCCATCTATTTTTTAGTTTGTATAGCCTAAAAAATAGCTATCATAACACGCGTTACAAGTAGAAAAAAGATCTTAAACTTCTAGCGAAGTTCAGGATCTTCAAATAAAAAGCTGTTATTTTTTTAATGTTATAGGTACACAAATATCACAATAATCAATCTCATTGTTGTCACCATAATATCGTTCAAAGATTGGCCTCGGATCAACTTCATAACCCGCTTCTAACAAGCCAGAAAAAATGGTAGCCCACGCTTTTTGAATTTCTTCTGCAGTATGCTTAACTTTGTATATTGCATACTGTCCCCCTACTAATTGATCTTCACTAAAATCATCGTCAACGTGATATTCACTAGAAATGACGATACCGGCATCATAGCGACAATTCTCAGGAGCTGTTTCTTCAGGATTGTCCCGTGCGATGCTCAGAATTATTGAATCTTTAGTAAACAATCCCTTCTTTTTAGCCAAACGTTTTAACTTCTCCATCACTTTAACATTATGAGGACCATATGGCCCAACTTGTCTCACATATGCAATTCGGTAATTTGGTAAAGTATCAATCTTCATATTCATCTCACTCTGCCCCTTTTTCATCAATATTTACTACAATGAAAAAGTTATCACTATTTAAAAAGATAATCACTTAATTTTTTAAAAATTTACCATTTATATAAACACAGTTTATATAAGCGCGGTTCTAAGCATAAAAAAGGAGCTCAAGAACTATCGAACTAGTCCTTGAGCTCCTCCTTTTACCCAATGTTCTGGGATTGCTAAAGCAGACGGCAACTTTGTATGTACATTTCCCTTTGCCGCATTCACTTGTGCCTGAGTAAGAAAAATACTTCCTGTCAGGTCGGCACCGCTCAAATCAGCATCCCTAAAGTCTGCACCAATAAGATCAGTTAATCGGAGATCAGCATCTCTAAGATCAGCAGCTATAAATAACGCTCCCTTTAAATTAGCTCCTCTAAAATTAGCTCTTCTTAGCTTAGCACCGATATAGTCACTACTACGCTTGAATTTCTTTCCCAACTTTTTATTAGATGTTTTAGGACGCACCAATTCACTTGTACGTACAAGCAAGTCCTTCACTTTCATTCGATGTTCATGTACATCAATTTTTAAAATATCCTCTGGGCTTTGTTTGATCAGGCTTTCAGTTTCTTCAAAAGAAATTTTCAAATCATTGTGAATTGGTTTTGTAGCTTGAAATTGGAGTGCCTCACTTAAATACCACAGCATTTCATGCAGCTGCTGAACAATAGGAAATACCTCAAACATTTCTTTAGCCCTTGTTTTGTTAGCTCTCCAATCATTTCCTATATATATAACTTGAGAAACTCTTTGACCTGCACCAAAACATTCATACCCCACACAGCCTTTGAATCCCGTAGTGATAAGGTTTTTATGAATGGAACATGAATAGTTTGACTGTAAATGACGACAAGGGGTCGCGCCATCTTTATTAAATGCGAAATCAGCAGATTGTGCATAAGGTAAAGCTACGCAGCACAAACCAAAACAACTTGAACAGTTGGAACGTAAATTATCTCGAATATCATTATTTATTTCTAATTTATTAGACAAAACAACCATTCCTCTCATGTTAATAGCGACCAAAAGGAAAATAAAGTTAATTTCACCTTATATTTAATGTGTAAAATACAGATTTTTTTTAGTAAATTCTTTCGTAACCCTTAAAGAAAGTTAACTATTTACAGTACCTTCTATTGCTAATAAATACATTATGCTATCAATCCCAAGCCCTGTATCTATAAGCACAGCTTTATTTTCTCCGATAAGCAAAAAAGAATGGACTTTTTCCCAATGCCCATATTCGCTAATGGCATAAGTTTTATCATCAATCGTTTGCACTGTAAACCAAGAATCTTTAATCATATAACAGGTAGTGACTTACTACTCAGTTCTATATTTATACGATTATGTCCTCTCAAAACCTTCAATTATTCAGAAAATAGAATGTATGCCATATGCTGCTTCTAAGTATTAAAAAGAGCATCTAATCACCACATTAGATGCTCTTTCTTTTTCCCTTTGTTTATTCATTAACAGACAAGGTACTTTCGTCTAGCTGTTTTAAATAATTACGAAAACGAATTTTCGGATTTAATTCTGTATTTGTAATATGCTTTACATAGCGAATTGAACTTTGAGTGATATCATAGTCACTGATTTTATTTGAACGATATTCAATAAAAGGAGGAAGGTAGGTCATGCCAACTAAACTAGCAGATGCCTGGAATGGCTTTGTTATTTCGCTTACTGAAAATAAATTATACCCACCCGCTTGATAAGAATGTTCAGGCGAACCGATGGAAATAGCCAACACCCACTCCTTTCCCGTAAGCTTCGTTCCGCCAGGGCCATGAGCCCACCCAAAGGTAAACACTTCATCAAACCACTGTTTTAAAAGTGGCGGGCTGCTGTACCAGTATAATGGAAACTGAAAAACAATACGATCATGAGCAAGAAGCAGCTGCTGTTCAAACTTCACATCAATGGGTTGATCACAATATGTTTCATAAAGATCATGAACCGTTACATCCGTTTGATTCAAAGCTGATTCCTTCCATTTTTTATTTACTCGAGAAGATTCAATATGTGGATGTGCAATGAGTAATAATGTTTTCATATATAGACCTCCTTGTTATTTTTGGTATGATTATATTGTATATTTTGTAATAAATTAGAGGAAGTACGCACATTAATTAAACATAGTATAAAACTGTATACTACAGGGAGTGAAAATGGATGAGAAACCAAAAAGTAGGCTTCGATTATTCCCCCAGTAAAGTCGGGTGCCCGGTCGAAACCACATTAGACGTAATAGGTGGAAAATGGAAAGGGATTATACTTTATCATCTCATTGATGGAAAGAAACGTTTTAATGAGTTCCGAAAACTATATCCTGCCATTACACAGCGCATGCTGACTTTACAATTAAGAGAGTTAGAAAAAGACGGGATTGTTCACCGTGAAATCTATAAAGAAATCCCCCCAAAAGTAGAGTACTCCCTAACCGAATTCGGAAGATCTCTCGAACCAATCATTTTGCTTATGAAAGACTGGGGAGAAACGCATAAGAACAGAATTATTAATGCGAGATCAATAGAAAAAGAAGAAATTTAAATATAAATTATATTTATTAATAGATTAGTGTACTTTAGATATGGCCTATACACGAGTAGTTACTGTAATGTAATAAGCTAAAAAAGTGCTTGGATAAATATTATCCAAGCACTTAAAAAATTAATTATGTATGACTTTTCTTTTTAATTTGTACACCTGTATAAATAGAGTTACCTATTAATATTGCGGTTCCTAGAAGCCAGCCCACCGTAGGAGAGTGCTCGAATACATCTTTCAAAGCCATCCCTAAAGAAATGGCTGCTATTCCTAGCATTAATAAAAGTACAGTAATGCTTTGCTGTCTTTGCATATATGCCCACCTCACCTGCTTTTTCTTCTAAATTATTATTTTTCTGTCTGCTCTTTTTGCCCAACAATCCAAGCTAAAGATAAAATTGAAACAGTTACAACTGCTGCCGTTAACATCCCTATATCCCCCTCTTATTCCTTATAATTACATTTTAACATACTTTTAGAACAGTGCTTACACATGCTTATTCTATCTAGACTTTGTTGCTTTAAAAGTATAATCGGTACAAAAAAGCCCTATTTTTAGGGCTTTTCATTTTAATACATATAAAGCGTACCTCTCTTCATTAGAAAATCCAAGTTTACTAGCTAATACTTTCGATGCTTTATTATTATTATCGCAATCCCAAGCAGGCATAACATTCTTTTCTAAACACTTATTTATAAATTCTTGACCCACTATTTTCCCCAATCCTTGTCCTCTATAGCTAGGATTAGTCACAATATCGATTTCAGCTATTGTTCCACTATGAAAAATCGACACACATTCAGCGACAATATTTTCTTTATGGATAACACAAACTCCTAATCCATTTTTCAGAAAATGACTTTCTGATCCCCAGTAATCCACTATATATGATTCATTAAAATTCTCACTTTTTCTTAAAGCGTCAGAGTTAAAATCTTTTAACTCATAAAGATCGGGAAGGTTATACCTAGAAGGAACTTTTGAAGGAACAAATCTATACTTAGAACGCATCATTTTCTTTACGTACGGTTGGAAAGTCTCGTCAAAAAAAGCCTCCCAGTCGGCCGATGGAGTAAAAACAGTAAAACGTTTTTCCTTACCATAAACATTCTCAACAAAATAACGATAGAGAGATTTATTAAACACTAAGTCATTTCCTTGACCAAATACGTAATAGTCGCCTGCACGTATTCTAAGAAATCCTGACGTTGGCCTCATACTATCATTTACGTACACAGATCCTTCAATAACATGATTTACGACAGAAAAAGCAAATGTAGGAGTCTTAAATGATGCTTTTAAAATGTTGTGTATCTTATGATAATCTTTTGGCTCTAAACAATGCATTTGATCTCCCTCCTTAATAAAGTATTTGTTTATCTATTTTTTTCTAGTTAACATAAAACATGTCCTAGGCTATTTAAAAAATTAACTGCCGCTATCCTTCTTTAGTAAATAAGAAGGATGTTGCAACCCCGTAGGTTTATAAAACTCATCATGCGTGTATTTAAACCCTAGTTTATTCAGCAATCTTGCAGAGTCTCTATTTTTTGGGTTATGCCCAGCAAATAAACTGTTTACCTCAAGGTTAGTAAAAGAGTAATCTATGACTGCTTGACTTGCTTCTTGAGCTATTCCCTTTCCCCAATAAGCACGTTTTAAGTGTATGCCAAACTCTAGAGTTTTACCTTGAATATTGTAAGGTCGCACACCGCAGCAACCTACATGTTCGTTCGTTTGGAGTAAAAAAACAGGCCAGTACTGAATGTTATGTTGACGATACATATCTATTTCTCTATCAAGTCTATTTCGTACTTCCTCGACAGACATTTTTCCATTTGCCACAATAAATTTCGTTACGTTTTCATCTCGCCAAAGAGAGTTTGCATATTTAACATCATCACTATGCCAAATGGAAAATCCTAACCTTTTCGTTTTCAAGAAATACTCTCTCATATACGTATCCTCTTCTCTTTTTACGTTTATATATTTGTTAATTAATACCACACAAGATTATTTTACTGTAAACTGAATACTATACTTTTTAGATTTACCAATATCTAATTTATTAAAATATCGTAAATCAACATTTTAATAGGAGGAACTTATGATATCACTTCATAGAAATTTAAAATTGCGTGATTTAGAAATCTTCCATGTATCAAGAAATGGAAGAATTATATCTTATGTAGTTATTGAAGACACTCGAAATCCATTTACAGAAGAAGATAAAAAACTAGATCCGTTATGTTATATGGATGCAGAAGATATTGACGCAATTTTAAACGTTTTTAGGATTTCGATCATTAATGATGAAAAATTAAACGAAGAAGATTCAGACCTTATAACGTCGTTCTTTTCAGATTTTGTTAATAATACAAATTTAACAAACTTTATTATTAAGGAATACATTCAAGAAGATTTGTATGATCATGAAGTTAATCTAAAATTCTTCAATAAAATGTTAAAGAATATAGGTTCAAATTATAGTATTGAAGAACTTGATGAAATCAACTGGATTTATTTATCTCAGGATTAAGACCGTGTACACAAACCACCCTCTTAGGCACACAGCAAAAAAGAGAACCCTTAGGGAAGTAAGAGTTCTGAAAAAGTCACTTTTATAGAATATGCAGCTTTTTATACATCCTTAATTTAGTTGATTTTTCATTAGGAGGACCAATTAAATCGATGAATTAAAAGCGCACCTCTTATTCATATGTTAGAACACATCAAAAGTATTATTTATATTTTAAAATATGTTATAGTTTAATTCCAATAATCGTTCACACTTGAATACGTGTGAATGAACCCTTACAAAAAGCAGCCTCGCTTGCCAATGCCGAGGCTGTTTTTTCTTATTTCCCAAGGACTTTTGTCTTAAAAATGGGCGTATCCCCTGCGAACAAATACTTAGAAATCACATATTATAATATATCTTCTAAGTAAAGGAGGTATGCTATTATAGAAAACTTAGTTAGCTATATTAAAGATTTAGGCTTTCCAATTGCCCTGTCTTTTTACTTACTTGTTCGCATTGAAAGCAAATTAGATCCAATTACAGAGCTGCTTCAAGTTCTTATTGAAAAAAAGGACAAGCAATAAGCAGACTGCTATTTTTATATCCAAAGCGAACTCGTGCCTTCGTTTTCAAGATGCAGTACGTTCACTTCTGTTCCTTTATCATACCCATGCTCTCCGCCTGGAAGAACAATCAAGGCGTTTGCTGCAGCTAATGACGAAATAGCGCCTGACTTGTCCATTCCAACTGGCGTTACAACAAGCCTTCCGCCTTCGTCTGTAATTTCTCCTCGCACCATTCTCGTAAATGCATTAGGCTCTTTAAAACGTCCGTTTAACACCGCTTTTGTTTTATGTAAATGAGGCAGTGGTGAATGTAAAAAGCTGCGAACAATTGGACGAACAAACAGTTCGAACCCGACATAGCAAGCAGATGGGTTTCCTGATAGTCCAAACAGCAGCTGTCCGTTTCGTTCTGCGACTGTTGTGACGCTTCCCGGTCGCATCGCAATCTTGTTAAACAGCACATTCGCACCAAGCTTTTCATAAATAGCTGGCAAATAATCATAGTCCCCAACGGATACCCCGCCGGTTGTCAGTAAAATATCCACTTCTTCGAGCGCTTTTTCTACCGCTTCATAGCAGCGGTCAAAATCATCTTCAAGCTTCCCTAAATATTTCGGAATTCCCCCGCTTCTTACGATTTGTGCAAGTGCCATATAGGAGTTGCTGTTTCGGATTTTCCCTGGTTCTAACGGTTCATTTACATCAAGCAGTTCGCTTCCCGTTGTTAACACGCCAACCACCGGCTGCTTCACCACGGCTACATCCGCATAGCCAAACGTAGCTAAAAAAGCCGTGACGCCCGGATTGATGCGCGTTCCTTTTGAAACGAGCACGTCTCCTTTTTTTGTTTCTTCTCCTTTTAACGCAATGTGTTCCCACTTTGAAGCCGGCCTGCTTAACGCCATATACGTTTTTCCTTCTTTTTCATATGACTTCGTTACTTCAAGCATCACAACCGCATCACATGAATGAGGCACTTGCGCTCCTGTCATAATACGCACCGCTTGAAACGGCTTTACTTCTTCTTCAAAAACAGAGCCAGCGCCGATTTCACCTACAACTTCGAACTCTACAGGATGTTCAATTGAGACTTCTATGCAGTCTTGCGCTCGAACTGCAAAGCCGTCATAAAGCGATTTATTAAAATGAGGCACGTTTTGGTCGGCGACAATATCTTCTCCTAAATAGCGTCCGTAGCTTTCGGTGATCGATACGCGTTCGATGCTGCCTTTTCTTTTATATGTCATGACTTTTTCAATTGCTTCAGGAA
Organism: Priestia sp. Y58; assembly: GCF_029522095.1. Taxonomy (NCBI): domain Bacteria; kingdom Bacillati; phylum Bacillota; class Bacilli; order Caryophanales; family Bacillaceae; genus Priestia; species Priestia sp. Y58. The sequence continues at coordinate 21,228 of NZ_JAKWFL010000001.1, forward strand.
TTGAAATAGGTGTTCTGCTTTCTAACATACATTCTTCACTTCCTTTATGTCTGTTCACTTTTTGCGCTATGGTGTAAAATCATAGCATATCTCACTATTTCTATCATACAACAAAATTTACTGAAAAAGGATGAAAACACCGATGTCTTCTTTTACACATTTTAATGACCAAGGCCGTGCCAACATGGTCGATATTAGCGAAAAATCTATCACTCGCCGCGCTGCAACCGCTCGTTCAAGCATACTTGTTAACAAAGGAATTCACGAAGCCATTGTAGAACATAAGATCGGAAAAGGCGACGTGCTTGCTGTCGCACAAATAGCGGGAATCATGGCTGCAAAACGCACGTCTGACATTATTCCGATGTGTCACCCCCTTTTATTAAAAGGCGTAAACCTTTCATTTGACTGGGATACAAGCAATGATCAATACCGTTTATTAATAGAAGCAACTGTTAAAACGGAAGGCTCAACGGGCGTTGAAATGGAAGCTTTAACCGCCGCTTCTGCCTGCGCTCTAACCGTTTATGATATGTGCAAAGCCATTGATAAAGGCATGATTATCGGCGAAACGTATCTGCTTGAAAAATCAGGCGGCAAAAACGGTGACTACAAGCGTACGGAAGCGTAAAGGAGGTACATAATGAGCGTACATGAACATAAATCTAAAGCAACTCAGCCCGTTCGCTGCAAAGTCATTACGGTATCCGACACACGTACAAAAGAAACCGATAAAAGCGGTGCGCTGATGATCCAACTTCTGAAAGAACATGACATGCAAGTCGCTTCCTATGAAATTGTAAAAGACGACCAAACGTCGATTCAACAAGCGATACTTGCCGGATGCAGTGATGAGGACATTGACGTTGTTCTCACAAACGGCGGGACTGGCATTACAAAACGAGACGTTACGATTGAAGCCGTTCAAGCGCTGATTCATAAAGAAATCGTTGGGTTTGGCGAGCTGTTTCGCATGCTGAGCTACACCGAAGACATTGGCAGCGCAGCGATTATGAGCCGGGCAATTGCCGGGACGATTAACGAAAAAGCCGTTTTTTCTACACCAGGATCAAGCGGTGCTGTTCGTCTAGCTATGACCAAACTGATTTTGCCTGAACTTCGCCACGTTGTGTGGGAATTAAACCGCCAGCGCTGACAAAATGCCTATGCGCGTGCATAGGCATTTTTATTAATCATAGTCTTTATGTACCCACTCATCTTCTGGAATGCCTAAATCTTCTCCAGAAAAACGCTCTTCTTTAAACGGATCTCCTCTAAGATGAAAGCCGTTTTGCTCCCAAAAGCCAGGATGATTTTCATCAATAGCTTCAAAGCCTCGAAGCCATTTAACACTTTTCCAAAAGTACAAATGCGGAACAACCAATCGCAGCGGATATCCGTGCTTAGCTGTAAGCGGCTCTCCGTTAAAGGAATGAGCGAGAAGAATATCGGCTCTCAGTAAATCTTTTACTTCAATATTTGACGTATAGTCATTATCTCCGTGCAGCATGATGTATTTACTTTTCAACTCCACGCCAACTGCTTTTAAAAAGTCTGTAAACAGCACGCCCGTAAATTCATTATCAAGTCTTGTCCATCTCGTTACGCAGTGAATATCACATTTCACCGTTGTTTGCGGCATGTTCAATATATCTTGATACGAAAGCGTCACTTCTTTGTCTACCAACCCAAACACGCGAAGCGTCCACTCCTCTAAGTTATACTCCGGCACGTCGCCTTCATGCAAAATAGGAAAGCGCTCTGTCACTACTTGCCCCGGAGGCACTCGTCCTTCATACTTTGGATCAATTTCTGGTGTTTTCATTCGTTTAATACGGTCTGCTTTGTTCAAATAATCACCTCGTTGTTTTTTGTACATAAAAAGCCCTTCCTTAAATAAATAAGGAAGAGCTTTGTTTCAGCTTCTTCCTTATCTCTAAGAGCGATACACTCTTAAGGATTTGGCACCATTCTGTCATAGACAGCGGTTGCCGGGTTTCACAGGGCCAGTCCCTCCACCTCTCTTGATAAGGAAACAAATTGTATTTGTTTTATGTAATAAAGTCAGTATTAAGCTTTTTGTCATAATTGTCAATATTATTTTTCTTTTTCGCCAAAAAACTTTAAAAACAGATAGGGTTATAAGGTTTTAGTCTACTAAAATACCATATAAAGCCTTTACCCTTCTCCATCAATCATCGTATACTTCCTAGCAAAGCGCTTGTAGTAAATTTGCTCATCCTCTTGTCCATCGTTAAAAACAAGTCGGTTATGATCAATATCTTTTTCTTTTAACACATAGCCTTTTTCGTTCATCATATGAATATATTCATCTAAATGTCCTTTTTTCACCATATAGTGAAGAGCATCATCTGAATCCGTAGTCTTTGCTACACCTTGACTTCCCACCTCTAACTTGAATACAGCTGTTGCTGTTTGAATCGGACGATAATCGCCAAACACTCTTTCCCAATTTAATAGCAGCAGCGCGCCGAAAATGATGATACATCCTCCAGCCGCTACGGTTAGTAAAAATCGTTTTGACACACCTTTCTCTCCTTTACATTTACATTCTTTTTCTTCTATTTAATACAACAGATTGCCCTAAACTTGTTTTTACGCCAAGTCCTAGATACACGGCAGCACCTAAAGCAATTGAAATACAAGATGTGCTAATCGCAAGTGAAGATGCAGACAGCTTATTTTCTAAAAAATAGTGAGAAGTATAATTGCCGATAATTACAGCGGCTGACATCACACTTACTAATAAAACAGGTGTCAACGCAGCTTGTCCCAGTGATTGAACTCGGTAAGAAATAGATTTTTCAATTAAATAGAAGTTATATATAACCGATACACCATACCCTCCGTAAGTCGCGACAACCGGTCCAATTTCTTTTAAGCTTGAAACCAACAGTACGTTTAATACTATCTTCACAACAATTCCTAAGCCCAAGCCTAAAATTAGCTTCTTTTGTTGATTAATTCCTTGGAGAATTGCGGCTGTTACGGTAAAAAGAGCAAAAAGAATCGCAGCAGGCGCATACCATTGTAAAACAACTCCACCGATTTCAGGACTGTTTTTCGCTCCAAAAATCATCATATATACCGGCTTGCCTAATAAACAAAGCCCCACGGCAGCAGGAAGAGTAAAAAACAACAGCAGCTGCAGCGTTTTTGTAATTTTCCCTTTTACTTCCCGTAAATTTCCTTGTACAAAAGAAGACGTAATGCCCGGAATCAGCGACATGCTGAAGGCAGTCGCTAACGATACCGGCACCATCACCAAAATCTGGGCTAATCCAATGACGGAGTTGATCGTTTCGGCTTTAGCTTGTCCATATCCTATTGATTGAAAGAGCATGTTAATCGTAAACGTATCAATATTTTGATAGATAGGAATAGCTAAACCAACTAATACAAACGGAACAGCGTACGTTACAAGCTCTTTGAACATCAAAGAAAATGAAACGGATTTATTATTCTTTCCGCTGTTCACTTCTTTCATAATTAACCGCTTGCGTTTTACATAAACAGCACCGAGAATCCCTATTCCCCCTACGCCTCCAATAAACGCTCCAAACGTACCAATTCCAACAGCTTTTGTCATAGTACCATGAAAAAGATGAATGACAGCGTATGCTCCTACTAGAATAAACAACACGCGCACAATTTGCTCAATAATTGTACTCAGCGCGGACGGTCCCATAGACTGGTTACCTTGAAAGTAGCCTCGTAATAGACTCATAGGCGGGATAATAATTAAAGCAAAGCTTACCATTCGAATGACGTACACTACGTCTTTTTGACTATTTCCTGAGGAATCTTTTCCGTTAATGACTAGTTCAGCGAGCCACGGTGCCATCGTATAGAGGACTAAGAAACCTATTATGCCCGTTATCATCATTAATAGAAGTCCTGCTTTTAACAGATCTTGTCCCGCACGGTAGTCTCCAAGACCGTTATATTTCGATACATACTTCGAAACAGCAAGCGGAAGACCCATTGTCGACAAGCTTAGCATCAATGTATATGGACCGTATGCATACTTATAAAGTGCATAACCTGACGTTCCCACTAAGGCTGTGAAAGGAATAATATAAATAAAGCCTAAAATCTTTGTTAACAAAGAAGACGCTGTTAATAAAAGCGTACCTCTCATCAAATTTTTTTCCATACATCAAAACTCCAGCAATAAATATTATATTTTTAACAAATACTTGATTTATTGTATCATAATTACAATTATTATCCAGTTTTTTATAAAGCATTAGAACCCTCTCTATATTACGTTTTTTTACCTAGTAAAGGAATATAAACCAATCTTTTCACCTAGGATAAATGAATCGTTTTCCGCTTTTCACTTCACCTGACGTTTACATTCTAAAAGACGTGTTACATTATATATATCAGTTACCAACTCAACTAAGACTCCTTGACTACTCCCACAAAGGTTCACCTATGCGGATGCTGCCGCCCCCGCAAGGGGGGCGGCAGACGCTTAGGTCTAGCACTCCGGACCTACCTGCTCTTTAGGTGGATCCGGAGTGCTAAATCGATGTATATAAATAAAAGGAGGAAACGATTGTGAAAATGAAACAACGTTTTTCAAAAGCAGCTGCTGCTGCAACGATTACAGGAATTGCTGCGTTTGGATTTGCTCCTGTAGCTCAGCTTGATACACCAGCACACGCAGCTACATCTCAAGAAGCAAGCAGTCAAAGTCAAACAGCTGTAAAAAATATCAACGAAATTTATAACGCCGCAGTAAAAGGTGAAGTGCCGCGATTAACAGCAGACTTTAAAATTGGCAAAACCCTGCGTCAAGATGTTCGAGATCAGTTTGGTCCTCCACCTGAAGGTTCATCAAATAACTTTGACTACTATCATGCGGAAATGGGCCATCCTGGATACGCATTTGGCTATGACCAAAATAACGTCATCAACGAAATTCGCTATTTTGGTACGAATGTAGAGCGTCAAACAAATCTAGGGTCCATCACGCAAGCTAACTTAAAGAAAGAATTAGGTCAGCCGAACTTTACAAGCAAAGTAAAAGGTGATGGTACGACTCAAACGAAGTACACCTATCACGCCGGCGCCTATGATCTTGAATTTATTTTTGATGATAGCAAAACATTAAATCACGTTAATTTAGTTAAAAAACCTTAAGTAATAGAAAAAGTAGCAGACAGCCTGCTACTTTTTTTCATGAAATAAAACTAAGGCGGAATCGGCTACGTGTTCATACCCAATCTCCATATAAATCTTGTTAGACGTAGGATTTGTCATATCTGTGTATAGGCTTGTTGTTTGAAAACCGCTGTCTAGCATAAGCTGAGAAAGTGTGGACACACAGCTTGAGGCATAGCCTTTTTTACGTTCTTTTTGAGGCGTGTATACAAAGTTAATCGTAATGTTATGAGTCGTTGGACGCGTAGCATTGGCAATCGACACACACTTGCCGTTCACTTCCCATAAAAATAACCGTTCTGCTTTAATAAAAGCTTCTCCTGTTTTGGCAGCCTGTTCTTTTGATACAGGCTCTCCAATGACGCCCATAAACTCCCAAATCCATTCTGTCACGAGCGGAAGGTGCTCCAACCTTGCTTTTACCAGCATTCCTTCAGCATCCGCAGTTTTTTTTACTTTGTCTAACCGATAAATGCGCTGATCCATTTTCAAAGAAGCCTCTTGATTTTTTAAATCTGCTATTTTTTGAGAAAGATATAAAACCGTTTGTCTTTCTCCAACTATGCCCGGTATGTCGATTTCTTGTAACAGCTCTGCCGCTTCGCTTAGTTCACCCTTCGTTAGCTTCTGTATTTGAGACAGGATGATTTGCTTAGGATGGGTTTGCAGTAACACAAGCGCAGCACGACTGTCTTTTAAAATAACACCCATAAAATTTGGTTTGCTGCTTTCATTTAAGCTGTGTAAAATGCCGAGCGCTAAGTTATGAAGAACTTCATTCTTTGATAAAAGCGGCTCTACTTGATTTTTAAATTCCTGCACTTCTCTATATCTATGTAACTGGATCATTTTCTTTCTACCTCCGCAAATGCTCTTACCGGAAACGTTCCGGCTCCTTTTATTTTAGGAGGCACGGCGTAAAATAAAAAGGACTGCGTTAGTTGATCTAAGTGACATAAGTGTTCAGCAATTACAATGTCCGCTCCTAACAGCAGCGTATGAGCTGGTCTTGCTTTTCCTTTTGTATCGTCAATATTCATCGAATCAATTCCAACAAGAGCCGGCTGTTGAGACACTAAATAAGCTGCTGCGCTTTCCGTTAAGTATGGATGGTTTTCTAAATAATCATCTGTATTCCAGTAGCGATCCCATCCCGTGTGAATTAATACTGCTTTGCCTTTTACATCTATATGCTGAAAATGAGATTCATCAATAGCCGTTAAAGTCGGATCGACTGAAACGACTATTCCTTCCAGCCCGGCTGTTTTATCAATAGCCGTTTGAGCTAAATCCGCTCCGTCTTTGTATCTGTGAAACGGCACGTCAATATATGTACCCGTATTTGTAACCATTTCAATTTTACCGATTTGAAATTCAGTCCCTGGTTCATAAAGCTTTTTAGACTCTTCTCGGCTCAAATAATCGCAAATGATTGGTGCCGGCAAGCCTTTATGTGTGATAACTCCGTCTTCAATGACGTGGCTTAAATCAATATACGTTATTTTTTTCATACTCCCACCTACTTTTTCAATATTCAGTAAAAATATTCTAACATAAAAAAGCTCTTCCTAGTTTCCTAGAAAGAGCTTTTTTTAGAGAACGTTACTAACTTGATAAACATACATCGTACGTATGCTTTGTATAAACAAATCCCTCAAAAATAAGACGGGCTGTACGCACTACTTTGATTCCGTTAACCTGTCCACCTTTCAGATCCACACTAGTTTCCATAATTCCCATCGGATGAGCAAGTCGAACAGTATCGCCTTTTAGTTGAACTATTTCTGACAGAAGCGTGCCTTTTGTATAAATAGCTGCTGTCGTACAAATCGCTCCTGTAATCGCAAGCGTTTGATGCGGTTTTTGCATCGACATCATGCGAATTAATACGTCCATTTGAGAAGCAGATTTTTCTCTTCCAGTTCCGTCACGGTGGTCCATTGGAGGAGAAATAATCGTCATTTTCGGAACAGCTGGTGATAGTTTAGTTGCTTTGTCTCGAGGTGCAAGCCCCGCTTTTTCCGCTGCAATGGAGCGAATTTCTTCAAATAGCTTCAGCTGTTTTTCCGTGTATTCATGCGGAAGTTCTGTTCCCTTTAGGCCAATATCCGCTGCTTTCACAAATACAAGCGGATTTCCTACATCAACAATTGATGCTTTTACTGTCCCGATGGATGTTTGCAGAAGATCAATAGCGTTCCCGGTCGGAAGCAGTTTTCCGGTAACGGCTCCTTCTCCGTTTTCAAACGAAAGATAAATGGGTGAACCCGTACCTGGCACTCCAGGAATCATACACGATCCTTCTGTTTTCACTTTCCCGTTTTCTACTTCTACTTCCGCTACGATTACTTTTTTGGTATTTGTATTATAGATCCGCACTTTAGTCACGGGTTCCACAGCTTGTACAAGTCCTTGTTCAATTGCATAAGGTCCGACTGCTGAGGAGATATTGCCGCAGTTTCCTTTAAAATCAACGAGGGATTCGCTGATGCTGACCTGCGCAAACGTGTAATCTACGTCAGCTTCTTCTAAATCTGATTTTTTAATAATCGCGATTTTACTCGTCAGCGAATTGGCTCCGCCCAGCCCGTCAATTTGACGTTGATCCGGACTTCCCATTATATCTAGCAAAAACGGTTCCCAATCCGATTTGTTTACAGGCATTTCTTCATGGTTAATAAAGACCCCTTTACTCGTTCCACCTCTCATAACCGTTACAGGAATACGCGTCATCTTAATCACCTTTCTCCCCTACTAACAAACGCCGAGGCGTTCATCAAACCATTTTATTTTTTTACTATTTAGAACCGGTTCATTTGCCATTTATCGTATAATAGAGGTGGTCATAAGTAAAATACATAAAATTTATTGTCTTTTTAAAAATTTTTTTATAATCTAAATACAAGGGGGAATTAGGATGGATCAAAAAGATTGGATATTAATTAAAACGCTTCATGAAGAAAAGAACATTACGCGAACGGCTGAAAGACTCTACGTATCGCAGCCTTCTTTAAGCTACCGCCTTAAAAATCTTGAAGAAGAATTTGGCGTGACGCTTTTTTTCAAAACGAAAAAAGGAATTGAGTTTACATCTGAAGGTGAGCATCTCGTTCGCTATGCGGAAAATATGTGGAAGCAGCTGCAGGAAACAAAAGACAGCATGCGTAATATGAGCGAAACCGTTACGGGCACGCTTCGCTTAGGAGTATCGAGTAACTTTGCACAGCATAAACTCCCAAAGATTTTAAAACAATTTTCTCTTCACTACCCAAATGTACAGTTCAGCGTCAATACGGGCTGGAGTACGCAAGTTATGAATCTATTAGACTCTTCGCGTGTGCACGTTGGTATTTTACGAGGCAATTACCCGTGGAACGGAGAAAAATCACTGCTGACGAAAGAACGGCTCTGCTTAATTTCGAAAAAAGAGATTGCGATCAATGACTTGCCGAACTTGCCTTATATTAACTATAAAACCGATACGTCGCTAAAAGATCTCATTCAAGACTGGTGGCATGACAAGTTTTCAGAGCCTCCGTTTGTGGCAATGGAAGTTGACCGGCAAGAAACGGCCAAAGAAATGGTCAAAAATGATTTAGGCTTTGCAATTTTACCTGAAATTTGCCTTCACTCCAGCGACAACTTATATACATACGGACTTTCGTACCGAGATGAATCACCTTTGCTTCGAAACACGTGGCTCATGTATGATCCTTCTTACTTGAATTTATCGGTCGTGAAAGCATTTATTGACTTTTTAAAGCTAAGTGAAAAATAAACCAAAAGCTAAAAAGTTTGCGTCTTGGAAGAACCTCCCTTTTGGACCAAGCTTTTTTCTAGACTACTATTATAAAAATTTTTTATGAACTTTCTAAAAAAACCTATATTTCCTTTATTTTTAAAAATGTACTAACATGAAAACAAGAAACATCAGCGGGAGTAAAGAGCGGCTTTAAAAATTCTTAATAATCAAACTACGACTCATACATGGGGATGAGAGATGTTAGTCACGTTTTTTTACTCTAAAAGAAAACGCTTTCAGAGAAAAGAGGGAAAATAAAGGAGGTTGTTTGAATGCTAGCACTACTAGGTTTTACAATGATTATTGTCTTTACGTATCTCATTATGTCAAAAAGGATGTCTCCTATCGTAGCTTTAATGGTGATTCCACTTCTTTTTGCGGTGATTGGAGGGTTTGGCAAAGGCGTCGGAGACATGATGCTAGAAGGATTAAAACAAGTAGCTCCGTCAGCTGCGATGCTGCTGTTCGCCATCTTATATTTCGGGGTTATGATTGATGCCGGCCTGTTTGATCCATTAATTAAGCAGCTGTTAAAAATCGTAAAAGGCGATCCGCTTAAAATCGTCATCGGAACCGCTCTTCTATCGCTTTTAGTTGCACTAGACGGAGACGGCACAACCACTTATATGATTACGGTTTCTGCTCTTCTTCCACTTTATAAACGCCTAAATATGAGTCCGTTAGTGTTAACGACGGTTGCGATGCTTTCTCTTAGTATTATGAGCAGCATGACGCCTTGGGGAGGACCGGCTACTCGTGCGATTGTTGCCCTTCATCTCGATGCATCAGAGTTCTTTATTCCACTTCTTCCAACGTTAATTGGCGGAGCTTTGTGGGTGATTTTTACGGGCTATATTCTTGGAAAAAAAGAGCGCAGACGACTTGGTGCTATTGACATCGAGCAGTTTGAATTAAAAAGCTCGCTTGCTTTTGCTGAAGACGCGTCTTTGACTTCTCAAGAAGATATTACACAGCCTAAAAAAATCTGGATTAACTTAGCTTTAACCATTGCACTTATGGTCGTATTAGTTTCTGGTATTTGGTCCGTTTCTGTTTTATTTATGATTGGTTTTGCGCTTGCTCTTATGATTAACTATCCAAAACTTGAGGATCAAAAAGAACGTTTAATGGCTCATGCAGGCAACGCACTAACCGTTGCAGCCCTTGTTTTTGCAGCCGGTATTTTTACAGGAATACTATCCGGCACTAAAATGGTTGACGAAATGGCAAGCCTGTTAATTCATTTAGTTCCTGATTCACTCGGTTCGTTTTTACCGACAATCGTTGCTTTAACAAGCATGCCGTTTACATTTGTGATGAGTAACGACGCTTATTACTTCGGTGTTTTACCAATATTCGCTGAAACAGCGGCTTCTTACGGAATTGATCCGATGGAAATCGCGCGAGCTTCAGTACTCGGACAACCTGTTCATCTGTTAAGTCCACTCGTTGCGTCTACTTTCTTACTTGTAGGTATGGTAGGTGTTGATCTTGGTGAACATCAGCGCTTTGCATTTAAATGGGCCGTTTTAACGTCTCTTGTTCTGATTGTCCTTGCTATTGTCACAGGCGCACTTACACTATTTTAATAGGAATAAAAGCCGTTATGGCTTTTTATTAATAAATTGATAAATGATAGGTGGAGGTACTTCTAAAATGTATGTAATTACGTGTTATGTCAGAAAAGGTGAGATGAGAATGTACGAGTTTGATAGCAAAGAAGAAGCCCTTTCTCAGCTCAAAAACCTGAAAGGCTGCACCATTCTTTCAGAAGTTGTTTACTTTAATGATTCATCGGTTATTCCGGTAGCCATTTAATTATGCACCACTCAACCCTATAGGTACAAACTTGATAAGCTTCCTTTCGCTCAAAAGGAAGCTTCTTTTTTATGTTCTTCTCAAGCTCCGGCCCACTTTTCTCTCATCAACGTTTTGTTACGTCTGGTTCGTTTTGTTTCCTTGCTTCAATCATATCAATAATTTGATTTGTATGTGGAGTTAGCACTGAGCATTTTTGATAGAAGGCTCCGTCTACAACAAGCAGCTCTTCATCCATCCCGCAAAACTTGCAGCGGAGCTCTTGTGGTCCTGCGTAGGATGTGTGATAGACACTATCGTTAAAGATGGTGTAAAAAGTATCTCTTTGCTGGGTATCGTAAAAGCTATATTGCTGGTTAGCGTCATCCCGGTAGTTAACTCCATAGTTCCGGTCGAATTCTTCTTGAGTAAATCTATCCTGTAAAAGTTCATTTTGTACTAGTTCTCTTAAACAGCACTCTATTTCTTCATAGTTAAATGAACAATTGTGTACGTAAACATTTAGTTCTTCAGTGCTGTTCTCTTTTACCATCACTTCACTGCCGCAAATCTTACAGGGGTGTTTGGGACACTGTTGATCAAAGTAAGAGAGCGTTTGTACTTTTTCCACTTCTATTTCATCGTTCGTCTTTTTGAATTTGATTTTTACATTTTCCGTTTGACTGACGCTTTCGTTATACAACAGCACTTCGTATTCATCTATATTCTTTCCATTTTCTTTTCGACTCAAATGCTCCATTACTTCATACGAAGAAATAGTAAAAAACTCTTTAAAATTCACCACTAACATGCATCCTTCCAAAAAATTTACGTTCTCTATTTACCTGCTCTATACTACCATTTTTTCAAAGGCTCGCACCACTAAACGAACTTGTTTTAGATTCGTGCATGTATAGCAGTTCATTATAACTCCCAAATATCCGATCGCTATTTCACATTCACATCAAATAAATAAGTTGCCTTTCCATGAGGCCATTTACCCGATACTTCGTAAAGATAATAACCGCTCTTTGAAGACACTTCAATATGATTATCCCTTATTTTAATTTTTTCTTTTTGATTATTTTTGTTTAGTTGATAGACGGTAAGTTTTGGATTGTTTTTTAGTAGAATTTTAACTTTGGTATCTTTCTCTAGCGTAAGGTCATCAAATTCTTTAGCAACCTCTTTTGGTGAGTAAGAATCCGTTTTGGTTATGTGCGCACCATCGTCACCGTTCCATTCATATTCTCCTACTCGCATTTCATACTCTTTGTCATTAACCACAATGCTTCCTGACACTGGAACTTGTTCATCATTAGGTGTGGATACAGTTACCTTTTCTTGATTGCAACCAACTAGTAAGAAAAATAATAGCGCCGTACCAGCTACTTTATTCATACTTCCCCTCCTCTTGTTTTTCATCATAAATACACAATACCAAAAATAACCATAAGGGAAAATATTAAAAAATCTTCACAATTATGATTTACACTAACCCTTTTACAAGGAGGATTTCATGAATACGTATATAATCATCAGCATTGGCGTTGTTGCCAGCGCATTTTTATTTCGGAAATATCGAAAGCAAGTCGTTGAAATATATACAATCAGTGAATTTATTCATGCTAAAAACGGCGCGGTCGCTACAAGCTCCACGTGGCTTGAAAAGTTTTTTAAAGAACCTTACGCTACCGGACCAAACTATGAAAAAACAGAGGATGACGTTAGCGAGGATGGAGATGGGGATGGCGGAGAATAACTAAAACAAAAAAGAGATTGTGATATAACTACATCAACCCCATCTAAAGATCAACAGATTGGATACATGAGGTGGACTGCTTATTATACCGCTGTTGATTTCCGTGCAAGGCTTCGCTTTCCGCGGGCGGCCGCTGAGCCTCCTCGTCGCTTCCGCTCCTGCGGGGTCTCACCTATTCCGCTTCTCCCGCAGGAGTCTCCGCCTTGCCCTCCAATCAACAGCTAGAAGCATCTAAATGGATGACACCTACGCTCATCTTACCAATAAAAAATCCGAACGGTGAAGATTCTCCATCAAGAATCTTCACCGTTCGGATCACCCTTCAGTTAGAACACTTTTGTCCCAGCCTATTTCTTATTAATCATCGCTACCTAAAATACCGAAAAAGCGAAGCAAGTTGATGAATAGATTAATAAAGTCTAAATAAAGAGATAGTGCCAGCAGTGGAACAAGCTCTTCCGTGATTTCACCGTGCTTCATTTTATTGAAATCATACAGCACGTAAAGTGAGAAAACGATGGTACCAATCACTGAGAATGCCATGAGTCCAGGCGTTGTTAAGGGACTAAACAGCGAGAAAATGCTGATACAGACTAGTGCTAACAGCGCCACTAATAGGAAGCTGCCTAAAAACCCTAGATCTTTTTTTGTTTTTGCGCCAATTACACCCATCACCGTAAAAATAACGAACGTGCTTCCAAACGCATAAAGAACGACTTGCGCCCCCGCTACTGATGCATAGTAGCTGACAATCGGAAACAGCGTGATGCCTGATATAAATGAAAAAGCATATGTAAAGCCATATCCTACGCTTTTTTTCTTTCGTAACATAAATGCGGCAACCAGCATCACAATTTCAGCAATCGCTAACGGAAGGAAATAAGCCGGCGGCACATATTGACCTACATATAAGCCAACTGTTGAAATAAATAACGAAAAAATAAATGTTACTAATACTTTTTGAAACAGAGACCGCTGCTCTACTCCAATCACTTCTTGCATGTGTAAAACCTTCTTTCTAAAATCTGTTATATTTTATATAATACCTACCTTTTAAAGAAAAATAAAGATAATACTAAGGTCTTTTTTCTTATTTTTATAGACAAAAAAGCATAGACGCTGCAGCCTATGCTTCTTTGTCACCACTTTATTTTGGCAAGAGAATACCGTCAATAATTCCATACTCCTTTGCTTCTTCAGCACTCATAAAATAATCTCGTTCCGTATCGTTTGCCACTTTTTCAACCGGCTGTCCCGTTCGTGTTGATATGATTTCATTAATATGCTGCTTCAATTTTAAAATCCGCCGGGCACTAATTTCAATTTCAGTCGCCTGCCCTCTAGCCCCTCCTAGCGGCTGATGAATCATAACTTCACTGTTCGGAAGTGCATAGCGCTTTCCTTTTGCTCCTGCTAGGAGAAGCAGTGCGCCAAAAGAAGCGGCCATGCCCGTGCAAATCGTTTGAACGTCCGGCTCGATGTACTGCATGGTATCATAAATCGCAAACCCTGCTGAAGTGGAACCTCCGGGGCTGTTAATATAAAGTGAAATATCTTTTTTAGGATCATCTGCCGCAAGAAACAGCAGCTGCGCGACCACGCTGTTGGCAATATGATCATTGATTTCATCACCAATTAAAATAATTCGATCTTTTAACAGCCTCGAATAAATATCATACGAACGTTCACCGCGGTTGCTTTGTTCAATTACATATGGAATCGTACTCATATATATCCTCCTTATCACACGTAATATGGCTATGCAGCCATGCAGAGAGTGCATGTCGGAGTATACGTTGGTTTTTGAATGACGCTTTTTAAGGAAGGCAAAGCCCGAATCAAAAGTGCTGGGTCCTGCGCTTCTAACGTTTTATAAAACAGTTCTGACAGCTCTTTACGCTCTTTTTCATCCCAAAAAGAATCTGTAGAAAACGGCTCACCGCCTTTTTCTAACCGCTGCTTAGCACGATGTAAATTGCTTTTCACCGCTGTTTCTGACGTTTGTAAAATCAACGCTATTTCTTTTAGCTGATAGTGAAAGCCTTCTTTTAAGAAAAAGATAACCGCTTGCTTTGGCGTAAACTGACTAAGGAGCAGCTCGACCGAGTGTCCTTTCATATCAAACGCCTGCTTGCCGTCTTGTTGGTCCAAAACTTCTTCTGCGGCTATTACTTCACGCTTTCGTTTTCTCAGCAGATCAATCCAGTGGTGATACGCAATTTTATTTAACAGCGCGGAAGACAGCTTGTGCTCTTCACCTTTATATCGCTGAGCTTTTAAAAACGTTTCTTGGGCAATATCGTCTCCGTCCCACGCATTTTGCGTTAAAAAACGGCAGTACTGCTGCAATTTTGGGTAATGCTCGTTCCAGCAGGCATCGTTAAAGCTTTCTGTTTGTGTTTCAATTTTTTTTGAATGTGACATGATTTTCACTCCTTTTGCACTCTCTATTTACTAAACGATTAAAGGAAGTTCAAAAGATACGGGGAATCAAACTTTTTTACACATTATACGCTTAAGCAGCCATTTTTTTGTATTATAATGAAGATACTTTTATCTGAGGAGTCTAAAATTATATGCGAAGAAGACGATTATATGGCAAGAAGAAAACGAACAAACTTCACTATAAAGACTTAACCTGTGAACACCCTCAGCCCGCTTTGCCTATGAGCTATACAAGTGAAGCTCCTATTTACTATTATGACGCGTCAGACGATGAAAGACAAAACGACTTTGAACTATATTCAGAGATTTGTATCATGAATCAAGAACATTTTTTCGTAAGAGGCTGTGTTGAAATTCCTGTTCTTAATGAAGAAGAATTTTTCACTTGGAACATATGGGTTTCTTTAAGCGAAGAAAATTTTCATCGAATGATCGATTTATGGGAAAGTGACAAAAGAGAAAATGAACCGCCTTATTTCGGCTGGTTTTCAGTTTCAATTCCAGGCTATCCCGAAACGTTAAATTTGAAAACAAATGTGCATACAAGACCTGTTGGAACAAGACCGCTCATCGAGTTAGAGCCAACCGATCACCCTTTAGCCGTCGAGCAGCGGGAAGGGATAACGCTAGAGCGAATCAAAGACATACAAAAACAATTGGCTACCTATTAAAAAACCAAGACAGCCCCAGACTGTCTTGGTTTTTTACCTTTATGGCATGCGCTTTGCTCCGTAGTATTTAGGCGCCCAGTAGCTGTCTACTTTATAGTTTGTAATTTTCACACCCTCAGATGTGGATACGTGAACGACATAGTCATTTCCAATATAGATAGATGGAATAAGTGAACTTCCTTCAAAAAAGACGAGATCTCCTGGCTTCAAGTCAGATTGTGAAATGGTTTCTCCTGCTTCCCACTGCTGACTCGCATAGCGCGGAATGTCTTTTCCAGCTGCTTCTTTATAAATGTATCGAACAAAACCAGCCGTATCAAAGCCTGTAGAAGGACTTGTCCCACCTTGTGCGTAAGGTACTTCTCCTACATATTTAAGAGATTCCGTCACAAATGGATTGTCTTTTGACAGCGATAAGTCATCGTAGCGCCTTGCTCCTGCGTACTTAGACGTCCAGTAGCTGCTTGTCAGGTAATCCACCGTCACATTTTCGCTGCGCTTGGCATGAATAAACTGATTGCCGCCTGCATAAATGCCGACGTGTGAAATCCCTTCACGATACGTATCTTTAAAAAAGATAACGTCTCCTGGCTTTAAATCTGTGCGAGCAACTTTTTCTCCAACTTGCCACTGCTGATCGGTTGATCTCGGAAGGTAGACGTCCGATGCGTGCTGAAATACATACGCCACAAATGCAGAGCAGTCAAAACCGTCCGTTGGAGAATCGCCTCCAAATACATATGGCGTGCCGAGATGCTTTAGCGCTTCTGCAATCACTTCATTATCTTTTGCAATTTCCGGTGCTCCTGTAATGCGCTTTGCTTTGGCAAAATGTGATGACCAATAGGCACTGCTTGAAATGTTTTTCACCACGACTTTTCCGTCTGAAGAAGATGCATAAATCATCTCATCGTCTCCGATATAAATAGCGGCTACGTTCACTTCACCGTTTTCATCCGTGTCAAAAAACAATACATCGCCTGCCTGCAGCTCGTTTTTATCGACGTCTGTTCCAAGCTCTGACTGTTCTTTCACGGAACGAGGCAGCGTTGTGTCAAGCGCTTGCTTAAACACATATTGAACGAAGCCAGAGCTGTCAAACCCTTCGCTTAGCGTCTCTCCTCCAGGTGTATAATCGGCTCCTTCATACGTTTTTGCTTTGTCAGCAATCACGTTTTCATCTGTGGCAGCCTGTACTTGCACAGCTTTTTCTGCAGGAAAAGCGCCTTCATAAAAAGTGGCAAGACTAAGCCCTAACGCTGTGACCATAAGAGGTTTCATTACTTTCATCTTTGTTCTCCTTTGTTTTTTATTTCATCCAAGAAGTTTTATATGTAAATGGTTCCTCTGTTAAAGTATGGTGCAGATGGATAAGAATTGGCTAGTACCTTTTGACTTAAATATGCTTCCCTTCCAAAGTCCTGTAAAAAATCCATAAAAAAACTCGGCGCATATTACGCCGAGCTTTTTTATTTCATGCCCACTTGGATATTTGCTGCTTTTTGTTTTTGACGTAAATTTGCAATCCACTTGTAGTAAAGTGTAATCAAGAGAACAAAAATACCAAGCGCAAAGTATAGTTTTGAATACCCTAAAGCACCTGCTGCAATTCCTAATACAAATGAACCAACCGCAATACCGCTATCATAAAACGTAAAGAACGTGGCAGTTGCATATGCGCTTCGGTGAGCAGGCGCCGCTTGAATTGCAAGCGTTTGGAAGCTAGGAAGCAGCGTTCCGTAGCCCAGCCCTACTAACGCACCTGAAAACAGCAGCATCCAAGAAGAATGTGTAAAGCTTAAGCTAAATAGACCAATCGCAAAGACAATACACGATGGAATAATCACAATGTTTGGTCCAGATTTATCAAATAATCTTCCTGTAAACGGTCGTGAAATCAGCATCGCAGCTGCGAATACGACAAAGAAAAAGCTTGCTGTTTTAATCAATCCAAGCGACTGTGCGTACACAGAAATAAAAGAAATAATACTTGCATACGAAAAAGAAACGAGAATACCTACAGATGAAATCGGCATGGATTTCTTTTCAAACAAATCGCTCAGTGAAAATGATTTCTTTACTGACGGAGCAGCGTTTTCTTGAAGATTTTTGACCATCATTCCGCACAGCCAGCCAACGAGCATAATCACGCCAAATACAAGGAAAATAATGTTGTATGCCATGTATTGATGAAGCGTTAATGCTAAAAACGGCCCTGCAACAACGGCTAAGTTCATTGACATTCCGAAGTAGCCAAGCCCTTCTCCTCGTCGTTTAGCGGGAACTAAATCCGCTGCAATCGCTCCGGTGACGGTTGTTGCTAAGCTGAATGAAATTCCTTGAAAGAAGCGCAGTAATAAAAGCACGTTAAAATGGTGGATGAACATATATAAGAAGGAAGAAAGCGCAAAAATGAGGGTACTAAATACAAGCGTTTTTTTCTTTCCAATGTTTTCAATGACTTTCCCTGAAAATGGTCTAACAATAATCGCAGATAATAAAAAGATGGTAACAACAAGCCCTGCCTGCGTACTCGTGCCTTCTAAGGCGTCTAATACATAAATCGGCAGCAGCGTTAGCAATGCATAAAACACGACAAAAATAAAAAAGTTGGTAATTGCAATGCTGATAAAGCTTTTAGTCCAGATTGGCTCCTGCTGGTTCTTCATTCATTTCACCCTTTTCTGTAGATTTACAAATTTTCTTTAATAACGAAATAAGCTGATCTTGTTCGCTGTCGGATAAAGCAATCAGCAAATTTTCTTCTAAACGCTCAATTTCTTGCTGAATTTCCGGAAGCTTTTTCTTCGCTTGAGGAGATAAATAAACGATGCGCTCTCGTTTATCACTGCCTGCTTTTCGAACGATCCATCCGCTTTTTTCAAGCCTTGTTAACGTGCGGGTCACCGTTGGCGCTTCGACATTTAAATACTGCCAAATCTCCGTTTGCGTCATTGAGCCGAATCGCTTTAAACAAAATAAAATTGAATACTGTGAGCTGTATAGCCCGTACGCTTTTAACACTTCATTTACTTCTTTAATAGACAATCTCGACTTTTGATGAAGCTCATGAAACACCAAGTTATTCACTTTTCCCACCTCACCTTTTCATTTTATTTACCTAGGTAACTAATTGTTCTTTTATTAGTATATGTGCTGCTGCTTGATGTGTAAAGGCGGCTAAAAAGAGCGAAAACCAGCTTTTTTCTCTCTTTTTCTACTAATGATTTACGCTTTCACTTCTGTTTTCTTATTCTTTTGCATCACGAAACTTTTTGTATATATTTACATGCACCTGCAAACTCTGTTAAAGAAGACGAAACAATATGCGGGAGGCTGGTATATGTTTTCACTGCGCGGCGATGCTCATAAAGTCTACCTTAAATTGAAAAAAGCGGCTCATCAAAACCAAAACGCAGAAGAAATTGATGAATTAGCGGAAATGGAAGAAATCCGGCAGCTTTACCTTACGCTCGACAGCGCTACTTTGCGAAAGGTGTATTACCGAATGACCAAAGAAAAAAACGGCTCCGGCGTCATCCCTATCCTTGTTTCTGCCTTGCCTTGGCTCTTTTTTTTATTTTCGCAGCGGCTGCAGCAATTTTTATTTAAAGACGGCAGCTGGCTTTGGATTATTTTTGTCGTGCTGTATGTTTTTATTCTCATTCCAAGCGTGTTTCTTCATTTCCGTGAACAATCGTGGGCTTCTGTTCATATTGAAATTATTCAAGACATTTTAAAAGACCGTGAAAAAGAGCCGAAACCCCTTTGAGGTCCGGCTGTTTTTTGCCTATTATGAAATAGCTTGTCTGCTTTCTACGTCTCGACCTAACTTTCTTTTGATACGCTGCAGCGCGTTGTCAATTGACTTGACGTGCGTATTTAATTCTTTCGAAATTTCAGCGTATGAATGGCCATCCATATACAGCGTCAATGCTTTTCTTTCCAATTCACTAAGTGTTTCCGCAATTTTTAACTCGCGGTCTTCCACTTTTTCTTGATGAATCAGCACCGCTTCCGGATTAGCAATTTGATCGCCAGGAATCATATCCATCAGCGTATAGTTTGATTCTTCATCATACAGAGGCTTGTCCAATGAAATGTACGAATTTAACGGACCGTGCTTTTGACGAGTAGCCGTTTTAATCGCCGTAATAATTTGTCTTGTGATACATAACTCCGCAAAACCTTTAAAAGATGTTAGCTTGTCTTCATTAAAGTCGCGAATTGCTTTGTACAGTCCAATCATTCCTTCTTGGACGATATCTTCTTTTTCAGCACCAATCAAAAAGTATTTTCTTGCTTTACCCCTCACAAGATTTTGATACTTGTTGATTAAATACTCCAATGATTTTTCGTCTCCGCTGTGAACCATTTCAACCAAAACATGATCTTCTAACATAGCATAATTTTGAACTTTTTCAATTACGATGCCTACGCTCACTCATATCCCCCCGTTACACTTAGTTGAGTTTTGATGTGTTCTAAACTGATGCATGATCTACTTGTTACGACGCTACTGCAATACGGTCCAGAAACGTAAAAAGCGTACAGAGTAAACTGTCGCTTTCCTCTCTCACTTTATGCTCCCCTGCATCTTTCTATAATCTATTATAAAGAAGTATAACCGATAAAAATCAAAAAGGTTGTCGAAATATGAAAGTGTTTGCAAAAAAAATCAATTTTTATAGAAAATTCACACAAATCACTTTATTATTTCATATAGTGACAGCAATCTGTCAAAAAAGCAATAAAAAAATAATTCCATATTAAATAAACTTACTCAAGCAGAGTAAGTCGAAGTTGCAGATGATACTGCGCATATAGGATTAGTTGCCTTCCGGCTTATCAGCATTTTTTGTTCCCTTGCTTTTATAAGGCTTTGCATTTTTCTTCTTTTTTGCACTGGCCTGCCAGCGGTTCCACCCTTTTTTGCCGGTGCCTCGCCCCGTGCCGCCTTTACCTTTTGCTTTACTCATACGTATTCCTCCGTTACCTGCGTGTTTGCTACAATAAAAAAAGACCCCGTCCAAAGTCGGAGTCTTTTTTGGATTGCATAAAATTATGCTTTTACAACGTTAGCAGCTTGTGCACCGCGTTGACCTTGCTCGATGTCGAAAGTCACTTTTTGACCTTCATCTAAAGATTTGAATCCGTCGCCTTGAATTGCGCTGAAATGTACGAATACATCTTCTCCGCCTTCAATTTCGATGAAACCGAAACCTTTTTCTGCATTAAACCATTTTACTGTACCTTCAGTCATACTATTTCCTCCAGTGGTGGAATTACTCCACGCATATATTACTACCCTTGCTCAATCGTACTATTTCCAGATAAAAATTTCTATTGAAGAATATTTCTCTTCTTTCAATTTCATACCGAACAAAAATAATTAACCTTAGTGTAACATATCAATTTAGAAATAGCAAGTTTCTGTTCTAAGACAGGCTATATCCTAATTATGTATCTGCTAAAAGCCTACGGGGCAGCTTTGAGGTTACCAACATTTCTGAATTATGATGCGGCAGAAGGTTTTTATATTGAGCTAAACTTATCGTCTGCACAAATGCACAAAAAATCTTTTATTTCATCAATTTGTTTTCTGCTCGTTCCAAAGCCTTGTAATGGAAACGTTCTTCTTTTGGAGATCAATTTGATATACATCGGGATTTGTTAAACGCGACCATTCACTAAACCCAAACTTCGGATCAAAATATCTGAGGATTAACGTCATCAAATTGCCGTGCGTAACAAACAGAGTCGTTTTCTCTTTTTCATTCATTACTTCTTCAAGCAGCTCCAAGACGCGGGCCGTGGCTTCTTTCGTCGATTCTCCTCCGTCTACCTTAAAGTCTATGTCATCAAAAGTTTTTTTCAATACTTCTATCCAGTTGAAAAGAGGCTGTCCGCTTAAACGCCTTTCTTCTAGCCTTATATTTATATGAAGAGGCAGACCGGTATCTTTTGCATAAGGTTCAATTGTTTGAACGGCTCGTTTGTACGGACTTGAAATAATTTTATCAATGGGATAACTCAGCTTGTTCAAATAACCTATTAACTGCTGGGCCTGCTGTATGCCTTGTTCCGTCAATGATGCTTTTGCTTCTTGCCCTTCTGCTTCACAATGCCTAACTAATAACAAAGTTTTTATTCATCTTCCCTCCACGCACAGAAAAATAACCATTAATTACAAAATAAGATAATAATAGTATATAATGATACGTGATTTATAGCTAAGGAGGAACCACATGATTCGTGAACGATCACTTTTAATAAAAGGACTCACCTTTTTACTAGCTGTTTTTATTTTAAACATCCCTTTTCCTAACTCAACGCCGCTCAGTCATTCTGTCTTTTCTTTTTTAGGTCTTCCCCTCTATGGAAATGAAGATACAATGACGGGAATTCAATATGCTAGCAATGCGTGGGGAATTATACTTTTACTTGGTCTTTTTGCCCTTTACAAAAGTTTAAATCGGCATCGTTTAAAACTTACAATTTTAGCTGCGTTTATTGTCATATCGGGTCCTGGTCATATGGTTGAAGCGATGCAAAAGACCGTATGACCAGGTATGTATGCCGTTTCTTACGATGCGGAAAACAGCATTTGTACATTTGAGAGAAATAAAAAAGAAACCGTATTAACGGGCACCTGTGACCTTTCATTTGAAAATCACAGCTCAAAGCCTATTACATTTGAAGTAGCACTAGATGAACGCTCCTATTTTAAAGAAGATACCCCTTTTTTAGTGATGATGAATAAGCCTAAGCTTCATACTGTTAGGTTGGAACCAAAAACGTATCAAACTGTCGAAATCACTTCATCTGTCAAAGCAGCAGACTTTCCTTCTAAAATCTTTATGAGTGAAGTAAACGTCTTTCACATCAACATTTATCAAAACGGAAAAAAACGTTATTTATAAGCATAGAAAAAGCCCTTATAGGGCTTTTGAAATGAGTGAATTACCAGCCCAAGCCTCCGCCGTAGCAGCTGCAGCCGATGATCACTAATAAAATAAATAATACAACTAATAAAGCAAAACCAGATCCATGACCATATCCAGCGTTTCCAGACATAAGAACACTTCCTTTTCTTTATTTACTCTTTCCTCAAGAAAAATGCAGCTTGCATTTCGCTTGAGTTGGATTATCTTATGCCTGAACACGCCGATTTGACTCTGGTTTTTTCTTTTTTCTTTTTCCTTCTTGCCATGCACCTCATCAATAAAAGAAGAAAACACCCTAAGAAAAGCGCTGACTTCGCTTCTTCTCCTCTGTCCAAAAGAGATTAAGACATAATTAAATCAACCCAATCTAAAGACGAACAAATAAGATACATGAGCTGAAACTTACGTTCACCATACCAATAAAAAAATCCGAACGCGTTACATTCATCGTTCGGATCTTCTCCTTAAACTAAAACGCTTTTCAGCCTTTCTTACAAAATCATTTATTTCACTAGCTTACGCCTTTCAGAAGACCGTACTTCCGTACGTTTACCGATACCTAGTACATAGTAGCTCAGCACAACAATAGCTAAAAAGATAATGCCGACAATCAGCGATATGCGCGTTTCATCATTAAACCACATGCCTACAAGCACCATAAGTAAAAATGCGATGGTTACGTAGTTCGTCACAGGAGCAAAAGGCATTTTAAATGGATGTTGGTCCATCGCCGCTCCTTTTGCTTTTCGAAAACGAATTTGACTGATAAGAATCACAAACCACGGAATCATACCTGGAAGCACGCTCGCACTGTACACGTACACAAAAACGTTTGGCGGTGCAATATAGTTTAAGACAACGCCCGCAGCTAAGCCAATCATTACCGCAACAGTACTATAAATAGGCACACCGTTTCGAGAAACCTTTGTAAAAAAAGCCGGAGCCTGACCGTTTACACCTAGCGTGTAAAGCATACGTCCCGCACTAAAAATTCCGCTGTTGCACCCAGACATTGCCGCTGTGATGACAACAAAGTTGATAATGCCCGCCGCTGCTGTAATTCCTACTTTAGCAAATGTAGAGACAAAAGGACTGCCAAGCGAATCCAGCTCGTTCCACGGATACACCGTTACAATCACAAAGATGGCGCCGATATAAAAAATTAAAATACGCCAAATTAAACTTTGAATTGCACTTGTTAACGTTTTTTTAGGGTCTTTTGCTTCTCCTGCTGTAATTCCAATAAGCTCTACTCCTTGATAGGCAGCAATAACAAGCGACAGGGCAAAGAAAAAGCCTGACCATCCGCCTGTAAAGAAACCGCCGTTTGCCCACAAATTCGACAGACCAAGCGCTTCGCCGCCGTTTCCAAGACCAAAGAAAATAAGGCCAAGACCGGCAATAATCATGAGAACAATCGTAACAATTTTAATCATTGCAAACCAAAACTCAAACTCTCCAAACGATTTCACCGAAATTAAATTGGCCCCACCCAGAATGACCATGGCGACAATTCCCGGAACCCACGCCGGTAAATGCGGGAACCAGTACTGCATATAAGCTCCGACTGCAATAATCTCTGCCATGCCGACAATTACCCATTGAAACCAGTTGCTCCAAGCCGTGATGTAACCAGCTAACGGATGAATATATTTATGACCAAATGTCGCAAACGAACCCGTACTTGGCTCTAAGTAAAGCATTTCCCCCATTGCACGCATAATAAAGAAAATAAAAACGCCGCAAATAGCATACGCAAGCAGGACGGATGGCCCCGTCCATTTAATGGTGCTTGCTGAACCCATGAATAACCCTACCCCAATCGTTCCTCCAAGAGCAATCATTTGGATATGACGAGATTCAAGCCCTCTTTTTAACTCTTTGTTTGCCAATTTACTTCCCCCTAGCCCCTCGTGATGATTTTCTATTCTATTAAGAAATTCTTTTATTCCCCTGTCCTGATAGAGAACTATCATCTTTTTTCTTTTTCATAAAGAAGTACGAACATACCACAAATACAGCAATCAGCAGCGTGAGATAAAACTGAGTGCGAAGTGAATCAATAAATGCCATCGCAATAAAGATACTTGTGATTGCCGCAATCGTTCCATACGTTAAATAAGGAAACAGCCACATTCTGATTTTTAAGGCTTCCGGCTTTTCTTTTTCGTATTTCTTTCTCATGCGAAGCTGTGAAAAAGCAATAACAAGGTACACAAGAAGCGCTACGCCTCCCGATGCGTTTACTAAAAATAAAAAGATTTTATCGGGTGAAAGATAGTTAAAACCAACGCTGATGTAAGAAATCACGGTACATCCTACAATGGCATTGAACGGAATGCCTTTTTTATTCACTTTCAAAAACATGCGCGGCGCGTCTCCTTTTTGCGCCATTGAGTAAAGCATACGAGAACTCGTGTATAGACCTGAATTTAAGCAAGACAAAACGGCAGTCAGTACGATAAAGTTCATAATTTGAGCCGCTGCCGGAACGTTTACCAACTCTAATATCGAAACGAACGGACTTTTCATCAAGCTTGAAGAATCCCACGGAAGGATCGTTACTAAGATTAAAATCGACCCAAGATAAAAAATTAAAATACGATAAATAACGGTATTTGTTGCGATAGTGATCGCTCGCTCAGGCTGAGCCGATTCTCCAGCGGCTGTTGCGACAATTTCTGTTCCCATAAAAGAAAACATCACAATCGCCACTCCTAAAAAGACGGAGCTGATTCCATTTGGAAGAAATCCGCCTCTGTGAAGAAGGTTCGATGCTCCCGGAGACTCTACTCCCGGTATTAAACCGAGGATGATCGCTCCTCCTAAAAGTAAAAACAGCACTAAACTAACTACTTTAATAAGCGAAAACCAGTATTCAAATTCACCAAATGATTTAACAGAGTATAAGTTCGTTAGTGTTAATAAAAACGTCAGGATGAGACTCACGCCCCAAGACGGTAGAGATGGAAACCAATATTGAATAATTGTTGAGCCGGCAATCGCTTCAACAGCAATAACAATTACCCAGAAAAACCAGTACAGCCAGCCGATTGTGTAGCCAGCCCACGGCCCAAGAGCTTCTCTCGCATAGGTCGCGAACGATCCACTTGAAGGATTAGCCGTAGACATTTCCCCCAGCATTCGCATAACTAAAATCACCAGCAAACCGGCAAACGCGTACGAAAAAATGGAACCAGGACCTGCTGCGTTAATGAGTGATCCGCTTCCAATGAACAAACCGGCACCAATGATTCCTCCTAAAGAAATCATGGTTATGTGTCGAATTTTTAATTCTTTTTTTAACTCAGGCGGTTGATGACTCATGTTAAAATCCTCCTCATAAAAACCGTCATTTAAAGAATTACACGTTCTTCGCATCGCGCGTTAAATATGTAAGCCCTTACAATATTGTGGACAAATAACTGCCGTTTTCCTACCCTCCCTCTATCTGTACATTCAAATGAAGCCTTCACTTAACGCAAAAGATAGCTTCATTCGACAAAATTACTTTTCGAATTATATGATAATTTATTTTGAACAACTTTGTCTATTGTTTTTTTGAAAGGAAGATCATTTTCATTTACTAACGATAAACTCTTTCTTCTATCGTAAATCTTTACTTCAAAACATCTTTTATTATACTTTACCAACACTCCTTTCTTTCGTTTTGTTCAAAATCACTATAAAAACCATAGATTCATTGGATCTTTAAACAAAAGTGTTTATTTTTTAAAATTTTTGAACATTTTTGTTAAAAAACTATGTACAAAACGAGAATAAGGTGATTATAATACAGGTATAGGGTGTTGGAATATTAATTATGTTGAAAATTTTCTAAAAAAGGGGTAATGAAAATGAACACAATGAATATTAACGAAATCAAACAATACAAACACGAACCTTTCACAGACTTTACGATTGCAGAAAACAAAGATGCGTTTGAATCAGCACTAGAACTTGTACAATCAGAGCTTGGAAAGGACTATCCTCTTGTAATTGGCGAAGAATTAATTACAACAGAAGAGCAAATCCAGTCAATTAATCCAGCTAATAAAGCAGAAGTTATTGGCCGCGTGTCAAAAGCAGATCAAGACTTGGCTGAAAAAGCAATGCAAGCAGCACTTTCTACCTTTAATACGTGGAAAAAAGAAGCGCCAGAAGCTCGCGCTGACATTCTTTTCCGTGCAGCGGACATCATTCGCCGCCGCAAGCATGAATTTTCAGCTTATCTTGTAAAAGAGGCAGGAAAACCGTGGAAAGAAGCAGATGCTGATACAGCAGAAGCAATTGACTTCCTTGAATACTACGCTCGCCAAATGGTGCAGCTAAAGGACGGCGCGCCTGTTGAGAGCCGCGAAGGTGAAGAAAATAAATTTAACTACATTCCGCTTGGTGTCGGCGTTATTATTTCACCGTTTAACTTCCCGCTAGCGATCATGGCAGGAACAGCAGCAGCAGCAATCGTAGCAGGAAATACGGTTCTATTAAAACCGGCTAACAACACACCGGTTATCGCAGCAAAGTTTGTAGAAGTAATGAAAGAAGCTGGCCTTCCAGACGGCGTACTGAACTACGTACCGGGAAGCGGAAGCGAAATTGGCGACTATTTAGTAGATCATCCAAAAACACGCTTTGTTTCATTTACGGGCTCTCGTGAAGTAGGCTGCCGCATCTATGAACGCGCAGCAAAAGTACAGCCTGGTCAAATCTGGCTAAAACGCGTTATTGCTGAAATGGGCGGAAAAGACACGGTCGTTGTAGATAAAGATGCTGATTTAGATTTAGCTGCTTCTTCTATTGTATATTCAGCATTTGGCTTCTCTGGACAAAAGTGTTCAGCGGGCTCTCGTGCAGTTGTTCACCAAGACGTGTACGATATCGTTCTTGAAAAAGCAGTTGCGCTGACAAAAACATTAACAATGGGCAGCCCTGAAGATGTGAACACGTATATGGGACCTGTGATTGACCAAGCTTCTTTCAACAAAATTACAAAGTACATTGAAATCGGTAAAGAAGAAGGCCGTTTAATGACGGGCGGAGAAGCAGATGATTCAAAAGGCTACTTCATTCAGCCTACGATCATTGCAGATGTAGATGAAAAAGCACGTTTAATGCAAGAAGAAATCTTCGGCCCAGTCGTAGCATTCTGCAAAGCGCGCGACTTCGATCATATGATGGAAATTGCGAACAACACAGACTACGGTTTAACAGGTGCCCTTCTTTCAAATACGCCTGAGCACATCGAGCGAGCAAAAGAAGAGTTCCACGTCGGAAACCTTTACTTCAATCGCGGTTGTACAGGTGCCATCGTTGGGTACCAGCCGTTTGGCGGATTTAATATGTCAGGAACAGATTCAAAAGCTGGCGGTCCTGATTACTTGATTCTGCACTTACAAGCAAAAACAACAAGCACAACGCTTTAATACTCAGTAGAGCAGCCTTAGGCTGCTCTATCTTAAAACAACAAGGGATTTTTTCTATAGGGGGAGATATTTATGTTAGCAGAGGTATCTAAAAATGTGTTTCTTCACGCTTCCCAAAATAAAGCGCTAAACAAAGCGGCGAAAAAATGGGGTCTTCGCTTTGGTGCAGCTCAAGTGGTAGCTGGCGACACAATTGAACATGCGATCAAAAAAGTACGGGAACTGAATGAAAAAGGACTTGTTTGTACGCTTGATCATTTAGGGGAATTTGTTTCAAGCAGAGAAGAAGCCATTGAAGCGACTCAATATAATGTCAGAACGCTAGAAGCTATGGGCCAAGCCGGTGTAACGTGCAACTTATCTGTCAAAATGACGCAGCTTGGTTTAGATATTGACCGCAATTTTTGCGTTGAGAACATGCGCCGTATTGTTGAAACAGCGAAAAAATACGATAACTTTGTTCGAATTGACATGGAAGACTATGCCCACTGTCAAATGACGCTAGATATTTTACGAGAGCTTCGCGAGACGTTTGATAATGTCGGAACGGTTATTCAAGCTTATCTTTTCCGCGCTGAACAAGATGTAAAAGAGTTAAAAGGCATTCCTCTTCGATTGGTAAAAGGCGCGTATCAAGAATCACCAACCGTGGCGTTTCAAGACAAAGCCCAAATTGACGAGAACTATATGCGAATTATTGAAGAGCATTTGCTGAGCGGAACATACACGGCCATCGCATCTCACGACCACAATATTATTGCAAAAGTAAAAGAGTTCGCTCACAAAAACAACATCCCGCGCACGCAGTTTGAATTTCAAATGCTATACGGATTCCGAACGGATATGCAGCTTAGCCTTGCAAAAGAAGGCTATACAATGCGCGTATACGTTCCATTTGGCAACGACTGGTTTGGCTACTTTATGCGCCGCTTAGCAGAAAGACCGCAAAACGTCGCATTTGCTTTAAAAGGTTTCTTTTCTAAATAAGCATTCATTTAGTAAGTTTCGTAATGAAAACGCTATCATTTCTTTGTGCCCTTTGTAGATGCTTCTGCAAAGGGATTTTTTTATACGATTTCTCTTCCCTTTCAGTATGTAGTAAGGTAAAATAAAGATACGAACAAACGTTCTTTTTATTCCAACCAAAAAGGAGAGTACATATGAATCCTCTGTCAAAATTAGCACTGCCTCCTAAGCTAGAACCTTACCGAAAAGAAATCGAAAAAACATGTAAGCCTTACATCCACATCAATACGGTCATGAACAGTCCAAAATTATATGAAAGCAAGTTTGGCGGCAACCCTTACCTTCCCCTAGAAGCAAATCATCCTCTTGATTCTCAGGGCAAGCCGATGCTCCTGATGGCACAAATCAATTTTTCTGAAGTTCCTTCCTATGAAAATATGCCCATTCAAGGCATGCTTCAATTTTTCATTTGCGGGGCTGATAACAAAAGCAGCGGTGATGTGTACGGTCTTGATTTCGACCATCCTACGGCTCAAAAAGACTTTCGCGTCGTTTTTTATGAAGACGTAACAACCGACGAAAACAAGTTAACAACCGATTTTACGTACCTAGAGGACGTTGACCGAGATATGTTCCCTATTCCTCAAGAAGTAGGTTTACAGTTTGAAATAAGAATCGAACCCGTTTCCCCTACTGACTATCGATATAATGATATAGAATCAGGTTTATTTGACGATGAAGAAACGGAAGAAATCTACTGGGATGAGCTTACGGGTGAGTATCATAAAATGGGCGGATACGCTTTTTTCACTCAAAGCGATCCTCGAGACTACGATGAAGCACTGCGAGCATACAACGTTTTGCTTCTTCAATTCGCCATGGACGACGAAGCGGATATTATGTTTGGTGATGCGGGAGTGGCCAACTTCTTCATTAAAGAAGAAGACCTTCGCAACCGTAACTTTAGAGATGTTTTGTACAACTGGGACTGCTGTTAAAAAGACGCCCTCTTAGAAAAGTATCTAGGAGGGCTTTTTTTCACATTATTATTTCTATTCAGCCTGTTTTTTCGGCTCTTGCAGCATTCAGCGTTTCTTTAAACTGCTTTAGCGCTTTTACATCTGCAAATGCGCTTGTAGGAATAACGTATCCGCTCATTGCATTAACAAGGATAAAGATATGTTCATCGGTTTCTCTAATTTGAGTGATGCTTGACCAAGGAGTCTTCACTTCTCCTTTTGAGCTTTTCTCTACCAAGCCATCTTCCGTAACCATTATAGTATGCTCACCCGTCAGACTGCTGTTACCTTCTTCATTCATCACCTTTATAATGTTCTTTTTAATACTGCCGTAAAAATACTTCGGATAAAATAAAAACCACAGCACCGTAAGCAGCGCAAACGCTGCGAACATGCCAACTAAAAACTCTCCTTCAATCCACGAAACAAGCAAAGGAATAAGAAGAAAAATAAGCGACATCCATCGCTGAACTCTCAGCACTTTTTGTACTCTTTCCGAATGTTGAGCGTGATGCATGTTAAAAGCTACGTAATCATCTTTGGTTAACGTATAGTGATATTCCATATTAATCTCCAATTCTCTTAAATAACAACAAAATAAAATATACCTCATTTGGTGTTATATGTATATAAAATAATAAGTTTTTCTTATGAAACACATCAACTTTTTATCATTTATTTACAGCTATACATCACGTAAACTTAACTAGTACTCTACCATTTAGGGAGGAATGTTTATGACTTTTACACTGACGCATATTGATCATATTCAGCTAGCTGCACCACCGAATTCAGAAAGCGAAGCACGACACTTTTTCGGAACTGTTCTTGGATTAACAGAAGTCGAAAAGCCGGAAAGACTAAAAAAGCGCGGCGGCGTGTGGTTTGAATTTGGTTCTTATCAGCTGCATATTGGTGTTGAACCTGCCTTTTCACCTGCAAAAAAAGCGCATCCAGGCTTTCACGTTAAAAATCTACCTGCGTTCAAAGATCATCTGACTAGCTTCGGTATTTCTTTTATAGAAGACCAAAACATTCCCGGCGTCGAAAGAATTTACGTGGCGGATCCTTTTGACAACCGAATGGAGTTCTTAGAGAAAGTAAATCTCCCTTTTTCTAACTGAATGTTTGACAAAACAAGAGCTCTTATTTAAGAGCTCTTGTTTTCTTTTGGTCCTTCTTTTTGCTTTTCTTTCCACAGCATGTACAGCAATAGCCCCAGCAAACAAAATGCCACGCCAAACATCGTTAAAGGAAATAAAAATGTATTAATAAAATGATGATAGATCCATGAATCATTCATCTAACCAGCTCCAATACGCACCGTTTTTTTATAGTATGCCCTACTATAACCTTTTTTATATTGTGTTAAATATTATGGTTTCTATCATATTTCTATTTCTTTTTAATAGAGTAAATAGTAGATACATAACATTCTCCTCTTAGAGTTCTCATCCGCTGATTTCAAAATTTTATTAGAGGAGGCTTACTCTATGAAAAACAAGTTCACTGAAAAGCCTAAAAAGCTTTTTTGGATTCTTTCTTATAAATCATTAATTATCGCTATACTATTTGTTCTCTTAACATCTGCCGCTATTTTTACCGTCACGTATTCAACTCTTCAGCATACGCTGCGCTCGAACGTTGTCTATCAAGCACTATCAAATTATAAAGCCCAAAGCTTGTTCTACTTCATGCATACGGAAAATCATCATTTCTCTCATGCCTTTGAAGAAGATTTCTCTCCGCCTCCTCTCTCTTCTGTCGCTCTGCAGCTGGCGACGAACATTCGTGTGGCAGATACAAGAAGTCTATTTGGATCAGAACTGCCCGGCTTTTCTATTTTTGATTCCCACATTCTGTTAGCCGGTGAAGGAACGGATTATACCACAATTCCCCATGAATCGGCTCCTCCGCTCGAAAGCATTTCAGGAGAGCGTGATTTGGATCCTGCTGAAAGCAAAACGTACGAAGAAAGCAAAAAACAGTCTCAAACACAGGCCAAGCAAAGCACGGGAGACAGAAAAGTTGTGTACATCTACCACACGCACAGCTGGGAATCTTATTTCCCTTTGCTTGGTATGCAAGGTGAAGCAAACGAAAATAAAGCAGTTGATAACAAAACCAACATCACGCTCGTTGGTCAAATGCTAGGAATGGAATTAAAAGCAGACGGAATCGGTTCGGAAGTAGATACAACTAATATGACACAAAAGCTGAATGAAAAAGGCTGGGGTACAGGACGAGCCTATATGATGTCTCGCAGCGTGGTGGAAACGGCTCTTCAGCAAAACAAAGACGTCGATTATTTAATTGATATTCATCGCGATTCACTGCGCCAAGAAAAAACAACGGCTGCTATTAACGGCAAATCATACGCTAAAATGATGATTGTATTAGGCGAAGCGAACCCGAAATTTGATGAAAACGTGAAAATGGCCAAAGCGATTCATGAAAAGTTAGAGGAAAAATATCCAGGCCTTAGCCGCGGAGTATTAAGCAAAAAGAAAACAAGCGGCAATAATGGGTTATATAATCAAGACTTATCCGACCGCTCCATTTTAATTGAAGTCGGCGGCGTCGATAACAATATGGAAGAACTCACAAACACTGTCAAAGCCTTTTCTGATGTGTTCAGCGAGTATTATTGGCAAGCTGAAAAAGTGAATGCGCAGTAAATAAAAAGAGGCTGGGACAAAAGTATTTTAGTTAAATTGAAATACGAAATATTGATCGCGATTATTTATTAATAGTTCGTATTTTTGTTGTCATGGTGAACATAGGTTTCATGTATGTAGGTACTTCTAGCGGTTGATTGGAGGGCAAGGCGAAGACTCCTGCGGGAAAAGCGGAACAGATGAGACCCCGCAGGAGCGCAAGCGACGAGGAGGCTCATCGGCCGCCCGCGGAAAGCGAAGCCTTGCACGGAAATCAACAGCGGTGGAACAAATGATCCATACGAGCTACTTTATCCCATTTGTTCTTCTTTAGATGGGATTGATGTAGTTATGTCTCAACCTCTTTCGTTTTTATGAGTGTCACGCTTCTCTTTTTCTTCACACGCAAAGCACACAAGCTTCCCTTCAACAACCACACCGTTCAAAAACCCCTCTAAGCAGTACACGTTCTTTTGACATACGGTGCAGATTCCAACGTACTCTTTCACGACTTTCTCACTCCTTCCATACGATTAAAAACCATAAAAAAAAGCTCTATTAAAGAGCTTCTTTCCGTACATAGGATTTTCCTTCATTTCAACAAACGGCTCATTTCTTCAGGAGAAAGCGGCTTATCAAATATATAGCCTTGACCGATATGACAGCCTTGTTCCGTCACAAACTGCAGCTGTTCTTCGGTTTCAATTCCTTCTGCAGTTAGATCAAAGTTAAGTTTTTTTCCCATTTGAATAATCGTTTCCACCAGCACTTTTCCAACTTCGTCTAAGTCGTCAATAAATGATTTATCAATTTTTAACGTATTAATCGGCAAGTGTTTCAAATAGCTAAGGGATGAATAGCACGTTCCGAAATCATCCATCGCCACTTTTATCCCTAGACTCCGCAGGCGGTTTAGCACTTTTTTCGATTCTTGACTGTTTTGAATGACGCTTTCGGTGATTTCAAGTTCCAGAAAGTGTGGCTCAAGGCCCGTTTTTTGCAAGATTTGTTCAATCTCCGCTACGAATCGTGAGGACTTCAGCTGAATAGGTGATACGTTCACTCCTATTTTGCTCGCTTTTGAATTCAGCTCCGTCCATGCTTTCATTTGCTTGCACGCTTCTTCTAACACCCACTTGCCAACCGGCACAATTAGACCCACTTCTTCTAAAATAGGCAAAAATTCATTTGGATAGACGGTACCAAATTTTGCGCTATTCCAGCGGATAAGCGCTTCTGCCCCTATGACATCAGACGTTTTCAAATCGATTAACGGCTGATAAACGAGCTGAAACTCATGTCTTTCGAGCGCATACTTTAACTCATTCTCCATGCTGATTGTTTTAATTATTCGTTCATTAGATGAAGACGAACTCATTTCATATGTGTTTCGTCCATTCCGTTTTGCTACATACATCGCAATATCTGCTTGCTTGATCAGCCGGTCGATTAGTTCATCTGCGTCTTTTGGAATAATATGCTGCTGACATTCCTTTGAAAATAGGCTGATGCCAACGCTTGTAGAGGTTAGCACTTTATCTCCGTCTATATAAAAAGGAAGCGACATTTCTTTTACAATCTGCTCGGTCATTTCTTCAATTTCCTCAACAGTCTTCAGAGAATGCAGCACTAAAATGAACTCATCGCCCCCGTGCCGCGAGATAAAATCAGAGGAAGGAATACATTTTTTTAATCTTTCTGCTACGCGCCTCAGCAGCACATCGCCGTGATGATGGCCAAGCGTATCATTTATTGATTTAAAGCGGTCTAAATCTAAAAATAAAATAGCCAGCAGTTCTGGAGATTCTTCATCTAAAAACAGTTTTTTCAGCTGTTTGTTTAACCAGTAGCGATTAGGCAAATTGGTTAAAGGATCATAATAAGCCATTTGCTTAATTTTTTCTTCATATGCTTTTCGTTTTGTAATATCATTGCGAATCGATACGTACTGATACGGCTTGCCCCGCTCATCTAAAAAAGGAACAATGGTTGTATCCACCCAGTAGTACGAACCGTCTTTTGCCTTGTTTTTTATTTCTCCGTGCCATACCTTGCCGGACCTGATCGTGTTCCACAACTCTTTAAAAAACAAGTTTGAATGATGTTTAGAGTTAATAATACGATGATCTTGACCGAGAAGCTCATGTCTTTCGTACTTAGAAATTTCACAGAATTTATCGTTCACGTGATTGATGAATCCGCGGCTATCCGTAATCGCTACGATCGATGATTCATTTAACGCAAGTTCAATATCATTTAGTTTTTTCAGCGCTTCTTTAAATTTATATTCAAAATGCCTGTTTTCCATAGCCTATACACCTTTATCAAAATTTTAACGATAAAACAAAACCCATGACGAAATGATAGAGAGGAATCGTGAATAATGAATACAATTTAACCAGCAACGGACAGCGAATTGGTTTGTCCGATTGCCTTACATTATTAAAATAGCAAGCGTAGGATCGCTGTTTTCCTCTTTTCACCTTCACAAACTTCTTACACGCAGTTTGTAAAAGGATTGATAGATAGTTTCGTTTATCCATATCTTTTATCACAACTTTTCTATGGTACCATTAAAATGATTTTTATAGAAATGAAAGTGTACTTTCTTCACGTAATTGACATACCTTTTGATGGTGAACAAAAAAAGCCTCTGCTTTAGACAGAGGCTTTTTTCACTTTGTTCTTACGAGCTTGTACGCGTCAGCCAAGGAAGAATAAGGTCTTGAAAGGTTTTATTGTATACAACAATTCGATTAAGATAATAAGGATCGTTGTCTTTTGTAATAAGATGCGGCGCTAGGATAGCTGCTTGGTGAAAACCAGCATTTTTCACAATCTTAGCTACGTCATCATTTGTATTGCCGTATGGATATGCAAAGTAAACCGGGTCTATTCCTAAATGGTTCTTAATCGTTTCTTTGCTTTTCCGTAAATCTTCAGCAAACGCGCTGTATTTAGCAGGCGTCAGAAATAAAGGCTTGTCTTCTTCCAAGCGGTGCATGTCATATGTATGCGAACCGATTGTCGCAAGGCCGCTGTCTTTCATTTCTTTTAGCTGACTCCACGAAGCCATGTTTAAATTTTGAAAATCCGTTGCCCCCACTTGTCCTGCGATTACATATAGCGTAAACGGAATGTTTTCCTTTTTTAAAATGGGAAACGCGTTTTGATACACGGTACGGTCAATATCATCAAATGAAATCCAAACGCAGCGTTTTGGAAACGTGCCTTTTTGCTGATACGTTTCAATATCTTTTGGCGTAACAAACGTAGCGTCAAGTTCCTTAAGCTTTTTTAACTGATGTTCAAAATCATTGCTGTAGACGCTGTACTCCGTCAGTTCGTCAGACTTTGTAACTGAGCTGACAACTCGATTAAACCAATTATGCTTGCGCACGCGATGATAATTTAAGCCTAAGCATCCGTTCGTCTCAAGCGCTGGCTCCACGGTCGTTGTTGCTTTCGCCTTGTCTTCCCAGTTCACTACTTTAAAGAAAATAAAGCCAACTACCGCTGCCGCAATCAAAAGAAAGAATACATATTTCTTCATGCGCGCTTCCTCTCTTCAGTATGTTTTAACGGATTAACATCAAACTCGATGTACTGTGCACGCTGAAGTTCTTGAATTTGCTCCTTGGATAAAAGCTCAAGACGCTCTAAATCTTTAATACTCGTATACGCCGGCTCTTTTCGTCGGTTTAAGCTTCCAAATCTCTTTTTATTGTAGGATCTCCATAAAAACAGAGCCAGGAAAAAGAAGCAAAAAATAGCGAGTCCAATTACTAAAAACGTTCGAATTTCGCCGTTCGTCGTTTTGAACGCAATTTTTAATATCCCGCTGTAACGGTCATTTACGCCGATAACAGCTGAAAGGAAAAACCAAAGAACAATGGCACAATAGAGCCAAAAAACAGATGAAACAATGATGCTTATCACTAATCGAGCAAGAGGCTGTTTGGCTTGAATCATGATTTGCTCTTCGTTAAGCCGCGGTCTGGACTGCTCCATGTAGCATAGCCTCCTTTCACTCTAGATCTGATAGCACGAGGAAATGCGCCCACTACCACAATCGTATTCACAATCCAGTAAAGCGCTGGGTACCATGCAGCCCATACGTAATACCGCTTCACGTTGTCGTATTTCGAATCAATTTTCAGCGCAATAAACAGCTGAATTAAGCTCATAAACACAAGGGAAAATGACGTGAATGTAAACCAAAACAGCATGTCTTGAGGACTGCTCGCGGTAACAAGCAGCATTAGAGTCACAAACAGCCATGCGAACGACCAAAAGGTACTGATCCACTGCTCTAGGTATACAATCCAAATTCTGCGCTGCTTCCATTTTAATAACACTTTCCAGTGGCGAAGCATTACCTCTTGCCCGCCTTGAGCCCAGCGTACTCGCTGCTTCCAAATTCCTTTTAAGGTTTCAGGCACAAGCATCCAGCACAGTGCCCGCGGTTCATAGCGGATATCCCAAAAGCGCTGCTGCAGCTTCCAGCTCACGGCGATATCTTCCGTAATCATATCGCGATCCCACAGCCCGACGTCCACAAGTGCTTTCTTTCGAAAAGCTACTACTACGCCTGAGACCGTCATTACTTTTCCTAAAATTCGCTGTGTTCGTTTAATAGAACCGATAATAGAAGAATACTCAACTAACTGAATGCGACTCAGCAGTGTATTACGGTTTCGAATGCGCGGATTTCCGGTAACGGCTCCCAGCCGTTCCCCTTTATGAAGAAAATGATGGATTAGATAATACGGAGCGTCTTGATCTAAAATAGCGTCGGAATCTAAGCAGATTAAAAACTCAGCTTTAGATGCGTGCGCACCTAAATGTAACGCGTTGGCTTTTCCTTTATTTTCATAAAGCTGAATCACACGAACTTCAGGGTGATTTCTGCTGATTTCCTTTAAAATATCAGCTGTTCCATCCGTGCTTCCATCGTTAATAAGGATGATTTCTTTAGACGGATAATCTAACGCCAAAAGGTGCTTAAGCGTTTCTTCAATCGTCTCTTCTTCGTTATAGCAAGGCACTAAAAAGCTCACTAACGGCCAATCAATTGTTGAAAAATCAACTTTAGGATCTCGGTCACGATAGCGTATGTAAATAAACGTGCCTGCAATCCAAAATAAAGACATAATAAATGGATACCAGAATACAAAGCTCGCAAGCTTTTCAAATCCAGGTATTAATACGTGTTGCATATTCATTTTTCTGACTCCTTCACACCAATTAAAATTGCACAGAGTGACAATTTTATCACTAAATTGGTTAAATAGAACATAGTAATTTTAACCATCTAAAAAAAGATACTTTTAAACTACTTTTATTCCTATATTATACAACCCTTATATGTAAGTAAGAAGCACTAATAAAGGATGGGCAAGTTACCTACTTAAAGAAGTGACATATAGTATCACTGTAGATTTCTTTCACCGTAAAAAACGTGGTGGTTGCAGGTAGTATACGAAAAAAATCCTTTCCCTGAGGAGGAATAACAAATATGAACGAACAAATTCAAAAACTGCTCAATAACTTAATTCAACTTGAACACGTCTCTTCGACTTTGTACCTAGCTATGTCTAACTATATGAATCGATTAAACTATAAAGGAATGGGAAGCTGGCTGCGTCTGCAGTCTGAAGAAGAACGCACTCATATGCTAAAGCTTATTGACTATTTAGTTGACCGCGGCGGAACGGTTGAATTAAGTTCTTTACCTGCTCAGCCAAGTGAGTTTGGGACACCGTTAGAAACGTTTCAAAAAGTACTGGAGCATGAGAAGTTCGTCACGAATTCTTATCGCCAAGCGTTTCAGTTTATCAGCCAAGCGAATGACCCTCAAACGTTAGTCATCGTGCAGGACTTTTTACGAGAACAAGTCGACGAAGAAGCTCAAGCTCAAACGATTGTAGACCGCTTAAAAATCGCCCAAAATAACCCTGCAGCTATTTTTATACTCGATCAAGAACTAGGACAGCGAAAAGCTGCGCCGGCGGGCGGAGCACCAGCGGGTGGAGCAGCTGCGCAAGGTTAAAAGCGCAGAAGAGTGTAGAACAATGTGCAGAACCAATAACACGACGCCCGTTTCCTTGTTTCGAGTTGGTATTCATCACGGCTATTATGGCTATCCGCCTAATGTGTATAACGCTATTCAAAGGCTTATGAATCAATATATGCACCAGCTTCACTATCATCGACCTCAATATGTTCACGTCTACTACGTGCACCCTTCTCTTATTCACTACTACCTTCACTAAGTTGAGGAGAATAAGAATTTTGCTTCTTGAAGAAATTCACCGTTTCTCTACCCTAATTCAGGAATCTCAATCAAAAATATGGATATTTATGCTAATATAGATTTTGTTAATCAAATAAAGAAACAATTATTAGCGGGGTGTCATATGGATAATCAATACGTTGTAGGTTGGGGAACGCTGGCTTTAATTAGTGCCGGATTAGCGCAAGGTAAAAATCGAACGGGTCTGAACTGGTTCTTATTATCTCTTGCTTTAGGACCGCTTGCTACCTTCATCTTACTGCTGATTGAAAAACGATAAAAATTGGTTCAAAGCTCATTGCTTTGAGCTTTTTTCTTTATTCTTCAACTATAACCGCTCTTCAAAACAAGTAAAAAAGCTCCGCTTGAAATTTTTTTCTAGACTTAATATGCATAAATCTATTCATCATTCAGCGTAAATCCGGCTGCATTTTGTTAATAAAAAACCTACTCTTTAGAAAAGGAAGGAAGCTTCTTTTTAAACCTTTGTTTCTGACAATAAAATCAAAAGAAAGAAAAACGCTTTTATTCTATGCTTTTCTAATTAACAGATTAACTGTTTTCTACAGATGATGACCATTTACACGGGACAGCTGTGCATCTACTGAATGAGGTCAAACTTCCTGTATTTCTCAATCTGTAGAATGAATAAATACTCATTTGCTTCATTTGACAAAGAAATAAATGCTGTGTAATTTAAGTAACATACCCCATCTAAAATGTTTTTAGAAAGGATTAAGTAGCAAGATGCGTACAAAAAAAGAAGAGCGTATAATTGACGAAATGGGAAGAGTATCCCTTCCTTCTTTGTTTATGCAACTAACAAAACTCGAGACGAACGACAAAGTTTTTTTACGGAGCTGTGATGATTGGATTATTATCGATCATCATGATGAAAATATCCTGGTTCCTTCTCATATCTTCATTCGAACAATTGACCATATGGGTAGAATAGTCATTCCGAGATCCCTGCGAGATGACTATGAACTTAAGCCCTTTGATTATGTAGAACTATACGTGGTAGAACAGCAAATTGTTATGAAAAAAAGAGACGAAAAATCGATAGCGCTTTCACAAAAACCTACGGCGTCTCCTCCTTATTATGCAACATTAGCCGGCCGGCAGATTCAGCTCACTTCTGAACTTTTAACGTCCGTCGAATTAGATGCAAACATGGAGGTTCAATTTTTTATTAACAAAGAAAATAACATTGTGATTCAGAAATATGAAATGAATTTTGGTAAGAAAACGAATTTAACATTTACAGCTCAATCTCGAAAAATTGATGACCGTTTTCGACTTACTATTCCTAAAAAGCTGCGAGATGATTTCTCCATCCACTCAGGTACGATGTTAAAAATCAAGAAAGGTAATAAGCAGCTCATTTTAGAAAAAGTGGAGAATGAAAAAGAGATTAGCAGCGTATTATCTCAGCAAATAGACGCAGCAATTGTTGAAAAATTACGGAAATAAGAACGACGCCAAAAACAAATGGTTTCCTACGATTTCAAAGCAAAAGCTAAGAGTTACGCATAGACTGACCCTTTCTATACTCAACTCTTAGCTTTTAGACTTATCTTTTTATTTCTTTATAGATTGTCTCTACTGGATAATCGCTAAAGCGGCTCATCCACTCTTTTACTGTGAGTGTGATACGATCTCGATATGCGGGATTATTCGTGTAGAATTTCACTTTGTCACTGTCAACAATTAACGCTACGTAATAATAGCCTTGCTTATCATATTCAATGATCCCTTCCATAAGCGTGTACAAACCGGTTACTCCACCTGATAGCGCTGTTGCTCCTAAGCCGTCTAAATCTTTTTCTTCATGGACGATTTGAAAGTTATCAACAAGCGCTTCGTAGTCATTTCCTACAAGTTTTTTCACATTTTCATCCTGTTCACTTGGAAGGATATCGAGTTCTGATAAAGTCTTCGTATGTTCTGTGATCTTTCCTTTTTTATACGTGCCGTCAAAAGAAACATTTAACCCGCCGTAATAGGAACAGCCGGCAGTAGCATC
This sequence comes from Priestia sp. Y58, assembly GCF_029522095.1. NCBI lineage: Bacteria > Bacillati > Bacillota > Bacilli > Caryophanales > Bacillaceae > Priestia > Priestia sp. Y58. The sequence continues at coordinate 62,234 of NZ_JAKWFL010000001.1, forward strand.
AACTTTGATTTCTTTTTGACTTAACGTGAAGTTTAGTACGCATTCAGTAGCTTCTTCCGTGTCTTTATAAATAGCTTTATTTCCTTCCACCTCTGCTTTCCCTTCTATTCCTCCTGCATGCGCACCGTATGCTGCACCTATTGTAAAATCAAAAGAGCCGCTTGTTGAATTAGTGATGGTTAACCCTGCTTCTTGATGATGAATGTCTCTTGACCATTCTCCGTCATAGCTTCCGCTACTTTGCTTCGATTGTGCCGATGCTTTGATTGAATCAGTGTTCTCTGCCTTAGAAATATCCTTTAAGCGTAATTGATCACCCGACCATACCGCTGAATATACCCAATCATACTCCTTTATCGTTTCCGGACCATTAGGCTGAACAATCATAATCACTTCATGGGTTTGGATATCATAAGCAGAGTCTGCTTTTTTAAAGTCAACCACTTCATAATCTACTAATCTTTCTTGAATTCCTTTGCCATGTAAATGACTAATTAAAGACTGCTGATCTCTATAAAGAGAACTTCCTTGCACCAGATAGCTGTTTACTTCTTTGAAAGAACCGTTGTTGATTCCTTTTATTAAACCTTGCAAATATGACTTGATTAATACATTAGCCGTTTGTTTTGTAGGGGTAGATACGTTGATTTCATCTTTAACAGAAGCTGTAGTACTTGTTGAAGGAGTGCTTGACTTTTGATGGTTGCCCTTTTCCTGATCATCATTTTGCTCCGATGCGTGAATAGCACTTTCTTTTTGTTCAAGATGTTGAGCACTTGAAGTAATGCTTTCTTTTTCGTCGCGGGAAGATACCTCATTTTGCTGACAGCCGCTTATAAGTAAACTAACCGACAGCAAAATACTAACCACACTGATGCTTATAGTGGAACGTTTCATGACTTCTCCTCTTTTCTTCTCTAGTTACACAGAACGATTCATTAACACTACAATTATACTAAAATAAAACATAATTTCCATATATATTCAAACTGTTGTAAATAATTTGAATATATGATTATAATGAGGTACTTTGCATAGAGGAGGCTGATTTAGTTGAAGATCTCAACAGGAGCTGAATTTTACGATAATGACGAGACGTTTTTGGCCTATACACAACGCCGGCAGCAAAAAGAAAATGCCAACGATACGATTGAAAAACCGGCCATTTTACAGCTTCTAGATGATGTTACAGATGCAGACGTTTTAGACTTAGGGTGCGGAAACGCTGGATTTGGCGCGGAGCTTCTTGAACAGGGATGTTTCTCTTATACCGGAGTAGACGGCTCGATTAATATGATAAACGCGGCTCAGCAACAGCTTTTAAACTATCCAAATGCAAGAGTGCTCCATGAATCGATGGAGCATTATACTCCACCACGCACCGAATACGATTTGGTTACTGCAAGACTGTCTCTCCACTACATGGAAGACTTAGCCTCCATTTTCACTAAAGTGAATCAAGCACTCAAACCTGAAGGAAGATTTATTTTTTCCGTTGAACACCCAGTCATTACTTCCACTTTGCAGCCTTCCGCTCTGCGCACAAACTGGACGGTGGATAACTACTTCTCAATGGGATTCCGTCAGCAGCACTGGATGGGCGGATACGTTCAAAAGTATCATCGCACGCTTGAGGAGTACTTTTCTTTGATGCAGCAAAGCGGCTTTACGGTCACAAACTTAAAGGAAGCGTGCCCTCAAAAAGAACACTTTGACAATGTTGAAACTTACGAGCGTCGAATGCGTATTCCTTTGTTTTTACTAATGAGCGGCGTGAAAAATAGATAAACTAAAAATGCTAAGAAAGATCTTAACTAGTCTTTCTATAGGTAGAATCCATGTGTAGTCATTTTCAATTATTTGACCAAAAAAAGCACCAGACCCTTTGTTAAGGAAACAAAGGGTCTGATGCTTTTTTAAAGAAAAGTTTACTTAGCGTTTGTACTAATATAGCGTTTAATTACTTCATAAACATAGTCTTGACAAGCTGCTGCTGTGTTTGGATTATATTTTCCACCGTTTACTTTGTTGTTAGATAGCACTCTGATACCTAAGAATGGAACGTCATAGCTTCCTGCGATTTGTGCTGCCGCCGCGCCTTCCATTTCTTCTACAGACGTCCCGTACTTAGTATGGAACCACTTAATTCGATCCACTTCGTTATTCCACGTGTCTGCTGATCCTATCATTCCTTCAACTACTTTTCCTTTTTTATATGTATCTTTTACTGCATTTGCAGCCGCCAGTAACTTCTTATCGCCTTCATAATAGCGAGCTTTTTCAGCATCAGGATCTTCGCCAGCACTTCCTTCAGAAGCCATTAAATCCATAGGCTTCCAAGCAGCAGGATCTATTCCTTCGCCTTCTTTTTTATCTTCGGTTTTTAAAGAGCCTATATTCGTTGCTCGCTTTCCTAACACAATATCAAACACGTTCAGGTTTTCATCATGTCCGCCTGATGTTCCTTGATTGATAATTGCTCTAGGATGGTATTTTTCTATAGCTATCGCTGTAGCAGCTGCCGTGTTTTCCATTCCTTTTCCCGTTTTAACTACGATGACTGGATAATTATCGACAGTTCCTTTGTAAAAAACAAAATTCCCTGACTTCTCTTCTTTTACATTTTCTAATTTTTTAGCGAATTTCTGCGCTTCTATCGGCATCGGCCCTTGAACAATAATAGGCTTCTGCTTCTGTTTATCTCCAGCTTCCTTTTTTAAAGCTGTGTTACACCCGGCAAGTACAGATAATAATAAAACCATACCAATGGTAAATAAAGCCCCTGTTTTTAACATCTTGTTTTTCATAGATTGATACTTTCACTCCATTTCATTTTGCTGTTTCATACACTCGATGATCGGACAAAAGCAAAAAACATAGAACATTTTTGATCGTCTACGTTTTTTAGAGTCAAAGTATAAAAAATTAAGCATGGAATAAAGCTTGTGTCTGGATAAACCGAACATTTTTATACTTTAACTCGTAGTCCAGTTCTTTGAATGGGAACCAGGTAGAGACACTCAGACCATATTTCTAAGCATATACGAGCAATATTTTTCACTTTTTAAATGTATCAAATACAAAATGGTTATTCAATATAAAAAGCGAATATTTTAATATTATTTATATAAATTGTTCGTCTTTAACAAATTCTCACTAAATATATTACAAATCCCTATCTCAAAACAAAAAAAGAGGCTGAGACATAACGAGATGAATCCAATCTAAAGACGCACAAATGGCATACATGAGCTGAACCGCTTGTGACACCGCAGTTGATTTCCGTGCAAGACTTCGCTTTCCGCGGGCGGCCGGTGAGCCTCCTCGTCGCCTGCGCTCCTGCGGGGTCTCACCTGTTCCGCTTTCCCCGCAGGAGTCTTCGTCTTGCCCTCCAATCACCTGCTAGAAGGATCTAAACAGGTGAAACCTACGTTCACCCTAACAAAAAAAACGAACCACTAATCAAAAATTTTGATCAATGGTTCGTTTTTCACTTCGTCTAAAATACTTTTGTTCCAGCCTCTTTTTCTACTTACTATTTACCGTTCTACCTTCATTTAACGTTTATTGGCAGCGGTGCATGAGCCGCTACAAGCTTCTGTTCACGCATTTCTTCCCAGAAGGCTGCCGGAATGACGGTGTTTAATGCAGCTTTGTCTTCTGCAATACGCTCCGGACGACTAGCGCCCGGAATAACAGCAGCAACCGCTGGATTAGCCAGTGAAAACTGGACAGCAGCAGCCTTAATGCTGATCTGATGACGATCTGCAATCGCTTTGATTTTTTCTACTTTTGCCATAATGTCTGGAGATGCTTTTTGATATTCAAAATGTGTACCTCCAGCAAGAACGCCTGAGCTGTACGGTCCACCGACAACAATGTCCATATTATGCTTTACAGCTTCGGGCATCACTCGCTGCAGCGCACGTTCATGATCTAATAACGTGTAACGGCCAGCCAGCAGCGAGACATTCGGCTTTGCTTCTTCCAGCTCCAGCATGATTTCAATTGGTTCTACTCGGTTTACTCCAAGCCCCCATCCTTTAATAACTCCTTCTTCACGCAAGCGTGTAAGCACACGAAATGCGCCCGTTCTAGCAGACTCAAATTGTCCTACCCACTCATCTCCATAAAAATCTTGCGCGACATCATGAATATACACAAAGTCCAAGCGATCTGTTTTCAAACGGTTTAAACTTTGCTCGATCGAACGAAGTGTAGCATCTGCGCTGTAGTCATTGATAATTTTATTTTTACGGCCAAATTCAAAAAGTCCGCCTTTTTCTCCCATATCGCGTGAAGATGTGTCTTCTAGTTCATCTGAAATGACGCGACCTACTTTCGTACTTAGCACATACTCATCGCGATTTCTTTTTGATAGTGCTTCACCAAGGCGCATCTCCGCTAAACCAGCTCCGTAAAGAGGGGCTGCGTCAAAGTAGCGAATCCCGCTTTCCCAAGCAGCATCGACCGTTGCAATGGCCTCTTCTTCTGGAATATTACGATACATATTGCCCAGTGGTGCTGTTCCAAAGCCTAATTTTCCTTGCAGTATCTCTCTCATATTCATAAAACCTCCTGAAATTTTTGTAACTCTATTTTAAAAATTTATCAGTATGAGGGTAAACTCAACGACTGATCTATTCATTAAATGTCATATTATCCCCTGACAAAATTTATTATGAAGCATATACACAATAAAAAAAAGTACGCACTTCAAAGTAATATGGGAACTAAAAAGTAACCTACTAAGGAGCAAATGAGTTTTTCAGACTCTCCTTTTATTTATGTACTTTCTACTTCTTACTCATGCAAACAAACATTGTGCATACAATAAGCAGAAAGCTACTTTATAAATGAGGTGAGTATTTTGAGAGATGAATACTTCAAAAAAATTGAAGATAAGCTCGATAAGCTTGATGAAATGGACGATTCCACAATGAAAGAAGAACAAAAAGATGAGTATTTTCAAAGTCTGCTAAATGATATGGATGATTTGTTAAAAGACATGCGCCAGAGAGAAAAAGACTCCGACCATCTTGTCAGTGAACATATGAAAACGGTTAATGACATATTTGATAACGCAATCAAAAACTTAAAAAAAGACCGAAATTAGCGTTACAATGCTTCTACTTCTTTTTAATATACTGATTTTTCTGTTTTTTAAATATAAAAACATAGAATTTCATATGTAAAAATGGTATTTTCAGTATACGCAAACTGTAGGAGTGAAAAGAGGAATGAAAAACGGTCACTTTAAAGAACGAGTAAAAACGAAGGAAGAGCTTCGCCGTATAGTCGGCGCGCCTAACAAATTAGCACATCAAAAAATAATTTCTTATTTAGATCGACACTGCCGGGAATTTATTAAACATTCCCCTTTTGTCATCATCGCTACAGCTGATCATAAAGGAATTTGCGACAGCTCTCCGCGAGGTGATTATGCTGGTTTTGTACAAGTAGTGAATGAGAAAAGGCTGTTGATTCCAGAGAGGCGCGGCAATCAAAAAGTAGATTCACTGGAAAATATTTTATCTAACCCTCAAATAGGGATGCTTTTTTTGATTCCAGGCGTAGAAGAAACGCTGAGGGTGAACGGCAGAGCTTGCATTGTAAAAGACAAAACGCTGCTTGAAACAATGACGGTTCACAACGAAACTCCACTGCTCGCTATCGGCGTTGAAGTACAGGAATGCTTTCTCCACTGCAGCAAAGCGTTCAAGCGATCAAAACTGTGGAATCCAGAATCTTGGGAAAGAGTCGAAACGCTTCCTTCCGCAGCTAAAATAGTCGCAGAACATGCAGGCTTTTCCACTCTAGAAAGCCGTACCAATCCCGAAGAAAACAAAACTCAGCACCTCTATGAAAAAAAGCCGCTATAATGCGGCTTTTGTCATTTTACCATCAGAAACAGTATACCTCCGGCAATGATTAAAACTGGTAACAAAGCAAGAAGCACGCCTTTTTTTGAACTTCCTATGTATTCATGATCACCATAAGCGCGGCCTGATCTAAAATCTACTTTCACCTGAGATTCTTCTTTTTTATATTCTTTTTTCATCCTCTTTGCCTCCTAGCGGCAGTTGAGCGTCAATTTGCTTATTTAAACTGCACCATAGGGCAACTATTTCTTCCATGGGCGTAGCTTGATAGTGCTGCAGTTCTACCCATTCATTTAACTGAACAATCGTCGTTTCCATGTTCATTTCTCCTTTAAGCACGTTTTTTCAAAAACCTTCCCCATATAATATTCATCGACTGATTTTTCATCTACAACGAGTGAACATACTTTTTTCCCTTCTATTTCAAAACCCATCTTTTTATACAGCGAAATGGCCGGTTCATTGTGGGTCATAACCGTTAGCTCCACTCGTTTAATGCCGCTCTGTGCTGCCCATTTCTCCATTTCCTTAAACAACGAAGTGCCGATGCCCCGGTTTCCGTAAGATTGAAGTACGCCAACAGCTAAGTATGCGCTGTGTTTTTTTCGGTTAACGCTTCCGCCAATCACAGATAAATGTCCGACAAGCTGTCCGTCTTGTTCCGCCACTAAAATGGTCGAGTTCGGCATCTTTAAAAAAGCTGTAATCATTTTTTTCTGCTGTTCAAGCGTAGTCGCACGCTCATTTTCTTCGTACAGCATATATGCTGTTTCTTTATCAAGCTCTTTATTTAACGCTAAAAAAGCAGCTGCATCAGAAGCTGAAATTTCTCGAATCACGTTTACCCCTGCTTTCGTCAATAGTAGTTAACTAGAAAAGAACGTTAATAAACGGATGATATCCTTACACACGTGCTGAACGTTTTCCAAGAAAAGCAGTGAAGATAAAACATATACTAAAAGCGACGGCTGAAACGAAAAAGCCAAGCATCCACCCTAAAGCTCGCATAAACGTATCTTCATTGGGATACAGAGGCTTAACGCTTAGCCACTGGATCACCATAATCAATGCCACTATCAAGTAAAAGCTGCTTCCTGTTAAAGCCATTTTAAGACGGTTTTTAAATGACCCTGTCCATGCTGCACTAAAGGCGCTCCACGTGAAAATACTTACAATCGTCGCTAAAAACATAAGAATAATATGTAGATAAGGGATATCTGTAAACATAAGAAGATAGAGTAAAAATATTGTAGTACCAAAATATAAAGCATTAATGCCAAACAAATAGCCTCCGCTCAGCCAGTGATTTTGAAACCACTTTTTCTTGCTGAGACGTTCTACCACTCCGCTCGGCACCCACAGCGTACGCGAAAAAATAATCATCGCCAGCACAAGTACCATGCCAGCTAAAAAGAATATTGACACCTTTTCATCAGCCTTTCTATTCAAAATAAATATGGTTAATTATACTATTAATAACAAAATTAAACTATGGTTTTCTTTACTAATAAAGAGGCTTAGACATAACAAAATTACTCCCACCTAAAGACGAACAAATGGGATAAATAAGCTGGACTGGTTGTTACACCGCTGTTGATTTCCGTGCAAGGCTTCGCTTTCCGCGGGCGGCCGGTGAGCCGCCTCGTCGCTTACGCTCCTGCGGGGTCTCACCTGTTCCGCTTTTCCCGCAGGAGTCTTCGCCTTGCCTTCCAATCAACAGCTAGAAACTATTATATACATGACACCTACGTTCACCATACTAATAAAAAAACCGAACGAAGTTGACTCTGTATTAAGAATCTCGATTCATCATTCGGATCTTCTTTCAACGAAAATACTTTTGTCACAGCTTTTTTTCTACGCCTATTTACATTCTTCCTCCGTTAAACGGATTGATTTCCCCTGTTAAATCACGTCCTGCTTTCTTTTCTTCGTGTGCGATGCGCTTGCCAATCGCAATTTTATTCCAAATTAGTGGCACCCAAATACACGCTCCGAACAAAATCATCCAAAAAAGTTCTCCCATTTCTTCCACCCTTTCATTTTCTACTTTTATTTTGAAGACAATAAGAAACGCGTATACACTTTTTATTCTTGATTTGAATCACTCATACCGTATGAAAAGAAATACACTAGGATTGATAAAGCCATTCCGTAAACGGTCCAAGCCGCTAGTAAAATGGCGTACTGATGATTGATAAAAAACACTCCGCTTGAAATCAGCAGCAGGATAAAACTAATCCATTTTACTTTTTTCATTACTCTATCCCCTTTACTTAACCTTTTACAGTAAGTTTCTTATTGTCTACTTGTTATTACGGACAAACTGTATAAAAGTTCCATATTTTTTAAATAAACGGAAAATAATTTGATAAAACGTTCAACTATCGATTATCATATACCTTAAAGTAAGCTTTACGATTCATAAGTGGGAGTGAACAACCTTGTCTTATAGCATGAAAGAAATGAATGAAAAAACCGGGCTTTCCGCACCGACTTTACGCTACTATGAAAAAGAAGGAATCCTTCCTTTTATAGAGCGTGATGAAAATGGAAAACGCCTCTATAATGATACGAATATTGAATGGGTCCATTTTATCTTAGCTCTGCGCTCAACAGGCATGCCGCTTGCAGAAATCAAGCGCTATGTAGAGCTCTATAAACAAGGCGAAAGCACGATTAAAGAACGAAAAAACATGATGCTTCAGCACAAAGAAGCGGTGGAAGAAGAAATGGCTAAAACCTTTAAATACCTAGAACAAATTAACTATAAGCTCGCTTTGTACGACTCACTAGAAGCAAAATTAACGCAAAAAGAAATTAAAATTTAAACACAAAAAGTCCGCAGGTGCACCTGCGGACTTTTTATTAATACAGTGAATTTACGGTGTTCAACAGCTCTTCTGACCATGTCCAATCGCTGATTTCAACCGCATCTGTTACGTGGTGCAATTTACTAGCTCCGATAATGCTTGACGTTACAGCGGGCTGATTCAATACCCATGAAAGAGCAAACTGAGACAAACTTACTTCATTTTGTTCTGCTAACTTGCGATACTGCTCCACCAGCTGAAAGTTTTGGTCTGTAAAGTAGTTTCGCAGCAGCTTTTCACCATGCGCAGCGCGGCTTTCTGGCGGCACGTCATTTGGTGTTTTATATTTTCCTGAAAGCATGCCGCGCGCTAACGGACTGTATACCATGACGCCTACACCTTCAGATTGACTAAACGGCAGCAGCTCTTGTTCAATTTCACGAGAGAGAAGATTGTACTGAGGCTGAACGGAAATAAATTTTTCAAGATTCATTTTGTCACTAATATGATGAGACTTTGCGATTTGCCACGCGGCATAATTGGAGCAGCCAATATAACGAACTTTGCCTTGACGAACTAAATCATCTAGCGTGCGAAGCGTTTCTTCCATAGGTGTATGGTGATCAAAAAGATGAACTTGATAAAGATCAATGTAGTCCGTCTGCAGTCGTCGCAGCTGATTATCCACTTCTCTCATAATATGTGTACGTGAAAGACCTTTATCATTTTTGCCTTTTCCTACGGCAATGCCGACTTTTGTTGCAAGCACAACATCATCTCGTTTTCCTTTTAACGCACGTCCAATAATTTCTTCAGATTCCCCTGTGCCATATCTAAACTCTTCATCCTGCCCTTTTCCGTAATAGTTGGCTGTGTCAATGAAGTTAATTCCGTTGTCAATGGCGCTATGTAAAATAGCTGCCGACGCTTTTTCGTCAATCCATCGTCCAAACGCCATAGTACCTAGACATAAATTTGATACTTCCAGACCTGTTTCTCCAAGCTTTCGATATTGCATCGATACCCTCTCCTTTTTATAGCTGTCTTTACTCTCTCTCATCATACACCTTAACGTCCACTTTAAGACAAGCCTTAAGCGTGCGTGCATATACAAAAAACTGCTAGGAACAGGCAGTGCTTCTAGCAGTTTTTTGTTTCATTTTCCGCTTATTTTTTTGTAATTCGCTTCTTCAGTATACATAATATGGTAAGATAAATCATAGCTTACTCGTTATCAAAACTACATTAAGCTGCCGCTGTTAAAATAACGGCGATTCCATTAAAACAAGCGTGAATGATCATACTCGGAAGCAACGACTTTGTTTTTTCGTACACCCATGCAAACACGAGACCTGATAAAAAGTTAACGGGCAAGGTATTGTACGTTGGAATATGCACTAGCATAAAGATAAACGAACTTCCCACTAATCCAAACACAATTCCTCCTTTACGTTTCAGCCATGTATAAAAAAATCCTCGGTAAATAATCTCTTCATAAAAAGGTGAGATTACAGCAGCTGAAACAAAAGCAAGTATAAATGAAAACAGCGACAGGTCCTGCTGTAAACTGGCTGTTTTTTTATTTTCATACGTCATACCAAACCATTCCATTAGCACAACAATTGCCACGCTTCCTAAGATCAGCACAAAAAGCCAAAAAAGAATGCGCGGCCAGTGCCGTTTTGAAAACGATTGAAAACCAATTTTTCTATCACCAGCCTGAACCATCAGCCCATACAGAGCTGATAAAAACACAGCTGCCATAACAAACCCAGTAGCTGTTCCAGCATAAAGATCATTTTTAAACAAGGAATGTAAAGCATCCTGCAATATACCTTCAATTAAGATAGGCACACCAACAAACGTGACGACCAGCATAATTACAAATGATTTTATTGTCCATAATCCTTGATTTTTTTGTTTCAATTTACTTCGCCTCCCTTTTACATATATTCAGTGTAAAAGGTGACGTGACGTTACCTGCAAGCATTTTTTTTGGAGGGGTTAAAAATGATTTATTTTTCTACTGGGCAAGCCGCTAAAAAATTAGGCCTCACGGTGCGTACGCTCCGTTACTACGATCAAATTGGCTTGCTTCATCCATCGTCAAAATCAGAAAATGGAAAACGCTCCTACTCAGAAACGGATTTAGTCACACTAGAGAAAATTACTTTGTTAAAAAACTTAGCTGTTCCTTTGCGAGATATTGAACTTATTCTTCACAAAGTGAGTATCGATGAACTTCTAGCCATTCATCAGCAAAAACTTCAGCAAAAAGCGATGGAAATTCAACAAGCTTTAAAACATACTCACACGCTTCGCAACAGTATAAAAATAGAAGGTGAATTAAACTGGAAGCAGCTCCTTCCTTTAGTTGACAATGAAACTAATATCAAGAGCAGCTGGACGGATCTGCTTTCGCTTTCTTTAGAAGAAAGCGAGATTCTGCAGCATGATCTGCCTAAAATGGAGCATGCGAGTGCGGATAAATGGATTAACATCATAAAACGAGTTCAGCTTTGCTTAAAGCATCAGCGTGCACCTCAATCTGAAGACGGACAGCTGATTGCAGCTGATATACTGCTTTTATCGAGTGAGCTATTTGGCCCTCATACGGCTTTAGAAAAAGCCTTTTGGGATGTTCGCAAATCTCCTGAGGCATCAAGTTCACTTAATCTCTACCCTATTGACAGCGAAGTCCTTCAATTTATTGAAGGTGCGATTATTTTTTACGAACAACACACAAAGGAATGAAGGTATTGAAAAAAGAAAAGCTGTTTGCTAATTCTTCTTATAAAAAATTATTTATTTCAAGCACTGCGGCAAGCTTTGGAGATTTATTTGATATGTTCGCGGTGATGACGCTTTTTACATACGTGTGGCACGCAAATTCTCTCTGGATTACGCTTATTCCTGTCGCGTACGCTTTGCCTAGCATCCTGCTAAGTCAAGCAGCAGGAAATTTAGCGGACCGCTGCGATAAAGTACAGCTGATGTTTCTGTCTGAACTAGTCCGTCTTCTGTTCACGTGTCTGTTATTTTTCACAAATGAACCGCTTTTGGCACTTGGGGTGCTGACGCTGCGCTCGATGAGTTCTGTTATGAAAGTGCCCGCACAGCTCGCTTACGTTCGAGAAGTGGTCAAACAAGAGCAGCTGCTGCAGGCTTCTACTTTACAAAACATTATGTTTCAAATTGCCAAAGTTGTGGGGCCGTTTCTCGGAGCCGCCGCGCTGACGATTACAACGCCAAAAGCATGCATTTTAGTTAATGCCGCAGCTTGTATGATTTCTATTTGGGTGCTGTTTTCACTTAAAAAAGCAGGTAAAAATATTCAAGGGCAAGCTGCTCGTTCTTCCCATCCACCGAAAAAAACGTACTCAAACGGCTGGAAAATCGTTTTTCAGCACTCAATCCTTTTACGCGCCGTTATTTTGTTTCACCTTTCGTATTTTGTCGTGATGCTTGTTGACGCTCAAATTAGCATCTTCCTACGAGATGTGCTGCCTCACCATCCGGAAATGCTCGGCTGGCTGCTTTCTGGAATCGGACTGGGAGCGCTAGCAACAGGAGTGTATCTTAATAGAAAAAAACAGGTTCACCATCCATTTAGACTTTTATCACTCGGCCTGCTTCTATTTGGAGGGGCTTTATTTTTCATTAGCTGCTTTAATCCAGCCGTTATGTCACGCTATTTCATTTTGATTGCTGCACCTATTGGAGGGGCCGGAGTTGGGCTTAATTTACTGCTGTTTAACTATATCGTTCAAACATACAGCGACAAGAAACACCTCGGAAAAGTGTACGGATTCATTAACACCTTAACGAGTGCCGTTTTACTTACTGCTCCTCTTCTTGGAGGCATGGTCGTAAAGCTTGCAGGTGCTCAGACGACTTTTTTAACGGCGGCAATCATCATCGTAAGCGTTGGATTTATAAGTATGCTGATGCCGCTGCGTGATAAACGGGAAAGGAACGTTCAGATTGACGCATAAAAAACAGCTTGAGGTTATACCTCAAGCTGTTTTTATAGACTTCTGTTCATCAACCAGCGGCTACATAAATCAAAGCAGCTAATACGTTCGGTACTGCAATAGCTCCAAATCCTTTTGCATCTTCAACTCGGCTCACCTTGCGCGTCTTTTTGGCTGAAAAGAATGTGCCTGTACTTCCTAGCACGATACTGTCAATAAGGTATGCCAAAGCTAAAACCAGCGATACTGCCCCCATTGTGCCTGACACAAAATAGAGATAGCTCCACTTCCCTGTAAAAGCAGCAAGAGCAAGAACAATCCCGACCATCACGATTCCTGCTATAAATCCTTTTTTAATCATTGCATTCCTCTTCCCTTCCTACTCCTCAAATTTTACCATATACTTCTTTTTTTGTATGACACCTTACATTTTATTCTACTACACTCACATTTTATGGTAAAATTAGTAAGAGAGGTGGTACATATGAAAAAACGTCAAGGAATCACGCTGCTTTTATTTATACTCGGAGCAGCCTCTATTTCTTTTGGGATGGCTTTAAAAAATATCTTTCCTTATTCCCCTGCAGCCGGCTGGATTCTAGGGACGCTGCTTTTGCTAGGAAACTCATTTTATACGAGAAGATACTTACATAAAAGGTCAATTAAGAAGTAAATATCCGCCCCGAGCCGTATATACAAACCTTCATTCGGTTATGGTAAAATAGATAAGCAAAAACTGGATGTAAGGAGATTTTGAGTTTGAAAACAGGATTAATATCTGGCATTATATCTTTAATTATTGTGATTATCATTTCTATTACAGCAGGCAACTGGCAGTATATTTACTATATTTCAGGCCCTCTTGGCATATTACTTACGGCAATTGCACTCGTAACCTTACTGGATACATTTCGATTTGAAACGAGAGGACCTTACTTTACCCCGGTCCGGCAGCGAGAGGATACAGAATGGATGAAACGTTTTATTATTGCAGCTGTTCCTCATTTAGTTGCTTCATGTATTTGTATTTTATTTTTATAGAGCTCAAAAAAAGGTTAAAACATAACGAAATGACTCTAACCTAAAGACGAACAAATGAGATACATGAGCTGAACCGCTTGTTACACCGCAGTTGATTTCCGTGCAAGGCTTCGCTTTCCGCGGGCGGCTGCTGAGCCTCCTCGTCGCTTGGCTCCTGCGGGGTCTCACCTCTTCCGCTTGTCCCGCAGGAGTCTTCGCCTTGCCCTCCAATCAACTGCTAGAAGGAACGAAACAGATAAAACTATATTCACCATCATAAAAAAAACGAACCACTAATCAAACATGTTAATTAGTGGTTCGTTTTTCACTTGGGCTAAAATACTTTTGTCCCAGATTCTTTTCTCATTTACGAAATGCCACGCGACATGCCGTAATAATCAATGCGGTAGTCCACAGATCCTTCTGCAAATACATTTACAGCTGATTTGGAATCTTTTTTCGGGAATACCCTGGAAGTGAAGACAATTTTGCCGCCGTTTATATAAATTTCGACGATGCTTTTGTCGACAAATACGCGAACATCGACTTCGTTTGACGCTGTCCATTTTTCAGAGCGAACCACACCATATTCCGTTGCATATTGATGGTGGAATGAGGAGCGGTCGAGTCGCACTTCTTGCTTTTCTGTATCAAACACGAGGCGAAGCTCTTCTTCTTTACTATTAAACAGCTCTAAACCAAACTGTTTGGCCCCTATCTCGCGGAACGTCATATTGATTTCATATGCATTGTTTGTTGCTTCATCAATAATCACTTCTTCATTTTTTAGCGTTCCTCTAAAATGAACCGCTTGATCTCGAAGCTTATTTAGCTCTTCTACAGGCTTTTGAACAAGTTCATTTCCTTCAAGCGAAAGCTCACGAGGAAGCGTTAAGGCATGAGCCCATCCATATTCGTCTGACGGATAGTCAACGTCTGGGTTTCCAATCCACGCAAACAGCAAGCGACGTCCGCTTTCATCTTGGAACGTTTGCGGTGCATAAAAGTCAAACCCTTTATCAATTTCACGGTAATACTCCATTTCAAACGTTAAACTTTCCACATCAAATGTTCCAACCGCGTAAATCACATTATAAATATTATGAAAATCGTGGCCATCCGCTTTGATTCCTTGCGGTGAAAAGACAAACACATCTTTTCCGTCCAGTTTAAAGTAATCCGGGCACTCCCACATATAGCCAAAGTCGGGAAGCGATGTTTTAACTTCGCCTTTAAATGACCACTGAAGCGCATCGCTTGATTCATACACAATTAATGCGCCCGTCTCGTTTTCACGCTGAGCGCCTAGCAGCATATAATATGTATCATTTTCTTTCCATACTTTCGGATCGCGCACATGTCCTGTATACCCATCAGGAACGCCTCGTACCGCTGGATTATTCGTGTATTTTTCTACACTTCCATCCCTGTTTAGCATCGCGATACACTGATTAGCTGAACGTGAGCCGTCTTCGTATTTTACATTCCCCGTATAAAACAGCAGCCCTTGACCATCTTTTTCAATCGCGCCGCCTGAATATGCGCCGTGCGATTCATATTCTTCCGTTGGCGTTAGGGCAACCGGAAGGCGTTCCCACGTTACCAAATCCGTAGATTTCACATGAGCCCAGTGCTTCATTCCATGCATTGCACCGTACGGATACCACTGATAAAACACATGATATTCACCGTTTAATTGAACCAATCCGTTTGGATCATTCATCAGCCCGTACTGTGGATGAATATGATAAATCGGCTGCCAGGTGTCTTTGATTGCTTTGTCTTTTAATGCTTCTAACTCTCCAGATTTCGCTTCTAAAATCGTTCTGTACTTCGATTCAGCCATTTCTTCAATCCCTCCAGCATTTAAAAAAAGAGAACGTATTCTCCTTGCACTCTATGATATAAAATTTCAAGTGAAAATGCTACCAAAGAACGAATGTTGTCGTTTTCTTGTGTCGGATTTTATAGATAAGTTTTTTTCTGTTTTTATAGCAGAAAAGAAGGTTTTTCTGTCAGGTGGTTGAATACTATATACAATCAAATTTCACCAGCCTGTACGAGCGTCCGACGGCACTTGCAGATTTTTTTAGCGAATCATTTGCGTTTTGCAGGAAGTATTCAACAAAATGGTAAACCCTTCATATTACATATTATAAAAGGAGGAAATGTCATGACAAAAGAAAACGTAAAAGAAACAGTGGGTAAAGAAACAAAAGGTGGAAGCAAAGAGTTATTAGTCGGCACGTTAGTAGGTAGCGTAGTGGGTGTAACAACAGCTTTACTAGTAGCGCCAAAGTCAGGAAAAGAGCTGCGTGCTTCTATTCAAGACGGAGCGAATCAAGCACTTGCTAAAACAGGTCAAGTGAAAGAAACGGTATATGCAAAAGGCCAAGATCTCAAACAGCGCACGGCTCGCCTTTCACAAAAAGTCTCCGAACAGTCTTCGCAAGTTGTCAACAAAGTGAAATCTCTGCGCACTGTTAAAGAACAGCCGCTTGCAGAAACGGCTGCAGCAGAAGAGCTTGAAACGACAGAAATCGTTCAAGATCCTGTTCTTGAAGCTGAAGCGGTGCAAGAAGAATTAAATACAATTACGCAAGAAGTAAGTGACTTAGAACAATCTGTCGATGAAACAAGACGTTAATAACAAGCTGTAGAGATATCTCTACAGCTTTTATGTATATTCGCTACCCTTCCTTCCATCCTTCAAAAAAATAGCCCCCGTACGGACAAGGCTCTGATTCCGGCAGTTCTTCATAACACTGTCCGCTGTAATACTTCGCCAGCACAATCTTAGGCTTAAAAGCCGCTACCACTTCACTGTCTTCTTTCTCCGCTCCGCTTTCTCTCATCAAACGAAAAATATCCATTCCGGCAAACTCTCCGTGCCCTTGATAGCACGATTCATAATAAACTTCATCAGGTGTTACCAAATAACACTCCCGCTGCCACAATGGCTGCTTACTGTAGACACTCGCAATACTTATTCCACTCACTGCACACTTCCAGCTGCAAATTCCAACCATACAACGCCTCCAACGACTTAATAGTCTATTCATCTACAATTTTTGATAAAATCAAACATTCTTTAAAATGTACAGAATTCTCTTTTCCACTTAAAAAACTGCATTTCCAGATATCCATCCGCCGTAATTTCACCACCAATGGTTTGCCTACGTGAATTTGCTTATCACCAAGAAACTGCACTTCACACCCCAAACAAACTCCCTATTCTCTCTTCAGCCTAAAAACCACACTACCTGATACCCTGCCCCCTTGATTTCTCCCAAAAAGGTCCACCTATGCGGAAGTTGGCAGCCCGCAAGGGAGGACAACTTCCGCATAGGTCTAGCACTTTATACTTGGCTGCACTTTAGCCAAGTATAAAGTGCTACATCGATAAAAATATAAAAAAGGTCTGATAAATCGACCATTTCTGGTGATTATCAGACCTCAAGTTTTTCTGCATTTGAGCGGCTTATTTGCTGTTCAAGCGATTTAGCCAGCAGTACGATTTCATGATCTACATATTTTGTTTTGATTTCTTCGATTTCCATTAATGTTTTAGAAAAGCTTTCTGCGTTATTTCCCTGTCTGTGCTGCACATCTTTAAAGAAATCAAGCAGTGCCTCGTTAGACTGCGTTGGACGGCTAAAATCAATCGTGTACATTTTGTACCCCAGTGTTAAATTTGTTGTAGTTGTCATAATTATTTCCCCCATTCTTCCTATAGTGATATATCTTCTACTCTTTACCCTTTAATTCCTTCTTTTTAACCTAAATTAATTATTTTTTTCAAAAAAACTTCCCATTATAAGAAAAAACACCCTTATAACAAGGATGTTAGAGTATTCTTCCCTTCGGTACAATTCCAGATGCAAAGTCATCTTTGAACTTAAAGCTAGCAGAATTGTTTTCCGTTAGAAAATGTATTTCCCATTTAAAGACCGGATATTCGGGCTTGTACATTTCGACTTTTTGATCGGGATTTTCTTCTAATCTTGCAATTACTCGTTTGAATCCTTCATATGCAATCCACCAATCGCTTCCGGTTTCATCGGTAATAAAACAAATAGAACCGTCAATTAAATGAAGGTTTTGCTTAATATCATCAGCATTTGTAAAATAAGCATTTCCAAACGTTTGAAGACAGTGATTGCAATAACCTGCTTTGCCTCCGTCTTTATAAATCCAGTGCGCAATTGGCTCACTGCAGTCTTTACACGTATTCGTCACTTCTTGAAGAAATGTTTTTCCGCTCCACTGTTCCTTTTCATCTTCAAAAACGGTCCATACTAAATAACTTTCCGTTTGTTCTGAAATAAAAAGGCGAAACGGCTCGTCTCGATGCCAAAAGTGAATATTTTGTTCGTCTGATTCTTCAAAGTCAATGACAAAATTATCTCGTTCTAATATATGTCGAATAACATTGGTTAAAAAGGTAACATCCATACAAGGACCTCCCGTACTAAGCATAGCTTCTAGTAATATAGCGTTTATGAGTTAAAACATATCACGCGCGCTGAAATAACGTCAATGATTACCTCTTGCTTTCTCCGAAAACTGGAAAAGAAATGGGCAAACGCGTTATAATGGTAGTCATGTTGAAACGGAAAGGAGATTTTATGAAGTTTACCGTTCAATCAACTGCACTTTTTCTTCTCTTTTTTATTTGTTTAAGCGGCTGTTCTGATAACGCCGAGCAGTCAAAAAAGCCGGCCGGCTATTTAGTTCAAGGGCGCATTTTAGAAGTGAAACAGGATGAAATTCTTATTGCAAACGTCATTCCGCGAGATACTGCGCTTGACTATACAACAAAAGAAATACTTGGTTCTAGCGATGTACAGCCTATTTATGTAAAAGTTTCGGATGATCAGACATACAAAAAAGGACAGCTCGTTAAAGCATGGCTCAAAAAAGACAAAAGCGTTCAGTATTCCGTTCCGGCAAAAGGCGAAGCTGTTGAAGTCAACATTTTAAAACAGCCGTAGAAAAGCTCCTGTTACGGGAGCTTTCTTCGTGTCAGCTGACGTCCGGTCCGATTCATTTTATGCTGTTCAAAATCCCACTTTTCTAAAAAACGCTTTGCGGATATATAACCAGATTCATATAAAAATTCGATTTCTTCTTCCTTTAAGGCAAAATCCGTTGCCGTAATCACACCGGTTGGAATTTGCACCGTTCGTTCTTTTGTCTCCGCGTTCAAATACCGCAAATCGTGAGCTTGCAGCATCGTCGTAAACATACTTTTAAATAAATGGACCGGGGTCGGAATAATAGCGGCTGTATCAATTTCTTCTTTTACAAATCGAAAACCAAATGTCGGGAAACGCGGATGCTCCGTATCAAACAGCCAAATCGGAAAATTGCTTAAAAGCGCTCCATCGACAATGTATGACCTCTTGAACCCTTTGGACTTCCAGATGACGGGACGAAAGAAAAAAGGAATGGACGCACTCATCATCACGGCTTGTGAAATCTTCATATCGCTTCGCTGCATTCCGTAGCGAGGCAAGTCGTCAGGCAGCACAAGCATCTGTCCGTTCGAAATGTCTGAGGCAATAATTTTCAGCTTATCTGCCGGCAAATCCGCAAACGTTTCGATTCCTTTTTCACGCAGCAGACCATGCACCCATTTTTCCAAATAATCATTTTTATAGAAACCTAAATGAACCATTAGTTCAATCAAGTTTCCAATCAAAGGAATTCGGTTAATGATCGTTTTCCCGCGAAACTTAGCATAGTCCATGTTTTGAAGCTCCCTGCGAATTTCACTGCTTTTATAGCCACTCGCTAAAAGTGCCGCAATTAACGCTCCGGCTGACGTACCTGCTAAACGCTGCCATTCTACATTGCTTTCTTCCATCGCTTCAATCGCACCCGTGAATGCAATTCCTCGAACGCCTCCCCCTTCAAATACAGCATCTGCTTTCACATTTCCCCCTCCAATACCACTCTCTACTTTTTATATACCCTTTTTTTATATTCAGGGTTTCATTACTCCATACCTTTTATTTTCCCAACAAAGAAAAGACTGTTTCTTTAATCGAAACAGTCTTTTCTTTACAGTCGCTTTATTACCATTCGGTAGTAATTCATTGTCAGCCAGTAGAAAAAGAAATAAATAATCCCGTATACTGCATCCGCTATTAAAACAGGGACTATCAGACTTTCACCGGTTAGGTTCGTAATGACCTTTAGCGCAAATAGACTGTGCAAGATGCCAATCACTAAAGGCAAACCAAACGTAAACAGCTGCTGCTTTCGAACGGCGCTCATCATTTGAGATACTGAAAACCCAAGCTTACGCAGAACTTCAAATCTTTTGCGCTCTTGTTCCGCTTCGGAGATTTGCTTAAAATAAATAATACTGCCCGTTGCCATCAAAAAGACGAGCCCCAAAAACCCTCCAATAAAAATAAACAATCCTTTACTCATTAAGCCTGCCTGAAACACATCATAGTATGAAGTACGTCTTTCGCCAGCTTCTTTTGCGATTTGATGATAGTTCTTAGCAAGTTCATTTTGTTTGTTTCCATCACCTGTATTAAATACGTAGACCGCTTGCTTTTGTCCAGCTTTTAAAAGCTTGTTAAATGTATCGTGGTTGACTACAAACTGATAGCCGGCACTGTCAGAATCAAGAATGAGCAAAGGCTCGGATTTAACGACTTTTAAAGCAAGCTCTTCTGATTTGTTCAGCTGCACAGCTGCGGTTTTACCTGTACTAGGCTTAAACACTTTTCCTTTTGCCATTGAATCAAAAATAACGGTTTCGTTTGCACTTAGCGCAGGAACCGAAACGCCATTTTTCCGCACTTCTTCTTCATCTAAAAAGCTGATTTGTTCCCTATCTTTATAGTAGCCCGATGTAATAAATCGAAAATCCGATAAATCAGCGGAGTGCTTCACGATATGATAGACATACCGATTTGATTGGATATCTAGCTCATCCAGTACATCCATAAATTCTTGCGCTGCTTTTTTGCTGTGCAGCGTATAGTCATAAGGCTGCATGCTTCTGGCGTCGGCTTTTGTGTTATAGTACGAGGAATACGTCACACCAACTGCTACAAGTGTAGTAGCCGACAAGATCGTAATTAGGGTTAACACTCGTGCGTTTGCTTTAATTCGATACATCATAGTAGAAACGCTTAGCATATTTGCAAACGAATAATATCGGCTTGCATGCTCTCGGTAAAGTCCCATCAGCCACTCAATTGTGGCTTTAAAAAGTAAAAATGTACCGAAAATGACCGAGAACAGTACAACGGCTACAATTAGAAAAAACTTAGGCGTCACAATGTTTCCCGATGAAAGGTAGTACCCATAGCCAACGAGTAAGATACCCAGTCCTCCCACTACAATTGAGCGTTTCGAATTCATTTTATTTACGCGCTCACTTTTGCTTTCTGCTTGAAACAGATCTAATAGCGTATAGCGGTACATAATAAAATAGCCTTGAAACGATATAAAAATGGTAACAATCAAAAACACTACGGCTGTTTTTAAAACCGCTTGAAGAGAAAATGTGAGCGTAATAGAAAGCGACAGTCCCATAAGCTTTAGTAAAAACAGCACAAACAGCCTTGAAAACACGGTACCTAGTAAAATACCGACCACCAAAGAAAAAATCCCCAGCAGCATATTCTCATAGAAAATCATTTTCCCAATCGTACGCTTTTCAATACCAACTAAATGATACAGCCCAAGCTCTCTCTTACGCTGTCTGATAAAAAATGAGTTTGTGTACCAAATAAAGACAACAATAAAGGTAAGGAGAACGTAGTTTGAAGCATTAAAAATGCCCTGCAGCCTCAGCTCTTCTCCAATCACCTTTGAAATCGATTGGTCGTACTGAAGCGTAGCAAACACATAGTACACAATAATACTAAAAATCATTGAAAAGAAATAAAGGCTGTACCGGCTAATATTTTTGCGCATATTCTTTTTAACAAGATCAAATACGGTCATAGCCTTCACCGCCTAATGCGCCTTGAATGTTCATAATTCGTTTGAAAAATGCTTGTCTCGTTTGTTCGCCTTTAAACAGCTCCGTGTAAATTTGTCCGTCTTTAATAAACAGCACGCGGCTGCAGTAGCTTGAAGCCAGCGGATCGTGCGTCACCATAATAATCGTGGCACGGTCTTCTTGATTTAATTGCGACAGCTTTTCAAGCAGGCTTGAAGCAGCTTTTGAATCAAGAGCTCCGGTAGGCTCATCGGCGAAAATAACAGCTGGATTCGTAATCATTGCTCTCGCTGCTGCAACGCGCTGTTTTTGTCCGCCAGAAATCTCATACGGATACTTATCCGCTAGCTCATAGATGCCTAGTCGCGCTGCGGTGTCTTTCAGCTTCGCTTCCATCTCTTTCTTAGACATTTTTGTAACCGTAAGCGGCAGAAGAATATTTTCTTTTACCGTTAACGTATCCAATAAATTATAATCTTGAAAAATAAACCCTAAATGATTGCGTCTGAAAGCAGACAGCTTCTTATCTTTCATGAGCGCCACGTTTTCTCCTTGAATCCATATCTCGCCATCTGTGGGACGGTCAATCGTTGAAAGAATGTTCATCAGCGTCGTTTTTCCCGCTCCAGATGGTCCCATAATACCGACAAACTCTCCTTCTTCGACTGTAAAATCAATTCCTTTTAGCGCTTCGTATACATTTCCTCTTGATCCAAACGTTTTGGTTACATTTTTCCCTTCAAGAACAATGCTCACTTTTCCTCCTCCTTTCGTTCTTTTGTAGGCCACACGCTTTTCACCCGCTGCGGCAGCTCATTTTTTGTTATAATGTCATATTTCCGAACTTCATTGCCTCGAACGAAAAGGTCAATAACCGTTCCTTCTTTTAACTGTTTAATCGTTGTAAACGTTTGAAACGTTGTTTGTCCTTTTTCGTTTATCACTGAAATTGTATATTGAACTCGTCCATACTCATCCACTTTTTTTGCTTCTTTTGGGATAATCCCGTATTGATGCTCCGTTGCGGCTTTTTGATAAATCTTTACTCCTCCTATACCTGCTCCTACAACCAAAAGCAGAGCTAAGAGGCTAATCCACTTTCGCTTCATGTACGTTCCCTCCTTGTGTATAACTCTACCTTACTTTGAAACAAGGAAAGATTCGTTTGAAGCAGATGACAATCTCATCGTGCAATCTTACATTTTTGAAAGGTTATCAAAAGAATTCGGTTTGTAGAAGGTCAGAATCACCGTGGTTCCTTCGTGTAAAAGTGAATTCACTTCTATTCGATGGCCAAGAGCATCTGTAATTTTTTTTGAAAAATACAGCCCTAGCCCCGTAGCTCCCTTCGTTTTTCTTCCAGCATTTCCTGTGAATCCTTTTTCAAAAATCCGGGGAAGATCTTGAGTTGGAATCCCTTTCCCTTGGTCAGCGATAAATAACTTTACGTACTTTGGCGTTTCTTCACTAAAAAAAGAAAGCTTTCCTTCTAGAGGGCTATATTTAATGGCGTTAGACAGCACTTGCCTCACAACAAACTGCATCCACTTTGGATCAGTGTGCACCAGTATGTCTAGATTTTTTTCATCAATATGCAGTTTCTTTTCAATACACCATTTTGAGAAGTACGCAACGTTTGGAAAAACAAGTTCACTTAGCGACACTGCCTGCACCTGATAATCTTTTTCTAAGTACTGCAGGCGTGCAGAATATAAATTCTGATCTACTAATCCGTCAATTTTCATCCACTCATCTTCAATATCCTTTAGCCAAGGCCATTTATAAAGCTCTGTACGATGAGCATTAATAAGCAGCTTCATTGCAGTAAGGGGCGTCTTGATCTCATGAACCCAAGTCGTTACATATTCCTGTTGCTCTCGCTGCTGTACGTGAAGAGCATGAGTTTGTCTGCGATACACACGATCTATATGCTGCAGCAAACTCAGCATGTCTTCATCTGCTTTTGTTCGAACATATGGCTGCATTTCTTGTAAATCGTACGCATCATTCCGTAGCATTAAGCTTAATTTTTTTAAGAATCTTCTTTCTTTTACTCCTCTCCATAAAAGAAACAGAATCAGCAGACACAGCGTTAAAAGATTCAAATACCAAAACGAAGTGGACGACACCTTAATATCATACTCAAGCAGCAGCAGAGCATCGATTACACTCAGCCATAGAAGAACAAATAAAATCCAGCTTAGTCTTTCTCTTAAAAAACTTTTCCACATCTTAATTCACCAAATATCCTTGGCCTTTTTTGGTCACAATTTTATCATTCAGCCCGATTTCTTCCAGCTTGGTGCGAATGCGTGTGATGTTGACAGAAAGCGTATTGTCACTTACAAATTTCTCATCTTCCCATAATCTTCGCATAAGCTCTTCTCGCGATACAATCTTGCCTCGTTCTTCCAAAAGAAGCCGTAAAATAAAAAATTCATTTTTCGTTAAATGAATTTCTTGATCGTTGTAATGCAAACTTCCTTTTTTTAAGTCTAGCACCGCGCCGTTCCACTCGATAACGTCTGAAATCGTGTCTCCATATGAATACGTTCTGCGCAGAAGCGCCTGCACTTTAGCAACAAGAACATCTAAGTTAAACGGCTTTTGAATATAGTCATCTGCCCCAACATTCATTGCCATAACAATATCCATTGGATGTTCACGAGAGGAAAGAAAGACGATAGGAGTTTTTGAAACTGTACGTATTTGCTGACACCAGTAAAACCCGTCATATACAGGCAAATTCACGTCTAAAATAACAAGCTCTGGGCTTTCTGCAATAAATACTTCCATTACCTTTTGAAAGTCTTCTACTCCAGCCACTTCAAATGACCACTGTTCAAATTTCTCTTTTACTAATTCATATATTTTATCATCGTCTTCTACAATTAAAATTTTCATACATTCACCTCTGTATTGTCCTATATATTATGTATAACCCACTGTTGAATACTCTCTTAAAAGCTCACCTAATTCATTAGCATGACAGCAATTTTCTTAAAAATAAACCATTTATTTCTTTAAAACGAGGAATGAACGAGTATTATCGTAGTGTAAACTTGTATATGTTACAAGTTTATCTGTTCAAATACTACAAAATAATGACAATATCGTTAATAAGTAATCTTTAAACTCCATTAAATGCTCATTTTTTGTTACTATAGTATATAAGATGAAAACTTAAACTAATTTGACATGTGGATATGTAAAAAGGAGCTAGTTATCAATGAGTGTACCCAACAAATTACGCGACAACGCAATGGTGATGTTAAAAGAGACAAGCCGAACATTTTTTATTCCAATTAGCCACTTGCCGGCAGAATTGCAGGATGCAGTAGGATCTGCTTACTTATGTATGAGGGCAATTGATGAAATTGAAGATCACCCTGAGCTAGAAGCCGGTGTAAAAAGCCGCTTGCTTTACGCCATTAGTGACCTGTTAAAAAAGTCTTTTAACGAAGACGAGTACATGGCATTAGTAGGTCCTTATCAAGCTGATTTACCTGACGTAACGCTTCAGCTCGGCAACTGGATTGCGCTTTGTCCGACTGGAGTTGCAGATCAAGTATTAGATGCAACTTCTATTATGGCCAAAGGAATGGCCGATTGGGTAGAAAAAGACTGGCATATTCAAAATGAAGCGGATTTAGATGACTATACGTTCTACGTAGCTGGTCTAGTAGGTGTGATGCTTAATGACATTTGGAAATGGTATGACGGCACGGAAACAGACAAAGACTTAGCTATTGCGTTTGGACGCGGCTTGCAGTCTGTTAATATCCTGCGTAATACCTCGGAAGATTCAGAGCGCGGAGTCAGCTTCTTTCCTAACAATTGGAGCAGAGAAGATATGTTTGCCTACGCTCGCCGCAATCTTTCACTAGGAAAGAAATATTTAGAAGATGTTAAATCGCTTCCGATCCTTCATTTCTGTAAAATTCCGTTAGCGCTTGCTGATGGAACATTAAACGCCTTGATGAAAGGAAAAGAAAAAATGACGCGTGACGATGTAAATAAAACGGTAAATGAAGTTGTGGATATGTAAAAACGAAAGCACGGAGCCCCTGGACTCCGTGCTTTTTATATCTCTACCTGCAGACTTTCATATAAAGCGACTATTTCTCCTTGTATAATAGGGTAGTGTTTCAGGGTCGGAACACTTGAAAGCTTTGGCGCTCGTTTTTGCTCAGCTGCTGCAGCTAGCTGAGCAAATGTTTCCTGAAGCTCTCGTTTCTCCGTTTCTGACAGCTCATACCCTTCAAACGACGCAAGAAGCATATAACCTAACTGCTGTGTAGCGACAACGGCAGGCCACAATCCTTCCAGTTTGACGGCCGTTTTAGAATATTCTCCAATCACATTATCGTACAGCGCCCGAAGATTAACGAGTTCGCCTTGAAGCTTATTTCTTTCTCGTTTAATTCTTTCTTCATCTTGTTCGGTGCTTAGCATTTCTAAAAACTGTCCTTCTTTTCGTATCACATCTCCGAGCAAATACGGCAAACGAAGTGAAGAAGCTCGTTTGAAAATTAATACCGTGCCGACCACTCCAATAACAGAACCAATGACAATATCAATCACTCTAGCAGACGTAAAATAGCTAATCGCTTTATCCGGATGACCGCTTTCAGCAATTAAAAGAGCATTGGGTGTGATAAAGAGCGTGCCGAGCGCGTAGTTTTTAACAATTACAATTTCAATCGTCGACTGAAGCACAAAGACAATGAGCGCAATGACGATTCCCGTTGGTTCAAGCATCAGAATCCCGGTTCCAATTAAAATACCTAAAATG
This sequence comes from Priestia sp. Y58, assembly GCF_029522095.1. Taxonomy (NCBI): domain Bacteria; kingdom Bacillati; phylum Bacillota; class Bacilli; order Caryophanales; family Bacillaceae; genus Priestia; species Priestia sp. Y58. The sequence continues at coordinate 88,693 of NZ_JAKWFL010000001.1, forward strand.
GTTCCGACAGAGCGCTGAATACCTCGCTGAACCGTTGCACGAACGGTTGCTCCAAGCATCACTCCCGCGCACGTAAGCGGAATCCAGTAAGACCTCGGAATATTTGTCGTGTAGGCAACGGCTGCGGCGATGATCATAATAATTCCGTAGCGCAAAGCATTTTTAAGTACATACGAACGTTTGTGAAAAGCAGCTTTTAACCGTGTTTTTACGCTGCCTTGTGAAAATTGAATATACTCCGTTTCTTTTAATTCTTTCATTTGAAGAACGTCATTTACATCCAATAGCAATGTGCGCAGCTCTTCTTTGATGGACAGCTTTTCAATTTCTTCACGCACGTCTCGAATTTTTTTATGTTTTTTTAACGTGGCCATTTCAGATGCGAACGTTTCAATCACCGCTTGTGCTTTTTTAGAAACAGCTGGATTAAAATCGTTCGCAGCGGCCATCACAAAGATAAACAGCCCTTCGGCTTTTTGATTTAATAAAAACAGACGATGCGCAAATGATGATTTTTTTCGATTAATTTTCGCTTGTTTCATCGCTGTTTCCGCTGCTCGAAGCTCGACAACCGTTTTATGCTGCTCGGCGTGAAACGATTCCGTACCAAGAGACCCGACAAATGAAGCTAGCTGCCTGTACGCTTTCGCCACAGCGGCAGTTTCAGGTCCGCGCGGGTTAATAAGCCAGCCGCTCATGCTAATACACCAAGATAGTGTCCCTCCTAAAAAAACAAGTCCTGCGTGCAAAAAAACAGCCTGCAAATTCGGCGCTGGAATGCTCGTGCTCACCGCAAATGAAAGGACAAAAAACATGGCAGAAGGTCCTGGAATTTTTAACGCTCCGAAAACATAAACCGATACAGCTCCAATCACACCAAATAAAATAGTTTTCATCCAAGCTACGTCAGCAAATAATGAGCCGAGTGTAAAGCAGAGCGTAACGCCAAGCAAAGCTAAAAATAACTTAACGGCACGCTGCGCATAAGGCTCATCTTTTGTATATAAATATGTAAAGCCTCCAATGCTTGCAATGAGTCCGTACTGCAAATGATCAAACAAAATTCCTATTAAAATCGGCAAACTTGAAGACAAGCCTGAGCTGATCCCTCTTACCCACGGAGAAGAAGCGTGGTTAAAGCGAAAAGCAGCTTTGATTCCCGGCGCTTTTGGAGAAGCCTCAATTTTATGATGAATTTCCGTATGATTATATGTTGGTGACTTTTTGTCATCACTCACCTTGACCTCCTCCTTTCTCTCCATATATCTTTCCTGTTCTTAAAACGAGATAAACCTAAAAAACCGCTGTTCCTATCCGTATTGTGTTTAGGAACAGCGGTTTTTATCCTTATGAGCAGCGTACAGTGAAAACAAAAAGCAGATGAAACGAATGTCTCATCTGCTTTTTACTAACAGCTCTACTGCTTCTTTTACTAAGTTTTCCGTGTTCTCGCCTTTTTCAATGCTTTCTCTTACGCATTGTTCAAGATTGGTGCTGACAATAACACCCATCGTGCGATCAATTGCGCTTCTGGCTGCTGAGAGCTGTGTCACAATGTCACGGCAGTCTTTTCCTTGTTCCATCATATTTAAGACACCTTTTAACTGACCTTCAATACGTTTCAAACGATTTTTAACTTGCTTATCATATTCCATCATACTACTACCTCCGCTCATGCATGATTGCGTTTCTTGCTTTTAAGCTGTACGCAAGAAGTAAATGTATACACAACTTTATACCTATTAGGGTATGATGTCAAGTAAAGGAAGTATACTCTTTTTTGCACTGCTGAGATTTCTTTTCGTTACCTACCTCTTCACACTCCATTTAACCTGACTGGTAAGCAGGTTCACAATAAAAAGTATAATTCCCGGAATATTACGCAGCCTTTTTACTCCTTACAGATAAGACAAAAAGATCATTTTTACATAAATGTTAATACTTGTTTACACCGTATTTATTGTCCTGTAATCTAAACTTAGCAATCTGAGAGTATAGTTAAGCTGTAAAAACGACTTACACTGGAGGTTTGAGATGGCTACATACGGGAAAAAATTAATGGCAAGTCTATTCATTATCATGGCATGTATTTTAGGATTTATGGGACATGCGGCTTTTTTAGCTCCTGAAAAAACGGAAGCTGAAGTAAACTATGATGCGACGCTTTATTTTCCGTTAGACCGATATCCTGAAACGGGTGATCATATTCGTGACGCAATTGCCGCTGGGCACTCTTCCGTTTGCACGATTGATCGCGACGGTGCTGAAGCGAACCGAGAAGAATCCCTGAAAGGATATCCGACAAAAACAGGTTATGACCGTGATGAATGGCCAATGGCTATGTGCGAAGAAGGCGGAGCAGGAGCTGACATTCGCTATATTTCACCTTCTGATAACCGCGGAGCCGGCTCATGGGTTGGAAATCAGTTAGAACAGTATCCAGATGGTACACGCGTACAATTTATCGTGCAATAATAGCAGAACAAGCTTTATTTTGAAGAGGTGAAATCATGAAAACAAAATGGAAAGAACAAGAGCTAACCATGTCTTATCATCAGTTTACGCTATTTCAAAAAGGACAGCCAAAGCCCCATCACGACTGGAGTGATGAAGATATTCAAAAAGGATATGTCGCAGACGACAAAGCTATTTCATTTGAAGCCGTATCGAACACAAAAGCCATTATTGAAGTGTGGGTAAACGAAACTCCAGACGCATCACGGGCTGAAAAGACCACTCGCCTTCCTTTTCACGTCGAAAGCGATGGGATTGAAATCAAAAGTGTCCTATCTGAAACCTTAAGCTATGATATTCCAAACGGGTATTATTACGTCACATGCCTGACCATTCCTCTTCAAGAAAAAACAAACTCAGGCCTTTATTTAGTGAAGTATTTGCTGCATTTTGAAGGTCAGTAATAAAAAGAAGGCAGCCTACTGGCTGCCTTCTTTTTATTGACCTTGATAGTCATAGGTTTCTTTATTTGATATAAACGGGCTGATTTCACCAAGTGAGAACAAGTGCAGCTCATGCATCGCTCTTGTACATGCTGTATAAAATAAATTACGCTCGTATTCATCTTGGTAACATTCACTCGATGCATTGTAAATGATGACGGCATCGAATTCAATTCCTTTTGCTAAGTAAGCTGGCAGAACAAGCATGCCTTTTTCAAATGAACTTGTTTCTTTTGTCAGCAGCCTTGCAGACATCGCTTCAGGCAGTGCTTGGAATGCCTGAAGACTTTCCTCAGCTGTTTTGGCAATAACAGCAATTGTTTTATAGTTTTGCTGCTTCAATTCATTAATTTTGTGTATAATTGCCTCATGCAACTCTTTGACGTCGCCTGTAGCCGCCACGGTCGGTTTCGCTCCATCTCGATTAAACGGCTCGATTAAATGACCGTTTGCCACCATATCCCTTGAAAACTCCACAATTTGACGTGTTGATCGGTAGCTTCTCGTAAGAGTCAGCGTTTCTGCTTCTTTCTCTTCGTACAGTTCGCTTGAAAGAATGGTCGGTGCGTTCAAGGCGTGCGCATAGATCGCTTGATTCAAGTCTCCAAGCAGCGTCATTCTGGCATGCGGAAACAGCTCTTTTAAAAACGCCAGCTGAAAAGGTGAATAGTCCTGTGCTTCATCAATAAACAAATAGCGAATGACAGGATTGGCTTTGCGCCCTTCAATTTGATCTTTTATATATAAGTAAGGCGTTACGTCTTCATAAGACAGCTTCATGTTCATGACTCTGTGCACCGTGTTTTTAGCAGTGTCTTCCCATCCCTCTACGTGGGAAAAAAGGTGATTTCTTTCAAACAGCTGCATATAGATACGGCGAATGTCGATAAATTTAAGCTGCTTGATGGCTTGCTTAATAAATTTCATTTTTTTAGCTACAACCGCTTTGGCTAAATATGCTTGTTCCCGGTCGAAATCATCAAATGAGCTTTCCGTATAGCCTTCCTTTTTCTGCAGGTGCTGATAGGCCTCCACATAATCTTCTTTTTCCAAAAGCTGAATTTCTTCTTGAACCCAATCTTTTTTGCGCTCAAGTTTTTCAAGCTGATTAATGAGTTTAAGCGCCCATTCCGCTACGAGCTGCATCCTGTTAGGTATGGAAATTTCCGTATCAAGCGAATAGAAATAAGACAGCAAACGCCGAGCAGATAACACGATTTCGCCGCGAAACTTAATGTTTTTAAAAATGATGTCTTTAGTAGACAGTTCTTCAATATAGGCATCTGCCTGCTTTTTAAATTCACGGCTTGCTTTGTAGCGAATTTCCTGCATTTTTTGCTTTTTTGCCGCAGCATCTTTTTCCGTTAGCAAATATTCGATTTGAACGAACAAGTCCTCCACTTCAAACTCGTTTCCTAACCGGCCATCGGCATATTGCTGAAACGTTGTTTGTTTCATATTGTCTTCTCCAAGCTCCGGAAGAACGGTTGAGACGTAGCTGTTAAAAAGCGGATTTGGTGAAAACAGCATCATGTTTTCTGCAGTCAGCTGCTTTCGGTGATGATAGAGAAGATAAGCCACGCGCTGAAGAGCTGCAGAGGTTTTACCGCTCCCTGCTACCCCTTGAACGATCAGCACTTTATTTTTTTCATTTCGAATAATTTGGTTTTGTTCTTTTTGAATGGTCGCTACAATACTTTTCATTTGACTGCTTGCATTGTGTCCGAGCACTTCTTGAAGCAGCTCGTCTCGAATGGTAATCCCTGTATCAAACATGCTTTTAATTACGCTATTTTCGATAATAAACTGACGCTTTAGCTTCATCTCGCCTTTAATCGCTTCACCTGGCGTTTCATACTGTGCTTTTCCAGGCGAATAATCATAATAAAGACTCGAAATAGGCGCACGCCAATCATAAATTAAAAACTCTTCATCTTTTTGATCCATTAAAGAGCCCACGCCCACATAAATAGCTTCCGCTTCTTTTTCACCATTTTCTATAAAATCAAAACGCCCAAAATAAGGGGATTGCGTTAGTTTTTTTAATGTTTTTAATTGATCATACGCTTGTCTATGGGTAATTTCACGTTCAGCTAAAAGTTCTGCCTGCTGCTTAATGCTCGTAAATGTCTCAATCACGTCATCTGGCTCATCCATATTAACCGTAACATCGTCCCAAAACGTGCTTCGCAAATCGACAATTTCACCTTTTACGTTTCCTACGCTTTTGCCTATCTTTTCAGCTTTTTGGCTGATTTCTTCTACTACCCAATCAACTCGCTGCTGTTCTTCTGTTAAATTTTTATCTTTCACTTATCCACACCCCTTACACACGTTACCCGATAACAAAACTTGTTACCGGGTAAAAGCGATCATTGTTTATTTTTTCAGAGTCTACATACTTCCCTACTAAGTTCGTAAATCCCTGCTATGTAACCATATTATGTCTTAATTTCCACCGTTAGTATACTGAAAAATCATGAGCTCCACAACAAAAAGGGCTGAGAAACTCTCAAGCCCCTTATCTTTATAAGTTGTTCCTCTACTTATTAGCTATTACTGTTTCCAAAAAGTTAGCATATGAATGATGGCTGTCACCACTTCTACTCCTTGAAACGCCAGTAAACCTGCTGCTGCCGCTGTAAACAATCCGACTACCGCTTCTTTAAAAATGAATGGCATTGATACCAGCTCCTTTGCTTATTTAAAATAAGTAGATTTGTTATCATTCTACTCCTTTTTTCAGAATTTTCAATACCATTTTGTCAATGAAATAAAATAAAAGCGCTTTCACTTTATAGGAAATAAAGTGAAAGCGCTTTTTAAGCTTCCTTTTCTAATGCATTGAGCGCAAGTGAATATTCTAATCCTTTCCCTTTTTGCACAACGTGCTGCACTTTTCCCATGTTGCATGCTTCTTGCGCACTAACAGTCATACCGTTTGTTAACTTGAGCTGCACAGGTTCTTCCGCAATTCGTACGTCGCATGCTAAAGCTAACTCATACCCTCCGCCAAACGTAAAGTTTGTAAGAAGCGCAATCGTTTGTTTGGCACTGCATGAAATACGCTGAAAAATCGCTCGAGCTGCTACTGCATGAATCGGCTGATAAAGCCTTCCTGTTTCTTCTCGTAGGAAAGAGGTTGTTCTATGATCTCCGTTCATTTTATAGTACTCTCCCATGAATACAATAGATCCAACCGACGAATCGTGCTGCAGCTCATTCATCGTTTCTTGCAGCTCATACATAACTTCGCTGTTCAAACGATTAAGCATCGACTGATTCATTCGTATAACCGCCACATGATTTATTTTTTCTACTTTGATAAATCTTTTCATCGTTCCTCCGCCCTTTCCCCTGTCGTCCTTTATAAATAAAGCGCTTTCAAAATATTTCGCTTTTTAATAGAAAAGTTATTTTCATAGTTTCATCATACAACAAACTCATAATTATTTCCATTACTTTTTTAATTTTCCGTCAATAATCCCATGAATCATTTCCATGTTTTTATCAAATAAGACGTGCTATAGTATAAACAGCACAAATGCAGCTGAACTCACTGATAAAAGGAGTAATCACTATGAAATACGACTTAACAAAATGGGAGCCTCACGGCTATTCTTGCCCTGTGGAAGCAGCCGTTGATGTAGTCGGAGGCAAATGGAAAAGCGTCATTTTATATCAATTATCTAAGGAACGCCGGCGCTTTAATGAACTGCGCAGACTCATTCCTGGCGTAACGCAGCGAATGCTCACGCTGCAGCTTCGCGAACTCGAGCGCGACGGAATTATCCACCGCGAAGTCTATAAACAAGTTCCGCCTAAAGTAGAATATTATTTAACGCCTTTTGGAGAAACTCTCATCCCTATTATCGAGCTGATGTTTCAATGGGGATATAATCATACCGATAAAATTGCTGAAGCGAGAATTCAGGCAGAAAAAGAGTAAAAAGCACGCAAAGCGTGCTTTTTTTATACATGTTTTCGAATCAATAATTCTTTTAACCCATACACAAATGTGCTTTCAATCGGCTTTAACTCAAATGCCGGGCTCCAGTCCATCTGCGGATAGCGGTCAATCAGCTCAGCCAGCATAATTTTTGCTTCTATTCGAGCAAGCGGTGCTCCTAAACAAAAATGAATGCCTCTTCCAAATGCCATGTGCACATTTGGCTTTCGATCGATTTTAAATACATCCGGGTCTTCAAAGTACTCCGCGTCTCGATGCGCAGATCCCATCCATGGAACGACGTGTTCGCCCGCTTTTAGGTTCTTGCCTGCAAGAGTCACATCTTCTTTTACGATTCGGTGAAGAGCCTGAACGGGTGAACGATAGCGAAGAACTTCTTCAATCGCAGAAGGTAAAAGTTCTTTTTCTCGTTTGAGTCGTTCAAAAGAAGCTTTGTCTTCCATTAAACAATAAATCGTATTTGAAATTAAGTTCGTGGTTGTTTCGTTTCCTGCAATCAGCAGCAAAATGGAAAACCCGACGATTTCTTCATCCGTTAGCTGCTTCCCTTCTTCTTTTGCCTGAAGAAGCACGGAGATAATATCATCCCCTGGATGCGTGCGTTTTTCTTCAATGATTTTATAAAAATAAGTTTCTAGCTCATCATTTGCTTTCATTTTCTCTTGCTGCAATTTTTCGAGCGTTTCACGTTCGTTATTAGAGGGACCGGCTACGATAATATCCGACCAATCTTTAAACTGACGCTGATCTTCTATCGGCACGCCTAAAATATCGGCAATTACCATAACCGGAAGCGGATAGGACAAATGCTCGACTATATCAATATCTTCAAGATGCTCCACTTCTTGTAATAATTCAGCTGTAATACGCGCAATTTTAGGCTCCCATACTTTCATTGCTTTAGGCGTAAAAGCTTTATTAACAAGCGCTCTCATTTCAGCATGCTTAGGCGGATCAATATTAATTAGGCTCGTTCCTAGAGCAGTTTGTCTTTGGTTTTGTGGAGGTCTTCGATCAGAAGAAAAAATATTCTTTTGTTCTAGCACTTCTTTGACCCCGTCATAGTGAAAAACATCCCATACCTGCCTTTCTTCATCCCATTGCACAGGCGCGCTGTTTCTCATCTCTTCATACCATGAAAAAGGATTAAAGCGCTCTTCTTTTGATTGAATTGTATTCACTTGACGGACAATTCCGTTTTCTCTTTCGGTTTTCATGTTAAAACCTCCCCGTATCGTTCAAATAGAATGACTATGTAGTCATCTATGACCAAATAGTACCATATATACGAATTTTCTTAAAAATGATAGCTGTATATTTTAGTAAAAATGAATCGATAGAAGGATATTTTTTACAAAAAAGGGTAGGCGCATAGCGCCTACCTTTTTAAGAATAATGTTCTTCTGGTTTTTGTAATCGGTTGTCTAACGCGTACGCGCCGCTTCCTGCTAGAATCATATGAAGCGAAACGACAAAAAGGGCAACCTCAAGCTCATAGCCGCCTGTAAAACCAGCACCGCTTTTCGCTGTAAAAATAGCGCCAATCATCACAATCGCAAACAAGACACCGATTAAACGCGTTTGAAATCCAAGAATCATAGCGGCTCCCCCTACGAATTCAATAACCGCAACCGCATAAGCGAAAAACGCAGGAATGCCCATGCTGTGGAAAAAACCGACCGTATTATCAATACCGCTTTGGAATTTGCCAAGGCCATGAATAAAAAACGTTAGCCCTAACATAAGACGAAGTAAAAACGTTCCAAGCTGATAGCTTTTCATTTCTTTTCCTCCTTTTTTACTTTTGTCTGCACATGTAACAATTTTAGTTACAACTGAGCACAAATTCAAGGGGTTAGAACAGAAAAACAAGATATCAGCAAATTTCTTTATCTCATTTTAAACGTTTCTTTTGGAAGTAAGGCAATACTCCCTGCTCAGTCGCGCTGAAGATACGATAGAAATGCAAAAATATGATCCTGAATAATGAGTTCTGCCGTAGGAGAATGGCTCTTTAATGATAGGTGTTCAGAATATCGAAATCGGTTAAATTTATTTACATCAACATGGTGAACGGCCTGCACATGAAAATCTTCTATTATCGCTTTTACTTGGGCAAGAGGCGGTATCACAAGAGACTGGAGTCCAATTTTTTGCAGGCACTCTCTGCTTATAGCATGAGGAACAGCTGTCATCGAGCTCATTAATAAATCTTTTCTTCCTACCGTCTCATTTAACACGTACTTCCACCCCTGCACAACATGCGTGAGCTTCGCTTCATCTTCACATACGTTTAAAGCTACATCAACGCCGCTCGCTACCGCTGAAGCAAACGGATACAACTCTTGAGCTGAAAGAACAAAATCCCCGTCTATAAAGAGAAGTATATCTCCCGTTGCTGCAAGGGCCCCCGCAGCTCTTCCGCAATCATGCCCTAAGCGCTTATCATAGACGAGGGTTTTGACACCCATTTCTTTGGCATACGCCTCCGACTGATCAGTGGAACCGTTAATCACGACAATGATTTCTAACGGCTCAAGTTTTCTTGCTTCTGCAATCACTTGTTTGATTGTTTGTTCTTCGTTGCAAACCGGAACAATAACAGACAGCTGTTTGCCTCCATAAAAAGAAGATAATTTCCCCCAGCCGTGCTCCACAACTGGAATGGGATGCGCAAGCATATCCACTCGCTTTTTAAGATTTGACTCCAGCGTATAGTATGTTTGAAGAAGCTGCTGATAGGATTGAATTCGCTCTTTGCTGCGCAGCGGGCGATCAAACGGACGAAAGCTTCCTTTCCCCTGTGTTTCAATCGACATAGACATGCTTACTCGGTGCTGTGTTAAAAATGTCACAAATAAAGAAAGAGGAGGCAGCTCCCAGTAGTTTTTCAACACGCTTAACTGTACCCCGTAAGGCGCTTTTAAATAAGCGTTGGCACGATGAGGCTTCCCAATCGCATGATGTAAAACCGTACTCCACGTCAGCTCGCTCCGGTTAAAAGCATTCATTTTCGTTTTTCCCCACTTGTTTAGTACCACATCGCTATATTCAAATAACAGCGGCTGAACAAAACGCTCAAGCTCGGAAGCCGAAAGAACAATATCTCCGTCTACAAATAAGACGGCATCTCCTTTGGCAGTCTTTGCTCCTTCCATTCTCGCTTCATGTGGAGACATACGCTTTTCTATTACTTTTACCGTGCACCCCTCTTCTTTCGCTATCTTCACTGAAGCATCCGTACAGCCATTTGCGACCACAATAATCTCAAGCACGTTCACTTTTTTAATTTGCTTAAGCACGTTTTTTAACATTTCTTCCTCATTGTAAACGGGCAGAACGACAGAAAGAGTTTTCATTGATATCCCCCCTAAAAAAAGAACCACTGAACAATTCAGCGGCTTCATTCATTTAAAATACCTCTTGTATCCACAACTTTTTTTGCGTATTTTACAATCGACCAATCGATTTGACTGTGATCGGTTAACACAAGTACAACATCGCTTTTTTCAACTTCTTCTTTTGTCAGCGGGACAGATAAATACGTTTGTTTATTTAATATAGCGGAGTCAATGTAAGGGTCATGATACGTCAGCTCATATCCTTTTACTAAAAGACCTTCACATACCGTCAGCGCCGGTGATTCACGCATATCATTTACGTCTTTTTTATACGCCATGCCTACAACAAACACGTGTTTCTCATTTGCTGCCAGCTGCTTTTCAACACGTCTAATTACTTTATTTGGCATTTCTTCATTAATATGATGAGCAGCTTCAATAAGTTCGCTCGTTAACCCATTTTGCTTTAGTTTCCATAAAAAATAAAGCGGATCAACGGGTATGCAGTGTCCTCCAATTCCGGGACCTGGATAATACGGTGTGAACCCAAACGGCTTAGTAGATGCCGCCTGTAAGACCTCATGAAAATCAATCCCTAATTCTTCGCACAGTTCATTTGTTTCATTCACCAACGAAATATTGACAAGGCGCTGAATGTTTTCAAACAGCTTGCACATTTCCGCTACTTTTGGAGAAGAAACAGGTACGACTTGCTGAAAAATACTTTCATAAAACGTCTGCACGTGATAAAGGCAGTCTTTGCTGTAGCCGCTAATCACTTTTGGAATATACTCAATGTCGTACGACTTGTTTGCTGGATCGACTCGCTCTGGAGAGTAAGCTAAATAAAAATCAACTCCCGCTTGCAAATCAGACTCCTTTAAAATAGGTAAAACGACTTCTTCAAGCGTGCCTGGATAGGTAGAGCTTTCATAAATAACGGTTTGTCCTTTTACCATATGTTCTTTCAAAAATGTAGATGCGCTAATAACGGGTCCTAGGTCTGGGTTATGATTCTCTGTAATAGGAGTTGGCACGGTCACCACTACATAATCGCATGCTTGAAATGCGGAAATACCTTTTTTCAGTTCATATGCTTGAAAGTTTTTCTCACTTTGAATCACATCATTACGTACATCTGGAATATAGCTTTTCCCTTGTTTTAGCGCTTCAATTTTCCGGACGTCAATATCAAGTCCAATCACGGTGTAGTTTTTCTTAGCAAACAAAAGAGCAAGCGGCAGTCCCACATACCCTAGACCAATAACGGCAACTCTTTTATTCATTCTTCAACACCTCAAACAAAAGATCATGTCTTCGTATGTCAGGAAGAAATTCGCCTCTTTCACTAGTTTGGCCAATATAATATGCAAGGGCCTCAACATAATCTCCTAAAATGCGCTGCGTTGATGCCGCCAAACCTTTGACTTTCATGTGCTCCTTTCGAATCCGATTTGTCCGCGCCACATCTACAAAATGAACAGGCTGAACCGTAAAGCCGTACATGATACTTTTTAATTGAAATAAAGGCGGAATAATAAGAGATTCGTAGCCCACTTTCTTCATTACATCCCGTTTAATTGCATGCGGAATCGCCGTCGTTGTATTAATCGTTAAATCAGGACGTTTGCAAACAAGATTAAGGAAATATTTCGCCGCACTTACCGAGTGAATAGGATGCACTTCGTCAAGCAGACACTCTAAATTATTAAGCACTACATCAATTCCTTGATCAGCAGCTTCTAAATACGGACGTAAATTTTCCGCAGAAATAACAATATCTCCGTCTATGAACAAGCAAACTTCACCGCTGCTGTACATCGCACCGATTGCTCGAGGTACATTATGCCCAAGCCGCTGCTTGTAATGAAGAACAGTAGCTCCGGCTTCATTAGCTCGCTTAACCGTTACTTCATCGGCTCCGTTGGCAACCACTATGACCTCTTCCACTCCGGCTTTTTTTACTTCTTTAATCACGCTTGAAATCGTTTCTTTTTCTTCCCCTACCGGGATAACAGCGCTGTACTTAACGCCTGCTTTCCGTTTTACATTTGGTGTATAAGCTGAAACAACTTCTCGATTTCGATCGCCGTCTGTTAGTCCGCCTCTTATTCCTTTTTCTTCGATAAGATGAGCTAACGCTTTAATGTGATCTCCAATAATATAAGTAGTGGAAATAGGAAAAGGGGAATGGGTGGGAATGGTTTTATGAGTGTTTCGAATTTTGTTTGTATAAATAACGTCTGAAGAATACGGTGCAACAATTGACATTCCTTTTAAAAGAGCAATCGTTTGAGCGAGGGGGGGATGAGCTAAATTCTCATATCCAATTTCAGCAGCCGATGTTTTTTTTATGGCATGAGGAATGGCTGTTAATGCTTGAACGGATAAATCTTCACGCTGCAAGCATAAGTTCAGCATGTATTTTGCAATAGAAACAGAATGAGGACGCACCTTGCGTTTCATAATCCACGTAAGGTCGTTTAATGCTATATCATGACCGATTTCTATAGCTTGCGTATATTTTATTAGCTCTTGATGAGGAACCGCGATATCTCCGTCCAAAAAAAGCAAAATTTCTCCTTTTGCTTTTTTTGCCCCAATGGCTCTTCCAATATTAATGCCAAGAGCTTCCTCATAATAAATGACGCGGCAGCCTGCATCCTCGGCAATTGCCTTAGTTCCATCACTAGCTCCATTTACGACGGCAATAATCTCAAACGGCTTTATTTTTTGAACTTCTTTAATTACAGGTAATAATGAATCTGCTTCGTTACAGGCTGGAATAATCACTGATATTTTCAAACTTACTCAACTCCGCTGAAAATTCGAACATAGGTGATGGCTACCTGTGGAATGGTTACGTCCGTTGGCTCACCATATGAGCTTGATGTACGCACAACAGCCGCTGCGTCCGTAACAGCAAGCAGTGTTCCATTAATAATGTCAATAGCTGTGATAATTTGCACAAATGAGCCGACATTTTCTCGTAATGCATGTTGAAACATACTTTTCTCTCCTTTCGTTTAAGCGCTTTGAATAGTAACAATGCTTGTAAATGGAAGTAATACCATTGATGTTGAAGACTCTAATAATTCTAAATAATCACCTCCTACAAACGTCACAACACCTTCGAGTGAACCAGCCGTTGTTTCAATCACAACTTCTTGTCCGATATACTGCTCGGCAATTTCTCTAAAAGGTGATTCTTGAGATTCTTTAATAATACTTATTACATATTCTTTAAACGTGTCAGAATAAACGACTTCTTCTACTGCTTTTTTTATGTTTTCCTGAATAAATTCAGCAAATTGATTTGAAAACAACAGGTGTTTTATCTTTTCTATATAGCGACGGTAACAACAAAAAAACATAAAGTTTGTTCCTCCTTTTTATACTGCTATCCCTTCCAATTACCTATAACCATTGACGTAACTCAAGAGATTACTTTACTAATATATACAAGCTTTATCAGAAAGGTGACAGAACTTTTGGCGTATTTCCATACAAATACGCACATGACTAGCCCGTTTTGCTTATGATTACTTCCTACTTCCTCCTACCTACTGAAACCCAAACAAAAAAAGACAAAGCTCCTAAGCTTTGTCTTGTCTTATCTATTAAATAAAGAATCAGTTGGCTGCAATACGCTTTGCTCCTATATAGCGCTCTTTCCAATAGCTTGAATTTTTATCGCTAATTGTAACGCCTTTAGAAGACGATGCGTTAATAAATTTTCCGTCTCCAAGATAAATGCCTGCATGAGAAGGGCCTTCTTTGTACGTTTCAAAGAACACAAGATCTCCTACCTGCGGTTCACTTACATTTTCACCTGCTTTATAGATATCTTCAACCGTTCTGGGAATATCAACGCCTACACTTTCTTTATATACATACTGAAGATATCCGCTGCAGTCAAATCCTGAAGGTGTAGTGCCGCCCCATTTGTACGGCGTGCCCATTAAAGATTTTGCTTTGCTGATTACTTTATCCGTATTCACTTCTGATTCGCCTTCTACAACGCCGCCTTTACCTAATGCATTGTATGTATTCTCTCCAACAACTCCATCTGCTTCTAGGTTGTGTTTCTCTTGAAAAGCCATAACCGCTTTTTTTGTTTCATAATTAAAATAACGCGATACTTCGCCTTTTAAAAATCCTTTATCTTTTAACACCGTTTTAACTTGTTCAACATCATCATTTGTCATCCCTTGTTTTAAAACCGTGTCGCCAAACGCAGCGTGTCCCATTGCCGGACTTGCAAATAAAGCTCCTCCTACAAGAAGCGCCGATAGCATTTTTTTCATTTCGTTTCCTCCCCGAATCATGTTTTAAGCACCGTACAACCATACCATCTGCGGATAACAATTCAATTAATAGAAGATAACAATTTGATAACAATCTTCTTAAACAGCCTCAACTCTTGGATGTAAAACGCCGAAATATAAGAAGAAGAGAAAACAACTATTCTAGCAAATAAAGGTGATAAACATGAATTGGTTTAAACGAAACAAAGCGCACGCCGAAGCAGCGGCTGTCGAATTCATCACTGTAAAGCTTCATGTATCGGACCCGATGATAAAAAAGCAGATTAACATGATTTCCTTAACAGCAGAGGATCTCGAACGGATTGCCAGATTTCAAGTTCACGCGCTGAATGCCATCGAAGAGATTGTGAACGATTTTTACAAAGCTATTGGCGAACAGCCCCATTTGGTTGCGACTATCGAAAAGCACAGCAGCGTCCATGCATTAAAACAAACGTTAAAACGGCATATTTTAGAAATGTTTGATGGACAAATAGACGATGCTTTTGTGGCAAAACGTCAAAAAATTTCCAAGATGCACGTTAAAATTGGACTTGAGCCAAACTGGTATTTGTGCGCATTTCAAAATTTATTTACTTCGCTTCTTTCAGTATGTGAACGTGCGATGGAATCAAAAGAAGAATGTCTGGCTTTTATTGCAAGTATGACAAAGCTTATTAGTCTAGAACAGCAAATTGTATTAAAAGCCTATGAGCTTGAATATGACGAGCAGCGCGCTGGACTTCAGACTCAAAAAGAGAAAATTCAGCTAGAAATCTCGCGTACATCATCTATCCTTTCTTCGTTATCTGAAGAAACGAAGACATTTATGAATCAAATGCACAGTCAGTCTTCTGACGTCGTTTCTTATGCAAACAAAAGCTCTGAACTAGCAGAAGTCATTGAGAAAGAATCTGTTACAAGTCAAGCAAAATTAAAAGAAGAACAAAACATGCTTGGAAGCATACAAAAAAATACGTCGCTCATTCAAAACAAAATGAAAACGCTCGAACATACATCACAGCAAATTCATCAAATTGTTTCGATTGTTACTTCTATTGCTGAGCAAACGAATTTACTAGCATTAAACGCTTCAATTGAGTCTGCTCGAGCGGGCGAGCATGGAAAAGGATTTGCAGTGGTGGCACAGGAAGTACGGAAGCTTGCAGAAGAAACGAAGAAATCTATTGCCAATATTTCCACTTTTATCGGAGACATTCAAAAACAAATCGAAAGCGTCTCGGCATTAGGCGGAGAAGTCGCTACATTAACAAAAGATACGGCTGACAATATGAACAACATTACTTCTTTTTTCACGAACGTTCTTAGCATAACAACCGAGAACAAACAGCAAACCGTTCTAACAAAAAAAGAGCTTGAAAAAATAGCTGACGTAATGAAGCAGCTGTCTCTGCGAATTGAGAAGATGGCCCATTCCTCGGAAGAACTTGAACGGTTAACTGAAAAAAATTGATATGCAAAAAAGCCTTCTCAGCTTGCACAAGAAGGCTTTTTTATTTTTTTAAGCTAGCGGGCTCTTGAGAAGAACGTTCGATAAACTGGACAAAATCCTCTCCGTATATGCTTCGAATCAGAGCCGTCAGTTCCACAAAGTCAGGCAGCTCTCCGTAAACATCTCGCAGCGGCATCGCTCCTTGAAACAAAGGATTTTCAAGAGGGTTATAATCCTCAAGCGTTTTTAAAAACATCTTTTTGCCTTCTTCTGTGAGCTGTACGTATGTATTCCGCTTATCTTTCTCATTTTTAGAAAGGGTAAGATAGCCTCGCAAGTGCAATTTTTTTGCAAAGTTAAAAGCTGTGGATAAATGCATGACGCCTAGCTTTGAAATGTCGGTCATCGACGCAATTTCCAGCTGATAAGCAATCCCCAAAATGTGATGCTCATTAATGCTCAGATCGTACGGCTTAACCCACTGCTCCCAATCCTTTTCAGTAGACTTCCAAAGAGCTTTGCTTACTTGCATCACAAGCTGATTAAACAGCATGGCATCTTTAATTGTATCTTGATTTAACGTGCGTTTCACCTCTTCACTTCCTCTCTAGAAATGCAACCGATCACATCATTTTCTCCTAAGACTTTATAAACAAAAAGAATGAAAATATATACAAAATATTATACATGATTGCTTATATATTTCAACTTATTTTGCATAAAAATAAATTTTAACGTTTCTTTATGTAAAAAACAGGCGTGAACATTCAGCGTCCACGCCTGTTTTTTAATGAATATACCGTTTACCAACCAGAAGGTTTGAAATAACGTCCGTTGGAATTTCAAACTCAACGTTTCCCATATATCCTGGGGCGACTTTGTATTTATCAAATACAATTCTAAGCTTATGATCTTTTGTAATGTAGAAGGTTTGATTTTCAGCAATCTCTTTAAAAGGATCCATATCTTCTTCAGTCAGCCAGTAGATTTTGCCTTCTTCATGTTTCATTTGATCTTTCATTTGCTGTTTAATATTTTCACTAATGACCTCTATATAGCTTTTATCTTTGAACAAACTTGGAAGCGTAACGAGCACTTCGTGTTTTTTATCAATCGTGTCGTACTGATTGACGCTCGACGTTGAAGCTCTCGATTGTTCCACATATCGATGAACCACAAGCAAATCATCGGTATCCGTCATAATATCATAGCCGCTGCTGACAGCCACGTTTCCTTTCTCTCCTTTTTGTAATGTTTTTATTTCTTTTTTAAACTGTTCATACAGCTGCTCGTTTTCTTTTATATACTTTTCATTCAAGCTTGTTTGAAGACCTTTGTTTTCCAAGCCTGAAATCGATGGTGTTTTCACGTCAATACGAGAATGCTTTTCTTCTTGCTTTAGTTCATCAAATGTGATCACTTCTACTACTTTTCCAAGCACAGGAATTTTTGCCATTGCATTTGCCGCGTCTGGACTCACATTCACCGTTGTGATAAAAATCATCGCTGCTGCCGCAATTGCGCTCGGCCAAATATAGGATTTCTTTTTACGAGGATGTGAAGAAAGTGCCTTTGCAACAACATCATCTAATTCCTCTGGAATAGGAATGTCATGATACTGCTTCTTTAACTTTTCTATTTTTTCATTCATTGTTCTAAGTCCTCCTCCGTCATCGTAATCCGCAACAGGTTCAACGCTCTGTATAGCCTTGTCTTGACCGTATTTACATTTTCCTCAATGATTTCCGCAATTTCGTCCATTTTTAAATCTTCGAAAAAACGCAGAATAATAATGGTTTTATATTTAAGCGGCAGCTGATCCATTGCTTGCTTTAAATCGATATCTTCATACTGATCTTCACGTCCGCTGCTCAAGTACTCAAGCGCTTCATCTTCCATAAGCGTTAAACGTTTATGCTTGCGCAGGAAATCGATTGCTGTTCGTACAACAATTTTATAAAGCCAGCTTTTAATCGATTGAATATCCTTGATACTGTCCATTGAAATGAGTGCTTTTTTAATCGATTCTTGCACAATATCAAGCGCATCTTCTTGATTTTTTACATAGCTGAAAGCAAGCCGGTAAAAATCCGCTTTATGCTCGGTTACGCACGCTACGAGCACCTGATGTGCATCATGTTTTTTCATCGTCTTTCATACCCTTCTATTTTCTCTTGCTGAAGTACATCTATAAGGTAGACGGAATGAGTAGAAAAATAGTTTGGTTTTTTTTAAAAAAAGTAAAACTAAATGATGGTCTCATGCGTCTATTAGGTAGATATATACAAAAAGGGGAATATTACTACATGAAAACCATGGGCTACAAACGTATTTTGACACTGCTTGGATGCTGTATTTTGTTTCTTGGTACAGCAGGGTATATCGTCAAAGCAAACAGTACAGAGAAAAAAACGGCAAATATTCAAACAGATCAAACCTATCCAAACGTTGAAATTCAAACACTAGTTAAAGACCTTACCGACGGAGGCTATGCCATTAGCTACCCTTCCTTTGGTAAAAAAGAAATCGATCAATCCATTCAAGCTTACGTAACAGATCAAGTGGCACACTATGAAAAAAAGCTGAAGAAGCAGTCAAAAAAGAAAAAATCTGAATTAACGATTACATACAAAATCGTCCATTACAGCAAGCAAACGCTAAGCGTTGTCTTTGATGAATATGAATCTGTAAATGGAGAGAAAGGAACTTCTTCTCTCAAAACCTTTACCTTCGACCTGCCTGCTCAAAAACAAATGACATTAAAGGATTTATTTAAAGAAGATGCAAACTATTTAGATCGCCTGTCGGCTATTTCATATGCTGAATTAAAAAAACAAATGAAAACAGCTGATTTTGACCCGGACCTTCAAAAAGGAACTCAGGCAGCTAATCAAAATTTCAGTCAGTTTGCGCTGCTTGAAAACAGTATTGTGATTTATTTTAAGCCTTATCAGCTAGGTACTGAACAAACGAAAACCAAAACAATCGCTATCCAAAAAGATTTATTTAAAGACATGCTGAGCGATGCTTACAAAGACGAAGCAGCAAATAAAAATAAAGTCAAAGAAACGCCTCCAAAACATATCGTTAACGAAATGCCGCAGCAAGGAGCGCCTATTGATCCAACTAAAAAAGTCGTTGCAATGACCTTTGATGATGGACCTAACCCTTCATCTACCAATGTGATTTTAGATGGATTAAAAGAAGTGAACGGGCACGCTACCTTTTTTGTGTTAGGGAGCCGCGTTCAATATTATCCTGAAACAATCGAACGTATGGTCAAGGAAGGCAACGAAGTGGGAAATCACTCTTGGGATCATCCTCAGCTCACACGTTTGAACGAAGCTCAGGTCAAACACCAAATAGGCGATACCCAAGCGCTCATTAAACAAGTGAGCGGCTATGAACCACTGCATGTACGCCCTCCTTATGGAGCCGTGAACGCAAATGTAAGACGTTATATCGGAAATGTTGGCGTGACTCTATGGGATATCGACCCCGAAGACTGGAAATATCGAAACGTTCCTCACTCCGTTCAAGCAGTTATGAGCCAAGTCGGAGACGGAAAAGTTATTTTAATGCATGATATTTATCAAACAAGTGCCGAAGCAGCGGTTGAAATTATGAAGCAGCTTCACACACAAGGGTATCAGCTTGTTACGATTTCACAGCTAGAACAAGTAAAAAAAGAGCGGGAGCACCTGCATTTGCAGTAGCAGACGAACGCGCTGCAGCCATTAGGATGGCTGCAGCGCGTTTGTTTTTTTCATGCGATGTTTAATAAATGCTATACAGAGCAGCGTAAACGGAATCACTACGTGAAAAGGGATAAAAAGCAACACCGGCATAATCGTTAGCCCTTCTTTTAAATGCTCTTGAAAATTACTTGCAATCGTCAAAGAAAAAAATAAAATCACCGTGCCCACAGGATATGTCAGCGCAGAAGGTCGTTTCACCTTAAACAGTGTGGAAAGTCCAACAATCACGGCGTAAAAAAAGACGCTGATTTTAACAAATCCTCCGATGACTAATGCAATCATAAAAAACACGTCCAGCCGTTCTAAAAAATCAGCTACCCTAATGCTCTCTACCGTACTTAAAAGCGGAAAGACTGACCTGTTAGTCAATCCTATCCCTAATACACTAACATTAATCGCCATTGTAATTGCTAAATTAATGCCGCTTAACACAATGCCGCAAAGGCCTACAAGCTTTACTTTTTTAGGATCTTTTACATATGGAAAAATCATCGTAAACACAACAGCTTCTCCGTACGGAATATACAGAGTCTGAGTAGCCACCGTTTTCAAAACCGGCCAAATCCCATCTCCAAGTATCGGTTTTAAAGAGGTAAAATCAATTAAGCCTGAAACAAAAATAAGCACAAATCCTGCTACAGCCAAGATATACATCAAAATAAACATTAGCTCTCCTGCCCGAGCCACTACTTCAAGTCCTTTGTGCACGGTATAAATAATCAACAGCATCAGCATCGCGTTCACCACAAACAAAGGGCTGTCGGGATAGCCAAATGTCAGCAGCATTTCTCCAAAATCACGAAGTACGCGAGCGGCAGCATATGAGAAATGGAGCAAATATAAAAAGGCCAGTACGGACCCCAAGACTTTCCCTAACAGTTTTTGCATATATTCCGTAGGTAACATAGTAGGGTAGTATCTATACAGGCCGTAGTAAATAAGGTAAAGCAACAAGCTCCCAAACATACCGAGTAAAATAGCAAGCCAGGCGTCTTGTTTTGCATCCATTGCAAGCGGAATGAGCAATGCGCTTCCATGTTCAAAAAGGACGATTAAAATAAAAAACTGCACAGAGCTAATTTTCACTTTTTCCACTCATTGCTCCCTCCTGTTTACTGTCGTTGTTTTACCGCATCAGACATAAACGACTTGTTTCGCAAGCCTGCTCGTCTTACATACGCTTCTACTTTCACATCCATCTCCACTTCAGGAAAATACACATCGCTCCACTCGTGCTGAAGCCTTTTCCACTGCCTCGGATAATTTTCGTGCACGACTTCTCCAAATCCCACAACATCCGTCTGTTTTTTTTGAGCAAAAGCAAACGCTTCTTTTATTTCGTTTTCAATCGCTGCTTCTATTTTTTTTTCAATATCAAGAATCACAAATGGATTTTTAATATCTACAGGTACTTCCATTTCACCAATATCTCCTTCTACCCTAGTTCTTACAATCATCTTTGGTTTGCCATTCACCATATTTGCACTCACGTTTGTTCGCTGACGGACGACTTGATAAGCAATAGCTTTCTTTTTATCTTTCCATGAAATATTCACATCTGTTCCCTGCACTTTATCCCGCAGCCACATCACGCCTCGCGCTTTTTTTCCATATAAAAATGTAATCAGCCTGCCATCTTTAAACATGCCGAGTCCTTCTGCACGAAGAGTCGATTCAGGAGCAGTTTGCTGAAGATTTTGCAGCGTTTGGGCTTTTTGAGCGCTACCTCTTATTCCAAACCCTGACATCAGCGCTTGACTTCCAGGAGATTCGAGGTTTTTCATAACTTCTTGAGCCGATACTTTCATATGTTCTCCCCACTTTTGTTCGGTGAGCTCCAGCGTTTTAAGGACTTTATTAGCTGGAATTTTATCAATTGGCGTAAGAGATTTTACAAAGCTGGAGGCTTTTACGCCGTTTGCAATGACCATATCAGATGTAATTCGAAATTCCGGATCTCGGTCAATGGCATCAATAATGACATCAATGCCTTCCGTTCTCGCTAGACTTTCTCCGATAACAATTAAGTTTGTATGAGCGTAGTACAGTCTTCTTGATACCGTGCTCGATGCTCTTCTGCTTGCTTCCACTAAGTTTGCGCCTTTTGCTCCGTATACAGAAACAGACGGACTTTGTGTACCTCCGCCGCCTCCTTGAAGACCGCCGGCTACGTTGCCTGGATTAATAATTTGCAGCGTGATTTGATACTGACCATCTTTTGTTTTATCAATTCCCATCGCTGCGACAATCGCTAAATCGGTTAATTCCTTACTGCTCCAGCAGCTTGAAAGAAAGCAAATCGTAAACGCCATTACTGTACATAAGAGCCCTTTACGCATCATTTTGATCGCCTTCTTTCACAGTAGTGTTTGCCATTCCTCGGCTTTTAGGAGGCATCGGCCGCTGTCCGTCTCCTTCTCTCACCATATTTCCACTGCTAATAAGCCTTGGTCTTTGTCTAAGCATCCACCACGGCATGCGAACAATGGTATCACCTGAGTTGCTCGGAATAAACGGAGCAAGAGGCGTCATATATGGAACGCCAAATGAACGAAGACTGCAGAGATGAACAATCATCATTAAAAAGCACAGAATAATGCCATAAAACCCAAAAGTAGCTGCTGCAATCATAAAAACAAAACGAATGAGCCGTGCGGAAATCGCAATGGCAAAAGAAGGTGTAGCAAAGCTTGCAATCGCCGTCATCGCCACAACAATAACCATCGCTGGAGATACAATCCCCGCTTGAACCGATGCTTGCCCAATCACGAGCGCTCCTACAATTGAAACTGCAGAACCGATCGCCCTTGGAAGTCGAATACCGGCTTCTCGCAAAATTTCAAATGTGACTTCCATAATAAGCGCTTCAACCAAGGAAGGAAATGGAACATCTTCCCGCTGTGCAGCAATGGCAATGAGCAGCTTCGTCGGAACCATTTCCTGATGAAAAGTTGTGATCGCTACATACGTAGCCGGTGCAATTAGTGAAATAAAAAAAATAAGAATGCGTAAAAAACGAATCGACGTTGCAATATCAAAGCGCGAATAATAATCTTCAGGAGACTGAAAAAACTGAATGAAGACAGCCGGTGCAATCAGCACAAATGGCGTTCCGTCTACAAAAATCGCAATACGCCCTTCTAACAAATTTCCTGCAACGATATCGGGACGCTCCGTGTGATACATCGTAGGAAAAGTAGTGTACGTTTGGTCTTCAATAAGCTGCTCCACATAGCCTGATTCTAAGATGCTATCGATATTAATTTGGTTAAGACGCTGCTTTACTTCTTTTACGATTTTGTCATTGGCAATTCCATTAATGTACATCATTGAAACGTCTGTCTGCGTTACTTTCCCAATTTTCATCGTTTCTACCCATAAGTCGGGCGATTTGATAATTCGCCTAACCATGGGCATGTTTTTAGCAATCGATTCCGTGAACCCTTCCTTCGAACCCCGAACGACAAGCTGTGTAGTCGGCTCTTGAATCGAACGCCACTCTCCGCCTTTCGTACCTGCACTCATTGCATGGTTGTTTCCATCTATCAAAATAAGCGTGTCTCCTGACATCAAGGCTGGAAAAACTTCACTCCACGTATGTAAAATCGCAACGTCTCCAATTCCTACTACATCTTCTTTTAATAACGTAAAGGCGTTTTGAGGCGTTATTGGTTCAGAAAACACGTCATCTTTCATCATGGTGTCTACTAAAAGCTCTTGAATAGACTGATTGTCTACAATCCCGTCTATATAGATAACAGCTGCTTGAATGGCTGCCCGTTCCCCGATTTTTATATAGCGGATCACCATATCCGAGCTGTGCCCCGTTCGCTTTTTTATGTTGGCTATATTACCTTCAAGCGACTGCATCAGCAGTTCTTGTTCCTCCGGTAGCGAACTTTCTGTTTCCTTTTTATTGTCTTTGCTTTTTTTATTTTTAAATAAAGAAGGCACGATTAAAAACACCTTTCTTTTCTTTTTTTTAGCTTTTTCCAAATAAATGCTTTGTATGCAATTTTTAATAGAGCAATCAAAGCGTAAGACAAAAAAAATAACAAAAACTATCGGTAGAATGTTTTTAAGAAAAAAAACAAAAACGGAGAGTGAGACGTATGAAAATCGTTTGGATATCAGCTTTGCTATTAGGATGCTTAATGGGATTTTCTATCGGAGTGGATATGATGCAAGGATTTAGTTTTTCCATGGCCTTACAAAATGCCTACAGTCCGTTTCGTGTTATGGAGTTCGCCGAATTATTTGTTCTTTTTTTCCTTTTATTCTGTTTTGTAGCTGAAATATTTTACCGATCATACAGAGTAAAAAAGGCAAAACAGCGCCAGAGATAAAACTCTGCGAAAAACACATATTTCTCCTTTTTACCACCTATTCTCCTTCTCATTTAAATGTTATAATTTTCATAATTGGAAAAACTTTTACACGCCTTTCTACATAGAAAGCTGTACGTTTAAACTACAAAATAAACATTGACTTTGAACTAAAAGGTGAAGAAATGATGAAAAAAAAATTAGCCGTTATTAGTACAGCTTGCTTACTTATTCTTGCAAGTGATCCCATCCCTTCTTATGCTACTCCCGATTCCCCGGATTCCTCTTCCGATGTTTTGGACCAGTCAACAGACGTGGATACAACTGAAGATGTAAAAGCTATTTTTGACTCTCTCTATCAAGAAGGCTATTCGCTTGGAGAAGAAGATGGGTACGCACAGAAAAAATTCGAACAGTTTGATCAAACAACAGGGCTGGACAAATCTTCAGAAGAATTCACGTGGTTTATGATGGGGTATACGGTAGGATATAAAAAAGGTCAGCAGCAAAAAGAGGAAGAACTTAAGACTGAACAAGAAAATGAAATGGCTGCCGGCGAAGAGGAAGGCTATCAGCAAGGCGTCCTTGATTACAAACATGCTACTATTCAATCAGAAATCGACCCTTTCCCTTCTAAGTCATCCGACTGGAATAAAGGTTATGTTCAAGGCTACAAAAAAGCTATTTCTTTAATGGACTTATCTGTTAAAGCAAAAAAAGAAGGCTATGACCAAGGTCTTGAAAATGATTCAATGAGTGTTCCGAGCATGTATGATGATGAGGATGTCACACGTCAGGCTTTTACAGAAGGCTTTGAAACCGCTCAAGCTGAAGTGCTGAAGCAGCAAAAAAAGCAGTTTGAAAAGCAGGGCTACGTACAAGGTTATCACGACCTTCCACTCGAAGTACCTGCAGAAGCAGAAGGCGAATTGCAAACAGCCTTTGAGCAAGGATATGAAAAAGGACAGAAACAAAAACAAAAAGACGTAAAAGCAGACGGATACGACTCAGCTTTCACTTATCAGACCTATAGAGCGCCTAAAAGTCTTCAGGACAAGCCTCAACTAGAAAAATGGTACAAAGCAGGTTTTTATTCGAATAAAGATGTGAAATCTTTACAGCAAAAAGCTTATAAAGACGGCTGGAAACTCGGAAAAGAAATGAGCGTTCCGAAAAAATACAAGCAAAATAAAGCTGCGGTGGCAATGTACAAGAAATATTTTGAACAAGGCCAAAAAAAGCAGGATAAAACAGTAAGTCATATCCTGCTCGGCAGCGGTATTGTTCTTACACTGGTTGCCCTTATCACGCTATGGAGACTTCGCCGCCGTAAAAATGAAGAAACAACACTAGATAGCTAAAGACAAGTACATAAAAAACCCGGAAAATCGTGATTTTCCGGGTTTTTATGTTAAATAATCATTCGTTTATTTTCCGCAAGCTGAACTTCTTGCTCTTGTTTTGACTGATTTTGTTTTCGAATTTTCAAATAATAATAAACATAGCAACCTATAAAGAAAATACCTCCGCAGTATAACGCCATTCGCTGCTCGGGATCAAACGCAAGACTGATCATAACGATACAGTTCGTAATAAGCGCTACGATAGGAAGAACCGGATAAAGAGGTGTTCTAAATTTCAGATCTTCTACTTTTCCACCTTTAGCCACGTAAGCACGACGAAACGCAAGCAGTGAAGCTGTAATCGCAATCCAGCCAATTTGAGCGCCAAGTCCAGCGAGTGAAATCAACCATACAAAAACGGTTTTAGCTGCCACTACGCTTGAAAGCAGCGAAAAACATGAAATCACAAGCGTAATTAATAGTGCATTAAACGGAACTCCTCTTTTGTTAACTTTTCCAAGCGCAGGACTTGCCATTCCTTCTCTTGAAAGAGAATAAAGCATACGTGTAGCCGCGTAAAATCCAGAGTTTGCGACTGAAAGAAGAGCTGTTAAAATGATAAAGTTCATAATATCCGCCGCGTAAGGTACACCTACACTGTCTAACACAACAACAAACGGACTTTCTACGACCCCTGCTTTTTCACGAGGAATCATGCTTGCTAGGACAAACACGGATAAGACGAAAAAGAAAAGCGTACGCCAAACCGTTTGCTTGATCGCTTTTGGAATTGTTTTTTCCGGATTTTCACTTTCTCCTGCCGCAATTCCAATCAATTCTGTTCCTTGAAACGAAAAGTTCACCGTAATCATTGTAATCAGCAAAGCCGTTACGCCATTTGGAAACAGCCCTTCGGCAAAGAAGTTTGATAGAAGCGGTGCTTCCTGTCCGCTTTTCATATCAATGAGTCCAAACATTGCCGCTCCACCTACAACAATAAACATAATGATGGCGAAAATTTTAACGCTTGAAAACCAAAATTCTGTTTCACCAAATGCTTTAGCTGAAAGTGCATTTAGTGAAAAAATTAACGCTCCAAAAATGGCGCACCATAACCAAACGGGCGAGTCTGGGAACCATCTTTGCATTAATTGCCCAGCAGCTAAGAACTCAAGTGCCACCGTTACTGCCCATCCTAGCCAGTACAGCCATCCAATCGCAAAACCGGTTGCAGGGCCGATAAATTTAGTGGAGTACGTTTGAAACGATCCTGCAACTGGCATAGCAACGGATAATTCTCCAAGACACAGCATCGTTAGATACATAATGATTCCTCCTACTAAGTAGGAAATCATTGCTCCCATCGGACCTGCTTCATTGATGGTATAACCTGAACCAAGGAAAAAACCGGTACCGATACATCCTCCTAGTGATATCATAAAAAGATGCCTTGTTTTCATCGTTCTTTTTAATTCTCCTGGCTGCCCCTGTGGAATATTCATCCCATTTCCTCCCTTTGCTGCATAAAAATGAAATCGCTTTCATTTTTTTAGGTTTATTTTGTTTTTATAGCCGCTTATTAGGTAGCTCTTCATGACTGAAGTCCATTGATTCCGGATGATTTTCAAATGGCGCCACCCCCGTAGCGAGGATGGCAGCCGCTTAGCCCTGCATGACCGTTTCTTGGATCATAACAGATTTTCTCCACACGATACCTATAAGTAGCTTTTTCTTATAAAAGCTTATCGCCAAACAATGAACTCATTAACGCAACCGCTACTTCTGCAGTTTTGTTATGCTGATCTAAAATGGGGTTCACTTCTACAAATTCAGCGGATGTCACCATGTCTGCTTCCGCTAGCATTTCCATTGCTAAATGACTTTCTCGGTAGCTGATGCCGCCTTTTACAGGTGTACCTACGCCTGGTGCATCATCCGGATCTAAGCCGTCTAAGTCCAGCGACAGGTGCACGCCGTCTGTACCGCTTAAATAATCAATCGTTTCTTTCATCACTTGCGTCATACCTAAACGATCAATTTCGTGCATGGTATACACTTTAATTCCTTTTTCTTTAATTAACTCTTTTTCACCATCATCTAGTGAGCGTGCACCGATAATAACTAGATTTTCAGGTTTAATTTTTGGGGTATACCCTCCAATATTTAAAAGTACAGGATGTCCAATACCCAAGCTCACCGCTAACGGCATGCCGTGAATATTGCCTGATGGAGATGTTTCAGCTGTGTTTAAATCACCATGAGCATCATACCAAATAACGCCTAAATTTTCTGAACCTTTCGCGACTCCTGCAAGCGTTCCAATTGCAATGCTGTGGTCTCCGCCTAATATTAACGGAAAGCGGTCTTGCTCTCTCACTTCTTCAACTCTTGCAGCAAGCTGTTCATTTCCGCTGGCTACAGCCGCTAAGTTTTTTAGATTCGTATTTTTATCTACATCTGCACGCTCTTTAATTTCTACTTTAATATCGCCTTCATCGTGTACGGTATAGCCAAGAGCTTCTAAGCGTGTATTCATGCCTGCATAGCGAATCGCGCTCGGCCCCATGTCTACACCCCTTCTTGTTTGTCCGTAATCCATGGGTACACCGATAATTGAAATGTCTTTTTTCATTTTCTATACCTCCGTTGCATTTTATTCTGTGTGAAGTAAACATAGGTGGTTATTTAACTATGTATTTTTTTCATTGATACAGCCCCTCATCTATTTCTTATGCAAAAATGATGCCAACTTTGTTTGTAGCATTCTATCAGTCTTTTTATCACGGGTTTTCTTACACATGCCAAAAAAACTGTCGATTTCTACAACTTTTTGGTAAACCGCGCAAATTTTTTTGTCGTTTGGTTTAAAATCGCCAATTTTATTTGCTTTCATAAAAAATGAGGTGGCGACATAACAAAATCCATTCAATTTAAAGATGAACAAATGGGATAAAGGAGCTAGTATGAATCGCTCGTTACACCGCTGTTGATCTCCGTGCAACAGCTAGAAGTAACTACACACAGAAGACTACGTTTGCCATACCAATAAAAAAATCCGAACGAGTAGGATTCTCCATCAAGAATCTCAATTCCTCGTTCGGATCTTCATTCAACTAAACTACTTTTTTCCCAGCCTATTTTTTAATTTGTAATAACGTCTCCGTCTTCATCATCGCCGGCATCGTCTTCACCAGGATCTTTTTCTAATGAGACCACTTTCTTTTCGTCATCCCATTTCACTTTGTAGCCAAGTGATTTGGCTACTTTGATAACTGATAAATAAGAGTGATGATTTGGTTTATACAGCTTTAAGTCACTCGAATCAATGACACCTAAGCCTAACAGCAGGCGATCGGACTGAACGTAAGGCTTTCCACCAATCAGCTTCACTTGCTTATCAGTAAATGGATAAACGGCACGGTTGACTTCAACTGTAAACTCTCCTTTTTTCTCTTCTTTAATTGGTTTTGGCTGTTTGGATACATATTTAATTGCGTCTACTCCTAATACCGTGCCTTGGCGCGTATTATCAGCGCCTCCGTACATTTTCCCTGTTTCATAGTCATAGATAACCGCTTGAACGTTTCCAATATGCTCAGGCTTTTCTTCAAACGCATGTCCTTTAGCCATCATTTCAAGAATTGTATCTTGGCTAAAGCCAGGTTCCCATCTTACGGTTGGATAGCCGCCTGAATAAATACGAGGTGTTAAAATCGCTTTTTGAATTGGCATCTTGTGGTCAATAACATTCATAATCGTTTCTGCTACAGACGCAATAATGGTCGGTCCTCCCGGTGAACCAATTGCCATGAACGGCTTTCCGTCTTTTAACAGCATCGTTGGAGACATACTGCTTCGAGGACGTTTTTTAGGCTCAACCTGGTTCACGCCTCCCGGAGTGGCATCAAAATCCGTCATTTCATTGTTAAGCATAAATCCGTAGTCAGGAACCATAATTCCTGAACCAAAAACTTGTTCAATGGTAGTCGTGTAAGAAACCATGTTTCCCCATTTGTCTACAACAGAGAAATGAGTCGTTTGGCCGATTGGATTTTCTTCCTTTACTGTTGCTTTATTTGGATTTTCTTTTCCTTCATATTTCCAAGGATCTCCTTCTTTGACATTAGGCGTTGCTTTGTTTGGATTAATTAATTTACGACGTTCTTTAATATAATCTTCATCTAACAGTCCTTTTTTCGGTACTTCGTAAAAGTCTTCATCTGCCATATACGCCGCGCGGTCCGCGAAAGCTAAGTGCATCGCTTCCGTTAAATGCTGCAAATACTGAGGCGTATTGGAACCCATTTTTTCTACATCATAACCTTCCATTAGCTTTAAAATCTGCTGCACGGTTAATCCGCCGGAGCTAGGAGGAGCCGCACTGACCACATCGTAGCCTCGGTAAGTTGTTTTGACCGGCTCACGTTCTTTTACAACGTAATTTTTCAAATCATCCATGGTCATGCTTCCATCGCGTTTTTGAACTTCTTTAACAAGCGCTTTTCCAATTTCTCCTTTATAAAGAGCGTCTGCTCCTTCTTTTTGAATAAGCTTTAATGTTTTAGCAAGATCCGGCTGAACAAGCTTATCTCCTTCTTTTAACGGCTTGCCATTCGGCACGAATACATTACCGGCCGTTTGGTATCTTTCAAGCTTGTCCACATTTTCATCAATGTACTGAGCCATCGACCAATTTACTTTGATTCCTTGCTCTGCTTGAGTAATAGCTGGTTTAATAACATCTGATAAGTCCATTGTTCCATAATCTTTAAGGGCTGTTTCTACTCCTTTTAGCGTACCAGGAACTCCAACTGCTTTTCCTGTTATATGACGCTTACTGAAAGGGATAACTTTTCCTTTTGAATCTAAAAACAGCTTAGGCGTGACATCAGCTGGTGCCATTTCACGGCTGTCTAACATCGTAATTTTATCTTTCTTTTTTTCATAAATCATCATAAAGCCGCCGCCGCCGATACCTGACATCATCGGTTCCACAACGTTTAGAGATAACTGAATGGCAGCTGCCGCATCCACAGCGTTTCCGCCTTCAGCTAAAACTTTCCTTCCCGCTTCAGCAGCCAGCGGGTGAGATGCCGCTACAATTCCTTGTGTAGCACCTCGTTTCATTGAATGGTCGACACCCGGAACTTCAGCAGCAGCTGGTGTGACAACTAAACTTAAACTAAATAATGCAATAACCAACATCTTCATAATCTTCATCTGGGTCTCCTCCTTCAAATAAATTATTTCACATCGTCTAAAACGATGGATTTCACAAAGAATAAATTGGTTTATTATGATATTTTTTACATGTATGTATAAATAAAAAGCAAAGTAAATCAGACCTTTGCTTTTTTAGTTAGTCGCATGTTTAACTTTTCTCTCTATCCTTTTACAATTATCTATATTTTCTAACAATTTATCCATAGGCTGATAGTTTCTTACTATTTTTGGAATTATGTAGACTGAATGCTCTAATAATGTAGAAAATCTAGCAGTTAAGAAGTCGTTGGACTTACATGCACTTCTTAAAATTTTTATAAATATTCTTATTGTTATATAAAAAGCAATTCTTTATGAAAATCAGCATATATTTCCTCAAGACCAAAAATAAAACAGGACTTTTGATTCACCGTCCTGTTTGCAGCATGTTTTCGACTTTTTTAATATCTCCGTGAGTAGGATTGATTTCCCGGGCATAGGCGATTTGTTCTTTCGCTTTTTCCATTTCTTTTAATTGAATATAGGTTTTGGCGAGTTCGAGCGGCAGCATAATCCCTTCAAAACCAAGATCTTGCGCCCGATGCAAATAAGACAGCGATTTTTCGTAATTCCCTCCAAACATAAGCGGAGTTTCCCGGTATTTTATTCCTCGAACGAAGTGCGCCAAGCTTGAAGATGGATTTAATGTTAATGCCTGATGAAGAGCTCGGTCCATTTCTAAATTTAATACCATTTTTTCAAAGATAATTGATTCTTCGATTTGCTTTGCTAAACAAACCGCTAAGTAACAGTACAAATCAGATGCTTGAGGTTTTTTCTTCATTTCTTGTTGAATTTCGCGTTTGATCTCTTTCCACTTTCCCTCTTCTAGCTGATTCATGACGTATTGTGCATGTATTCCCACCTGTTTGCCCTCCTTTTCTTCTTATCATAAAGGATTTTTACGAAAATGAAAAAAGTAAGTGTTCTTCATTCTTCTCAAAAGATCGTTACCGTTAAAAAATAGGCAAATTTCTCAATCACTTAACCCAATTAGTACATAGGATATAGAGACTTTTATTAAAGGAGGTTACACATATGGGCGCAAAAGGCGGTTTTGGTTTTTCATTTATCGTTGTTTTATTTATTCTATTAGTAATCGTAGGGTGTTCTTGCTACTATTAATTTCTAAAGAGGATGAACATCATTCATCCTCTTACGACAAAAAAAACCATGCTTTCGCATGGCTACATACCGATTAGATGAATGAGTAGAGGAACTCATTGTTCGGCAATATTGAAGAAATTTTTGGTTTTTACTTCCGCCTAGTATGCCCTTTTTGACGGGGGCCATGCGTAAATAAAGTTAACGTTTAAAAGCGAAAGCCAGACGCACCTACAATAACAAGTAAAACAAATAACACAACGATTAACGCAAAATTTTGTTTTCCCACGTACCATCCCTCACTTCCTGTTATCTACTTTTAGTGTATGCAACAGCTTGGCAAAATGTTTAGGACAGGGGTGCGGATTTTTCCAACGAGAAAAACCTTCAAATTTCGCCAAAAAAAGTGAA
The DNA here is from genome assembly GCF_029522095.1 of Priestia sp. Y58. NCBI lineage: Bacteria > Bacillati > Bacillota > Bacilli > Caryophanales > Bacillaceae > Priestia > Priestia sp. Y58. Next base: position 120,924 of record NZ_JAKWFL010000001.1, read on the forward strand.
TCATATTTTTGTTTCTTTCGTTATATATAGTAAGAGATTTTTTACTATAAAAAAGGGGGACCTTTAATGCGCCGACATTCCAAATTGCCCATTGTTCTTGTCTTTGCCTTCTTTTTATTCATCGCAACTGTTTTGTGCGTAACCTCTTATATGTCTTGAACGTATAAATAATATAAAAAAATCGCCTCATCGAAGGCGATTTTTCTACCCTAGCATTATATCTTCGTTTGGATAACGAACGGCTTCACGCTTTTGCTTAGATAATGAAAACGCAAGCGTTAATGGCCCCACTTTTCCTAAAAACATGATAAAAACAATAATCACGCGGCCAAAGTATGAAAGTTCAGGAGTCGCTCCCATCGATAAGCCTACTGTTCCAAACGCAGAAACAACTTCAAACATAATTTTTACAAACGGCAGATTTTCCGAAATATTTAACAGAAAAATGGCCCCAAACACAAACATAATCGAAATCATCGTGATGGCTAGTGCCTTAAACACGTGAAGAGGAAGAAGTCGTCTCTTTAACAGCACAATATCTTCCCGGCTTCGTAAAAATGCCCATACAGAAAAAACAATCACCACAAACGTTGTTAGTTTAATACCGCCTCCTGTTGACGCACTTCCTGCACCAATAAACATTAATAAGACCATTAAAAAAACCGTTGCGTCATGCAGGTGAGCTAAATCAATTGTATTAAATCCAGCGGTTCTTGTCGTTACCGCTTGAAAATAAGAAGCCCATACTTTGTCTCCTAATGATAAATTTCCGAGCGTATGCGAATTGCTGTACTCTAAGAAAAAAATAAAAAGCATGGCAATCACATTAATCGCAAACGTGCTGATAATCATAATTTTTGAATGCAGCGTTAGTTTTTTATACGATTTTTTCACCCACATATCAGCAAGAACGGTAAACCCTAACCCGCCAATGATGAACAAAAAAGAAATCGTTATGTTAATAATAGGATCTCCAACATACTGCACTAAGTTATCAGACAGTAGTCCAAACCCTGCGTTATTAAAAGCTGAAATTGAATGAAACAAGCTAAAGAACAGCCCCTTAGACCATCCGAATTCCGGAACCCAGCGTATCGCTAAAAAAATAAGTGCAATAAACTCAATTAAAAATGAAAAGATAAACAGCCTTTTAACTAGCAGGACAACTCCGCCGACGCTCGTTTGATTTAATGCCTGCTGAACGAGCATACGCTCTTTAAATCCAATTTTTTTACCTAGCATCATAAAAATCAACACGGCAAATGACATAATGCCAAGACCGCCTATTTGAATTAACAGCATAATGATTGTTTGACCGATGACGGTAAAACGCGTACCTGTATCTACGACGGCTAAGCCGGTCACTGTCATAGCGGAAGTAGATGTAAAAAGGGCGTCTACCCACCGGATTGGCTCAGTAGTAGAAACAGGCATCATCAATAGAAGAGCACCAATAATAATTCCTCCGCCAAAAATGGAGACAAGCAGCTGCGGAGGGGTGAGTTTAATGATTTGTTTTTTCATCAGTTAAACTCCTTCTTCTTCAAAACGGTTCAAATCGCGATTATGTCCGATAACAATCAGCATATCTCCTTGTTCAATTATTTCATGCGCGGTAGGCGAAATCACCATTTCCCCGTCTTTTCGCTGAAAGCCGATAATGTTGCAGCCGTACTTGGCACGAATGTTTAAATCAAACAGCGTTTTATTATGAAGTTTCTTAGAAGCGACAATTTCGACAATACTATAATCCTTTGACAATTCAATGTAATCGATGATTTTTTCTGACACCACGTGATGAGCAATACGCTTAGCAATATCGCGCTCTGGATGAATAACTTTGTCCGCTCCTATTTTTTCGAGCACTTTTTGATGATACATATTCACTGCTTTTACCCATACTTGCTTAACGCCCATATCTTTTAAAAGCATCGTTGCGAGCACACTTGCTTCGATATCATCTCCAAACGAAATAAGCGCATGATCAACATTGCGGATACCTAGCCCCTTTAAGCTAGCTTCATCAATCGCGTTTGCTTGGACAACATATGTAGCTGAGTTGCTAAATTTATTTACTACCTCCTGATTGCGGTCAATAGCGAGCACATCCACATCCAGATTAGCAAACTCTTCAACCAAACTGCCTCCAAAACGACCTAATCCCAATACAGCAAACTGTTTTTTCATAGTGTATTTATTCCTTTCTTCAACTGCTGTGTGTTCTCTTAGCTTATACTTTTTCTAAAAAATTACATCTTTTTCTTAAAAAAAGCGCAAAAAAACACAGGAAGGCTCCTGTGTTTTTCCACACTCTTCCCCCTCAAAACGCTTGCGAAGTTAGCTGTCGGGTTCGGGTTTTAAGAGTAACCCTACCTTTTTAAGGATTCACCCCGGAGCACAATATGTGCGTAAATAATGGGTCCTCCGCTCCGTAATGGATTAAGCGATTTTTATTCAAATGTCTATGATCTATTTTTTAGAATAATCGATTCGATTCATGATACGTTTCACTTCACGAAAGCTATCTTACTCCTGTGAATTTTGTCTGTCAAGATATTTTTAGCGAAGACCTCACTTGCGCTGCAAGCTGCAAAAATCATATAAATCTAAACTGACAATCATTTTGTGAAATTGATCAAATAAATTAATAACAGCCAAAAGCTCTAACAGCTGCGTATCACTGTAAAATTTCTTTAATTGATCCATATCAGCATCGGTCAACTCCCTTGGACGCACCCGGTATACATCAATAAATCGAAACAGCAGCCGATCTTTTTCTTCCAGCTCTTTTTCTCTTAACACTTTTTGATTAAGCGTCTCATCCCCTACATATGACATGCTCATACACGTCTCACAGCCGTTAACACCTGCTAGATAAAGCCTAATTTTTTCCTTAGTCTCTTTTCCTACTATATCGCTGTTCCAAAGCGTGTCGTAAAGCTCATCATACAATCTTTTTACATGCGGAATTAAATTCAGTGCTTTTTCAAAATTTGTTCCCTCTTCGTTTGCTAACAAAACTCTTGCCATTTTTTACTCACTCCTTTTTAATTATTATAGTAAGAAAAACGGAAATTTTAGATTACATATAAAACATCTTAGCTACTATTACTAATCAAATGAAACGTTAATGAGAAAGAAGGTTTTCAATTGAAAATTGATGAAATTGATTTATCGATTTTACAGGCGCTGCAGCAAAACAGCCGCCTTTCCTTACGAGAGCTAGGAAAACAAATTAACCTGTCTCCCCCTTCGGTGGCAGAGCGAGTAAGGCAGCTAGAAAGCTTTGGCGTTATAAAAGGATATACGATTGATATTGATTATGAAAAGATGCACCTGCCTGTATCGTGTTTTATTGAAGTAACTATGAAAAACGGCGAGCACGAGCGTTTTAAACGATTTATTTCTCAGTATCCCTACGCTTTATTCTGTGAACGCATCGCCGGGCAAGCCTGCTTTATTACAAAGCTTCAGCTTCCCCACCTGCACGTACTCGAACAATTTATTAACGAAATTACACCTTATGCTAAAACGATTTCACACATCGCCCTTTCTCACGTGGAGATGTCTCCTGGATTACTGAGCCATTTAAAAGATGAAAAGTGATTGAAACGTAACGAAAGCAATCCAATCGAAAAGCGAACAATGGGATCAATGGAATCAATAAGCTCGTATGAATCACTTTTGACACCGCTGTTGATTTCCGTGTCAGTCTTCGCCTTGCCCTCCAATCAACAGCCAGAAACAAATAAATAGATTAAACATACGTTCACCATACTAACGAAAAGATCCGAACGATTCATCGTTCGGATCTTCTTTCCACTAAACTACTTTTGTCCCAAGCTCTTTTATTCGTCCAACAGCATAAAAAATAACCCTCCAAAGCTGGAGGGTATAAATTTTCCGAATAATGAAAGTTTTACAACTTCATTTTATCAGGTGACGACATTTCTGTCTACTTAAAAATGTAAAAGAGCTCTCTATTAATAGAAAGCTCTTTTACCTGCTTGTTTTTTGAAAACAATCAATCTATATAAAAGGGAACTACCTAAGGTTGAAAGTCACGTGGAACCTTGGCAGTTCATCCTGGATATACCGGTTGATATGATTCAAAACAAGTTCTTTCATCATTTCTTCTTTGACTTCTGATTCCGTTTTTTTATCTTTTTGTTTTAAAATAAGAATATAATAGACTTTACCCATTTTAATGGGCTCACTACTCTCTCCGATGTGCTGTTTTTTTAAAACATCTATAAAAGAGGGAGATAGACTTGAAAGCTTTAGATTATCAGCATTCTCTATTTTGCTGATTGTCTGGACATCAGCATATTTTTTTTGAACGTCTTGAAGAGATGTTCCTTTTTGCAGTTCAGCCGCAGCGGCGTCGGCATCATGTAAAGTGGAAAAATCCAGCTGTGTAAAAGATACGCGCGTTAGATCGTTTTCAATACGTTTATAGTAAGCAGTTAGTTCATCAGACGTAATTTGTTTACGGAAATATTCTTCTAATTTAAACTGATTTGTTAGCTGGTTGGTTACATCACTAGAACGAATATTTAACACTTCATAACCTTGTTTTCTTGTATCCTCGTCATATGAGCGTTTAATTTGCTTCCACATATCCTCAACTTGTTTTTGTACTTTATCGCTTGTCTTTAGATGCGAAATTAAGATTTTTTGCATAACAAGCTGCCGCAATAACTCTTTGCGGTAGCTTGTATCATTTAGCGGAGCATCTGGATTTAAGAACCCTTCAACGGCTAAAAAACGGTTGAATTCAGCTCCTGTCACCTTGCCTCCCTCATACGCTGCCAGTTCTTTGGTAGAAGATAGCTGACTAATTTCTACAGAAGGAAACATCGTGTTTGAATGCTTCCCTCCGCAGCCGGTTAAAAATCCGAACGCTGTTAATACTGCTAGCAGCAGCTTTAACGGTGTTGAATTCATCCATTGTTATCCTGCTGTTCTGAAAGCTTCAGAGAAATGGTTTGTTTTTTTCCATTTCGATATACGTCTAATTTTACCGTGTCTCCTACTTTACGTTTTGTGTATATATATTGACGTAAATCACTGGATGTTTTGACTTCATTTCCATCGATGGCAACAATCACGTCTTTTGATTGTAAACCTGCATCAGAAGCAGAAGAGAATGGTTCAACCGTCGTTACGACAACTCCTTCAGACGTATCGCTTGTTAGGCCTAGCTGGTTTTGTTTTGTTGCAGCTGAAAGCTGACCTACATCCTGAAGACCTACCCCCATATATGGACGCGTTATTTTTCCATTTTTCATCAGCTGTTCAATCGTCGGCTGCACTTCATCACTTGGAAGAGCAAAGCCGATGCCTTCTACATTGTCTTCTGAAATTTTCATACTGTTGATACCGACTACTTCACCGGAAGAATTGATCAAGGCACCGCCGCTGTTTCCTGGATTAATTGCCGCATCCGTTTGAATTGCATCTACGTTCCAATTTTCTGAAATAGGGACAGAGCGTTTTGCTGCGCTCACGATACCTTGTGTGACCGTACGAGAAAATTGTTCACCAAGAGGATTTCCGATTGCAAGCACCGTTTCACCCGCTACTAAATCCGATGATTTCCCGAACTTCGCCACTTGTTCAACATTTTTGTCAGACATCTCAAGCACCGCTAAATCCGTTAGCGCGTCAGCTCCGACAATTTTAGCTTTTTCTTTTTGTCCGTTTGAAAGTGACACTTCTACTTCGCTTGCGCCGTCAATAACGTGGTTATTGGTCACAACGTAAGCTTTTCCATTTTCTTTTTTGAAAATAACACCGGAACCCGTTCCTGCTTCTTGCGTTTGGGTATCTCCAGAAAATGGATTTGTTTGTTGTTGAATATTGTTCACGCCTACAACAGCAGCTGATACTTTATTTACAACTGAAACAAGATCTGACTGATTCACGGTTGTGCTTACTGTTCGAGGCGTTGTGCTCGTTGTTGTTGCGGTTTGAGTCTGCGTTGTTTGATTCGCTGTTTGCGTATCAGCTGAATCCATTAACCCCAGCTGCGGAGCACCGTATAGCACAATTCCTCCCCCTAGCACTGCTCCGGCGATAGAAGATGCAATCACTGGAAATAAGCGTCTTCTTGGAGGCTGTGATGATGACGCAAGCTGATACTGATCGTAGCGCTGCTGGCGATTTTCATATTCTTCTTTTCGTTCTTGCTCTCTTTCATAATCACGTGGATCCATGAAAAACACTCCTTTTAACGTAGCAAATTTTATGTTATCTATACTATAAAATAAAAGTTTGGGATAAGTATCAAAACAATGTGTGAAATTGTGAAAAATTTCTTTATAACAGCAAACACGTAGTATAATAGCGGGTACATAGACCTTTAAAGAAACGCGCATAGATGGCGTAATATTCTTTATTTACCTTAATTTTCATATATTCAGAGGAAGGTGTCAAATTTGAGCTTTACACTATATTTAGTAGAGGATGAACAAAATTTAAATGAAGTTTTAACCCTTTACCTTCAAAAAGAAGGCTGGGACGTTCGCTCATTTTTTAACGGCACGGACGCCAAAGAAATGATTGCAACTCCTCCGCATCTGTGGATTTTAGATATTATGCTGCCTGACATTGACGGGTATCAGCTCATTCGCGAAATCAAGCAGCAAACGCCACAAGTGCCTGTTATTTTTATCTCAGCCCGCGATGCCGATATTGACCGGGTTCTTGGGCTTGAGATGGGCAGCGACGACTATTTATCAAAGCCTTTTTTGCCTCGTGAACTAGTTATTCGAGCAAACAAACTGCTAAACCGCGTATATGGTTCCAATCAAAAGAAAACCGATACCATTACGCTGACTCCTTATGAAATCGATTTACATACCCGTACAGTCAGTGAAGATGGAAAGCCGATTGATTTAACGTCTAAAGAATTTGATTTTCTTGTCACTATCTCAAAAGACCTTGGACAGGCTTTTTCACGGGAGCAGCTGCTGAATCTCATTTGGGGAGAAGATTATTTTGGCACAGACCGAGTGGTGGATGATTTAGTAAGGCGCGTGCGTAAAAAAATGCCGCAAGCACGAATTGAAACGATTTATGGATATGGATACCGGATGATGAAAGCATGAAAAACAAGTCGCTTGCATTTCAAATTTGGCTCGTCATCTCCGGTATTTTATTGCTTATTTCAATTTTGCTCGCTATTTTATTCCCAACGACGCTCAGGCAGTTCTTCACGAATGAAATTTATACCACTATTGAAAATGAACAGCATATTTTAAAAGAATACGGCCTGCCAAGCCGCTCAGGTGAATACTACTTTAGCAATGAAGACAGTGAACCAACACTGGGCAATCGAACCGTGGATCATATTTTATTGCCTGAACATGCGGATATCTCTTATTTTTCATCACGGGTGTTGCCTCAAGACTTTTTGAGAAAAGCACAGGAAGATGCAATCAATCAGCGAAAAATCGTCGCTCGCTATGAAAAAGATCTTGGCAACCGGACACTTTTTTATGTAATTCGAAAAGTAAGTGTAAACGGACAGCCTGCTTTTTTGCTTTCGTTTTCGTGGGATACGTATCGCAACGCGCTCACTTCTACTCTGTTTAAACAGCTGCTTCTTGTAATTTCAATTGTATTTCTATTCAGCTGGCTTCCATCTATTTGGCTATCAAGATATTTAAGCAAGCCGCTTGTATCGCTTGAAAAAGATGTGAAAAAAATTGCCGAACAAAATTGGCATGAGCCCGTTACAGTGAACCGTTCCGATGAAATTGGCAAGCTAGGCGCGTCCATCGAGCAAATGCGCAAAAGGCTCGTATCTAAAGATGAAGCACAGCAAACGCTGCTTCAAAATATTTCACATGATTTAAAAACACCGGTTATGGTTATTCAAAGCTACGCTCAGTCGATTCAAGACGGCATTTATCCAAAAGGTGATTTATCTCAAACGGTAAAAGTTATTGAAGATGAATCCAAAAATCTTGAGAAAAAAATCCGCGATTTGCTTTACTTAACCAAGCTTGACTATATGTCCACTCATCAGCTTGCACAAGATGACTTTGATTTTACTGCACTTCTTCATGAAGTAGTGGATCGCTTGCGGTGGAGGCGCCCTGAAATACAGTGGGAATTTGACGACGCAAACGCAACAATTAAAGGAGACAAAGAGCTATGGACAAAAGTTCTTGAAAATGTACTCGACAATCAGCTGCGCTATGCCGAGACGAAGGTTTCACTTTCACTTGCTAAACACCAAACGAACGTTCAATGTACAATCAGCAACGATGGTCCGCCGATTGATCAAAGCGTGCTTCAACACTTGTTTGAGCCGTTTAAAAAAGGAGCAAACGGTGAATTCGGTATCGGCTTAAGTATCGTAAAGCGTATTATTACGATGCACGACGGAGCAATTACGGCTGAAAATACAGACACCGGAGTAACGTTTTCACTTACTATTCCTATATAAACTAAAAAAGCAAGGGAGCCGAATCCCTTGCTTTTTTATGAAAAAATTGATGTATAGGCATAAAGAGCCGGTGAACCGCCTGAGTGGACGAACACCACATTTTCATCCTTATTAAAGTAACCTTTTCGAATTAAATCAATTAGACCAGCCATCGCTTTTCCCGTATACACAGGATCCAATAAAATCCCTTCCGTACTGGCCACAAGTTTGACTGCTTCCACCATCTCTTCAGTCGGAACAGCATACCCTGGACCTACGTATTCATCCATACACACAATCTCTTCTTCTTTAAAAGGCGTTTTACTATGTAAATGATCATAAAGTTCACTCGTCAGCTTAGCAACTTTTGCTTCTTGCTCTTCTTTAGCACGACTAACGTTCATTCCAATAACAGATACGTCACTTTGAAGACCTTGAAAGCCTGCCACTAACCCCGCGTGCATGCCTCCGCTGCCGCTTGTGCAAACCACGTGGCTAAGCTTTATTTGCTGCTCATAGCTTTGCATAAGCAGCTCTTGTGCACAGGCAGCGTATCCGGTTGCACCGATAACATTCGAACCTCCTACTGGAATTAAATACGGTTTATGACCTTTTTCAATTAGCTCTCGCTCTACTTTTTTCATTTCCGCTGTCAAATCAGAACCTTCAGCTACAAACCGCATGTCATGAGCGCCTAATAAATGATAAAGAAAATAGTTTCCTGTCGGCTGATCGCTTGCTTTATTTTCCCCTTCTTCTAATACGAGCACGCATTTCATTTGCTCTTTTACAGCCGCAGCGAGCGTCAAACGACAGTGATTGGATTGTATCGCACCGCACGTTACAAGTACGTCTGCTCCTTGCGCCTTTGCATCAGCTACTAAATATTCAAGCTTGCGCGTCTTATTTCCGCCTCCTGTCAGTCCAAGCATATCATCGCGCTTCATATAAATTGAAGGTCCATTTAACTGCTGAGATAAAACCGATAGCTTTTCTAAAGGTGTAGGGGAATCCGTATATTTTCTTCTAGAAAATTGAGTTAAGTTCATGCTCTCATCCTCTCTTTCATATTTGTTCTATTTTACCATATAGAAGCTTTTGAAGAGCTTTTTACGAAAAGGCTTTCTATAACTTGTATACATAAGAACAAGTAGTCAACATACATTAAACCATATAAACAGTTTGAAGGAGTGTTTTCAATGAGTGAAAAAGCAGTACTTTGCAGCGTCTCACGAGTAGTCAAATCACAGCACATTTTTCCAAATGACCTAAACAATCACCACACCCTTTTTGGGGGAAAAATTGTCGCTGACATGGACATGACGGCTTCTCTTTCAGCAGCTAAACATTCCCGAAAGTCGTGTGTTACGGCTTCCATTGATCACGTTGACTTTATCGAACCCGTCACCGAAGAAGATTTTATTTCATATGAAGCATTCGTTGTTGTTACAGGAAAAAGCTCCATGATTATTTTTGTTAAAGTGATTGCAGAAAATTTGTTAACGGGCATTAAGCGTATTGCAGCTACTTCTTTTCTCACCTTTGTTGCATTAGAAAACGGGAAACCTGCCCCCGTTCCTCAAGTTATTGCTCAAACTGAAGAAGAAAAAAGTCTTCAAAAAGTAGCTCTTGAACGAAAAGAGTCCAAAAAAACGCAGGTTGAGCACAGCAAAGCGATTGCGAGCATTTTATCTAAATCTTTGCGCAGCAGTAATTAAGCTCTTCATCTAAAAAGCAGCTGTCTGCTTTTTAGACGAAGTTTTTTTAGTTTGCACATTGTTATTTAATGTAATATGCGATATATTGGTTTTATGAAAAATAACATTCAACCTCTCAAACGACTTTCTTTAAGGGAAGAAGTCTATCAAACACTTAAACACAATATTGTCATGCTTGAATTTCAGCCGGAACAAAAGCTTCAGGATAAAGAACTGGCTGAGCAATTTGGAGTTAGCCGCACTCCTGTTCGAGAAGCATTAAAAAGACTTGAAGATGAAGGCCTTGTCCAAACGACACCCGGCTCTTCTACAAAAGTGGCTCCATTAAACCTTGAGGAGGCAAAACAATCTTTTATTGTCGTCGCAGCTCTTCATGCACTTGCTGCTAAGCTGGCTTGTACTTCGTTACAAGAAGAAGATATGGGCGAACTAATCAAGCACAATCAATCTCTAGAACATGCAATCAAAACAAGAAATGTCCTTAAAGCGATCGAAGCGGATGAAGCATTTCATTCCGTCTTTTTAAAACGGGCGAACAATATAGAGCTAGAACGTGTTGTAAAACAAACAAGCTCCAAAATTCAACGTCTGGAAATCGCTCGTTTTTCGTCTCTTGCTAGCCTTGCTTCCGTTGATCAGCACAAAGAAATCATAAACGCTTGCGGTCAAAAAGATGCCGCACTGACATCGCAGCTTGTCGAAACGAACTGGCTGACGCTAGGTGAAGCGCTGACAAGTGAGGAGGAATCCAAGTGAAGCCTCTTTCATTAGGCATTGCTGCTTCATTCTTTTTTGCTTTTACATTCGTTTTAAATAGAGCGATGGATTTATCCGGAGGCAGCTGGGCGTGGAGCGCGTCGCTGCGCTATTTTTTTATGGTACCTCTTTTGCTTGTACTCGTTTATTTTTGGGGTGGTATTAAACCTGTGGTGGCAGAAATAAAAGCCCAGCCGCAAAAATGGCTGCTTTGGAGCACGGTTGGATTTGGGTTATTTTACGCTCCTCTTTGTTTTGCTTCAGCCTACGGTCCCGGCTGGCTTATTGCAGGAACTTGGCAAATCACAATTTTATCGGGGTCTCTCCTAGCTCCTTTGTTTTACAAGGAAAGAAAGAAGCTAGGAGGCATTCCTTTCAAGCAGCTAGGTTTTTCGTTTATTATTTTAATAGGAGTTGTGCTCATGCAGCTTGAGCATGCGACTGAACTGTCGGCCGCTACTGCCTTGCTTTGTACCGTTCCCATTTTGATTGCCTCTTTTGCGTACCCGCTTGGCAACCGTAAAATGATGGAAGTGTCGTCACTTAATACGTTTCAGCGCGTGCTTGGAATGACGCTTTCAAGCCTGCCGTTTTGGATTATTCTTTCTGTCTATGCCTACGTGACCGATGGACTACCAAAAACAACTCAGATTTATCAAAGCAGTTTAGTTGCTTTACTTTCAGGAGTATGTGCAACGGTCTTATTTTTTGCAGCAACCGACCTTGTTAAAAAAGATTCTCAAAAGTTAGGTGCAGTTGAAGCTACACAATCGATGGAAGTTTTATTTGCCCTGCTAGGAGAGGTCTTCCTTCTATCAAGCCCTTTGCCATCGATTCTTTCTTGGGTTGGAATGGGAGTTATCATAGCAGGCATGGTGCTTCACAGCTACCAAACGAGTCATAAAAAAGCTATACCGCAAAAAGAATTGACCTACTAATCAATAACAAAAAAGAGCGTCTCAGTCGGCGCTCTTTTTGTTTATACAACAGATCTTCTTTCTAAATTGAAAACATTCACCTGCTCAGCATCAAAGCGGCTTAGCAACGAATCTACCCCGTACTCAAGTGCAAAAGCACGTTCATTTTCTGAAATCGGAACGGCCTGCAGGAACGTTACTTTTTTATCAGATAGTTCAATCGTTGAAAAATTATCCCATAAAAACGGCGGAATCAGCAAAATATGCTGCATATGAAAGCTGTCATCAAGGACTGCGATAACGTCTTTATAAATAGCTCCTGGGAAGATGGACACATGAGATTTCATCATATGGAAAATACAGTTTGCTAAAATAGCAGAATAAATACCGAATTCCTCATGACAAGCCCCAACGATTTCAATTCGAAGCGGGATCCCTCCAACTGTGTAGCCTGTCGGACATTGATGACCACCGAGCGTTGCATACGCGGTTACATCTTGACGCGGATGATTTTCACACGCCACAACGTGAATACCATGCTTTTTTCTTTCATCTGAATAATCTTCAATTCGATCCTTTTGACCAAATACATCTATTGCTTTATGTATAATTAATTCTTCATCTTTTGTAAAATTACTCATAAAAAACCTCCTTGCTTGCGACCTTAAAAAGCTCCCTACTGTACAGCATATACTACTGCACTCGCTTACGATATAGTTTTTAGAAAATGTGATAGAAATGTTATCGTTTCGTAACATACTATGAAATTGTATCAAGAAGCAAACAAGAAACCTTAACCAATTTTTTCTTTTCCCATAAAAAAATAGAGCCTGCACCACGGCAGCCTCTATTTTTTATGACATTATTATGAAATAATTTGTAATTCTTTTGGGTACTTCGTTAACGTTTCGTATCCATCTTTTGTAATGATTACATCATCTTCGATACGCACGCCTCCAAGTCCTGGAATATAGATACCCGGTTCAATTGTATATACCATGCCTTCTTGAAGCACATCATCATTGTTGCGGCTCATTGAAGGAAACTCATGCACGCTAATACCAAGACCATGACCAAGACGATGCAAGAAATACTCTCCATATCCTGCTTCTGTAATAATATTGCGTGCTACCATGTCCAAGTCGCCAATGCGAGTGCCGGGCTTGGAAGCTTCAAGTGCTGCCTGCTCAGCGCGCTGTACCGTTTCATAGATTTCTTTTTGCTTATCATTAATAGACTTGTAAGCGACTGTACGCGTAATATCTGAACAGTATCCGTCTAGCACTACACCTAAATCGAACAGAACCATATCTCCTGGCTTTAACGTGCGGAGACCTGGGTTCCCGTGCGCTTCTCCCGTTTTTTCACCAAATAAAACCATCGTTGAAAACGACATCTCGCGAATTCCTTTTCGCTTTAACTCGTATTCAATTTTAGCCAGAACATCCATTTCCGTAACGCCTTCTTTTAAAGCAGCTACGCCTACTTCTACACCAAAATCAGCTAAGGCAGCTGCCTTTTGCAGAATCTCAACTTCACGCTCATCTTTAATTAAACGCAGCTGATTTAATTTCTCTTCTGCTCCGACTAGCTCAGCATTTGGATATAAGCTAAGCAGTTCTTCGGCTCTCGCATACAGCAGCTGCTCTTTCTCTACAGCAACCTTTTTCACATCTATTACGTTTCGTTTATGTAAAGCTTCTTTAATAAGTTCCCAAGGATTTTGATGGTCTTCATATCCAATTACATCAAACTTCCAGCCGGCTTCTTTTGCTTGTCCCACTTCCATTGATGGACAAACAAGCATCGGCTCTGCTTCGTTAAACACAAATAAGCCAAGTAAACGCTCATGCGGATCCGTATGAAATCCAGTTAAATAAAATACGTTTTCGGTTGACGAAATAAAGGCTGCTTCTACGTTCTTTTCTTCCAGCCACGATACGACTTTTTGTAAACGTGCTTCCATTAAAAAAACCCCTTTCATTGTGCAATATTACTATTATAACATAGTTATTTAGCAATATTGTACAATGAATAGAGGTTAAGACAAAGCCGCGTGAAGAGTAGTAAGCTGCTCTTTAATCGCTTTTCGCTGAATACTTACTTTCATCAGCCAGCCATTTTCTCCGTATCTATAAATAAATTCATACGTACCTTTAGGAAAATATTCTTTTACCAGCATGTCTCGGTTTTCAACAAATCCCGGATCGCCAATGAAATAGGTACCTTCTTCAAGCGGAAGCTCATGAACTTTTTTTTCTAGCTGCTTCTCTTCGTCTTCGTCATCATCTATAACAATGTGCAGACCGCAGTCATCACGCACAACATCAAATTCACCGTTTTGTTCAAGCTCGAGCACCGGCACCACTTGCCCATTTACCGTTAGCAGCTGCTTCGTTCCTTCAAGGACCTGGGACCAGTGATCATCGTACAAAGTAGAAGAATAAAAAATATAGCCCTGAGATTTATATAATAAAAGCAGCTGTTCAAAATGATTTTTCGCTTGTTCTTTATCAAACAGAATAACAAAATGCTTTCGATAGAAAAAACTTGTAAAAGGCAGAATAGACGATTGATTAAGCTCTTTAATTATTTCAGCACTATCTTTACCTGAAATAATAGCTCCGGTCAATTCCCCCGCGCCATAAGGTTTCCAATGACTTAACGCCGCTTCTGGAATCAGCACAAGGTTCGAAGATGACACATATATACTCATTCGCTTCACTCCTTTTTTCTGCATTTAGACCTATATTTGATTCTCCGCAAACAGAGACTTTCCTCTTATTCCATTCTTAAAAGGCAGAACTTTTTCCCTAACTATGATAGATTATAACAAATATCTTCGAAAAAAATAACCTTTATTTCCTCTTTCTTCTATTTGTACACTTCTCTTATTTTAGCTGTCTTCGCAGATTTACTAGTGAACGTACTTGCTAATCTAATTCCTTAGTGTTAATTTTATTATGTCGTTTTATAATTTTTTGCATAGTTGGTTTCAAACAAAAAAGTATTAATATTTTTGAATGCGATGGTGAGACATTTGGAAGAACGTACAGAACGTAAACAACATAAAAGAAAAAAGCAAAGAAAAAAGAAACGCTTTAGAAAGCTACTTCTTTTCTTTCTCATTCTTGTAATCGCCGCTGGTGCGTATGTGTATTATCAATACCAACAAGGGTTAGCAGAAGCAGACGGAGCTTTTGGGAAAGATGGACAATTTGATTTTAATGGTGCAAGTGCCAATTTAGATAGCATGAATGTGCTGCTTCTTGGAATTGACTCTCGAGGTGAAGAACATTCGCGTGCCGATACAATCATGATTGCTCATTATGACAAAGACAGCAATCAGCCTAAAATTGTTTCTTTGATGCGTGATTCATATGTGGATATTCCCGGAC
This sequence comes from Priestia sp. Y58, assembly GCF_029522095.1. Taxonomy (NCBI): domain Bacteria; kingdom Bacillati; phylum Bacillota; class Bacilli; order Caryophanales; family Bacillaceae; genus Priestia; species Priestia sp. Y58. The sequence continues at coordinate 136,150 of NZ_JAKWFL010000001.1, forward strand.
ATGGCAAAAACAAATTAAATTCAGCCTATGCATTTGGCGGGCCCGAATTAATGCGTAAGACAATTAAAGAAAATTTCGGCGTAGATGTAAACTATTATGCCGTTGTTGATTTTAAAGGTTTTTCTAAAGTTGCCGATACGATTGCCCCTGAGGGAATTACGGTTACCGTGCCGCACGAAATGTCATCAGGAATTGGCATGACGCTAAAACCTGGAAAACAAACTCTTCACGGAGATAAATTACTAGGATACGTGCGATTCCGACATGATAGCCAAAGTGATTTCGGGCGCGTAAAGCGTCAACAAGAAGTGATCGGTAAATTAATGGATGAAGCTCTTCAAGTAAGGACGCTGGCGAAAGCTCCTAAGCTATGGGGCGTCATTGATCCATATGTGGATACAAATATTCCGCCAAAAACATTTATCGTGATAGGAAAAGATTTTTTAGTTGGAAATCAGCCAGATTTAAAATCTCTTCGTTTACCGGTTGAAGGTTCCTATTCAAATGAACGAATATCCGGTATTGGTGCTGTTTTAAGCATCGACCTTGAAGAAAACAAACAAGCGTTACAGTCATTTTTAAATTAGGAAAAGGTGTCCATTAGCGGACACCTTTTTTATACTATTCAAAAAAACTTCTGTTTTTCCTCCCTATCCTTCAAAAAATTTTCAGCTTCGACAAAAAATGAAGCCATTTTCCTAGAAACAGCCGTTTCTTTGGAGTTCTATTTTTGCTGTTACATGCGTATATGAAAGGAGAAGGACTTCTTTTTATATTTTTTAGCCAAGGAGATGAAATGATGAAATTATATGGTTTTCAAGCTGAAGAAGAGCGTTCCTTTCTTCATTCTACCTATAAAGTAAACCCGTTACTTTCTCATACTGGAGATGTCAAAATCAGCTTTTTATCTTTTCAAGAAAATGATTATACCCCTCGTCAAGAAGCTACGATTCCACAGCTTCTTTTAGTCGTTCACGGGGAAGGCTGGGTAGCTGGCGATAACGGACTGAAAATTTATATCAAACAAGGTGAATCAGCATTTTGGAGAGCCGGGGAATCTTTTGAAGTCGGGAGTCTAACGGCTATGACAGGACTACTCATTGAAGGATTAGATATTGCTCCTCAAAAGCTGCTTACTTCTTTCTCACGAACAAACGCAAATTAAAAAGCCGCTGTGACGCGGCTTTTTTTATTATCTTAGCAATCGAGCGTAGCTTTCCGCACTATCTTGAATAACTTTGTCACTCAGATCACCGCCTGCTCCTTGAAATAAAAATGGCGTTCGGAACTTCATACCTGTTAAATTTGCCATAGCTTGAAAAGGAAGAAGCAGATGATTCATTGGGTAACGGTTGTATCCCCCTTCTTGATAAGCTTCTGCAGGGCCCCCTGTCGAAGTAGCTACGACAAACTCTTTTCCCTGAAGTTTAGTACCTTTGCTTCCATAAGCCCATCCGTATGTTAAGACAACATCTTGCCACTCTTTTAAGAGTGCCGGTGAGCTGTACCAGTAAAATGGAAATTGAAAAACAATACGATCGAATTGAACAGCTAACTCCTGCTCTTTTTCTACATCAATTTTGAAATCGGGATAGTTTGCATATAAATCATGAACGTACACATCCTTCTCTTTTTTTACTCGCTCTGCCCACGCTTTATTAATACGAGAAGATGCTAAGTTTGGATGCGCTAAAATAACCAGTGTTTTCATTTTGATACTCTCCTTCTGATGTCTGTGCTTACTTTTTTCTTTTCTATTTTTTACGCTTGCCTCTCACGGCTTGTTCAGTCATTCTTTCCTTTTCCTTCAGAAAATCCGAGTTAGTTTACACTTATAAACTACCAGTATTATCATTCTGCTTCAATAAAATTGACTTTGCTTTTATCATTTTCAATTTTTTTATGTACCCAAAACGGCAGATAAAGGACAAGAAAGCTAAAAATCATGATTCCTTCAATCCATACTAAATACCAAGGATGAGGTCCAAGAACATCCAGCAAGGAAGCGTGCTCTGGCTTTTTCATCATGTATAAATAATTCGCCCCGAGTAAACGATTCATGACATAGATAAAACCTCCGTACAGATTAACAAATACTACGCTTACCCACAAAGAACGAAACGTCGGCTCATATCTGCAGACAGCAATTAGCATACAGCAAGCAAGTACCACACCGCCATGCGATACATAAAACTGCACATAGCGAAACTGGGCATACGCATAGCCGCCAAGGTCTGGGGTAATCATCGCTTGAACAGAGCTGCTGATTCCTGCGAAGTACACAAAATAAAAAAGAAACCTGCTTTTGGTTATCAGCATAACAGCAGCCAGCAGCACGACTATGTCACTGAGCTGAAGAGGCAAGGAAGTTTCAGCAGACCACTGATGACATACGATTTCCCAAGCCTGGTAGGCCGTTTCTGAAGTAATTAGAACGAGTGAAATCAAAACGAACACAAACCTCTTTTTTCGCAGCTGCTTTCGACACAAAAAAATAAATGCTCCTATGATCACGATAATAGCTAAAGTTACAAGATGTTCAACTGAAAAAAGCTGAAAGGAATGTTGTGCAGGATGACACGTAAAAAATGAATTCATAAAAGCGCCTCCCTTCCATCAGAAAACAAATTCGGTACCTTTAGCTTGTTCATAAGGCCTCATTTTCATTAATGCTTCTCTCGCATAAAAAAGAGATTGAGACCTAACAAAATCACGCCAATCTAAAGACGGACGAATGGAGTAAATAATCGAGTATGAATCAACTGCTAGAACCAACTAAAATAAAAAGATCCGAACGATTCATCATTCGGATCTTTTTTCAACTAACATACTGTTGTCCTAGCTTTTTTCTTCGTTTTTACTCTTTAATTAATCCTTTTTTCACTAAGAATTGATGAGCAACTTCTTCAGCTGTTTTTCCTTTTGCATTTACTTGATAGTTCATTTCACGCATTTCGTCATCACTGATTTTACCGCCCAGTTGATTTAAGATTTTTTTCAGTTCAGGATGCTCTTTTAGCGTATCTTCACGAAGCACAGGCGCTCCTTGATACGGAGGGAAGAACTGCTGATCGTCTTTTAAGACTTTCAAACCAAACTGTTTGATTTCAGGATCTGTTGCGTAAGCATCCAGCATATTAATATCGCCTTTTTCTACAGCGCGATAGCGAAGCTTCGGCTCCATCGTTTTAATATTCGGGAAGGTAAGACCATATTCTTTTTGAATGCCTACATAGCCGTCTTCACGATCTTTAAACTCCAGCGTAAACCCTGCTTTTACTTTATCTGTTGCATTTGCCAAATCTGAAACGGTAGTTAGATTATTTTCTTTTGCAAATTCTTTTGTTACGGTCAATGTGTACGTGTTGTTAAACTTCATTGGATCTAAATAGACAATGCCGAATTTCTTTTGAAATCCTTCTTTTGCCTGCTTGTACACCTCTGTTTCATCTTTGCTGTCCGGCTGTTCCTTTAGATGCGTCACAATGGCTGTACCCGTATATTCAGGGTACAAATCAATTTCCTTGTTACGCAGAGCCTCAAATACAAATACTGTTTTTCCAAGCGACGATCGAAGATTTACTTTCATATCGGTTTGATCTTCAATTAATTCTTTGTACATATTAATTAAAATATCTTGTTCTGCACCAATTTTACCTCCGATAACAAGGTCTGGTTTTGTTGCGCTCATAGCTGCAAACGGAGAAACAAGAATGAGTATTAATACGATGATCATAATAAACGAGCGTTTTTTGGACCCTTTTTTAGCTGAGTGTTCAATCGTTCGCAAAATTCCATCAAAAATAAGCGCTAATAATGCTGCTGGAATGGCTCCTAATAAAATCAAACTATTATCGCTTCGGTCAATACCAAGCAAAATTAAGCTTCCGAGTCCGCCCGCTCCGATAAGAGCCACGATTGTCGCTGTACCAATAATGAGTACCATCGCTGTGCGAATCCCGGCCATAATGACAGGAAGCGCTAGAGGAAGTTCTACTTTAATTAATCGTCTCCACGAGTTCATCCCCATGGCTTTGGATGCTTCAATTAAAGATGGGTCCACTTCTTTAATTCCGGTATATGTATTTCGTACAATAGGAAGAAGCGAATATAAAAACAGTGCAATAACCGCGGGAAAGGTTCCAATTCCGACAAGAGGAATCAGTAATCCTAATAAAGCGAGTGAAGGAATGGTTTGCAGTACGGCTGTTACGCCAATGATCGGTTCAGCAATGCGGTCATGTCTCGTTAAGTACAGTCCGAGCGGCACTGAAATTAATACGGCGATAACAAGGGCCAGTACTGAAATTTGAATGTGTTCAAGAAGAGCTTGAAACAGTGCGTCTCCTCGTTGATCTAGTAATGTGCTTAGTGCATTCATTACAGCGTTCCTCCTTCTTTCGTCTTATCAGAAAGAAACGCTAATAGAGTTTTGCGCGTTACAACGCCAATGCGTTTGCTCCCTTTTTTCACGGCTATTGCTTCATGGTCGTAAAGGGCGTCCATTGCCTGCTGAACAGTAGCGGTTGAAGCTAGCTCTTCAGTAGGTTCTACGTCTGGCTGTTCACTTTCTTTGAGAAACATATCCAATGTCTCAAATAAAGCATTTCCTTGATTTCCAATAAACGTTTTTACAAATTCATTCTTAGGCTTTTGAATGAATTCCTCCGGGGTTCCAACTTGAACAATTTCCCCGTCTTTCATTAGGCAGATACGATCTCCAAGCGTCATCGCTTCGCTCATATCGTGCGTAACAAACACAAATGTTTTTTTGATTTTTTCTTTTAAGCTAATAACATCTTGCTGAAGCTGTTCGCGGCTTAACGGATCGAGGGCACTAAAGGGTTCGTCCATTAAAATAACGGGGGGATCAGCTGCGAGGGCACGTGCTACACCTACACGTTGCTGCTGGCCACCTGAGAGCTCAGACGGCTTTCGATTTCGATACTGCTTTGGGTCTAGTCCTACCAAGGTAAGCAGTTCATCAATGCGCGTTTTGATTTTGTTTTTCTTCCAATGCTTCATCTCGGGTACAATAGCTATATTTTCAGCGATGGTCATATGAGGAAAAAGAGCAATCTGCTGCAAGACATAACCAATGTTCCAGCGTAGCTCATGTATGTTGTGGTCCGATACGAGCTTATCTTTTATGTATAGTTCTCCTTCGGTAATATCATGAAGACGGTTAATCATTTTTAAGGTGGTTGTTTTCCCACACCCACTCGGACCAATTAAAACGAAAAACTCTCCTTCGTTAATTTCTAGATTAATATTTTTCACGGCGGTCGTACCGTCTGGATATTGCTTTGACACATTCTTAAACGTAATCAAATTACCGTTCACACTCCCTGTTGAAATTTAACCCCCCCAGTTTCGTGTACCCAATACTTAGAGGCAATAAACATTCTTTTAAGATTATTTCTGAATATGATTCATAAGACATAGTGAAAAAGATACACATGTTTTCTCACAGCGTCCTAATAAGGCTATCAAACTGTTAAAATTTTCACAAGGCGGGGAAGAATAATTCGGAGAAGAATTTTAAAGCCAACACAGATAAAAAAACCTTCTTTCAACAAGAAAGAAGGTTTTTTAGTATGCTAGCGACAGGGATCGAACCTGCGACCTCTTGCTTACCATGCAAGTGCTCTACCTACTGAGCTACACCAGCGTCTTGGAAAATTATATCACGTTTAAATTCATTTAGGAAGCGCTTTTTTAAATTTTTTTATTAGTATATTCTCTAATTTGCGTCTTCTGAAATTCGCACTTTCTACAAAGTTCCATATTTTATGTTAGAACTCCTTACATAAATTGTGTGAATTTTCTTTTTTTATATTACCCTTAGTAAAAGAGCTTACAAAAGAAGGGAAGAAAATAGATGGAACAACAACCAACCATGACCAAATCAAAAACGGCAACTCCCTACCCAAGAGACTGCACGTTCAGCCTGGAAGATTGGACGACGCTCGCTAAGTATTGGTACCCCGTCGCACGCTGCAGTGATGTAACAGAGAAACCAACGTCCGTAAAACTGCTAGATGTAAATCTAGTTCTATACCGTACCACACACAAAGTAGTAGCGGCTCGTGATTTATGCGTTCACCGAGGCACCCCCCTTAGCATGGGCTGGGTGGAAGATGATGAAATTGTCTGTCCTTACCACGGCTTCCGCTATGCAACGGACGGCGCATGCACATCGATTCCAGCTCACCCTGATGCCAACATTTCTCCCCGCCTGTGTATGGCCGTCTATCCAGTTATTGAACGATTTGGATTAGTGTGGACTTCCCTGACAGGAGAACAAGATAACCTGCCTTACTTCGATGCGTGGGAGGACCCTGATTTTCAGCAAATTGTTTGTCCGAGCTTTGATATCATGGGTTCGGCCGGTCGTCAAATGGAAGGCTTTTTAGACGTAGCTCATTTTGCTTGGGTTCACACGGACACATTTGGTGATCGAAACAACGCCTTTGTGCCTAAATATAAAGTAAGCGATACAGAGTATGGGCTTCATGTAGAATATACGAGCACCATGAGCAATTATTCCAAAGAACAGCAGCATTTAAATCCACCTGATTTTAAATGGCTTCGCGTCTTTGATGTTTATCCGCCGTTTGCAGCTACGCTAAAAGTATACTTCCCAGAAGGCGCAGAGCTGTGGATTATGAATGCAGTCTCTCCTATTTCAGCCCGCGAAACACGTTTATTCGCACCAATTGCTCGAAACTTTGACAAAGATTCTCCCGTTGAAGGTGTGTATGACTTTAACCTTCGCGTCTTTGACGAAGACCGTGAAATGGTTGAAAACCAAAAACCTGAAGACTTGCCTTTAGACCTGCAGATGGAAGCGCATATTATGGCTGATCAAACGTCCATCGGCTACCGGAAATTATTAAAGAAAATGGGCTTAAGCTTTAGATATACAAGCTAAAAAAATCCCCGCTGTCTCAGCGGGGATTTTTTTTCATTTAGCAAATTGCTCGCGTCCTGCTTTTTCCTTTATCACTTCATCTTCACTTGCCGGCGTTGCGCGTTTCATAAACAATGAAAGAATTAAGGCAACTACCACTAGTACTACTGAGACAGCAAACGCATCGTTAATCCCTTGTACCATTGCCTGCATCCCAATCTGTTCTTTCATTTGAGCTGCTCCGGCTGCGGTTGCATTCGCTGCTCCTGCTCCGCTCATTGCATCTTGAGCGAGCTCTTTTGCATGCGTAGCTGTACGGTTTGACATCACCGTTACTAATAGAGCCGAACCAATAGCTCCTGATACTTGTTGAAGCGTATTGTTCATGGCAGTACCATGCGGATTAAAGCGCTGCGGCAGCTGATTTAATCCGTTTGTCATAACCGGCATCATCACCATGGACATTCCGAACATGCGAAGCGTGTAAAGCGTAATGAGCGTTGTATACGTCGTATCAAGCTCTAAGTTACTGAAGAAATACGTCGTAACGGCTGTAATCGTCAGACCCGTTACAGCCAGTGCACGCGCTCCGAATTTATCAAATAATTTTCCGGTAATCGGTGACATCACACCCATTAATAGCGCACCTGGAAGCATTAGTAATCCTGAATGAAGCGGAGAAATGCCTCGTACCGTTTGAACATAAATTGGCATTAGCAGCATGGCTGAGAATAATGCCATTGTGATCACCATTGAAATCGTTGATGATAAAGCAAACATTGGATATTTAAAAATGCGAAATTCAAGCATAGGTGTTTTCAGCTTGAACTGACGCGTAATAAATAAAATCAGAGACACAGCTCCTACGATAATGGTGCCGTATACTTCCACAGAATCCCAGCCTTTATCCCCTGCTGAGCTAAATCCGTATAGAAGTCCTCCAAATCCAATTGTAGATAACACAAGTGATAGGAAATCCAAATTGATTTCCACTTTTTCTTTTTTGTCTTTTAATAGGAAGAAAGCGCCTATTAACACAATTGCTGCAATTGGCGTAACAAGGTGGAACAGCATTCTCCACTCATAGTGTTCAATTAGCCACCCTGATAAGGTAGGACCAATTGCCGGAGCAAAAATCATAACTAAACCGAAAATCCCCATCGCAGCTCCGCGTTTTTCTAATGGAAAACTTGTGAGCAATACGTTCATTAAAAGCGGCATCATAATGGCTGCGCCTGATGCTTGAATAATACGAGCGGTTAACAAGACCGAAAAGACGGACGAAGCACCGGCAAGTATTGTTCCTGCTGTAAATAAAGTCATCGCCGTTAAAAATAAGCCTCTCACAGAATAGCGCTGAATTAAAAAAGCGGTAGTTGGAATCATAATACCATTCACTAACATATAACCAGTAGAAAGCCACTGGACGGTTGACGTTGTCACATCTAAGTCTTTCATAATAGACGGAAGCGCAACATTTAATAACGTTTCATTCAACAATGAGATAAAAGCGCCTATTAACAAAATAGCAATTATGCCATAAGGCGGCTTTTCCATTTGATTTATCGATTGACTCATTATTGTACCCCCTTATACTTTAAGTTCATTTTTTTAGACACATGTTCTACATAGAGTATATTATACTGTGAGTTCAATTTATGCAAGTGAAAAATCCTGCGTTAATTTTCTTTATTTACTGAGCTTTTTTTAACGGTACAGTCCTTTTATATCAATACATATACGCAATATCATAATTCGCTTCAAAAAGAACATTTGTGTAAACGCTTTAAATCATGTATCATAAAGTTGGACCATGAGTCTAATTTTATATTTAGGTGATAATAATGAATAACCGAAAACAGCAAGTTGTAAAAAATGCACACCATCTCTTCGTTGAAAAAGGATTTCAAGCTACTTCTATTCAAGACATCATTGATTATAGCGGCATTTCAAAAGGAACATTCTACAACTATTTTTCTTCAAAAAATGAATTATTAATCGCTGTTTTCACATGGCTTCATACGACCATTGAACAAGAGCGGAATCAGCTGCTGGTTGGTAAAAGTCTGAACGATGTAGATATATTTGTTAAACAAATTGATGCACAGATGAAAAACCATCACAAACATAAATTTTTTACATTACTTGAAGAAGTATTTGTTTCCAATGACCCTGATTTAAAAGCATACATAAAAAAAACCCAGTTTATTGAAGTAAACTGGTTCTACAAACGGTTCATTGATTTATTTGGAGAAGAAAAAAAACCGTACCTGCTAGATTGCGCAATTATGTTTCTTGGCATGCTTCATCGCAACTTTCACTATAATTTTATGGTTAACGGCACAAGTACCGATCCGCATGAAATTATAAGCTACAGTGTCAAGCGCCTGCTTCCTCTTGTAGACGAAGTAGCAAATTCAGGAGACATTTTGCTCAATCCGCAAACGATTAAAGAATGGCTTCCATCTTGCCCGAATACTAAAAATCAAATAGAACAGGACATTTCTGCAGCACTTATCGATTTAAAAAAACAAGTTCACAAACAATTTACGGATGAATTTGAACGTCAAAAATGCACAGAGCTTATTAGTTTTATTGAAGAAGAGCTGTTTAAACAATCAAATCCCCGCAAATTTGTTGTTGATAGTGCTCTTCATTCGTTACAGCAGATGTCTGTCAACAAAAGTAAGACAAGGCTAGAGGATTTACAGACGATGATTGATCAGTATGTGAGTGAACTTCATTAAAAACATATGAAATTCACGTTCATCATAATAACCAAAAACGAACGATTAATTAAATTAATCGTTCGTTTATAATTCTAACTAAAATATTTTTATCCCAGCCTCTTTTTTATTTTCCTCCAGTAAACGAGATTCCTTTAATAAAATATTTATTAAAAAACGCATAAATGAGTAAAATGGGAAGTGTAAAAACCATGGAAGCTGCCATAATATAGTTCCAATAACTGATATACTGACCTTTGAATGTGTTGAGACCTAAAGTTAATGTAAACATATTTTCATCAGACATCACAATTAAAGGCTTCATAAAATCATTCCAAAATCCCATAAATACAAAAATCGTTTGTGCTGCTAGGGCAGGTTTTGCAAGTGGAAGGACTATTTTAAAGAATGTTCCAAACTTTGATAACCCATCCAACTCCGCTGCTTCTTCAAGCTCTTTTGGGAAATTAATAAAAAATTGACGCATCATAAATATAAATGTCGCATTCACCATTCCGGGTACAATCATTCCCTGATAGGTATTTAACCAGCCTAACTCTTTCAAAATTAAAAAATTAGGGATCATGGTTACTTGTCCAGGAATCATAAGAACAGCTAAAATAATAATAAACAAACTTTTCTTTCCCGGGAAACTGAGGCGTGCAAGGGCATAACCAGCCATTGAGTTAAATAGCAAATTCAGAGCTGTTCCTACAACAGCAATAAATAAGCTATTAAACATCCAGCGAGGGAACAACTTTTGTTCCACAAAAATTTGTTTATAGTTGTCTAGCGTAAAGTGTTTCGGAATAAAGTTCACCGTACCTGACACAATTTCTTCAAGCGTTTTGAAAGAAGCTGACAGCGCCCAAATAAATGGGATCAGCGTAATCAGCGCATATATGCTTAAAATCGTATATAAAATGAGGACTCCCGTTTTCTTCTTCACTTTTTTCTTCCCCCCTTAGTACATACTTTCTTCTTTTGAAAACTTTCGCTGAATAACCGTTGCCACCAAAATCACGAGCGCCAGCATAAAGGCTAGTGCTGCAGCATACCCCATGGTACCTAAATTTTTAAATGCATATTGATAAATAAGAAGAACAACAGTCAGAGTGGAGTTATTAGGACCTCCTGAGCCTCCTGAGAAAATAAATGATTGATCAAATAACTGAAACGTACCAATTAGTCCCATGATCACTACGAACGATGTAACCGGCCTCAGATTTGGAACTGTAATATGCCAAAATCGTTGAAACACATTAGCACCATCTAACTGAGCTGCTTCATACAGCGAATCGGGTACGTCCTGCAAAGCTGCCAAATAAATAACCATAAAAAATGGCGCTGTTGCCCAGATGTTCATAATCATAATGGCAATTAAAGCAACTTGCGGATCTCCAAGCCAATTGTAAGTTGGAAGACCAACAAACTTTAGAAACTCGTTCACAATCCCATTCTGATTGTACATCCACATAAAAATAAGCGTTAATACAGCCGATGATGTAAGCGTAGGTAAAAAATAAATAATACGAAAAACTTTTTCTGCTTTTAGCCCTGCATTTAATGTGGCAGCCAGTATAAGTGCCAATGCGGTTTGTACCGGTACAACAATTACTACATACTTCACCGTATTCCAAAGAGCAATTTTAGCTTTGTCATCTTCAAGGACCTTCATGTAGTTCTCAAGCCCTCGAAAATGGAACTCAGTCCCCCCCAACAACTGAACTTTATGTAAGGATAAAAATATGGCGTAAAAAATAGGTGCAATAACAAATAACAAAAGCACAAACAGTGTAGGTGACATAAAAGCATATCCTTGCCCAACATCACGAGGTTTGTACGTTCGTATTTTTCTGTTTTTCATTTCCTCCACTCCCCCGCCTAGTCTTATTGATAAATACTAATCTCTTGGTTTGCCTGCTTTTGTGCTTTTTTCAAAGCTGTTTCTAAATCACTTTGTCCTAAAAAGGCGCTTAAAAACTGGTTATTAAAGTTATTCATGATAATAGGTAAATACGGGCCGTCTTGCCAGACAGTAGCATAAGCAGCTCCTTTTACTAATGGACCTCGTTTTTGGTCTTCAGCAAAACCAAGTTTATCCGCTACGGATTTTCTTGTTGGTAATGCGTAGCCCTTGCTTGTCCAAGTTTCCATTCCTTCTTTTCCTGTTAAGTACTGAATGAGCTCCCAAGATGCTTTTTTCTTTTTTGAATCAGCATTCATTACATACGCGACCGTAAATGCCATTGTATTTTTATGACCGTTTATTGTCGGAACTTCCGCTGTACCGTAATCAAGTTTTGGGAAGGACTCTTGTAAAAACGGAATCATCCAATTCCCTTCAATTACCATAGCTACTTTTTGTTGTGCAAACATGTCCGTACCTGAACTTGCACCTACATCAGAGGGTTGTACAGACGTTTTATCTTTTAAATGCTGGTCGATGAGCGGCTGAAGAGCGTCCACCACTTCTTTCGTAGCAAAGTTTGCCTTATTGTTCTTTACCACGTCTCCTCCGTTTGCCTGCGCCATATAAAAGACACGCGCTAATTCCGGCGTGACCCCAAATGCTTGAATCCCTTTCTTTTTGAATACCTTTGAAACTGCTTCAAACTCATCCCATGTTTTTGGTACTTCTACTCCTGCTTCTTTAAACAGCTTTTTGTTGTAAAATAAGCCTAACGTGGAGTAATCTTTCGGAAAACCATACGTTTCTCCATCTTTTTGAAACGCTTTCAATAATGGTTTCTCAAAATCTTGAACATCAAAATCGGACTTTACATAAGAATTCAAAGGTTCTAAAACCCCTGTATTGATAAGGCCAGGCGCTTCAAGTGCATCAAGGTAAAAAACATCTGGACCGTTTCCCCCGATTAAACGTGTTTTTAAAATATCCATGTATTGATCAGTGATTACTTCATGCTTCACATGAATGGAAGGATGAAGATTTTCAAAGTCTTGAATAGTTTGATTAAGCAGCTTCGTTTCTGTTGGGTTGCCTCCCCAGCCGGCCAACACAATTTCGACTCGATCATTTTCCCCAGAAACTTCTTGTACGTTTGAACATCCAGTTAAAACTGCTCCGGTCACTGCCAGCAGCAGACATAAAGCAAGTATCCACTTCTTCATCGGTTGTCTCCTTTCATTTCATTGACCTGCGGCTTATTAAGTGACGCTTAATAAGCCGCCGTCGAATTAACCTACATGAGCTCTTACTTTACATTGAGATAGAAGCTCGTATTTTGTCGTATTTTCCTTCACGTAAATAATAGTTTCGCTTCCTTCTTTTTTAACCGTTAATGACAGTTTTCCACTGCCAATCACAAGGTTTTCTACAGAAAGTTCATTCATATCGTCTATGAGCAAAGGATTTATCTGTACAGTACCTGCTGTACTATCTGGAAACAGTCGCAGTATTGCCTGTACGAAAGCTAAAGGCGTACCGGCTGCCCAAGCCTGAGGTGAGCAGGCAACGGGATATTTAACAGGCTTGCCAGACTTATTTGAATAGCCGCAGAATAATTCTGGAAGGCGGTCGTATTCAAAATGCCCAGCTGCATCAACCAGCCCTTTTATAATTTTATTGGCTTCTGTTTGCTTGTTCGCTTTACTCAAACCAAGAACAATTAAACTATTATCGTGCGGCCAAATGCTCCCATCATGATAACTCATTGGATTATAGCCTGCTTCTCCTTCTGCCATTGTGCGGATGCCGTATCCCGAAAACATAGATTCTGATACTAGCCTTTCTGCTACTTTGTTCAGCTTCTCCTCATCCATCATCTCAGCTAAAAGTACATGACCTGGATTTGACGTAACTGTTCCTACTTGATGTTTATGTTCATCGAGTGCAATTGCGTAGAATGATACGTCATCCATCCAAAAGGCTTCATTAAATTTTTTACGCAGCTGCTTTGCTTCTTCACGTAAATTATTAGCTTCATTTGTTTTGTTTAACTTATCATATAAAGAAGCAATACCCATTTTTGCTTGATATACATAGCCTTGTACTTCCACTAAAGCAATGGGAGTTTTTGCATATTCACCGCTGCGATGGACAACGGAATCTCCTGAGTCTTTCCAGCCTTGGTTAGCAATTCCTTTACTTGACTCTTGATGATATTCAAGAAATAAATCGCCGTCTCTATCCCCATATTCGTTGATCCATGTCAAAGCTCCATCAATAGTCATTTGCATTTCTTGTACAAACTCCAAGTCTCCCGTCCACTTTACATATTCCGTTAATAAAATTAAAAACAATGGCGTTGCGTCAATTGTTCCATAGTACGGCGTAAAAGGGATTTGATTGGTGTTGGCGAGTTCTCCGTAACGTATTTCATGCATAATTTTACCCGGCTGTTCATCACGCCATGGATCATTTGCCGTTCCTTGATACGCTGCCATCGTACGCAGCGTTCCTTTTGCTACTTCGGGATTAAAAGCCAGCATTTGAAGCGCTGCGATTAGACTATCCCTTCCAAACGGCACGCCAAACCAAGGCAACCCTGCTACTGGAAAAACACCGAATCCTACGTCCGTTAGCAGGACGCGCAGGTCGTTAAGTCCTCTTGTAATAAGACGCTGCATTGTCGGATGATCAGTTGTTACTTTTGTAGAAAATTTTTCCCATTCTTTATATGATTGGCTTAGTAAACTAAATGCTTCACCGGCTGATAAAACATCTTCGTTGGTGTCTTCGCCCATTTGCGGCTGAACCATTAATGTAATTTCTTCTTCTTCTTGATGATTGAGTTCAAAAGAAAATGTAACTTCTCCTTGCTCATCCACATATGAAGCTTTTTTATCCCAGAGAATCCGTGTCGCCCGCTTAATATTATCTGCTCCTTTGTATGTATATGTTAGGCTGCTTTCTCCTTTTATTTGCCCCGTTCGTTTTCCGACATTTCCAGTTTGAAAACCTCTTACGATGAACATATCGTTAAAATCGACATCTGCTTGGACACTTAATGTAAAAGCAATTTTTTTAGGAAAATAGCTTTTTAACTTTATTTTTTCATAGAAAACTCCTCCATATATAAAGCGTTTTCTCTCTATTTCTATAGACTCTCGCCATAGGACGAGATCTCCTTCTTTTTCCATATGCGGATTAGTAAGAAGAATTGTAGCTAATAGGTTCTCCTCTGCACTTGAGGACAATAACACAGGATCTGCATCATTAATCTTCAAACGAAATTTGCTCAAAAAACGCGTATCTTTCATATATAATCCTAAACCATACTGATGGTTTTCATTAATATTTCCTGCTGGATCAGTCAGTAAAAATAAGTCATTTTCTTTAATAACACGGTAATCCATTTCCATCCCCCTAAGTTTTACCGAAACGTTTTGGAAAAAGCGCACAACACCCGAAACGTTTCGGTTTTACATTATATAAAAACCACTATTTGTGGTTTTTAGCTGTTGATTCTCGAATAATCAGCTTTGTATCAAGATATCGCTTCATATTTGTTTCTTTTCCTTCTAGCATTTCAATTAGTAAATCTGCAGCTTCATAGCCAATCTGATATACTTCCTGTCCTACTGTCGTCAGATTTGGAGAAGAGTAAGAGGCAAGGACAATATTATCGTATCCGACAATCGACATCTCTTTCGGTACATGAAGGCCAAGTTCTTTGCATGCTTTTAGTGCTCCAAGTGCCATTAAATCACTTGCACAAAAAATAGCCGTAACCTCTTTATGCCGATTTATAAGCTCCTGAGCAGCTTTCTCTGCTTTTTTTTCTTCAAAATTCCCGCTTACAACCCACTCAGGACGAAACGACAAACCGCATTCTTTAAGCGCTTCTGTGTATCCGTTGAGACGTTCTTGACTGACAAATGCGTCTTCATGTCCGTTAATCATCCCAATATGCTTATGGCCAAGACTCGCTAAGTGTTCAACTGCTTTTTTAGCTCCCAAGGCATTATCAGTGGTGACATAGCCCACTGAATTAGAATGAACGGGAATATCAACTAAAACACAGGGAATATCACTTTCTACTACTTCTTTTAAATAGGGATCTTCTTTCTTAATACCTTGAATAATTGCCCCGTCCACCCTTCGCTCTCGACAAAGCTGGGTATACGTTTTTTCTCGTTGCATCATCGTGTTTGTATTGAATAAAATCAAATCATACCCTAAAGTAGATGCTCGCTCATTTACACCGCACAGCACTTCAAATGTAAAATTATCTTTTACGCTCTCTCTGCTGATTCCTGAAACTAGTAGTCCAATAGTCTTCGACTTTTGCATAACCAGTCCTCGAGCTAACGTATTAGGGCTGTAGTTCAGCTCTCTTGCTACGGCTGCAATCTTTTGCCGTGTTTTTTCATTTACATCTGAATAACCATTTAAAGCCCGAGACACCGTCGTTACAGACACGCCAGCAACTCGCGCTATATCTTTAATCGTTGTCACTCAAAATTCCTCCAAAACGTTTCGGATAACTTTAAATAGATTGTAACGCTTTCATTTATTAAAATCAATACTTTTTTTAATAATCGGTTTACTCTTATCTACCTCTAAAACTTTTGCGTATAAAAAAAGCAGCCCTAAGGCTGCTCTTTATTCACAAAGTGGAAATTCAAGTGAAAAACACGTTTCTTTTCCTTTTACGCTAGACACACTCACTTTTCCCTTCATATAATGAATAATGCTGAAAGATACCATCGTTCCAAGCCCGGTACCTTTTTCTTTTGTTGTAAAATACGGTTCGCCTAGCCGGTTGATTTGTTCTTGCGTCATGCCGCAGCCCGTATCAATAATATCCACAATAACAGCTCCGCCTTCTTTTCCTACTTTAATAGTTAACGTGCCTCCGTTTTGCATCGCCTCAATACTATTTTTAAATAAATTGATTAAACACTGCTGAAGCTTTCTTCTTTCTCCCATTACGAAGCACTTCACCTCTTCATCAAATGTAAAATCAATCGCGACTCCATTCATATTGGCAAGAGGCGTCATAATATGGGTGACGTGATGAATCTCTTCTGAAATATTCATTTTTTCATTTCGTTCTGGTGCAGAATTGGCAAACAGCAAGTAATCATCAATGATTTCTTTTGCGCGGTCTAGTTCATTAATCGCAATTGAAATGTAGCGTTTTTTAGCAGGTTCTTTTTCATCTTCTTGCAGCATTTGCATAAATCCTCTGCTTGCCGTTAGAGGATTTCGCACCTCATGAGAGATGCTGGCAGCTAAATGACTGACAATTTCTAGTTTCTCTGCTTTCATCAGGCGCTGAAGCACTAGTAAATTTGCCCGTATCGCTTCCCACAGTATGGTAATTACAAACATGCCTGCTACATCTAAAATCGCGAATTGAACCCACACGCTAATAGGAATGCTTGTTACATGCAAGACAAAAATAGATACAAGCATAGCTAATAAAGAACCGATTATACTAAGACAGGTGCTCACGATAATTCTATTTTTTAATGAGAAATGTAAAAAGTATTTCGTTATGAAAAATAAAGGAATGGATAAAATCGGAAGAGCAATTAATGTTGATAAAAACCCTACATCATACCCGCCAATTAGCAAGCGCAGCAGTAAAATAAAGACAAAAAGCAAGCTTCCTAGCGGCCAGCCTCCATATAACGTTCCTAAAATATAAGGAATTCTTCGTAAATCCATTCGATAATCATCCGGGACATAAGCTCCGTTAACCGGAAACAAAAGGCAAAAGGTAATAGCTAAAATCGGAAATACCGCGATATAACGATCTTTCCACCAATGAATTTGTTTAGCATACTTGATTAAATAAAACATCTGCACTAAAAACAGCGCCAATAAAATAAATAAAAAATTAATTAACAAATCTTTCGTGACAAAACTCATGCATTCACCGGTCTTTCAAATGAGATAAAAATAAACTCTTTTATTGCATTTACATTTGTAACACAAATTAGAGCGTAATCATAGATAAATAAACGTATTCTATTCACTTTTTTATAACTTCCTATGACTTTATCGTCCGTTCCCTAAAATAGTGAAGGCTAAGAAAACCTTTTCAACTCCACTAAAAATATTCAGAATTTTATTTACATATGAGTTATAATGCTCTATAATCAGATCAATGTACTTGGTTTTGAGAGTAGGAGGACGAAACATGGAATTATCAATTACCTTAATGGGATTATTCGTTGGAACCCTTGTAGGCTTAACCGGGGTTGGAGGCGCCGCTTTATTAACACCTTTACTGATTGTACTCGGCATTAACCCTTCCATTGCCGTAGGAACAGATCTTGTCTACAATTCTATCACAAAATTATTCGGAGTCGCTCAGCACTACAAACAGCGAACCATTAACTTTAAATTAGCAAAATATTTAGCCTTCGGAAGTATTCCGAGCGCTGTGCTGGCTATTGTCACACTTCATGCGTTTCCATCTTTTCACGAGCATCAAGAGACGATTATTAAGCACGCTCTTGGATATGTTATGACGCTGGTTGCCATTTCAATTATCTTTCGCGTCTTTTTTGATAAATTAATTCGCCCAAATCGGTTTCAGGAAATGGACTTAAATCAGAAAAAAGGATTAACAATCGGAATTGGCGTAGTCTTTGGATTCATTGTCGGACTAACATCGATTGGTTCGGGCTCATTATTTGCGATTGCGATGCTGTACTTATTTAAGCTCAAAACATCTGAGCTGGTTGGAACTGATATTGCACATGCATTTCTTCTCGTTACAGTGGCTGGTATTTTAAATGCAAGCTTTGGAAGCGTAGATTACATGTTGACTGCTAACCTATTAACTGGATCTATTCCAGGTGTGTTACTCGGAAGCCGTTTATCAACGAAAGTGCCTTCAAGACCGCTTCAAGCCATTATGGCGACCATCATTTTAATTAGCGGAATTAAACTAATTTAATAAATAAAAAGCACATGCCTTTGCATGTGCTTTTTATTAGTTTTTTTAAAGAGATGCATTAAAAATAATAATGTTTTAAACCACTCCCTTCCCTTCTTATACACTTCAACTAATATTTTTATTGAATTTTAGTCAAAGAGACCAATGACACCTTAAACAACCTTACGTTAAAATGTAAAAAAACATAACATCTATATGTAATATCCAAAAAATTGTACGACGAAGGGAGAACACATGACACAAACAGCGGCAAAAAGTAAGCAAAAACCTTTTTACAAAGGTCTTTTCTTTCAAATTATGATGGCAATTGTACTTGGCATAGCCGTAGGATATCTGTGGCCAAGCTTTGGAAATGCTGTGAAACCGATTGGAGACGGTTTTATTAAGCTTATCAAAATGCTGATTGCTCCTCTTATTTTTGGAGTAGTCGTTGTTGGAATTGCGAAGGTTGGAAACATTAAAACAGTTGGGCGTATCGGCGGAAAAACCATTCTTTATTTCGAAATTGTCACAACATTCGCTCTATTGATTGGTCTATTAGTAGCAAACGTAATGAATCCCGGCATCGGTATGAATGTTGACCCTTCAAGCTTAAGCACAAGCGAAGTGGACGCGAAGACTAACGGCTCCGAACTTCCGAGTGAAGGTGATTTTTTTCTTAATATGATTCCAGACAGTGCAGTTGGGGCTTTTTCAAGCAACTCCATGCTTCAAGTGCTTTTAATTTCTTGTTTGTTTGGCATCGCGCTTGTCCATATAGGCGGAAAAACAGCAGAGACCCTTTTAAATGTATTGGAAAAAGTAAATGATGTATTGTTTAAAATTATGGGATACATTATGAAATTAACAGCTCTTGCCACGTTTAGTGCCATGGCATTTGCAGTTAGTCAGTACGGTCTTGGAACACTTGCTGCATTCGGAAAGCTATTTATCGCTATGACAATTGCTTGTCTAGCATTTGTTCTTGTTTTAGCTGTTATTTTACGAATCTATTTAAAATTAAGTTTGTGGAAAGTCATTCTATATATACGAGAAGAAATTATGCTGGCATTTGCTACGGGTTCCACTGAAGCCGTTATGCCGCAGCTCATGGATAAATTCGAACAAGCAGGATGCAACAAAGCAGTCGTTGGCCTTGTTGTACCTACGGGCTATTCATTTAATCTAGACGGTGCTTCCATTTACTTGTCTCTTGCCCTCGTCTTTTTAGCACAAGCAACGGGCGTGGATTTGAGCCTCACTGATCAGCTTTTAATGCTTGGTGTCCTTCTTCTTACGTCTAAAGGAATGGCTGGTATTCCAGGATCAGCTTTTGTTGCTCTCTCTGCTACCGCAGCAGCAACCGGATCCATTCCGGTAGCTGCCGTTGCTCTGATGCTCGCTCCTGATCGCTTTATGGGTAATTACCGGACCACAGTTAATATTATTGGTTATGCGGTAGCTGCTTTTATTATCGCACGATGGGAAAATTTATTAGATCTACAAAAAGCAAATGATGTGCTGGACGGAAAAATTGCATATCAGCCCAAAAATGCTGAAATTTCTCTCCCAGAGAGTATTCCAGTAGCCAATGAAAAAGCATTTTAATAAAAAAATTTCCTGGCCGAGACAAGTCTATTTTGCTTGTTTTTCGGGCAGGAATTTAATTGTTACATGAAAGGCCTTTTGCTGAAACTTATTTTCTTCGAGTATTTTATATACCATTTGTTTAATCGTTTCTTGTGTTTTGGCATCAGCTGAAACGGAAGGCTCCATATACACATCCAGCTCTACTCTGTCTTTTGAGTAAAGGGAAGAATTCACGCCCCTTGATTCATAGCCCGATTCAGTTAAACCGCTGCTGATTTTATGCCAAATATCCAGTTTGTCCATTTGTTTAATAACAGGCTTTGCTTCTTCGTACACTTGTGCTTGCTGAGTCTTGAAAACTTCTTCTTTTTTAGTAAAAACTGCATACCCCGAACCTACTACTAAAAACGTCATAATAGCAAATGCTCGCATCCTTTTCATTCTCTCACCTCATTTAGAGATATAGATTATAAATATGCGAATAATTGCTGCGGTATGACGGCTTGTATCTCTACTTCTTTTCTACGATACTCAGCAGTCGTTTAGAACCGGCTTCTACTTCTTCTATCATACTGTCAAAAAGCTCTTGCACCGTTGGAATACTATCAATCAGTCCAACGACTTGACCTGCCCATCCATAGCCTTCATCGATTTTATTTTCATAAATATACCGGCAGTTTGCCCCTCCGCTAATGACGTCTTTTAACTCTTCGTACCTCTCTCCTTGGTGCTCACGTTCAATAATGTCAAGGGTGTAGTGTGACTTCAACACGCGTCCAGGTGCTCCGAACGAACGTTTAATAACCACAGTATCGGTTTCTTTTGCTTCTACAATAGCTTGTTTATACGCATCGTGAGCATCTACACATTCTTTTGTCGCGATAAAGCGTGTTCCCATTTCAATTCCTTCAGCGCCTAATGATAACGCTGCCAATAATCCTTGTCCGTTTCCAATCCCTCCGCTTGCAAGGACCGGAATTGACACAGCCGCAGCTACTCGAGGAATCAACACCATTGTGCCGAGATCCTCACGTCCGATATGTCCTCCTGCTTCTTGCCCCACTGCCATGACGGCATCTGCTCCCAGCTGCTCAGCTTTTTGAGCTTGACGCACGTTGGCTACCAGTACGAGTGTTTTAATTCCCGTTCCTTTTAATCTCTCAAAAATAGGTGCGGGATTTGCTCCTGTTATGGAAACAACCGGAACGCTTTCTTCTACTGCTACGTCGAGAAGTTCTTTATAAGAACCTTCTGTTTGACCTCCAACAGCAAAATTAACGCCAAAAGGACGCTCAGTTAAAGAACGTACTTTCTTAATTTCAGCTCGAAGTTTCTCAGGTGTTCGGAGCGTCATAGCTGTAATTTGTCCAAGCCCGCCTGCATTTGAGACAGCAGCGGCAAGTTCTGCGTACGCTAAATACGCAAGACCTCCTTGTACAATTGGATATTGAATTTCTAATAAATCTGTTACCCGTGTTTTCATCTATGTATCCCCTCTCCTTTTATTTTTGTATTTATGAATACTTATTCATAATCATAACAAGAAAATAACGGATTTCCTACGAAAAAATTCCAACATTTCTGTTTGCTTCAACTTTTGATAGGGTACACATTTTGTAATGATTATTAACTGAAGATCAAGGAGGAAGACATGTATGACAAAAAAGCACCCTGTAAATGAAAAAAGCAAGCAAGAACAGCTCGAGCAGTTTAAAACAGATGATCGAAACCAAGCGCTCACAACTAATCAAGGGTTAAAGCTTTCCGAAGATGAATTTTCTTTAAAAGCGGGTGAACGTGGTCCAACCCTTATGGAAGACTTTCATTTCCGTGAAAAAATGACGCATTTTGACCACGAGCGCATTCCTGAACGCATCGTTCATGCACGAGGCTTCGCTGCTCACGGAGAATTTGAACTGTATGACTCTCTCAGTGAATATACAAAAGCTAAATTTTTACAGAATCCGTCTGTAAAAACACCTGTATTTGTCCGTTTTTCTACTGTAGCAGGTTCTAAAGGTTCAGCTGAAACGGTGCGCGACGCCCGTGGTTTTGCAACAAAATTTTATACAGAAGAAGGAAACTATGACTTAGTTGGAAATAACATTCCCGTGTTCTTTATCCAAGATGCGATTAAATTCCCAGATTTAATTCACGCTGTTAAGCCTGAGCCACACAACGAAATGCCGCAGGCGGCTTCAGCACATGATACGTTTTGGGATTTTGTCGCCAATAATCAAGAGTCTGCTCACATGGTCATGTGGTCAATGTCAGACCGTGCAATTCCACGCAGTTTGCGTATGATGGAGGGCTTCGGCGTACATACTTTTCGCTTAGTTAATGCAGAAGGAAAAGCTCATTTTGTCAAATTCCACTGGAAGCCTGTGCTCGGAACCCATTCCCTTGTTTGGGACGAGGCTCAAACCATTTCTGGGAAAGACCCGGATTTTCATCGCCGCGATTTATGGGAATCGATTGAAAACGGAGACTATCCTGAATATGAGCTAGGCATTCAAATCATAAATGAGGAAGATGAATTTAAATTCGACTTTGACATTCTCGATCCAACTAAGCTTTGGCCTGAAGAAGACATTCCCGTCAAACTAGTTGGAAAAATGACCTTAAATCGAAATGTGGACAACGTATTTGCCGAAACGGAACAAGTCGCATTCCATCCAGGGCATGTGGTACCGGGAATTGATTTTTCCAATGACCCTCTCTTACAAGGAAGGTTGTTTTCATACACAGATACCCAGCTTATTCGTCTTGGCGGTCCTAATTTTCATGAACTTCCAATCAATCGTCCAGTATGCCCGTTTCATAACAATCAACGAGACGGTTACGGACGTCAAACAATTAACAAAGGGCCTGTCAGCTATCACAGAAACTCTCTTGCAGCCAATACGCCGGCTCCTGTCCCAGAGTCAGAGGGCGGTTATGCTCACTATCAAGAAAAAGTGGAAGGAAGAAAAGTTCGAAGTCGAAGCGAAAGTTTTAAAGACCACTTTTCACAGGCAACGCTATTTTGGAATAGCATGAGCGACCCTGAAAAAGAGCATATTATCAATGCTTTCAGCTTTGAGCTTGGAAAAGTGAAAAGCAAGTCTGTTCAGCAGCAGGTCGTTGATATGTTTGCCAACGTCAGTACAGTGCTAGCTAAACAAGTAGCACAAGCGATTGGTGCCACGCCTCCATCAGGAGAAGACGCGCCAGTGACCAAGTCATCTCCGGCTCTTAGTCAGGAACAGACGATTAAAAAGCCGAATACGCGTAAAGTAGCTGTCATTGTAGCTGATGACTTTAGCAGTGACCTACCACAGGTGTTAAACAGTTTAAAACAACAGGGCATTCAGCCTGAAATTGTAAGCACAACCCTCCAAAACGTAAAAGGAACAGACGGGTCAGAGCTTGAAGTACAGCACACCTTCTTAACAAGTGATTCTGTTTTATTCGATGCGGTTTATGTTGTCGGAAGTTCGTCAGCTGATGAAAAGTTCCGTAAAGAAGCACTGACGTTTGCTCAAGAAGCATTCGAGCATTTTAAACCGATTGGCACGACAGATGAAGGTGTTAAGTGGCTAAAAGCTGCTGGCTTAGACAGCAGTCCCGGTGTCGTAACTGGAGAAACTACACGCTTTACAGATGAATTTATTGAAGCTATTTCAGCTCACCGCCACTGGAATCGTCACGTTATATAAATACAAAGCCTTTGAAATCATTGATTTCAAAGGCTTTTTTTATTAAACTGATTTTCTAAATGCCATAACGTGCAAATCTTTTACCGGATAAAAATCGTTATCAGGAAAGCGGACGTAACCTCTTTTAGTGTACAGTTTAATGGCATGTTCCATTGAATGATCTGTATGTAAACCTAAATAAGAACACCCTAGCTCCCGAGATTTTTTTTCACACGCTTCAAGGAGCGCATTAGCAACTCCTTTTCGGCGATGCGACGGAGCAACTGCCAGCAGACGAATTTCAGCCCATGGAAATGGCTTTAACAATCCTCCGTATACATCCGTATTCGGCGGATAAAACAAAACGCTCCCTGCCATTTCTCCATCGATTTCAGCTACAATGCACTCAAATTTCTTTTCTTCACTCAGGGTATGTAAAATTCCCTTTCGATATCTTTTCCAGTGTGCTTCTGATTTTACAGCTGCATATTGCTCATAAGCAGCAAGCGTCACTGCTTCAATAGATGGTCTTTCTTCTTCTCTAGCTTTTCGAACGATCAATTTCTTCTCCTCCATTTACCTTCTTCGTTTGTTCTTATTGTCTATGGTGAAGCACGTTTATGCAACACATTTGCATCTCAAAACAGCTTCCTTTGCATATATTTAATCCGTTCATTATGGTTTCTGAAGCAGTCTTTGTGCTGAAACTCTGCTTGTCTTCATATACATGTAAAGAGATTCATAGACAAGGATGAGACAGCATGTACAAAAAATTGATTGCCATAGGAATTGGCAGTGTATTTATTAGTATTGGAATTAATGTTTTTATTCTTCCGCTTCAGCTTGTAACAGGAGGCATTACGGGAATTAGCTTAATCCTTAATTATTTACTTGGCTATAAAGTAGGCGTTATGATTTTTTGCTTAAACTTTCCCATTTACCTTCTGGCACTAGGTTTTAACCGCTCTTATTTTCTAAATGCTATCTATGGCATGGTTCTCTCAGCCGTGATGATTGATTTGCTGTTTCCGCTTCACGGGATTTTTCACCTTCCCATTATCTTAAGCGCTTGCCTTGGAGGTGTTTTTAACGGAATCGGAACCGGCATCATGCTCCGGCAGCACGCAAGTCAAGGCGGGGTCGACTTATTTTCTCTGATACTTGCGAAATGGTTATCTTTAAACCCCGGCATCATTATTTTAGTGATTGACGCATCTATTATTATTTCAGGTATTTTACTGCTTCAAAACGATACAGCTATTTATTCATTATTCATTGTTGTATGCTCCGGTATAGTGACCAGTTTAATTACTTCATTCAAACGCATCATCGTCTATGTATAAGGAAAAAGCCTCAAGACATGCGTCTCGAGGCTTTTCTTTATTTGTCATTTAAGAATTCTTGCAGCGCTTCTTTATTTTTATCTAAATCAATATCAAGCACCATACCAACACCGCTATACGTTTTGTTTTCAAACGATCCGTCTAACGGCAGTCGCAGGCTTTGAACATCTTTCATGTTTCCTGTTATCACATCTTTAGCCAGAAGCATCATGCTTTTTGTATCTAAATTTGTATCGATGTAAGGATCCATTACGCCGAGAAGCTTCGGTATTTTAAACACGCTGTTTAGGCTTGCTACTTCATCTTTAAGCTTCAAAACGACTTCTTGCTGGCGCTGAACGCGTCCAAAATCACTCATGTTATCATGGCGAAAACGCACGTAGCCAAGCAGTTGTTCACCGTGTAAAACTTGAGTACCTTTGTGAAGCGTCATACCAATTCCAGAAGACATGTCGTGAGGCACGGTTACTTCAATGCCATCAGGTGCAATCGTATCTACAATTTTTGAAAATCCTTCGAAGTCCACAACTGCATAATAGTTAATATCGATATCAAAATTTTGTTTGATCGTTTTACGCAGCAGCTCAGGACCTCCGAACGCGTAAGCAGCATTCAGCTTTTGCTTGCCGTGTCCTGGAATATCCACGTACATATCCCTCATAAGCGAAACAATTTTCGGGTGTTTGCTTTTAGAATCGTAGTGAGCAATTAAAATAGAGTCTGTACGAGAATGCTTTTCCCCGCGCGAGTCACTTCCTAACAGCAGCATATTTACTTCTCCGTTATTTGGGAGACTGCCTTGAAACTGTTCAAATGTCGTGCCGTCATCCGCAAATTTACCATCGCTTGCCATCGATAGCCCTTGCTTATATTGGAAATAGCTGTATATGCCTCCAACGATAATAAAAAGAAACAACAAAGCAAAGAACACTCTGCCCCATCGAACTCTTCTTCTTCTTTTGCGTCTTGTTCGCTCCACGTTTCTGTCACCAGCTTTCTTTTTCAATGAAGTTCTCATAAAACAAGCAAGTAGCTAAGCTTTTAAAAAGCTCCTCTACTTGCTTGTTTGGATTGTATGGTGTGAAAGCTTACATTACTTTTCTGTTTCCTGGTCTTTTCCATACATGTATTTTGATGGATCGACCGGTTTAAAGTCATCTAATTTATTAAATCGTAATAAATCACCGTATAACACTTTATCAGAAAGTTCTAGCTCTCTTCCAACTTTCTTTTTATAAGCTTTCGCTTCGTCTGTTGCTGTGATTCTTTCTCCCGTGTTTGTATCGTAATACTTGCCGTCAATTGACGTGTATTTCGGAGAAACATAATCACCGTTTCTAAATGCTACTACCTGATCATGGTCTTTTGATAATAAATCTGTACCGAACTGAACATACTCTTTACTATCAATTCCCACTAAGTGGAGAAGCGTAGGTACTACGTCAATTTCACCGCCGTACGTATGGTTCACTCCACCTTTTACACCTGGTACGTGAAGGAAGAACGGTACGCGTTGAAGCTGAGCATTTTTATATGGCGTAATTTTCTCGCCAAGAACTTTTTCCATTGCTTTGTTATGATTTTCAGAAATACCGTAGTGGTCACCGTAAATCATAATAACTGAGTTGTCATATAAGCCTGAAGCTTTTAGCTCCGTAAAGAATTCTTGCAGTGATTCATCCAAATAACGAGCCGTTTGGAAATAACGGTCTACCGTTCCATCTCCTGTGTTTGCCGGCTCAATGCTAGCATCGCCTTTATCAAGGACAAATGGGAAATGGTTTGTTAATGTAATCATATGTGCATAGAACGGCTGCTTCAATGACTGTAGCATTGGCATAGATTCTTTGAAGAATGGCTTATCTTTTAATCCATAGTTTACTTTGTTATCACCAGTCATATTGTAATAACTTGCGTCAAAGAATTTATCCACACCGAACTGTTTATAAATTTCATTACGGTTCCAGAACGTTTTATAGTCTCCGTGTAAAACGGCACTTGTATAGCCGCCCTCTTGATCTAAGATCGCTGGTGCTGCTTGGTACGTGTTGCGGCCTTTTAAGCTAAATGCTGATCCTTGAGGCAAGCCGTATAATGACGTATCCATCATAAGCTCTGCATCAGCTGTTTTACCTTGTCCTGTTTGATGGAAGAAGTTATCAAAATACATAAATTCATTTCCATTTGCTAATGAATTTAAAAACGGCGTTACTTCTTGCCCGTTTAACTTATAGTTAATTAGGAATGACTGAAATGATTCTAGATGAATTTTAATAATGTTTTTCCCTTTTGCTTTACCGGCATACTCAATATTTGGAGCTGCATAGTGACTTGTACTGAAGTTTTTCACTGTTGTTAAGTCATCACTGCTTGCGAATGCTCGCTGCTTTGAGTTTTTAAACGTTTGAACTGCATCATACACCGTGTAGTTGTATGCTCCTAAATATTTCACTAGGTAGTTGCGATCAAATGTTCTTGTTAATAATTCAGGGCGATCTTTTTCAGCATAGTGCAAGTTAATTGCAAAAGCGATAGCTCCTGCCGCTAGTACCATGAACGTATAGCGGAATTTAAGACGTGCTTTTGGCCATTCGATTTTTCTAACAAACAATAGCGCAATCAGTAAAATGATATCTACAAAGTAAAAAATATCGTGAGTTTTTACTAAATCAGCGATACTGCCTCCTAAATGACCCACATTGCTTGTTTGCGTTAAAGTAGGCAATGTCACAAAGTCATTGAAGAATCGATAATATAAAATATTGCTGTACAAAATGACCGTCATGATTGTACTAAGGATAAGCGTCCAAACGATGGCTCTTTTTCCCTTTGCAAACAATGCTAACCCTAAAAAGATCAAAGTTGAACTAATTGGATTAATAAACAATAACGTTTTTTGCATTGAGTCACTTATATCTAAGTTGAACTCCACTTTGTAAGACATGTAAGACTTGATCCACATGAATAAAACCGCTATAAAAAAGTAAAACAACGGCTTTGAAAATAGTTTTTTCATTTTCAAATTCCTTTCACTAAAAAGTAGAGATTTCATGTTCAGCTAACCTCAGGAAAATCCCCTACATTAAATCGTAACGGTTACGTCCTGCAAAAGATTACCTGAAAATGATTCAATTTGTCAAACAATATCATCTTCATCTCTTTTTTTAGTCATCTACAAAATTTACATTTTAACTTGTAATCTCTTATTTTTTTATCGTGATGTTAATATTACACAATTGTTAATTTGTAAATTTTGTTCTCCCTATATTGCATACATATTAATTTACCACATTTCTGCTCTGCAATAAAAGTATTTTTATATTTATTACGCATAATATTTCACTTACTTAATGAAAAGGTACTATTGTACTGGAAGGTATTCTTCGCTTACTGTTAGGACTAGTAAAAATAGACTTATCTATGCTTAGTCTTCCTCTTCACAAACAGCTACGCGGTCTCCTTGTGCAAAGGGCTGTGAAATAACAAGAAACTCAATCTCTTCGCTCGAACGATTCATCATTTGATGAGGAATGGACGGAAGCACTTCTATTCCTTGATGTGCTTTTACATCATAAATAATTCCGTCTACTTCTAGAGCAGCTGTTCCTTTTAATACAAAGAAAAATTGCTGTGCTCTCGTGTGATAATGCCTTACCTCTTTCGTATGAGGGGGCATGCGCTCATGAATAATACTTACGCCTTTATTTTTCACTAGGTGCCACCCATCGCATTTTCCTCCCCACACGTAGTGTTCTGCGTTTTGCTTACTGACTTTCATGACTAGCTCCCCTTTTTCTAATAAATGAGCACCTGCAGATGAAATAGAAATTCTATGTGATCTTTTTAATCTTGCTATTGGAAATATTTTTTTTAGATGAAGGTTTTGGCTTCAAAGTAAAAAGCATTCCTAAAAAGATCAAAACAATGCCTGCCAGCTGAAAAAGCGTCGGGCGAAATCCCGTGAATGCTGTATCTAGTAAAATAGCAACGGCTGGATCTAAAAACACTAAAACCGAAATCACCTGAGTTTTTAAATAGCGCAGGCTGTCGAAAAACAAATAATACACTAAACCAGTATGTACAAAGCCCGTTACTAAAATAGCTGTCCAATTGGCCGTTGTTAAGAAATAAAAATCACTAAAATGAACAAATGGCAATAATAGAAAAATTCCTACAAAAGTCTGAAGAAATGTAACAGCGTAAGCACTCGTATGAATAATTCCTTTGCCAAGCAGCGTTGTGCATGCATAAAACAAAGCGGCTAAAAGCGCCCACAGTATTCCTGACGACATAAAGCCATCAATCGTAAGTTCCTTCACCCCAATAACCAGAAGTGTTCCCACAAAACAAATGAAAATAGACATAACGCCCAGAACCGTTAATTTCTCCTTAAAGATAAAGCTCCCCAGAAGCAATACTAAAACGGGCGCAAGATGATAAATAGAAATAGCTACCGTAACGGACATCATTTCAAATGCTTTAAATAGAAATACCCAGTTAAACACAAGAAATATTCCGCACAGTAAAATCTGCTTTATTTCTTTGGCATTCCATTTCTCCCTTTTATATTCACCCGTTACAAACCAGCACATTCCGAGAAAAAGCGTTGCACAAATACAGCGAACAAACACTAAATCAAAAGAAGGCAGTCCAGTTTGTGTGGAGAAAAAGCCAATTGAACCAAAAATGCTCATTGAAACCATCATTTTCACCATTGGGCCTGCTTTCATTTTTCCACCTCACTTTCAGAAAACTATTATTATTCAAACACAAAGAAGTCTATTTATAAATTAATGGTTCATAAGCGCTGTTCCATGAAAAAGCAAAAAGCGCAAAGACACGGGGTCAGTCCCATCGTCTTTGCGCTTTTCTGTCTTTCTTTTAATCTTCAACCGGGAACCAGCCTGGTGTGTTAATAACGGCTTGCCACAGCGGGTCAGGAATCACAAGCTTTTCCTGATCTTTTTTGCTTAATGTTGTCACAATTTCATTTTCGCGGCCTTCTTTGACTTTTTGAACCCAGTCTGGATCCATAATTAATTCACGGCCAATCGCGAGCAGTGGAATACCCGTTTCAAGAGCTGCTGCTGCTTCGTCTGCTGTATGAATAGAACCTACGCCCATCACAGGCACGCGACTTCCTACTCGCTCTTGAATAATTTCAATACGTGAGCGAGTATCTTCTACGCCTCGGCGCGGTTTTGACCAGAATTCCATTAGGGATACGTGAAGGTAATCAAGGTCTGTTTCTGCTAGTGCATCAACTAACTTCAACGTATCAGCCATTGTAATTCCTGGCGTTTCAGGCTCTTCTGGCGAGAAGCGATAGCCTACTAAAAATGGCTCTTTTGCATGTTTGGAAACGGCTTGCTTTACTTCGTCTACGATTGCCAGCGGGAATGTTAAACGTTTTTCTACGCTGCCACCCCATTTATCTTCGCGGCGATTAGAATGCGGAGAAAAGAACTGCTGAATTAAATAGTTATTTGCTCCGTGGATTTCAACTCCGTCAAATCCTGCTTCAATAGCACGGCGCGTCATCTCACCAAAATCATGAATAATGCCTTCGATTTCTTCATTTGTTAACTCTCGAGGCACCGGTGCTCCTTCTTGTTCTGCAGCAACAGCACTTGCGCTAACAACCTCTCCATTTGGAACAAGCTCAGGCGGACACATGCGGCCTCCGTGGAAAATTTGAAGAACTGCTTTTGCTCCTTGATCTTTAATTGCTGTTGCTAAGCGGCGCAGGCTAGGAATCATTTCATCGCTGTCTGCAGCAAACTCTCCGTGAAATCCTTTGCCGTTCGGCGTTCCGTATGTACATGCTGTAATGACCATGCTAACACCTTTTGAACGTCGTACATAGTAGTCTACTTCTGCATTTGATACTGTTCCATCTTCATTTGATGAAAAATTTGTCATAGGCGCAAGAATAACGCGGTTATCTAATTTGATGCCATTTGAAAAAGTAAATGGCTGTAAAAGCGGCTCATACTTTTTATTTGTCATTTTATTTCCCTCCAAAAATGATACGGTCAAAAATAGTGGCACATTATAGGTAGCAACTATTTCCCTTCCTATAACATGTGTCATTTAAAACTGTAACTTTAAAATATACTGTGATTTTAATCTGTACAGTTTTGCCTGTCAAAGAATAAGACTTTCTCATATAAAAAAGCACTCATATACTGAGTGCTTTTTTATCATTGCGAAAGAGGTTCCTGATTATACATGAATGCTTTCACTTTAACATATTGAGCTTCTAACTCTTGAAGTGTCAGTTCGTATAGATGCCGATTTCCTTTTTTATAAATACCAAAATTCAATAGCGCATTAATAAACCAATTTTTCTTATGTTCCGTTTCAGGCTGTGTGTGTTGTTTCACGATTTCCACCACCTAAGTTTATCTCATATTAATTTTGCAAAGCATTCGCTTTTACATAAATGATTTTACTTCTGTACGATGAAAAAACAGTGAAATAGATAGCTTTTTTATTTAAATTTCCGCAGCCGGACCCGACATTTTTTTGCGTCTTTTTACTCCTGTTAATATTTTTTCAATATAATAAATAACGATAATAAAAACCGACATAATAGCAAAATAAGTACCGATTACAACAAAAGGATTTGGACTTTCAAAACCGCCTTCTTTTCCTTTCATCCCTCTTTCCAAACCTTCGCCATCGTGATCAAAGTTCGGACGTTCGTGACCAGCAGATGCCGTCGCAGGAGATTTGTTCTCGCTAAATGAATGGCGATCAAAATCCGGCTTCCCACCGTCTTTTTGCGGCATATCTGAGGAACTTAAATTCAACACTCTCGCTACTCCTCCAAGTTTTCCAAGAAAGTCTGTCTCATTTATTTCGTATATGCCAACGACTAACAGTGCAACGGTTGCGAGCTTAGCTGCTATGCCTAAGCTTTTCTTTGACTTTTTGAATTTCGTCATATTTTTACATACATTTATAACCCATTGCCAATGAAGACCTATGTGAGCGGCTACTAAAATTAACACTAAGAATGATACCGAAATATGCGAAACCTTAAACCACTGTTCGTTCCCAACATTAATATTTGGAAATACTACTCTTGAAATAAAAATACCGCTAATCATAATAAATGACATCGTAATCAACAGCATGATATTTAAAAAATAACCGAACTTTGTTCTGCGCGGAAGCTTGCGGTCAAATAATTTAACCGTAACTTTCTTTACCCACTGCCAGTTTAGCAGCACGTGGGTAAAAAACGCGACGGCAATCGCTAGCCCCGCAATTTCATGAAACGTTAACCCTCCCAATACTTGTTTGTTAAAAAATAAAACAAACGTAACGGCCATTAAAAGATCCAGTCCAAACCGGACGTACATCATCTTTTTCACTCTATTCATTCTCCTCAGCTATGTATTTGTCAAAACAACCTCTTTTTCATATTTCTTAATGTAATCAGAGTTGGTGAAAATTAGGTGAAACGACTGATTTTTTTACCAAAATAACCAGTCCTGAGTTCTATAAAAAACAAAGTTCCATCATTTTATTTTTTAGAAAATAGCTGTTGACAAAAAAAAAAGAAGCACGTATAGTAATGGTTATTCATCAAGAGTTTTCAGATTTTAATCAAAAACACAGCGATTGGGAGTAGTAGAAGCTTATTATTCGGTCAAGAGAGCTACGGGTTGGTGTAACGTAGTCCAATAATACTTTGAACTCGCCCAGGAGTGGTAATTCAGAAAGAATGCAGAAGTATTCTCTAAGTTTTAACGTCTAACCTTCGTTATCAGGTTTTAAGCAGGGTTCTTTAAGAGCCAACAAGAGTGGTACCGCGGTTAGCTAAAGCTTATCGTCTCTTCTCTCATTTGATAATGAGGTAGGAGACGATAAGCTTTTTTTATTTTATAAAAAAGTGGAGGGAAAAGTCATGAAGAAGGACAACCAAGGTTTGCAGCGAACAATGACTTCACGTCACATTATGATGATGGCGCTAGGTGGAGCAATTGGCGCTGGTTTATTTAAAGGAAGCAGCTCAGCTATTGATATGGCAGGACCATCAGTTATCATTGCTTATTTAATTGGCGGAATTATTTTACTATTCATTATGCAAGGTCTTGCTGAAATGGCGGTTCGAAACAGTGACGCACGAACGTTTCGTGATTTAGTTCAGTCGATTTTAGGAAGCTACCCCGCTTATTTTTTAGACTGGATTTACTGGAAAATGTGGGTGTTAAACATTGCAGCTGAAGCCGTTGTAGCAGCTATTTTTATTCAGTACTGGCTTCCTGATTATCCAATTTGGATGCTTGCTTTAGGCGTATCCGTTATTGTCACAGTTATTAACTTGCTTTCGGTTAAAGCATTTGCTGAAACAGAATACTGGTTAGCATTAATTAAAATTACGGTCATTGTGATCTTTATCATTGCTGGACTTCTGTTACTATTTGTATCATTTGGTCACCATACCGCAGCGGGTTTTTCAAACTTGAGCGATCACGGCGGTTTCTTCCCTAAAGGACCAACTGGGTTAATTACGGCGATGTTAGTGGTCATCTACTCTTACGGTGGAACTGAAATCATCGGAGTGACGCTAGCTGAAACAAAAAATCCTGAGAAAGTAGTACCAAAAGCCGTGCGCAGCACATTAACGCGCATCATTGCTTTTTATCTGTTCCCGTTTTTTATCATCGTGAGCTTAATTCCTTGGAATGAAGTAAACGGCGTTTCTCAAAGCCCTTTTGTGATAGTATTTAAAATGATTGGAATTCCCGGAGCAGATCATATTATGAATGCCGTTATCTTGTTAGCCGTTATTTCTTCAATGAACTCAGGACTTTACGGCTCATCACGTATTTTATATACGCAAGCAGTAGACGGTCGAGTGCCAAAGATATTTTCGAAACTTTCTGTTAACAAAGTTCCTGTCTATGCAATCTTAATGTGTACATCATCCCTTTATATGGGCGTGTTGATTTCCTTATTTGCAGGAAGTAAAACATTTGATTATTTGATGGGATCCTTAGGATATACCGTGTTGTTTATTTGGTTGATTATTGCGATCGCACACTTAAAGTCCCGCAAAGTTCAGCCAGAAGCATCGAGCAGCTACTCTGTTAAATGGTTTCCTTATACGACGTGGGCTGCCCTAATTGCACTAAGCGCTATTTTAATTGGTGTTATCTGCACAACCTCCGTTGTTATTACGACTATTACACTAGCTATCTATTTATTTATTACAGCTACGTATATCTTTAAAGGCCGCTTTTATCGATCATCAGCGGTCAAGCACGCTAAATAAAAAAACGCCTCCTTTGAGTCATCAGAGGAGGCGTTTTTTTATTTAAAATGTTAAGTACCAATAGCCAAGTGCAAAACCGATATAGTTACCAATAATATAGCCAAGCGTTCCTACTACCAAGATAGGACCAACCAAACTTCCCCATCCTTTAGCAATCGCCATTGCACTTGCTGTCGTAGGTCCCCCTACCGTTGCATTGCTCGCCAGTAAAATATGTTCTAAATCAATTTTAAATACTTTTCCTAAAAGCAGCCCCATTATTAAATTACTTAGTCCCACAATGAGCACAAACAGAATCAAAAGAGGTGCTTTTTCAACAATTAACGGAATGGACGCCGGCACTCCAATGACAACAAAGAAAATATAAATGAAGTACGTGCCGATTTCTTGGCTTCCGCTAATGTTTTTAAAATAAGAAGGAAACAGATAAATGACAAGAAACGTAAGTGTGGAAAGCAATAAGTATTTTTCGCTCAAAATAGTATGTAATAATGTTTGAACTACCGAAACATTTGGACCGGTTGGAATGATTGTTCCAAACCATTCGGCTAATTTAAACGATGCAACCACTAGAAAAAATGATGTACCAATTGAAGCCGCCACGTCTTTTAACGAAATTTCTTTTTTTGCCCAATATTTTTCTGCAAGCGTATGACGATCATTTTCTCCATATTGCCCAGCCTCTACTTCTTGAATATGAGGCGTCTTAAAATGTTTTCTAAAAAACTTCATAGAAGGAACAAACATATACACGGCAAACAGCAAAGCCATGACCATATTATCAGCAACCACCGTCGCGGAAACCATTTGACTTGATGGTTCAAATTTAGCCGTAACGGTAGCAAAGTTAACCCCTCCGCCTACATAAGAAGCGCCGATAGCAGCTGCAATTTTTGCTAGTTCAGGAATATAATCTTTTAATAACAAGAAGCCTGCCGTGCTCCCTATAACCGTTCCTACTGCACAGATTAAGAAAATAAAAAGCAGCTTCCGGCTTTCTTGAAATAATTCTTTCATATTGACTTGAAATAACAATAATGGAATGGCAAGCGGTACTAGATACGCCCAAACCGCATCATAAACCGGAGACTCTGTTGGAATGATTTTTAAATTTGATAGGATAAGCGCTCCTGCTAGCGCAATAATAGCTCCTGACAGAAAAGAAGCCCACTTATACTTTTGTTCGAGAAAAATACTAACAGAAGCCCAAATCGCTAGAATTCCCCATAGTGCCCACGTATCATCAGCTTGAATAATAGTAAAAATCACAAGCTACTCCTTTCTTTCTCTTTTTAAGAAATAGAATTTTCAGAAAATATACTTTAAATTTTATCAATATATGCCAAATTCAGTCAATCTATAAAAAAGAGTCGGGGACAAAGTAGTCTAGTTAAAGTGAAACACGAACTATCTATCACAAAGGATGAATAGTTCGTGTTTTTTTATGATTATGGTGAACGTAGGTTTTATGTAGGTAGCTACTTCTAGCTGTTGATTGGAGGACAAGGCGAAGACTCCTGCGGGAAAAACGGCACAGATGAGATGCCGCAAGAGCACAAGCGACGAGGAGGCTCAGCGGCCTCCCGCGGAAAGCGAAGCCTTGCACGGAAATCAACAGCAGTGTCACAAGCAGTCCAGCTCATGTATCCCGATTGTTAGTCTTTAGATTAGATTCATTTTGTGATGTCCCAGCCTCACTTTTTATTTACGAACAAGAACTGGAATCTGCTGCTGAATCTGCTGCAAAGGAGCGCTTGTTTTCTCTGTTAACGAACGCAAGATTCCTCCTTCGATCATACAGTTAATCACAACTGCAAGCTCTCCTGCCTGCTTCTCTTGAAATCCGCTCTCTATCATTTTTTCTCTAAAAAGTTTTTCCCAATCTTGAAACGCTGCGTAGCAGACTTCGCGCAGCGGTTCATTAATAAGGGCCGTTTCTCCAGCCAGCAGTCCAACAGGCATACCAGCAATACTTTCTTCGTGTTCAAACTGCTTGGACAATTCTTCAATAAAATACTGAATAGCCTGCGCTGCGTCAGAAGATTTATTTAGACTTTCTTTAATTTGAACTTGTACGTATTTATTCGTATATTGAACAGCGTGAATCGCCAGTTCTTCTTTCCCTTTTGGAAAATAATAATAAAGAGACCCTTTTGGCGACCCACTCTCTTTAATAATTTGATTTAATCCTGTTGCATGATAGCCTTGCAGCTGAAAAAGCCGCGATGCTGTTTCTAAAATCTTATCGCGTGCATTTGCTTTCTTCACAAAACGATGCCTCCCCTATATAATAAGTGGTTTCTATAACACTACTTATCATATAAGGAAATGAAATTTTTGTCAAAATAAAGTGAATATTTTACCATTTATTTTTTCTTTTTTTCATTTCTTATGACCTAATAATTGTTTTTCTTACTTCTTCCGCTAACGGTTGAAGAGGCGTAATAATACGGTCGCTTACCTCCGCCGCCGCTTCTACCATTGAGAGCTGCGCCACTGAAACAACAGTGTTATGCTCTTTTATTAGCTCATGTAAGACATGTTTTACCTTCTGTTTATACTTCTTTAGGTTTCCAGTCATTACTAGTTCAAAAGCACCTTCTATTACAACAGGACGAACCTTTATCTTTACATTTTGATAAAATGCAAATTTGTCTAGGCGCTTCATTGTTCCTTCTACGGTCTCCGGATTTGTAAACACGATAAGCTGCGGTTCTTCTATTTCACATATTCGGCGAAAATAAGGCTCATCGATTTTAATAATTGGAATATCGCTTGTAAATGCTTCTGGTAAAAGAGCAATGTAATTCGTACACGTAAGTAAAATGGCATCCGCTGAACATTCTTCCATCCACTTTAACTGCTTTTCTACTTTTGCAGCTGCTGCCTCCGCTGCAAACTTAGGGTCGGTTGTTACCCGATGTACAAGGCCGGGGTCTACGAAATGCATACAGTTCGCAAACGGCAGCGCTTTTTCTATATAAGAGATGTTCGAATGATGAGCGTGCAGGCAAGCAATTTTCTTCATCGTTTTCCTCCTGTATGATGGTCTTTAAAATACTGAATTAAAAATTCCTGGAACTTTTTCGCAACAGGAGTTAAATATTTATCCTTGTTCCACGCAATCCCAATTACCCTTGAAGCTGTGTCTTCTTTGAGTTTTATTTTTTTTATACCTCGCAAGTCTACTCCCTTTATTTCAGGAAGCAAGGCGACCCCTAAATGTGCTGCTACAAAGCCAATCACCGTTAAAAATTCTTCTCCTTCAAACGTAATATTTGGGACCATTTCGGCTTCTTCAAACAGCTGATCAAAAATTGTTCGGCTTCCATATCCTTTTTTTAACGCGATAAACGATTCATGAGCCAACTCTGAAATCGAAAGCACTTGCCTTGAGGCAAAAGAATGCGTATCAGGGACATACGCGTACAGCTCGTCCTTCCATAAATATTCCCACTGAATTCCTGCCCTAGATTCCGTTACGGAAGACATACAAAAATCAATTTCCCCCGTTTGAAGCTGATCGAGCATGATGTTCGTGGCGTTCTCAAAAATTTGAAATTGAACGTTCGGATACTCTTGTAAAAAAGCATGAACTAGTTTTGGGACCGACGAAGCGCCTAATGATTTTAAAAAAGCAAACGAAATACTGCCGCGATGAGGGTGGATTAAATCTGAAAGCTCACGTTTAGCTTCTTCCATTTCGTTTAATACTTTAGCCGTTCGTTCGTAAAAAAGCCGTCCGTATCGATTTAAAATAACTTGCCTTCCTTTTCGTTCAAATAGCGGCACGCCAAGCTCTGATTCTAATTTAGAAATTGAGCGGCTGAGCGTAGGCTGTGCGATTGATAATTTTTCTGCGGCCTTTGTGAAATGTTCCGTTTGAGCTACAACATTAAAATATTCGAGCTGCTGCCATTCCATTTTTTCACATCCTTTACTTATTACATAATACTATTAATTTCATATAAATTATACATTGGACGTCATAAAAAATTCATGTTTAAATGAAGAACGTAGCACTTGCTAAAAATGTTATGTGTCTGCATAGAATAAGTGTTGAAAGAAGGAATTAGTTTATGGATGTTTCAATTGTTTTAACAATGTTAGCCGTCGGACTGATCTTAGGATTTGTCGGAGCAGGCGGATCAGGTTTTATTATTTCAATTTTAACGCTGCTGTACGGCGTATCTGTACACGTTGCACTCGCAACAGCTCTTACCGCAATGATTTTCTCTTCTTTATCTGGCGCAGTCAGTCATTACCGCGAAGGTAACGTATCTTTAAAATCCGGTATCTCTGTTGGTATCCTCGGCGCATTAGGCGCTTGGATTGGGTCTAACCTTTCATCCTTTATCCCAGAAGGCGAGCTAAAATGGCTAACAGCCGGTATGCTTTTATTATCTGGTGTTCTACTTTGGCTGCGAATGTTTTTATTTTCCCGTCAGCAAAAAGAACGTACGATTCCAACAGGAGCTAAATTTGTCGTCTACTCTTTACTAATTGGCTTAATTACCGGCGCTCTGTCCGGAATGTTTGGAATTGGATCAACTCCATTTATCCAGCTTGGCCTTATGATGGTGTTAGGCTTGTCTATTCGTCAGTCGGCCGGAACGACAATGCTCGTTATTATTCCGATTGCCATCGGCGGAGGAATGGGCTATTATCAGCAGGGCTTTTTAGATATTCCACTGTTGATCCAAGTAGTAGTCGGCACAATGGTCGGTTCATATATTGGAGCAAAATTTACAAATCGTGTACCTGCTCCCGTATTAAAAACGTCCCTTGTAGCGCTGCCTATTTTCTCTAGCTTCCTACTTGTTATATAAGAAAAAAGCTTGAACTCTTGTTCAAGCTTTTTTTATGTCCATCTGATAAACAAACTGCTTTCCTTGGCTTCCAACAATATGCCGGTTTGTATCCACAAAGCCGCTTCGTTTATACAGGTGCTGCGCCGCCGTGTTTTTATGGTTCACCCCTAGCACCACTTCATTTTTAGTCGGAAAGTGCTTTTTGATAAAAGAAGGAAGAAGCTTTAATGACTTTTTCCCAATCCCATTTCCTTGATAATCAGGATGAATGGAATACGATCGTATTAAAAGTGCGCCGGATCTTTTAATATATTCTTTAACGGCTTCCCCTGCGTCGAGCACGAAAAAGCCGGCTAGTTTGTTTTCTGCCAAAATCAAAACAGGCGTTCTGTCTCTTTCCTGCTCACACTTAGCTAAGGCTTCAGCGGGAAGTGCCGTATAAATGAGCTGTTCTTCAGGCAGCGTATAGCTATGTATAGATGACTCGTAGGCTTCACTATAAAATGTTAGTGCTACGTTTATTGTATTATCCATTCTATACCTTACTCCTTTTTCCATAGTATAACATGCACAAAAAAAGCCGCATAAAGCGACTTTTCCTTTATCTAGCGTCGGATACAACGGTAAAGCGTTCGTTTACATGCTCTCCTCGCTCAATCTCATCAATAACAGCAATGGCATAATCAGCATAGCTGACATGGCTGTTTCCTTCTGAGTTTAAAATAACATGATCTTTCCCAGTTTTATAAGCATCCGTTCGTTTTCCTGAAGGATTAAAAAATGCTGCTGGGCTAATAAACGTCCAATTAATATCGCTTGTACTTTCTAAATCTTTTAAATTTTGAGCTTGATTGTCAGCTGTCGCTTTGTACTCTTTTGGAAAATCAGGCGTATCCGCTAGACGCGTCGTTTTCTCCTCATCAACAAACAAACTGCCTGCTCCTCCTACAACAAGAAGACGAACGTCCGGAGCTTGTTTAAATACATGAATTAACGACTGCCCCGCTTCTACATGCAGATGTTCTTTTCCTTCAGGAGCTCCAAACGCATTCACTACTGCATCCAAGCCTTCGATATCTTTTGCCGTGATATCAAAAATGTCTTTTTCCAGTGTACGAACATCTCGTTCATCTACTTTGCTCGCATCACGTACGATTGCCGTTACATCATGCCCGCGATTTAAAGCTTCTTTCACGATAAAACTTCCTGCTTTTCCTGTAGCACCTACGACTCCAATTTTCATTTTAAAACCTCCAGTAAAATTCTCTATATTTAGGTAATAGCCTTTTTTTGCTGTGATAAAACACTGCGAAACGGTTTAAGCAAGATAGAGAGAACAAATTGGATAAATAAGTTAGTATGGATTACTTTTAACACCGCGGTTGATTTCCGTGCAAGGCTTCGCTTTCCGCGGGCGGCCGCTGAGCCTCCTCGTCGCTTACGCTCCTGCGGGGTCTCACCTGTTCCGCTTTTCCCGCAGGAGTCTTCGCCTTACCCTCCAATCAACCGCTAGAAGCACCTACATACACGAAATCTACGTCCTCCATTCATCGTTCGGCCCTGCTCTTCCTTCAACTAAAATACGTTTCTTCCAGTTTCTTTTGAAAAAATAAATAAGTGCTTATTCAATTTCAATAAATAACACGTGAGCCATAGAGTGAATCGATTTAATCAATTCTACTTTATTCCCTTTCTTTTTTGCTTTTCCTTTTATTTCAACAAAATAAAGCAGTTCACCTTGATGATGATCCTGGTGAATTTCATAGGATGAAATCATAATACTTTCCCTTTCAATCTTATCAAGGAGCTCATAAATATCCTCTTGATTCGCTGCACGAAACTTAATTAAAATGGAATGAGTAGAAAGAGATGTAAACATTACGTTCAATATTTCTAAGCCAATCAGCACCAATATAGTTGCGCTAATGCCGACTGTATACATACCCGCCCCAATGGTTAAACCAATTCCCGACGTTGCCCATACGCCTGCGGCTGTTGTGAGCCCTCTAATATGCTGCTTTTGAATAATAATCATACCTGCTCCTAAAAAACCAATACCGCTTACTACTTGTGCGGCAACCCGGCTCGGATCAAGAGCCATATGATCTTGATGAAGCACATCTGAAAAGCCATATTTCGAAATTAACATAATCAGCGTGCTACCGACAGCAACTAAAAAATGAGTGCGAAAGCCCGCTTCTTTTGCTCTAAATTCTCTTTCTAATCCAACCAAAGCTCCTAGCAGACCTGATAGCGCGAGACGACTAATAAAAGCTGCAGTCACTTTTTTTCCTCCTTTCTCTTCAATTTTTCATAAATACACCTATTAACTATTTCTATTTTTGTTATAATTTACTATAACTTTTTTTGAATAGGAGGCTCTTTAAAATGGATAAAGTCATCGATTATTACAGCAGATTTGATGAATGGGGACGGTTAGAACGAGAACCTATTGAGTTTCAAGTAAACTGGCATTTTATAAAAAAACACCTTCCTCCTAGCGGTCATATTTTAGATAACGGTGCCGGACCGGGAAGATATGCCTTGAAACTAGCAGAAAACGGCTATGAAGTAACTTTGACTGATTTGACGCCCCAGTTAGTTGAAAAAGCCAAAGAAAAAGCTTTAGAACAGCAAGTATTTAATGTATTTCGTAATTTTTATGTGGCAGATGCACGAAACCTTCGCTATTGTTCAGATGAACAATTTCATGCGGCATTAATGCTTGGACCAATGTATCATTTACAGAAGAAGCAAGATCGTATTCAAGCCGTTCGAGAGCTGTATCGGGTAACAAAGCCAGGCGGAACTGTTTTTATTTCATTTATGCCGCGTGTTCAGCACGTGATTTCTTCTTTAACATCACCGGAACGTTTAAAACCAAACAACACGGCAGAAGCGCTTCATGATTTTTATGAATCAGGCTGCTTTGATCATGCAGAAGAAGGCCGATTTACTCACGCTTATTACACTAAAATTGAGGATATTATTCCTTTTTTAGCGAACCATGGATTCCAATGTGTTGAGCTAATTGCCTCTAACGTTGCTTCGTCAGTTAATTCAAAGGAATGGAAGTACTGGCAGGAAACTTCTTCTGAAGAAATGAACAGCATCGTTCAGCTCCTTATTCAACAAGCATCGAACCCTTATCACCTTGGCCTGTCTTCTCACTTACTTTACATCGGGCGAAAAAATTAATAATCACCTCTATTTATCATAGAATAAATAGAGGTGATTATTAATGAACCGTTTATTCAAATGGAGTACGAGCACTTTGCTATGTTTGATGTACTGCTTTTTAATTCCCCTTCCTTCTTATGCAAGCGGTGACTATTATTCCTCTTATGCAGAACTGCAGCAGCACGAGATTCTCCATCAAGACTACGATATTCGCTACGAACAGCGCTCTAGCTACCTATCCATTATGGCCATTCACGGCGGAGGAATTGAACCGGGTACATCAGAAGTCGCCAAAGAACTCGCCGATCGCTTTTCCGCTTCTTATTATTTATTCGAAGGCATCAAGTCCAATAACAACGGAGTTCTGCACATAACCTCAGAAAACTTTGACGAACCGATTGCTAGAGGAATGGCTCAGCAAAGTATGTCCGTCATGACGATTCACGGCTATAGCGGGAGTCAGCCTATCGTATATGTAGGCGGAAAAAATCAGCTTTATAAAGAGCTGGTAAAGCAAGCGCTGCGCAAACACGGCTTTACAGTCCGTGACGCTCCTTCTGACATTGCCGGAACAAGCGAACAAAATATTGTGAATGATAATTTGCTAAAAGCCGGAGTACAGCTTGAACTGACGGCCGAACTAAGAAAATCATTTTTCGCAAACTATGACTGGTCGAGAAACAACCGCATGAATGTAACGCCGCTTTTCCATACATTTATCACTTCCTTACAAGAAGCATCTTCTTCCTATCAAACTTTCCTTTACTTTCAAGTTCACTAACTTATCAACTCTTGCCTGTTCCTTGATTTCCAGACAAAAAACCGGCGCAGTCTGTGTAATCAAACGCGCTGGTTCTTATCTATTTCTCTCGCTGAAATAGACCGTTTAAAGTCTTTTTGTTTAAAGAACTCTTTAATTTCACTTCTTATTGGACGAACCAAGCTTTAAACAGCGAATCTATGCCCGTTTTTATTTCTTCATCAGACAGTCCTGCAAATCCAAGCAATACATAAGGCGTGTTGTTGTCATCGGCACTATGATAATAAATAGACGCTGGATAAATCGTTACCCCTTGCTTGGCAGCTGCTTCAATTAGTTTTTGTTCACTCATTCCGTTTTTTACCTTAAGAAGAATATGCAATCCAGAATGTTCTCCAATAACATCTACACGTTCTCCCATAATAGCAGTCAAGCAATCTAGCAGCAGCGCTTGTTTCTTGCGGTATGCTGTTCTCATTTTATTCAAGTGACGTTCCCAGTGCCCTTCTTTCATAAACAGAAAAAGCGTATGCTGATGAAGCCTTGAAACAGGCTGTTTAAAAAGTCCACAGTGCTTTACATAGCTTGGAAGAAGCCGGTGTGGCAGCACGGCATAGCTTATTCGAAGAGAAGGCATCAAAGACTTTGAAAACGTTCCCGTATAAATAACGCGATCGTCTTGATCTAATCCTTGAAGTGCGGGAATCGGTTTTCCTTTATAGCGAAATTCCCCGTCATAGTCATCTTCTATAATATAGCCATTCGTTTCTTCCGCCCACTCTAGTAGTTCAAGTCTTCTTGCTATCGGCATGACCATACCAATGGGAAATTGATGAGACGGCGTAATGTATACCGCATCCGCTCCGCTTTCTTTCAGTTCCTTGACTTTCAAGCCAGAATCATCAAGAGAAACAGGGAGCACTGACATACCTTGCCTTTGAAAAACGTTCCTCGTTCGGTGAAAACCTGGATTTTCGAATCCAATTATTTT
The DNA here is from genome assembly GCF_029522095.1 of Priestia sp. Y58. Classification (NCBI taxonomy): domain Bacteria; kingdom Bacillati; phylum Bacillota; class Bacilli; order Caryophanales; family Bacillaceae; genus Priestia; species Priestia sp. Y58. Next base: position 180,288 of record NZ_JAKWFL010000001.1, read on the forward strand.
TTCTTTCCCCAATGTAACAGAAAGCAGCCACATAAGATACTGCGTACCTGCACCTATCACAATTTGCTCCGCTGTGCAGCGCACTCCTCTTGAGTGGTAAAGGTAGGCTGCAATTTCTTGGCGAAGAAGCAGTTCGCCCTGCGGATGTCCGCTGTAAAAAAGCTGGCTTTCATCATGATAAATAGTTTGCACCGTTAGCTTTTTCCACGTATTATACGGAAATTTTTCCACATCTATCTTTCCGTGGCTAAAATCAATAGCAGTCGATTTCCGTTCTTCTTGCGGTAAAGAGACATAGGTGGGAGACAGTTCTTGAAGCACGACTTCATTTTTTATCTCTTTTACAAATGCTCCTTTCCTGGCTAGTATCTCAATATAGCCCTCTGCTTCTAACTGTATATAAGCTGCTTCAACCGTATTTTGGCTAATGCTTAAATGAAGAGCTAGCTTTCGTTTAGAAGGCAGTTTTTCATAAGGTGGAATGGTACCTTTTTGAATTTGTTTCTTTATGTAAGTATAAAGCTGCATGTATATGGGATCTGCTTTTCTTTTATTGAGCAAGGGCATTAACTCTAACATGGTATTCTTTCCTTTCTAACTGATACTATTAAATTCGCTGTTTCTGACACTTACTCTCAGTTCAGGTTCTTCATATACTGGACTATATCTTATAAATCAAGGAGATGACGCAATGACTATCACGTATAAAACCAACGTTTCAATCCGTGCGGAACAAGTCGCTAAAGTGTTTGTACATTCAGGTATTAAACGTCCTGCACAAGATCTTGATCGGATTCAAAGAATGCTTGATCACGCTTCTCTTACTGTTACCGCTTGGAGCGACAGCGAACTCATTGGCATAGCCAGAGCGTTAACAGATTTTAGCTACTGCTGCTATTTATCGGATTTAGCTGTCGTAAAAGATTATCAAAATCAAGGAATCGGCACACAGCTCCTCAAACACGTTCAATCAGAAATCGGTGAAGAAACCGCGCTGATATTACTTTCCGCTCCTTCTGCTATGAACTACTATCCAAAAGTCGGTTTTCATCAAATTGATAATGGGTTTAAGATTGAAAGAATTCGATAGGTAAAAAAGATAAAAAAGTCCCTTTCTTACTAAACTATTATTATTTTACATCTTTTCAATATGATGGTACAATATTCAAAGATTAAGGCTATGATACTTCTTCCTTCTCATCCAACTCTTAGAATTTAGAGGTATCCCTTTCCTTAATCCATTAACTTAACTATACATATATTCAAAGTCAGGAAGCACAGCGCCTGGCTTTTTCTGTGCAAATCATACATGGTGGTGTTTGAATGAAAAACGATATTTTTTTAAGAAGACAGTCTAAAGTAATTGTAAAACAAGGATCAGATATATTAGCCCCAGCTTATGTAGCTTCCATGTTAAAAAACATTGAGGCATTAGGATTTACAGCTTCAGCTTCTTTAATTGATCGGTTACTCACTCTTTCGTTCTACGAATTTATGTCTTTTTATGAGCAGCTTCTCTTATCTTTAAAAAGACTTTTTGGCGCTCATGTCAAATATAAACCGATGTATCCTAACTTTCCAAACGAAGTCATGCAAGCTTCCGAAGCAGAACTATACATAAATGCCGTGGTTCACTATCTGACTGGGGTTTTACCAAACAGTGAAAAACAAGATGTTTTTCCACTGTTAGATACTACAGATTTACGGATTATTGACCTCGGAACGGATGAAGAATTCGGCCTTATGATGCGCCAATTAATTTGCGCCAATACCTCATTATCGCAAATGGATCGATCAGACATTGAATGGTCTCTTGTCAATTTACATGTATTAGACCTACTTCCAGCAGTCATTCCTCAAAAAGAAAATGCTGCATTTGTTAGCTCTGTTTTAATTAAAACAAAAAAATTACCTATTGATGTCTTGTCTTCTTATTTAAAAACAGCAACAGATGTTTTACGTTTGGCAACCGCTTTATCTGATGGCGATATTAGCCTTTCATCACCCACTTTATTTAAGAAGTTTAGTCGTTTTGAACGCCGAAGCTTGTTGCAGCTGCTAGAAAGAACTTCAAACGTAGAAGAAGATATGTTTCGTTATAAAGTAAAGTGGATTCGTTTAGGTGAAATTTTACATCCTGGAGAATACAAACATCGATTTCCTAACGCTGCTAAAGGATTCGATGCTGTTCGAAACCATAAAAAACCATTGACCTTCTATAGTAAAGTAGAGAAAGCACTCGAGCAAAAAGACGTCTCAAAAGCAGTTTCACTTTTAGAAAAACGTCCAGGTGACTTTGCTAGACGAATTGACCATTTACTGCGCTTATCTACTGGGGAACAAGAAGCAGCTTCTATTATTACAGCATTTGCAACGGTCACTCATCATGTCTCTACGCCAGTACTGCTTCAGCTTTATTCTCATATGAAGCATCGACATCATAGACAAGATATGCGCGTAGTGTTTCCAAAAGGGAATGTGTCCAAAGTAATGGCGCTTGATAATCCCTTACCTTCTCTTCGTAAAAATTTTTGTGATGATGTAATAAATGCATGCAAAGATGCTTTACATGAACGTTTTGCTAAGTTGCCACCTCTTGGAAATGTATGGATTGATGAACGTTTGCGTGAACAAACTATACCATTTTCACAGCGTTCAAGCAGCAAAACGTTAAAAACGATTAGTAGGGGCAGTAAATTAACAATTCCTGAAGGCGATACACTTCGTTTTTTCATTTGGTGGAAAGAAGGCTTTGTAAATGGTGAACACACCGGTAATGTAGATATTGATTTATCTGCCGGAATTTACGATGAAAACTGGCAGTATAAAGAGCATATTTCTTATACAAACTTATCTTCAAAAAGCTTCAAAGCTTTTCACAGCGGAGATATTACATCTGCTCCTAACGGGGCATGTGAATTTATTGACTTGCATATCCCTACGATTCTAAAAAAAGGCGGCCGTTATATATTGATGAGCGTTTATTCATTTTCTATCCACCCTTTTGTTATGCTTCCCGAATGTTTTGGAGGATGGATGGTGAGACAGCACGTAGAGTCCGGCGAGATATTCGAACCTTCTACCGTACAAAATAAAGTAGATCTTGCTAGTGATTCCACGATTTCCATCCCCTTAATTTTTGATTTACAAGAGCGAAAATTAATTTGGACGGATATTTCGCTACATCATCATGTTGAATTTGAAAATAATCTCGAACAAAACAATGGATCTGTCTCTCTTATGGGAAAAGCCATGACAAAGCTGTTGAAGCCAACGCTTTATGACCTTTTTTCATTTCACGCACAAGCTAGAGGAACACTTATCCACGATAAACAAAAAGCTGACACTATTTATTCTCTTGATGAAGGTGTTACCCCTTATGATATTGAAACAATTATTGAAACCTACCTAAACTAATTAATTTACAGGAAATTAAGAATAAATAAACGAAAAGACCTCTTTCCAAGAAAGAGGTCTTTTCGTTTATTTCACTAGCTTTTGCTCAGTCCCAGCTGAACTCTGACTTCGTTTGTGGAATCCTTTTGCATAGTACGCGATAATAAGACCGATAAACCATAATGGTCCGATGACAACTGCAATTCTTGTATCTGGATTATATGCCATAAGAACAACAACAAGCGCTAGGAACGCAAGTGACACATAAGATGTTAACGGAAATAAAGGCATTTTATATTTCAGCTTTGCCTCTTCACCTGTTTTTAACGTTTTGCGATACTTAATTTGAGAAAGCAAAATAATTCCCCATGTCCAAATCGCACCGAATGTTGCAATGCTTGTTACCCACGTAAATACTTTGGCAGGCACAATGTAGTTTAACGCTACTCCCACTAATAAAGCACCCGCTGATGCTAAAACTGCTTTTCCCGGCACGCCGCCTTTTGTAAGCTGGCCGTATCCTTTTGGCGCTTCTCCGTGCTCTGCTAAGTTAAACAGCATACGGCCTGTACTAAAAATACCGCTGTTACAAGAAGAAAGAGCTGCTGTTAACACGACAAAGTTAATAATGCCAGCAGCCGCTGGAATGCCGATTTTTTCAAATGTTAATACAAACGGACTTCCCTGTGAACCAATTTCTTGCCAAGGATAAATCGACATAATAACAAATAATGCACCGACGTAGAAAATAAGAATACGCCAAAAGACAGAATCAATCGCTCTTGCTAAAGATTTTTCCGGATTTTTCACTTCTCCTGCGGTAACGCCGATCATTTCAATTCCTAAATACGCAAACATAACCATTTGCAGCGACAGCAAAATACCTTTGAATCCGTTCGGGAACAGTCCGCCGTTGTCCCACAAGTTTTTGATACCAGTCGCAACGCCGCCGTTGCCTATTCCAAACACAATCATTAATAATCCAACGGCAATCATTAACACAATCGCTAAAATTTTAATAAGTGCAAACCAAAATTCCAGTTCACCATATGCCTTAACAGCTAAGAAGTTAACCGTTGTCATGATGACAAGCGCGGATAACGCCCAAATCCAGTTTGGTACATCCGGATACCAATACCCCATATAAATACCAACGGCTGTAATTTCAGCCATACATGTTACAACCCATAAAAACCAGTAGTTCCAACCTGTTAAATAACCAGCAAGCGGCCCTAAATAGTCGCGTGCGTACTTGCTGAATGAACCTGCAACAGGTTTTTGAATAGCCATTTCTCCAAGTGCTCTCATAATAAAAAACATAATCATTCCGCTAAATCCGTACGCCAATAATATTCCTGGTCCTGCTAATTTAATAGCAGATGCAGATCCAAGAAACAGCCCTACCCCTATGGCTGCTCCTAAGGACATCAGCGTCACATGTCTTTCTTCTAACCCGCGTTTCAATTCTTTCCCCTGAGTTTTCCCCTGCATAAACGTCTCCCCTTTTTCCAATCTGTCAAAACGAGATGAATACAGCCTTTTGTTAGCGCTTTCATATAAGTTTGTGCTAAAAGTCAGCTAGGCTATATATTTGTATTCTATCACCTTTCTCTCACTTTTCTTTTGTCGAAAAACGAAAAAATTATCTTATCATTTTGTTTAAACGCACAATTAGATGCAGACACTGCTTTTTTACTATGTATTTATTATTGCACCTAAGTAATAGTATTTTTTAAAAATAGAAAAACGCCGACTCAACTCCGTCAGCGCATCGTTCATTTTATGCTTTTTTATAAAAACTAGCATTTATCTCGCGGGTTCAAAAGTTTTACATCCAGGTTCTTCCATTTCAGAAACATGGTGACTACTTTCAGGACTCACAACGTAAATGGACTCTGCACTGCATTTATTTCCGGACTTCCAATACATACACTCATTCACTTCACATAATACACCTTGTGCCACTGTTATCCCTCCTTTGCTTTTCTTATCTATTCACTACCCGAAATATAACGATTCTAACATTTTCACGCAAAAAAACCGCTTGTTTATCAAGCGGATCTTTTTATTGCGTGTGTTCAACATACTGTTTTTTAGCTAAATATAACTCACGGCTCAGCGTGATCCGCCGTTCTCTTAATTTCCTTAATTTAGCCTGAAATTGTTCGTTAGTTGGCTCTTCTTGAATCAAGCGATACGTAAAAGAAATATCTTCATTTAACTGTTTAAAATCTTCCCATATCTCTTGAACGAGGGCGCATTGTTTTTCTTCAAATGAACGACTTTGCTGCGTTTTTAGCGCGGCTAAGATTTCCTGCTGCCACGTTTCGTCTTTTATTTCTTTTGCTAATAAGTATATATCTAAATAATCGTCAATGCATAAAGCCGTTTGTTTATTATTCAATGTCATCACCTTTTCTATACGAAATGTTTCTTCCTAAGAAGAGGGTTTCATCATAGAAAAAGATTCCTCTTCTTATCTGTCAGAGCTAGGCTATGCTGGAATTAGCACCATTCAATAATTGTGGTTGCTGAGGCTTCAAAGGGCCAGTCCCTCCACCTCTCTAGATAAGAATATTTCGCTTTTAAATTATTTCTGACTATTCTAATATGTTTTATAGGTTACGTCAATAGCTTTTCAATAAAAAGAAAAAAGAAGTAAAATATGGTATGATTTTATAAAGGATGGTGAGCACATGAAACGATATATGTTATCTGCTTTTTTGGGAAGCTTGCTGCTGCTTCTTAGCATTGCCTTTTCATCTACTTTCCACGTTGCAATTGTCAAAACAACCGGAAGCATTGGAGGGATTATTTTAGCAGCGGCGGCTCTGATTATGAACGTGCTTGAAGATCCCCCCTCCTCAGACAATACAGGTGGCGGAGCCGTTGAAGTACTAGATAAAGGCGCTGTTTGGGCTACTTATTTACTTTTACTTTCATTACCGAACCTCATCGCATGTATAACATCTTATGTTTTATGGACTCGCTGACATTCACCAACGTTACGGACGTTTTACCATCTGTAAGGTCATTGATATTTGTTTATCTACAAATCCAAGGTCACGATACACATGCTGTGCAAAATTCCCAGCATGAACGCTGAGTCTGATTTCAGGATATCCTTTGATAGACAATTCATTGATTGCTTTTTGCATTAACGGCTTGGCTAGACCTTGCCCGCGGTATTCCGGTACAACATATAATTCATAGATAAAGCCAATTTCTTCTTTTGAAAAGAAGTCGGCAGACGGGCCGATAAGAACCCAGCCTGCGAGTTTATTTTCTTGTCTCGAAACTAAATAATAACAGCCTTTTTTAAGGGCACTACCAACTAGTTCATTTACGCGTTCAGCTGACGGATGAAACTGCTTCATTGTTCCTTCAAACAGCGCATCAGCAGATTTTGTCCGAATTTCCTGTATTTCTTCTTCAGTAGCTTTTGCAATCATTACGATCTCTCCTTTCGTGTTCGTTTTCCACATGCGAGGATAAATTCCTGCAAAAAAAGTCTTCGCCTAAGCGAAGACTTTTATTTAAATTCAAAATGTTCTTGATGATTGCCTTGTTCGTCCGTCCAGTTAATCATAATGTCTAAACCTGCCGCTTTTCCAGGAACAGCAAAATTCGCATAGCGAAAACGCTGACCGCTTTTGCTTAAGTTAGACCTTTCAATGGGAGAAAACAAGCTGTATTTTGCCTTGTTTTTTCCTTCATGCCGAAAAGCTTGGACCTGTACGCGCTCTACATCTTTTCCAATGTTTTCAACGGTTAATCCATATGTATGATAGACGTTATTTTTCCACTTTAACTGATTATCTCCGGTCATGCTCGCTTTTGTCAGCTCAACGGCCCATTGTTCAGATGATTTCTTCATTGGAAGCTTTTCAATGGAAAGAGCACTGACGTGAATAGTTGCACAAGCAAGCCAAACAAAACAAAAAGTGCTGACTGTATAAAATAGTCTTTTCATAGATTTTAATCTCCTTAGAAATTTTAGTAGTAGCATCTCCCGTTACGCTAAAAATTATGATAAACGCTTTAACAAAAAAAGCCTCTCCATTTAGGAGAAGCTTCTTATTAATGCATAAGCAAATCTTTTTGTTTGTCTAATGAGTGTTTTGTATATAAATCTCTTTCAACCGCATATTTGGGACGCTGTTTCACTTCGTTAAAAATTTTGCCGATATATTCTCCGACAAGACCCATTCCCATTAGCTGCAAGCCGCCTACAAGCCAAATCGATAAAATAAGAGACGTCCAGCCAATTTGCGTATGATCTAAATATTTTTGAATCAGCGCATAAATACCAAACGCAATACTAAAGAGAAAAGAAGCTCCTCCAAGCAGCGTTAATAAGCGTATTGGCGCTACGCTAAAAGATGTAATCCCGTCGAATGCAAAAGCGAGCATTTTCTTTAGCGGATATTTTGATTCGCCCGCTGTCCGTTCTTTGCGGTCATATGTGACTTCCGTGGAGCGAAATCCTACTAATGGTACAAGACCTCGCAAAAAGACGTTTCCTTCTTTATATTTCATAAGTTCACCAAGAGCACGTTTGCTCATGAGACGAAAATCAGCGTGATTTTGAACGAGCTGAATTCCTAGCTTATTCATAAAACGGTAAAACCCTACTGCCGTGGTTCGTTTAAAAAATGTATCGGTTTCTCTGCTGTCTCGAACACCATATACGACTTCATACCCGAGCCAATATTTCTCTACAAAAGTACGAATGACGCTGATATCATCTTGCAAATCTGCGTCAATCGAAATGACACAGTCAGATTGCTTATGGGCTGCTTCTAGTCCTGCGAGCAAAGCATTTTGATGTCCTACATTTCGCGCTAGCTTCAACCCTTTTACAAATAAATTACTGCAGCTTTCTTTTTCAATAAGCGACCACGTGCTGTCTTTGCTTCCATCGTCTACAAATAAAATGGTACTTTCACTTGATACAAGACGTTCATTTATCAGTTCTTTTACTACAGTAGTTAATTGAAAAGATGTCTCTGTGAATACTTCTTCTTCGTTGTAACATGGAACAACAATCGTTAAAATAGGTCTGTTCATGTTATTGCCCCCTTACTTTGCTTCATATACATACACTTTCCAAGCAGACTGTTTATCGTTAAATGCTTTTAAAAAGTGCAAACCATCACTTTCAGCATTTTCGATTGGAACGGCTGAAAAGATATAGCGACCGCCCATTTTCTTAAATTGGCTGATATTAAGCTGCAAATGACGGATTTTTTTCGTTGAGTCTTTTCGGTAATCATATTTTTTCCCTAGCTCGCTAACAAACACATAGCAGCGGTTCCCCCAGTGATCATAGTAGCTTTCTAACTTTTTATTTTTATCAAGCTCTTTGGCAATGATTTTGCGAAACTCACGTTTATATGTTAACGGATAGAAGTTATTATACGTATCTAGCGTATAAAAGCCGTTATACTGAGCAATAGATGGATGAAGCCCTATGCTTGCTACGCGATAAGATGATTTAGGTTTTCCAATATACCTGCTGATTTCATCAAATTGATGAACAGCATAAAATTCTTTGACTGACGGCTCATGATTGTAGCGATAGTAAAGTTCAGGATTCGCTATAAACAACACAAGCAGCTGTAAAATCAAACACACCCACACAAACTTTTTCCACGCCTTGCCCCTTTTCCACAAAACATAGCTGCCAACGGCAAACATCATATAAATAATGAGCGGGCGTAAAAAATGAAATCTAGCAAAGTTAAACGTATTTAAAAGCTGAAACTTTTCTTTTAGCGGCTCCCATCCTTTATAAAACCAAAACGCATACCAAATCGACAGTAGTAGATTAAGAATAAATAACTGCAAAAACGTTTTTTCAAGCTTTCCCTTCTGATTCCGAGCAACAATCCAAAGTACAATAAAAGAAAGCGGTAAAATGACAAAGGTATGAAGCGTCATTACATGTGTATGCCCAAGCGTATAGTTCTTAAAAGCAAGGCGAATGGAATGTGCAAAGCCTAGAGTAGAGCTTAAAAATTCATTTCGACTCGTCGGGGCCTCAGGAAATAAAAGCGAATCAACAAGCCGGTATTCAATGAGCAGAAAGACAGCGGTCATCGCTGCAATACTGCTTAAAAAAGGAATGTTCCACGCTCGTTTTTTAACTGCATCTCTTAGCCACAGCATTCCCATCGCCGTTAAAAAGAAGAAAAATCCGAGCACAAAGCTCGCGTAAAACGGAAGCAGTAAAAGTGTAAGCCATTCCTTCCATGTTCCTTCGCGGTTTCGAATGGTTAAAAACGCCCACAGCGCCAGCGGCTGTCCTAGTGTACTCAGCATGCCCGAAGGCCAAAATGGGGTAAGTGCAAAAGCAAGCGATACAAGCACTCGAATCGCATAAGCATCCTCGCTTTTAATAAAATGCTTTTTTAATAATAAATACATTCCAATTAAAGCAAATACGCGCGTAATCGTTTGGCTGAGGCTGTACGCAAGCATGGTGGGAAACAAACCATACAGCCACTGAATACCGCTAAATTCTGTTCCAAACGTATTCCTCGGCAATCCGTTAATAATTTGAGGTAATACGGCATGACTGGAGCCAAACAGCTCTCCGCTTCGATGCAGAACTTTATACCACGTAATATTTGAGTCTAAATTATCATGCACGCGTATATGCGAATCTTCCCCGAGCAAAAACATAGGGGATACATACGCAAGCAGCAAAAGGAAAGCGATAATAAGCAATGTTTTTTCTTTATTCATAGCTGTTTCTTTCTTCATCTGTTAACACCTATTTCCATTTCATAATTGCTAAAAGCTAATCGTGTACGACGACCGCTTCTTTTTTTGCATTAAATACAAAGTATTTTTGACCCGTATAATTTAAAAGCGTATACAGACCTGTTCCAATTAATATACCGACGTCTTTTTTGAACGGACGCACAGCAGCAGGAAGTTGATGCAATAACCAGCTGGAGAACTGCAGTCCAATATAGTAAGACAATCCGTAGCAAATGCCAATAACCAAAATAAACCGCAGTATGCTTTTGGATAAATGAACTCCGCTTTTAAACGTAAATATTCGATTTAACACGTAGCTGACGACTGCTCCCGCTGCGTTTCCGATAAACGTTGCTGCCCAGTATTGATGAAACATATGAAGCAGTACATACATAATGGAAAGACCTACTGCTGTATTGACCAGCCCTACTATTAAAAAACGTACAAAAGATCCTTTCATATAAACTCCTTTTGATTTTGATACTTCCATAAAAATTACATATTATGACTTTAAATACAGTTTCAGTGTAGCAACTCCACTTAAAAATCTAATGAAAATAACATTAAAAACAGATGAAAAAAAGCTAAAAGAATCCATAAAAATCAGGATTCTTTTAGCTATTTAGTAGAGCCTTCAATGATTAATTTTTGGTCGCTTTGATTGTCAAACGCATCCACTGCCGCTACTTCTATTTGATACGCAGTATGAGGCTGCAAACCGGATAATGGAAGACTTAGAACATCTGGAACAGGATCGCTGTAATATTGAGAAAATGCATTATATGTTTTGACCACTTCTCCAGTTTCTTTATTTTTGACGGTAATGCGATAAGAGTGAACCATCAGATTATCCACAGCCTGCGTAAACTGAATATAAAGCTGATTTGCTGAAGCTTTTTCTTGTATAACAGAAATAGTAGAGCTTGGAAGAAAAATCGGTTTTACTAAATCTCGTTCATTCGTGTAGTGAAACTTTTTTGCATCTGCAGGTATGTCAATTTCCCACGCTTCTCCCGTCCACTTATTTGCGTGAAAATCCCGCCTTTTAACGACTACTTTTCGATTATAAACCTCTACGAGAAGACCTTGACTCACATCTCGGTAGCCAGGAGGAAGTTCACCTTGTAAATATCCCGCACCAGGCCATATATACCGAACAGAAGACGTTGCAAGAGATGTAAAATCTCTCTGAAAAATAGTACGAGGATCGTCCAACGGATGGTGGGTATGGCCAGAAAATGTAATGACTTGCGGATAAGGTTTTAACGTATTGTAAAGAAGCTGTTCATTCACTTCTATCCCCCATCTGTTTTTCCCGTACAGTGTATTGTTAATAGGCTGATGAATAAAGACAAAAATCGGTCTTTTAGGATCATCTCGCTTTGCTATTTTCAGCTGTTCAGCAAGCCAGTTAATTTGTTTGATTGAATAATCACCGGTGGTCAGACGGCTTTCTGTTCCAAGCATGATAAAATGATATCCTTTTATCACTTGGTGAAAATAAAGAGCTTTCATTTTAGTTTTAGATAAAAAACGCTGCTGCGCTTGCTGATTAGTTACGCTGTCCCGGTATTCATGATTACCAATCGTAAAAAGAGATACGGCCTGCGGCTGTTTATTTTGATTATAAATAGAAAAAAAGCGGTCGTATTCTTTTAACGCGCCGGTATCAGCCAAATCTCCTACCACTACAAAGGCATCTTGTTTCGGTGCCTGTTCATTTAATTGCGTTAATGCATGTTGAAAAGTACGCAAATCAAGCGTTCCTGCTTCCTTAATATGAACATCACTGATCACAGGAAAAACTAGCTTTGGTTCGATGTATCCGCTTCGTCCGCTCTTCTCTTCAGCTCGTACGTTTAAGGTAATACCGCATATAAGAACACTTATTAATACTAAAGCGAGCCAGTCTTTTTTCAGCGTTTCCATAAAACCGCCGAGCATGATGCTTCCTCCTTTCTTCACTGCTGCGTCTCAGTCATTTTCTCTACGTGTATGAGCTTTTATTTTATGTAATTTCAAAATATCTAATCGTATAGTTTCAATATTTCTTTTCGTGTTTGCACACACTATGTTCACAATCAATTCATTACACTTTTCCTAGTCATAGTGGTATGATTTTCGTATATTACAGACTAATTGTTGAAAATGTAGGAGTGAATATTTTGAAAACGGTCGCTGTTATTGGAGGAGGAATTACGGGCTTAACCACTCTGTACTATTTGCAGAAACTAAAACGAGAACGTAATCTCCCGCTTAAATTATTATTACTAGAGAAACATGCCTATTTAGGAGGGAAAATCAATACGCGTGAAGCTGGGGAATTTATTATGGAAACAGGGGCAGATTCTATCGTAGCTCGAAAAGAAAACGTGATGCCCCTGCTAGAAGAGCTGTACTTAACAAACGATTTAGTCTATAACGAAACGGGCAAATCGTTTATTTACTCTGCTAATGAGCTGCTTCCAATTCCTGAAGATACCATGTTCGGTATTCCAACAAGCGTGGAATCTCTTTTTAAAAGCGAGCTGATTTCTTCAAAAGCTAAAATTACAGCTTTAAAAGACTTAATTACTAAAAATACAACGTTTACGAAAGACAGCTCAATTGGACTCTTTTTAAAACATTTTTTAGGAGAAGAGCTAGTAGAAAAGCAAATTGCACCTATTTTATCCGGCGTCTACTCTGGCGATTTAGACAAACTTACGATTTCTTCGACTCTCCCGTATCTGCTCGACTACAAAAACACGTACGGCAGCATCATCAAAGGAATGGGAGCCAATGAAAAAAAATTTAAAACGGCAGGAAATAAAAAATTCATTTCGTTTAAACAAGGTTTATCAACGATTATTCACCGCTTAGAAGAAGAGCTTTCTGATGTAACGATTTTAAAAGATACGCCAACCACCAGCATAAAACGGAACGGTGAACGTTACCAAATCAGTACGCCGGGGCAAGCCCTTTCAGCGGATTACGTGGTGTTAGCTACACCGCATACGGCTGCTCAGCACCTGTTGAACGATCCCGAATTAAACGAAGACTTTGAGCAGTTAAAAGATTCTTCTCTGATTAGCGTGTACATCGGCTATGACGTTCCAGACGAATACCTTCCCGCTGAAGGCACCGGGTTTATTGCCTCTCAATCAAGCAACTTAATCGCCAATGCCTGCACGTGGACGAGCAAAAAATGGGCTCACACCTCTAAGCGAGGGAATTTGTTAGTTCGCTTATTTTATAAAAGCACGAGTCACCACTTTGACAGCCTACGGACGATGTCAAAAGCAGAGCTGCTAGCAGTGGCACAAAAGGACATTGAAAACAGCTTAGGAATTAAAGAGCAGCCCATTGAAAGCGACGTAACCAATTGGGATAAATTGATGCCTACCTATCACCTTAAACACGGTGAACTTGTACGCAGCTTGACCCAAAAATTGCATGACAAGCACCCCGCTATTACATTAGCCGGCTGTTCTTACTATGGAGTAGGCATTGCAGCGTGTATAACAAACGGCAAACAAACGGCTGAAGCTATCTCTCAACAGTTGACTTAACAAAGGTTTGAAAACAATAAAAGGCCTGAAAATAAATATATTTATTTTCAGGCCTTTTATTACCTTTTCGTTAGCATATAAAGCTACTTTCCTTACTATTAACAACTCTTTTATCGCTTTTCTTTTTGCAAAGCAGCAGTAGCAAACAATACAAGATAGCGCTCGTCTGAAGTTAATCTAAGCCAATGTTTCACTTTATATCTCACAGGTTTCCGCTCCCTTCCTTCAAGGTTTTATATGAAAAGACTTTATATAAAGATTCAATAACGATAAGAAATGATGCTTGATATGTATTTTATTCCCACGCCCGCTTATTTACAAACTTTTTTAAACGTAAGACTCTTCGTTTATTTCCCTGAAAATAACACCCTTTTCGCCATTATCATCTTACCATTTGAGAAAAAAGTGTACATTTCTTTCCTATTTTGACGAACATTGCGATAAATAAAAGCTGCCAATTGCGGCAGCTTTTATTTTAAAGGACTAATCTAATTATATTGCCTGATGGATCTTTTGTGATGAAATCTTGGTTTTCTTTGGACACAGCTGCTCCGATTTCACGAAGCTTATTTATTACCTGTTCCCTTGCTTCTTCAGCTGGAAAAACAAGTGTAAATGACTCTAAACCAACGCTGCTTTCAAGAGGACTAGGCGCTCCAATTCCATTCCAAACGTTTAGTCCGATGTGATGATGATAGCGCCCAGTTGAAATAAACAGTGCTTGATTATGGTAATTGCTCACAACCTCAAAACCTAATCCATTTCGATAAAAGTTTTCCGTTTGCCCTAATTCAGAAACGTGAAGATGAATATGTCCCATTAAGGTAGATGAAGGTAATCCTGTCCACGGTTTACCGTTTCCTTCAGCTAATATCGCTTCTGCATCTAAAGGTTTTGTAGCCATTACTACTTCACTGTCATTCCATTCCCATTTACTCGACGGACGATCTCGATAAATCTCTATGCCGTTTCCATCTGGATCTGCCAAGTACAGCGCTTCGCTCACTAGATGATCAGACGCCCCTTGAAGCGGATAACCGCTATTTAACAAATGCTGCAGAATACTTCCCAAATCAGAACGAGTCGGCAACAATAGAGCGAAATGATATAAGCCTGTTGTACGAGGCTGTTTTGCTGTAACGTTTTCCGGCTGTTCAATCGATAACAGCGCCGTGCGTCCATCAGCTGTTAACAAGGCTTTATTCTCTGTTCTACCTAAAAGTTGAAACCCGATTATTTGCTGGTAAAAAGCAAGTGAACGCTCTACATTTTCTACTTTTAAATTTACTTTCCCAACAAATACATGAGGGGCACGGTGAAAGTTCATGATTATTTCTCCTTTTGAATATATCATTTTTTAATTAACTTACTTTATGTAACTTATTATATTTTTATAACTTAATTTCGTCAAGTTATTTATTTTACTATCATAACTTAAAGCTTATATCACTGCACAACCAATTGAATAAGCCCGCCTGCTCATAACATAGTATGAACAAGGCGGGCTTATTTATCATTATGCATAAACTATCAAAACAGTTCTCTGCTTTTGCGTTTGGCGTTTCCATTAACAAAATACTGTATTCTCTCTTTTTGCTCATTTGTTGGCTTCTTATACGTTTCACATTCAAACTGAAAACATGCTTTTTCTAAATCCACTTCATTTCCTACAATTTCTCCAATCGCACTCAATTGGTTTAAATCTCGCCAAAGTTCCTCAGAAGTTTCAGGGTCAAAATGAGATGAGAGATAATAATACGCATCATATTTTTTAAGTTCTCTTTGAATCCGCTCAAAGTCTTCTTTATCATAGCTCCAGTCACCGCTATAAAGATCTGGGCATAGACAATCACCTAAAAACAGGACTTTTTCTTGGGGTATGTAGACAACGGACGAGTCCTGCGCGTGTACTCCTCCAATATGCTGAATGCAACAAGTTATTCCACCTAGGTTAACTTCCATATGATGATGAAACGTTACGTCCGGCTCCTGTAAAATTAGCGTCTCTCGACTCGGCATTTCTTTCTTTATCATGTCCCGGCAAAATTCAATTTCTTCACCTTCCCGAACACGTTTATCCAAGGCATCATCATCCCAGCGCAGTGTCTTTAAATAAGCCAGCTTTTTCTTCGTTAGATGATGGCTGATTGTATACTTGTTCATGGCATGAATGCCAAATGTATGATCCCAGTGCCAATGCGTAATAGCTACTCCTTTGATTGGAGGGACGCCCATTTTTTCAACTTCTTCTAAAAATAATGATGCATGCGCAGGAGAATTCCCGGCATCTACGATGAAACTATACTTCTCCCCGCATATAAGCCCGAGCACCGGCCGATCCGTTTCTTCAGAATGAGGAAAGTAATAAACATGGTCCGTTAGTTTTTTCAGCATATTTACACCCGCTTTATGTAGTTTAATAAAAGCCTCTTTACCAAATGGTAAATAATGATAAATAAACTGTATCATACTCGGTGCTGCTTGCCTATCCGATTAGCTGATATTGGACTTTTCTTGAAGAGACATGACTTTTTCCGGCTCTGCTGCTTTGTACTTTAAGAAGATCATCACACTAATCATCACAATCATTCCTCCCACTAGCTGAGAAACAGTTGTCATTTCTCCAAGCAAGAAATAAGCGAGAATGATGGCACCAATTGGCTCCCCCAAAATAGCCATTGAAATCGTTGTAGCACCTACGTACTTTAACAGCCAGTTAAATAAGGCATGACCAAAAATATTAGGAATAAGTGCTAAAAGTAAAAAGATCCACCAGTCTTTTGAGTCATACTGAGTGAGCGATACATGTGTCCAAACATTGTAGAAAAATAGCACCAGTCCACCGATTAAAAAAACGGCGAAGCTATAGATGACAGGAGGCATTTTCCGGCACAGATCTTGCCCTGCCAGCATATGAACAGAAACGGCCACTGTACCTAAAACAGAAAGTAAGTCTCCGTAAAGAGCCGTTTTAGATACTCCGATATCTCCCGATGCGATAATTACCGAGCCGCTAACAGCAATTAGAATGCTGATGATTCCCACTTTGCTTGTTTTTTCTTTAAATAAAAAATAAGCTCCTATCACTACGAAAACCGGCTCAAGCGCAGTCAAAATCATAGCGCTAGCAACTGTTGTATGTGAAAAAGACTCCATCCAAAACAGAAAGTGAAGCCCTAAAAACACGCCTGATACAGCTAGCATTAGCCATTCTTTTACCGTGCTGTGTTTAAAAAGAATTTTCATTTTCCTCCATGGTAAAAACGGTAAAAATAAAAGGACCGTAAACAGCAGTCTATACATTCCTAAAATAGAAGCAGGTGCGTCCGACCATTTAATTAAAATAGAAGAAAAAGAAACGGCTAATACACCGATTAAAAGAAAGACAGAAGGCGGTAAAGGAAGAGTTGATTTATTCATGCCATTACTCCTTTTAGAATCTCTTTTTTCATATTTACTACAGGAATATCCACTCCGTCTCTATGTACGATTTCTTTTTCCTCTATGTAAAAGCCGATTGATTCATACAAAGCTATATTACGAGAAACGCTCATTCTCACCTTGCATGATAAACTTTCCTTACCACACTCTTTGGCGTACGTTTCTAACCATTGAATAAGCCGTTTAGCTAGTCCTTTTCCTTGAAAAGCAGGAATAACAGACAGACGGTAAAAATATAAGCTCGTTTCTTCTAGCGTAAAACGCGCCATCGCTACTGGCTTATTTTCGACGTATAAAATGACAGCTTCTTTTTCGTACTTTAACGATTGCATAATAGATTCTATTGTTTCATCAAGAGCACTGGATGGTGGGACAGAATCGCGATAGACGGAGAAGGCTTGCTGCATAAGATCGTGAACTGTAACAGCGTCCTCCGGCTGTGCTAAACAGTACTTCATAAATTTTTACCCTCTTTCTATAAAAATTAATTATATCGAATTATTATACAACACCACCTATTTTTCTCCTACACCTTTTATTGATTTTTATTAAGGAGAATAACCTCTTTTTACGCTTTTACACCTTCTTAACTTTACTCCATTAATCTATTAATTCATTAGCACACACTCTTGAGAACTTTTTGTCGAAATGGTTAAAATTCTGTTGGGAGGGAATCATCATGACATTTTCTTGGCTTATACCTTACATAGCCGTGTCACTTATCATTGTCTTAATACCAGGACAAGACATGATTTTCGTAATGACACAAAGTATTGCTTCAGGCGTCAAAGCAGGCATCAAAACCGTATTAGGATCTATTACGGGAACATTTGTACATACTCTTTTAGCCGCAGTGGGGCTATCTATTATCTTTCAAAAATCAATTATTGCCTTTACGATTCTAAAGGTTGTAGGCGTTCTGTACCTGCTGTTTTTAGCATACCAATCGTTTCGCGAGAAAAGCGGTCCGTTGGAACTAACAGAAAACGTTCAGCAGCACCATCACTTTAGAAAAGGATTTGTTAGCAACTTAACCAATCCAAAAGTAGCTATTTTCTTCATTACGTTCTTACCGCAGTTTGTTAATTCGTCTCTTGGACATGTAAGTTTGCAGATGATTTTGTTTGGTATCATCTTTATCGCCGAAACGCTCATCATCTTTTCACTTATTGCGCTATTTGCTTCAGGCCTTGGGAAAAAAGTCAAAAAAAGCCGTATCTTTCAGCACACATTAAAATATGTAAAAGGAACGGTTTTTGGCGTACTTGGCCTAAAACTTTTATTTTCTAGCAACAATTAAGTAAAACAAAATGAAAATTCTTTCATCCCTGCTGTTATCGCCTTTTCAAACCCACTTCATTTGTCATATCACCCTATTTTTCCATGTGAGGTTAGTTGACAAAAGACCAAAATTATTATTTTATATATATATAAGGTTCTGATTTAGCAACAAGATTTGACAAGGATAATGAAGAAAAACAGCGGGGAAATAGGGAGATCTATCTAAATAGAGGGAAAATTCTATAAATTCACGTTTTTTATTATTATTCTACTATAATTTATGAAGAGGTGAAACTATGCAAGAAGTAGTTCAAGGTTTTGTTAGTTCAATCAACGAATTTCTTTGGTCCTACTTACTGATTGCGATGCTGATTGCATTTGGTTTGTTTTTTACATTCAGGTCAAAGTTTTTACAAATTCGGTTATTAAGAGAAATGATTCGTGTATTAAAAGAAGGTGCGGATAGTTCTTCTAAAGACGGAATTTCGCCATTCCAAGCGTTTTGCATCAGTATGGCAGCCCGCGTTGGTACGGGGAACATTACAGGTATTGCGATTGCGATCGCTTTAGGGGGACCTGGTGCTGTATTTTGGATGTGGGTGCTTGCCGTTATCGGTTCAGCTTCAGCATTTATCGAAAGTACATTAGCACAAATATACAAAGTAAAAGACAAAGACGGCGGCTTCCGAG
The DNA here is from genome assembly GCF_029522095.1 of Priestia sp. Y58. Lineage (NCBI taxonomy): Bacteria > Bacillati > Bacillota > Bacilli > Caryophanales > Bacillaceae > Priestia > Priestia sp. Y58. Next base: position 199,415 of record NZ_JAKWFL010000001.1, read on the forward strand.
GCGGACCGGCTTACTATATGGAAAAAGGTTTAAAAAAGCGCTGGATGGGCGGACTGTTTGCTGTCTTAATCACTTTATCATTCGGCTTAATTTTTAATGCTGTACAATCGAACACGATTACCCTTGCGTTTGAAAATGCGTTCGGAACAAATCGTTTAGTGTTAGGAATTATTATGACAGTGGCTTTCGCTGCCATTATTTTTGGCGGAGTTAAGCGTATTGCAAAAATGTCAGAATATATTGTGGTAGTACTGGCTGTTGCCTACATTGGCGTAGCACTCTTTATTATTATTATGAACATTCAAGAGATGCCTTCTCTTATTGCGTTAATCGTAAAAAATGCATTTGGTTTCGAGCAAATTGCCGGTGGTTCTCTTGGAGCAGCTCTTATGCAAGGAATTAAACGCGGATTATTCTCAAACGAAGCTGGTATGGGTAGTGCTCCAAATGCAGCAGCCGCTGCAACAACAAGCCACCCGGTAAAACAAGGATTAATTCAAGCATTTGGTGTATTAACAGATACTCTTATCATTTGTAGTAGTACTGCCTTTATCATTTTACTTTCAGGTGCTTACACAAATAAAAATTTAAGCGGTATTGAATTAACACAAGCTGCTTTAAGCACTCATATTGGTTCTTGGGCAGCAGGCGCTCTTGCGATTATGATTTTCCTATTTGCGTTTAGTACATTAATTGGTAACTACTACTACGGAGAAACAAATATTGAGTTCTTGAACACAAATAAAGCTTGGCTGATGACTTATCGTATTGCTGTGCTTGCAATGATCGTGTTCGGTTCTATTTCTCAAATTCAGCTTGTATGGGACTTAGCAGACCTGTTTATGGGCTTTATGGTAGTAGTCAACTTAATCGCCATTCTCTTGCTCTCGAAAGTAGCCTTTGCCGCACTCAAAGATTATCTTGCCCAAAAGAAAGCTGGAAAAGACCCTGTCTTCTATCAAGACAGCATTTCTGGACTTGATAATATTGATGCATGGGATCATTCAAAAGATAAATCTAGCTCGAAAGAAGCGATCTAATAAAAAAAGCCGTGAATATTCACGGCTTTTTTTATTGTGCAAATTTACTTCTTTTTTTCTTCTAGTGAAGCAGTCTAAGGCTAACCAAATACCTATAGTATAAATAAATTACGCTGTACGGAATCCAGTAGGAAAAAAATGTCCAGCCGAGATTCCATCCGTTTCCGTATATAACTCTTTCTATATACATATACGTTCCTTCTAAAAATGTTGTAAACAGCGCAATAAGAAAAATAAAAAAATGAGGCTTTCCGATTCGCTGGATTAAAAAAATCATATAGCTGGCCAATACAGGATAAACACCTAAATTAAAAGGCAGCGCTTCTAATGCTTCATTTTCTAAAGAAGTCCGGAGTTTCCAAAAGCCATAATAGCTCCCTAATTCATTGATAACGATTGCTAAAATGCAAAAAGCAGTTCCTACTAAAGGCAGTAAACGACGATTTTTAGGATGTAAATAGAGGGTGCCGAAAACCCAAGGTAAAACAAACGCCAGCGCTATATTGATAAGCAAGAATATCCGACCTTTTTCTTTCTAGTATGCCACACCGTACCTATTTCTAATCATCTCGTTACCTTGAACACAGCAAGCGTACAAGCCCCTTATCTCTCCTTATTAAAACAGAGTGCTTACTTTATGATTACTATGGTTCGTCCCTTACTTTTTCCATTTATTTCAATGAAGCAAATTCAGCGTCTTTTTTCTCGTAATAGTTTTGAACTAAACGCCCTGATAAAGCAGCTAATACCTGCTGAAATAACATCCCTAATACGACCGGTACAGCAACGGGAGCTGGAAAATAAGATACGGCTAACACGGCTCCGGCGCTAATATTTCTCATGCCTCCGCAAAACGTAAGCGTCACAACTTTTGCTCGGTCCCATCTTAGCCATTTGCCAATCATCCAGCTGAAGAAATAACCAGCTGAACTCATTAAAAAGACGATCACGATAATAAACAGCAGTTTTTTATCAATATGTTTTAAATAAGGTGCAATCACTCCCCCGTTTACCATAACCATCACACTTAACCCTATTTTCGAAACAGGTGCCAGCTTTGGTCCTAAGGTCTGCTTAATTGTTCCTTTTGTATATTGATTTAAGCACATGCCTAACAAAGATGGAAGGACAATCATAAAACATAAATCTTTGACTAACTTTAGCGCTTCCAAATGCACGGTGTCTCCAACCACCAATAAAAGCGTATAAGGAACGATAAGCGGTGCTAAAAGAGTATCAATTAAAATAATGGATAGTGCAAGAGGAATGCTTCCTTTGTAAATCGAGACCCATATAAAACTAGTCACTCCTGTTGGAATAATTGCTGCTAGCAAAAGACCCGTGCTTGTAAATACATCATGTGGAAAAATCACTTGGCCAACGCTCCAAGCCCACGCTGGCATAAAAATATGTAAAACAAACAGGGCCATAATGATTGGAAATGGACGATGTATCGTGGCATTTAACTGGTGAAAGTTTGAATTCAAACTTCCGGCAAACGTCATTAATGCAAAAAGCCATGGAATTAAGAAGGTATACTGACTTAATGACGAACCGATAAGAACTCCTATGAGCAAGCTGACAGGCGTAATAAACGGCATCAATTTTTCTAGCATTCTATTTAATTGACTTAACAAAGCTTCTCCCTCCAACGCACGTTTTAAATAAATAATAAGATAAATTAACGTTTATAATATCACCTATTTATTATACAACTTATTTTCAGACTATTGTCTGTCTCTTTTACTAAAAAGAGATATATTCATAATTATCACTTAAATAGATTTACAGGTATTTTTGTGCTATTTTAATAGGGAAGAAGCTTTTAAAAAGCATGAATTTAGGGTAAAGAACACTCTACATAGAAATGCTTTCAATTGACGGATATAAATGGACTGTAGCACAGTTTTGGTAACTAGGAGGATTGTATGGATTTTTTGAAATCTCTATCATCATTAGATGATTGGAAAAAAATCGTGATTGCGATTGGGATCTTTTTGATCTTTTTAATTCTTCGCAAGCTTTTCACGACTTATTTGTTTAAGTTTATTATTGGTTTTGTCAAAAATAAAAAAATCAATTTAATTACGAGCGTTTTAGAAGCTTTTGAAAAGCCGCTGCGCTGGATTTTTGTGATTATTGGTTTCAAGCTTGCTCTTCCCTATCTTCCCTTTGATGTTTTAACAGCCGACACGGAAAGACATTTAGTTCGTTCAGCTTCTGTTGGCCTTGCAGGATGGGGCTTGTATAATTTAGCTGCTTCTACCAATTTATTTTTTGCAACGTTTGCCAAAAATTTTGATATCCAAGTGGATCGAATCATTATTCCTTTTATTGAAAAGTTCATCCGCATCGTTGTTGTTATGCTTTCTATCTCCATCATCGCAGAAGAATGGGGTTTTAACGTAAACGGCTTTGTAGCGGGGCTTGGCTTAGGTGGTCTTGCTTTTGCCCTAGCCGCAAAAGACACCGTTAGTAATTTATTCGGCGGAATCGTAATTATTACTGAAAAGCCTTTTACCATTGGAGATTGGATTAAAACACCAAGTGTTGAAGGCGTTGTAGAAGATATTACGTTTCGAAGCACCAAAGTTCGAACGTTCGCTCAAGCAGTCGTAACGGTTCCAAATGCTACTCTTTCTAATGAACCTATTATTAACTGGGCTAAAATGGGGAAACGTCAAATTGCCTTTCATTTAAACTTGAATTATAATACACCAAAAGAAAAGTTAGAAACCGTAGTGGCAAGAATTAAAAAGATGCTGACTGAGCACGAAGAAATTCACAATGAAACGATTCTTGTAAATTTTGACGGTTTCTATGAATCTAGTTTAAATATCTATCTGTATTTCTTTACAAATACAACCGTTTTTGCTGATTACTTAGATGTAAAAGAAAATATAAACTTCGAAATTATGGACATTCTTGAAGAAGAAGGCGTAGAATTTGCTTTCCCTACGCGCACACTCATCGTTGAGCAGGACGGAAAGCTTTCTGGCAATCCAAAAGAATTTCTAGAAAGTGCTCGAAGCTAAAAAAAGCTGACTTAGTAGTCAGCTTTTTTTCCTTTCTTCTTTAGTTTGAAATGAACATTTGAGTCCAGTAATGACCGTAGCTTCCGCCTTTAGCGTAACCTACTCCGATTTCGGTAAATTGACTTGATAGTATGTTTTTACGGTGACCTTCGCTATTCATCCATGCGTTAACCACTTCTTTTGGAGTTGCTTGTCCAGCAGCGATATTTTCACCTGCTGTACTGTATGTAATGCCAAATTTTTTCATCATGTCGAACGGACTTCCATACGTAGGCGATGTATGACTGAAATAATTTTTATCAATCATATCCTGCGATTTATAGCGAGCCACGCGAGCTACTTCCCAATTAGACTTTAAAGGCTTAAGCCCTACTTTAGCACGTTCTTGATTCACTAGCTGAACCACTTTCTCTTCGTATGAACTTCCCGCTTTATCTGTTGGTATGGTAATTTTTTGTCCCGGATAGATCGAATTAGGATTTTTAATAGCAGAATTCGCTTCAATCAGCTCGGAAACGCCCACCTGATATTTTACTGCTATTTTCCACATCGTATCTCCCGATTGAACGGTATGTACGGTTGCTGCTTGCGCAGTGTTATTAAGACCAAAAGCTAGAGTGACAGACAACAATGTTACTAATAAAAGTTTTGATAGAGTTTTCATACTTTTATTAAAGCAAATTGATTTCAAGATTCATAGCGGTAATATTATCCCATAGTTCCATCATATGACTTTGTCATCTTCCCTCCACACTTTCTTTTAAAAAAAGACGCACTGCTCTTTCGCAATGCGCCTTCTTATTATGAAGATAAAGCCTGTGACTGGTTCATGTCCGACACATTAACCGCTTCATCCGTACTTTGATGTACCTGACGTTTTTTAATCACATCAATATATTGAATGTGATGGCCTTCCATTTTCGTAACGGTAAAATCATACTGATCAAAGCTAAGGCTTTCTCCTTGTTTGACGTCATATTTTTCCGTTAAGACCCAGCCTCCAATTGTATCAACATCCGTATCATCAATTGTCGTGCCAAGCAGCTCGTTAAGCTCACTTACTAATAATTTTCCATCTACAATATAATGATCGGGTTTGACTTTCTGAATTAATGGAAGTTCATCCGCATCAAATTCATCACGAATTTCACCGACAATTTCTTCTAAAATATCCTCTACTGTTACAATCCCTGCTGTTCCACCGTATTCATCAATTAAAATAGCCATATGGATGCGTTCACGCTGCATCTTAAGCAATAAATCATGAATAGGAATCGATTCAATTACTTCAATAACAGGACGGATATACTGTTTTAAATCTATTTTTTCCTTGCTGTTGTTCATGACAATCTCGGTTAAAATCTCTTTCATATTGACCATTCCAATAATATGGTCTTTATCTCCATCGATGACCGGATAGCGGGTAAACCGTTCTTCTTGCACCATATCAAGGATGTATTCGACCGTATCTTCCTGGTCAATCGAAACGACTTCCGTACGCGGCACCATAATCTCCTTGGCAACACGATCATCAAAGTCAAAAATTTTACTTACATATTTAAACTCCGATTGATTGATTTCACCGCTTTTATAGCTTTCTGATAACAAGATGCGAAGCTCTTCTTCACTGTGTGCAAGCTCATTTTCTGAAGCAGGCTTTAGACCAAATAGCCCTGTTATTAAACGAGAAGAACTGTTTAATAACCAAATGAACGGATAGGTTACTTTGTAAAAGAGTATAAGCGGACGAACAAATAATAAAGTGACTTTCTCTGCTTTTTGAATTGCAAATGTTTTCGGAGCAAGCTCTCCGACCACAACGTTTATAAATGTAACAATCGCAAAAGAAATCGCAACAGATAATACTTTTGTTAAAGCTCCGCTTATCCCTAGTTGATCAAGTAATGGTGACAGGAGATGCGAAAGTGTAGGCTCTCCTAACCAACCAATTCCCAGCGCAGTAATCGTAATACCAAGCTGACACGCAGATAAGTATTCATCTAAATTTGAAATAACTTGCTTCGCAGCTTTTGCATTGCTGCTCCCTTCTGCTATAAGCTGATCCACTTTGGAACTCCTCACGCGAATAATCGCAAACTCGGTAGCAACGAAAAAAGCAGTTAATGCAATCAGTACCGCTAGTAAAATCAAGTTAAATATGTCCAATCAAGTTCCTTAGCTCGTTGAAAAACGAGTAAGGACTCACCTCCTAAAAAATAAAAAATTTGGATAAAGAACTCTATCCCTGTACTGATCACTTGGAAAAGTGCATATAAGGAGGAATCACATGATAAATGTATAAACATTTTTATATGGAGCAAAACTGCCAGTCTCTCTTCCTTATCTCACGTTTCACTCGTTAATGTAGCAGGTCATTCTTTATTCAGCTGTTCTAGATGTGAAGCAATGGCTCACATCGCTTCATTTCATGATGTTGCTTCAGCGCTGATTCTCTCTTCCATTCATTTATAAAAAATTTAGTAGTTTCCAATCTTTATAAAGTTAAAGTCTGTTAACGTCTTAAAAGAGCGATCATGTGATAAAGAGCGATATGCGTGAAGCAAATGTTGGTTTGTATAATACTGTATTGTACGCTTTGACACTGGTGCATATAATGCTACTTCGCCAACGTGGTACACTGCCCCATCCAATCACCTCTATTTCCGTATATCTAAAAAGATTAAGGAATAATTATCCTATTTCTTTTTAAACTTATTGACTTTATTTTAAATGTTAAAAACTTTGCAGTCAAACGTTTTAGTTAGTCTCCTGCCCTTGCTATTTACTGGTGCGGCGATTTTTAGCAGGTAAATAAAAGCTTGCTGCTACACAAAAAAAACCAAGGATAAAACAGATAATGGGGAGTTTCATACCTATCGCTTCAGCATAATAAGTAAGACTCCTTCCGTGAATAGGGACAAGATTCATTTCAAAAATCAAAGTCAAAACAGCTGTCACTTTGAGTGCAATACCAACAATGAAGAGACAAACTCTCAAGCCTACACTCATATGCAAAAACATCCCTTCTATCCATTAGCGAATGGATGATGTACTACACCATATGATACATCCCTACACTTTATCACTAAATGCTAAAAAAGCGCTATGTTCATACATAGACGCTTATAAATTTGCGACCACTTGTCCAATGGAATCGTAGATAACCAAATCAAACAAATAATCGTAATGCGTAGGTTCTTTATTAATCATCACCATATTTGTAAGATTGTACCGGCTCACAAGCAGCGGAATCTGATTAATCGGTGCTACTTCAAGCGATGAACCAAGCACGATGAATAAATCAGATGACAGCGCTGCTGTAACTGCTTCATCGAACTGATGAATGGCATCTCCAAAGAGAACAACATTTGGCTTTAAAAGGCGCTCACACGCTGTACATTGTGGGAGGGCTGACTGATTTAAATACGCTAAGTCATACTCTTTTTTACAGCTCGGACAATGAGCTCTCTTAATGGACCCATGAATTTCAAAAACGTTCGTGCTTCCTGCATCTTGGTGCAAGCCATCAATATTTTGCGTAATCACATGCACAGTTTTGGCTTCTTCTAGTTCAGCAATAAAGCGATGACCCGTATTTGCTTTGTACTGATGCAGCATTTTAATATGAAAAATTTCTTTAAACAGCGGCCAAAATTCATGAGGATACTGTTCATAGAAGTCAGCAGCTACTATGTCCACAAAGCTTTTGTTTTGGCGATATAAGCCATTTTGAGAGCGAAAGTCAGGTATGCCCGACTCTGTGCTCATTCCAGCTCCTGTAAAAAAACAAATGTGTTTAGCATCATCAATGAGCTGTTTTAATTCTTTATACTGTTTTGACATTGCATTTCTCTCCTATTTAACAATTAGCACAGGAATCGTTACTTGCTGTGCAATCTTAGAACTAACGCTTCCAAGCAGCATTCCTTTTACAGGATTTAACCCTCTGCTTCCTATTACTACAAGGTCAAATGAATTTTGATTAGCAAATTGAATCACTGTTTTAGCCGCGTCTCCGTGCATAAAGGTAATCTCATACTCCACATTTCCTTGCTTTAAAATTTCATCCGTTGTATGTATCCGACTTTCCCGTTCCTCGTCGCGGCTAAGTGATTTTAACCTTGAATCACCCTCTACTGCATAAATAACTTGAATAAAACTGTTTTCCGTCAGCTGAGCCAGCTGAACGGCTTTTTCTGTTGCTTTAGCTGCATGCTCTGAGCCATCTGAGGCAAGTAAAATTCGTTTAAACATCACGCTTCCTCTCCTCTTTTATAAAATGGTCTTCTCTCTTTACTATATCACTCGCTGTTCAAATGTAATCATTTTTTTGATTATTTCTATAATTTTTAAAATTATTTGTCTACTTTTATGATAAACTGAAAGAAAACGTGTACAGAGGGGATGAACCAATGTTTGGTTTTGAATTAATTTGTACTTTTTGCAAAGGGCTCGGAAAGCTAGTCGTTATTCCTGGTATCGGTTACATGAAAACATGCAAACACTGCGAAGGGACAGGCATGCAATCAAAAAAAGACGAAACTCCTTCTATATAAGAAGTTTCGCCTCAGAAACACTGGGATTAGATTGAAAGTTCTTTAGATAAACGGTACATATCAGCATTGATATGGTGAGGTTCACCTAAAATTTCCATAATATCATAATCTACAATTTCATTTTTACGGATACCGATTGCACGGCCGCCTTTACCTTCTAGCAGAAGTTCGACTGCGCGACCGCCGAAACGGCTTCCTAGCACACGATCTTGAGCAGTTGGGGAACCACCGCGCTGAATGTGTCCTAATACTGTTACACGCGTTTCAATACCTGCAGCTTCATGAAGCTGTTTCGCTACTTCATTACCATTAGCTACACCTTCGGCTACTACGATAATGCTGTGCTTTTTACCGCGCTCTTGTCCTTTTCTCAAACGATCAACCATTTCTTGGAACTCATCTTTTGCTTCTGGGATAAGGATTGTTTCTGCACCGCCAGCAAGACCTGACCAAAGAGCAATGTCTCCTGCATTACGCCCCATAACTTCAATAATGAACGTACGCTCGTGAGAAGTCGCCGTATCACGGATTTTATCAATTGCATCGATAACCGTATGAAGAGCCGTATCAAATCCTAATGTAAAATCTGTTCCTGGAATGTCGTTATCAATTGTTCCTGGGATACCGATACAAGGGAAACCAAGCTCTGTTAGTTTTACAGCTCCCATATATGATCCGTCTCCACCAATAACTACTAAGCCTTCAATACCGTGCTTCTTAAGGTTTTCAATACCTTTTAAACGCCCTTCTTCTGTTTTGAATTCTGGACATCTTGCAGAATAAAGCATAGTTCCACCGCGTTGAATGATGTCACCAACATCTCCAACTTCTAGCTTTTTAATATTTCCTTCTATTAACCCTTGATATCCTTGATAGATACCGTAAACTTCCATACCTTCATGAATTGCTTTACGCACAACAGCACGAACCGCAGGATTCATACCTGGAGAATCTCCGCCGCTTGTTAATACACCTATTCTTTTCATTACTTTCACCTCATCAAAGTCACATACATGACTACTATATTATAGTTCTACATTTTACCCGAGTTCGAACTTTTTGTGTAGTAATTCACAACATATTTCTTTGTTAAATTTTAAATGTACATACTTTTTCATATCTTTTAGTTATTTACCGTCAAATATTCAAAGTTTTTCTAGCAATATTGCACATCTAAAGAACCCTTTTAGTTACAGCTTTTATAAGACTATATTCACCTTTATATTTCATTTTTTTCATATATGTAATGAAATTGTAACGTAGAACACTGTCGAAAGATGATATGATGAATTTACTCAAATCAGGAAAAATTTTCAGGGGGTACTAGTTTTATGAAAAAAGTAATAGCAGCTCTTACGCTTGCTGGCGTTATTGTTTCTACTAGCCCGATTGTCAGCCAAGCGGCTCTAGGCGACCAAACGCTTCGCCAAGGCATGAATCACCAAGATGTTAAACAACTACAACAAACGTTGAAAAATAAAGGTTATTTTAAAGGGAATACGACTACATACTTTGGAACTGTTACAACTTCTGCTGTAAAATCATTTCAGCGCAAAAATGGACTAGCAGCGGATGGTATTGTCGGAAAAGGAACGTATGCTAAACTAGGCGTTTCAGCAAAGGGCAAATCGCCTTCTAGCTCAGCGCGCTATAACCCTAACGCAGTGATTAACAAAGGAAAACAGTATATGGGCGTTCGATATCGCTGGGGCGGAACAACGCCAAGCGGCTTTGACTGCAGCGGTTTTATTGGCTATGCGTTCAAACATGGCGGTGGAGTTCAGCTTCCTCGAACAGTAGCGCAAATTTATCAAAAAGGAACGCGCGTCTCAAGTCCAAAAGCTGGAGACATTGTATTCTTTCAAACTTATACAAAAGGACCTTCTCATGCAGGAATTTATTTAGGGAATAACCAGTTTCTTCACTGCTCTTCCTCTAAAGGTGTGAGCATCTCTTCTCTAAAAGAGAGCTATTGGAGCAAACGCTATTTAGGTGCTAAAAGAATGTAGTTTCGATAAAAAGGGCAAGCTGTGCGATTTTGATACGGCTTGCTCTTTTTCTGCATGTAAAAGATTTGGTATAGTGGAAGCAGCGCATTGCAAAACCAAGCGTGTAGATGAATACTGTAAAGGAAGTTGAATAAATGCACACCCTTTTAATTGACATGGATTCTGTCATTTGTGATCTTATGACGGATTGGCATAACCAATATAACAAAGATTATTGCGACAGCTTATCGGTTGAAAAGTTAAAATGCTGGGAATCAGAAAAGTATGTAAAGCCGGAGTGCGGCACAAAAATTTATGACTACCTCGATCAGCCGGGGCTTTTTTTACATTTAAAACCTCTGCCTCATGCTGTTGAGGTTCTTAAACGTCTTTATGAAAGGTTTTCCATTTTAATTGTCACAAGCAGTCGTACCTATGCTTATACTGAAAAAGAGCAGTGGGTTGAAAAACACCTTCCGTTTATCGGAAAGTACAATATCGTGTTTACACACCAAAAAGATAAAATATACGGAGACTTGCTATTTGATGATGCACCGCATAATTTGAAGGCTTTTCAAGCTACAGGTCGCCATGCTGTTGCCATGAGCTACCCGTATAACGAAGAAGTAAATGTCCCTCGCGTGGACGATTGGCTTCAGTTTGAACAGTACGTGAACACTTATTTCAACGAATGTTGAGCTCAAAAAAACATGTAGAATTCGTCATCAGAAAACAAATACAGGCATAAAAAAACCGCCTTGCGGGGCGGTTTTTGACGGATAGCCCACTAAGGGCTATCCGCTTTTTATTTAAGAAATATATGAGTTTTTAATATTTATCAGCTGATGAGAAAAAGTCCATAATAGCATGGATAATCTCAACGGACTGAAAAGAAAACAATGATATGGCTGTTAATGAAAAGAAACCAATCATGGCCATACGTACAAGTAACATAGACTAATCGCCTCCCTGTTTTGAACTAAATGAACGCACCCAAAACAATTCGCTATCTGTCTTTGTTTGTACGACGTTTTCGCCAAGCAAAGGCAGCTCATTCACTGCGTGTAACAATGACAATGAATCTTCATCTTTATCTTAAAGACTAAGCGTATAGTTAGTATATCAAATGAAACTTTTTCTTCAAGGCTATACTAGCGGTAAAAAAGGAAATAGTATGAAACGATGCGTTTTATCTTTATTTCATACAATTCAGTACCCTAATATTTATTATATTAAACCTTTTAGGAAAATTGCTACTATTATATCTTTTTTTATAAAAAAAGATATTAAGACATAACTAAATCAATCCAACTTAAAGACGAACAAGTGAGATAAATGATCTCGACTGCTTGTTGCATCGCTGTTGATTCCCGAGTAAGACTTCGTTTTCTGCGGCCGGCCGATGAGCCTCCTCGTCTACATACATGAAACCTACGTCCACCCTACCAATAAAAAAATCCGAACGCGTTAAATTCTCAAGCAAGAATCAAACTCATTCGGATCTTCTTTCAATTAAAATAATTTTATCTCTTCACTTTATCGACACGTACTGTAATACTCGTTAACAATATCTAAAATAGTTGGGTATTCTTCCACCCATGTAAAATTTGTTTTTTCGTTTTCTTTTTTTACTGTTTCTTGTTCTGCACCGATCTTTTCCATTGTTCAATCTCTCCCTTTAACTGTTATATAACATTTATATTAACTAAACTTTGTTTTATAACAACTTTAAAAAGAAAGTTGGACAATGAGTATGAAAAAAAGTTATTGCAGGGATAAAATTTTCACATAATACGTACGAGTCCTTGGTCCATCAAACTCGCAAAAATAAATTCCTTGCCACGTTCCTAGCAGCAGCTGCCCATCGTGAATGATTATATGCTGAGAGGAGCCGACCGTGCTCGCTTTGAGATGCGCCGCCGTATTTCCTTCCATATGAAGATCTAACTTATGTTCCCAAGGATATACTTCATCGAAGCGTCGGATCATATCCGTTTTTACATCAGGATCCGCATTTTCATTAATTGTTATACCAGCGGTTGTATGAGGACAGTAAACAACTACAGCCCCTTCTTTTAACCCTTCTGTTCTTAGTACTGCCTGCACCTGACTCGTAACGTCAATCATTTCGTCACGCTTATTCGTTTTTAACGTAAATGAATGTAGCATACCATCACCTCTTTTCTTTACCATAACATATCTTTTCTATTCTTCCACATTTTTCGCATAACTCGTTTTTACATCGTAAACACTAAGCTCATTAACACAACAGGCGGTGAGTTTATTTATGCTCGATTCAAAATTTCAGCCCAATGCAGACTACACCGTTCAAACATTTCTAGATTTGGTGGGTCAAAATACAGATGTTGGTTCCAAAAAATTATGGCTGTCTCCCACAAAATATATATGCATTATTTATCTCCAAGGATTAGTCGACGGAGAAAAACTTGATAATCTTACTCAGCATGTTGTTGAGACAAAAGCAAAAAGTGAAACGCAAACACTTGATGACATCGATTCGTTTATTTCTGTCATTAAAGACAAAGAAGTTTATACATACAAGCAAGCGATCTCGTGTTTTTTTAAAGGTCAGCCCTTGCTGTTTATTAGCGAAAGCACCACGGCATACTCGCTGAATATGTCTATGACCAAACAGCGCTCTTTAAGTGAACCTACAACAGAAAAAGTAGTGCGTGGCCCTAAAATTGCTCTTATCGAAAACTTAGATGAAAACCTTGGTCTTTTAAGGCAGCGTTCTACCGAAGAAGAAATGGTTATTGAAGACATTTATATTGGAAATACAAAGGAACATCGAACAAGTATCGTTTTTCATAATAAACACTGTCAAACTCACATCGTGAATCAAGTCCGAGAGAAATTATTAGACATTCCTTTAGATAACATTCAAGACTCAGGAATGATTGAAGAATTTTTAGAAGAAGCACCTTACTCACCGTTCCCTCAAGTACAAAATACAGAAAGACCGGATCGTGTTCTCGCTGCGGTGAATGAAGGGCGAGTAGCCATTTTAGTAGATGGCTCTCCTTTTGCTCTTTTAGTGCCTACAACTTTCGATATGATTATGAAATCACCCGATGATTATTACGAAAGATGGATAGCTGGTTCATTGCTAAGATTACTAAGGTACTTGTCTATTTTTATTACCCTATTCTTTTCAGCTATTTATATTTCACTCGTTTCGTTTAACCAAGGCCTGCTTCCGACTGAGCTAGCTATTACGATTGCGGCCACACGAGAAAACGTTCCTTTTTCTCCTTTTATCGAAGCAGTGGTCATGGAAGTGACGCTTGAATTATTGCGCGAAGCCGGGCTGCGTCTCCCTACTCCTGTCGGACAAACAGTTGGACTTGTAGGCGGGGTTGTGATTGGTCAAGCAGCGGTGGAAGCCCATATCGTTAGCTCCGTTATGATTATTGTTGTATCCGTATCGGCAATTGCGTCCTTCACAGTTCCTCAGTACGGAATTGGCCTTTCGTTTCGAATTTTGCGTTTCGTATCTATGATGATTGCAGCAATCTTTGGATTATACGGAGTTACCATGTTTTTTCTTGTTCTCGTCATTCATCTAACCAAGCTCGAAAGTTTTGGTATGGCTTACTTCAAACCGTTTTTTGCGTTAAATAAAAAAGCGTGGAAAGACTCTTATATTCGTCTGCCAAACAAAAGTCTAAAACAGTCTAAAAATAAAGCCAAATAAAACTGACAAAAGGAGGACCATATGGAACAATCACAGTCACAATCAAGCAAGCTTCTTTCAGACTTTTATGCCATTTCAATTATCTCTTCAACCATGCTGGGCGTCGGTTTGTTAACACTGCCAAGCAGCATTACAAATCAGACAAATAATGCAGACGGATGGATTGTACTGATTATGGACGGCCTTTTGTTTATTGGAATTGTTCTTTTTTTAGTCTGGATGGTTAAATATTTTACGATTAGCTGTATGTTTGACTTCACGCAAGAAGTAACCGGCAAGCTGATTGGGAATATCTTCAACTTCGCCATAGTCGTTTATTTCACATCTGTAGCAAGTTTCGAAGTAAGAGCTATGGCAGAAATGATTCATTTTTATTTACTGGAAACGATGCCCATTGAATTAATTATCCTTTCGTTTATTTTGACAGGCGTCTATTTAATCACTGGCGGTATTAATTCTATTGGAAAAGTAATGGCCCTATGTTTTCCTGTAACGGTCATCATTCTTCTTATTTTATATCTTCTTAGTATCGGAATGGTCGATTTAAAAAACTTACAGCCCGTGTTAGCCGATGGATTCAGCCCGCTTCTTTCTGCTTTTACAACCGTCTCTGTTTCTTTTTTAGGAATTGAAACAATTGTATTTCTTCCAAAGCATATGAAAAACAAAAATCATTTACGAAAAGTTTCTATCATCGGATTTTCCATTCCTTTACTTTTATATATTGTCACTTACGTATTAGTTGTCGGCGCGTTATCCGTTCCGGAGGTAAAAACGACCGTTTGGCCTACAATTGAATTTGTTCAGACGCATGAAGTAAAAGGAATTTTCTTTGAGAGGCTTGAATTATTTTTACTTATTGTCTGGCTTCTTCAGTTTTTTTTAACCTTTGTAATGTATTTCTTTTTAGCTGTTTCAGGATTTAAAAAAATTTTCAAAAACCGATCAACTACTAATATTATCTTTCTTGTGCCCGTTCTATTTATGAGCGCTTTAGCGCCCAAAACAGCAAGCGACGTGTCAAATTTTTCAACGGTACTAGGCTGGGCATTTTTAGTGACATTTTTAGTTATCCCTCTTTTTTTCAGCATGTTAATGAAAATAAAAAAGGTTGTGTTCAAATGACGAAAAAATGTCTTCCTGTCATGATGACCATTTTTTTATTATGCGGCTGTATGAGCCATCGAAATATTGAACAACTTGCTCTTGTTATAGGAGTGGCAATGGATATCACACCTAAAATCGAACCAAAAACAGGAAAAAATCAGCTTGTTCTGACTCATCAAACGTTAACCGAGACTGAATCCGGAAATATGTCTTCTTCCATTCCATACAAGAACATTACAACAGCTGGTCCTACTATTCATGAAATCACGCGAAATATTTCGCTGAAATCTGATCCTATATACAGTCAGCACCAGCGAGCACTTTTAATAGGAGAAAAAGCGAGCAAGACCATCCCTCTGGATGCGCTTATCAATCAGTTTGTCCGTGATAATGAAATACGGCGCAGCAGCCTTGCGTTTGTTACAAAAGGCGATGCTAAAAACGTTTTAACGATTCAAGGAATGTCTGTACCCCCTGTAAACTTAATTTACGAGCTTGTTTACAATAAATTCAAAACGAATAAAATTTTAAATCCCCTAACAATGGGAGAGCTATCGGCCAAGTTAAAAACCGATCAAAGCTTTTTAATACAGCGGCTTTCTAAAATTAAAAATAGCGTTGAACTAGACGGTGCGGCAATCATAAAAGATAAAAAAGCAAAATTCACCTTAACTCAGCACCAAGTGGAGGGTTTAACGTGGTTAACGGGGAATATTAAAGGCGGAATTATTTACGGCAAACACGGGTCATACCCCTTTTCCTATGAAATTGGAGATGTTCAGCAAGATGTGAAGGCCCGGATTGATTCAAATCACTCCGTTCATTTTGACATCAACGTTCAAACGAGCGGCAGGCTATCAGAAGATTGGGAGACTTCAAAACAGGCTCTTGCCGCCTCTAATGTAAAGAACACCGAAAAAAAAATAGAAAAAATCATTCGAAAAGACGCAGAAAAAACACTTCGCTTATTACAAAATAATTACAAAGCTGATGTGATTGACCTGCATGATTACGTACGGATTCATTATCCTCATTTTTGGAAAAAACATCAGCATGAATGGGATGAAATATTTAGCCAGTCGACCATCGACTATCATGTTCATGTTCAAATTAAAGATTTTGGGACACAGGGCAGGGATTAGCTCTTATTACTCAACGCCAGCTTCAGTCAGCTCTTTTTTCTTTAGTTCCATAATCGTGAACTTATCGGTATAGTTTTTGCTCACAAACAGCTGGCGTTCATTGTCGTTATTAAAATAAAATTTTTTATCATCTTGATATTGAAAATTCACTTTTTTCTTTTTCATTTGTTTAATAAACGTTAAGTAGTCATCTGAATGAATGAGATACCTTTTAGGCTTATCCGATATTTGCACAACGTCTTCGCCTGAAGACTTTAATTTTACAATACTCCATGCAATGGGAAGAGGATTACCTTCTTGAAAGATCGTTTTGTGAAAAATGAGCACAAAGAAAGCAGCTGTAATAATTGAAATAAGAACAAGCTGTTTTTTCACCTTATATCATCCTTTCTTCACGTCGTTACTACGTTAAGTAATACGACAGGCGTATGAAAAAACCTGTTCATCCGCAAAGGTTGTGTAAAGAAATAATGCAAAATCAACAAAATATAACAGTTTGGTTACCTTTTGATTAAATAACATTACTTCTTTACAAATTTAGCTAATCACGTGATAGACTAAACTCAACATATTAAGTCAGGACTAAACTAAATGAGGTGTTGCGTATGACTACAATGCGGCTTCAATCATACTTAACAACAATGTTTCCAAATGTTCAAATGAAAAGACCTCTTTTTTATAACGCGCCCGCAGGTATCCGCTTTACGCTTACCAATCAAAAAGGCGTATGGGAACGAGAATACATGAAAAATGTGTACGCACGCGCTTATGAAATTTTTGAAACACTCCATGAAAAAAATGATGAGCTGTTACTTGTTTTCAAAGCGAATGCTGCACAGGATGATTTACTTTTAAAAAAGAAAAAAGAAACAGCTATTAAAAAATTCATTCGCTCTCGCCTGAAGAAACAAGAAGTTCAATCCGTAGCATTATTAAATAACGCTGAGTATATTATTGCCTGTAAAACAAATGATGTGAAAGAAAAGCTTCTTTTGCAATCAATTGCCAACCGTGATCTTCATATTCATCCGGCTATTGAAGAAGAGTGTTACATTGTGAATTTGAATAAAGAAACCATCTTCCACCTATACGACGAGCGCGGACTGGACATTGTATCGAACAATCAGTCTTCTCTTCAACTTCTTCAGCAAAAGTTTCACGACTGGATTCTAGATATTGATGCAGCTTGTTCAAAAAAAGTACAGTAAAAAAGCAATCATTCAGCAAAGGAATGATTGCTTTTTTATTAGGCTTGATGAGCAGGCGACGCTTTTTTTAAAAACAGCCAGTTGATAAGAAAGAGTAGAAAACTTACGATAACCATTGTTCCGAATGTAAGTAACAGCGACTCGTTCGAAAAGCTTTTTATAAAATGAATAACCGGTTCTTTTGTCACTGGAATGGTAAATAGTAAAATTAAAACAGCACCGGTGATCATCCCTCCTGTTTGCCCGAATTTGTAAACGATGCTGCCGAGCAAACATGCTGCTGCTGTAATAAAAAAGATAAATACAGCGTCCGTTAAAAAGTGAATAGCGACAGTAGGGTCATGAAAGATAAAATCACTTGCATAATAAAGCTGAACATTCATTAAATTCAAACTATTAATCACCTTTATTGAAATGCTCATGATGACAACATTGATAAGGGACATCACAATTGCAAATAAAGCAAAAACACAGGTCATCGTTAAAAGATATGCTTTACGAGTAGCTCCTAACTTTAAGCAAAAGGAGAAGCTTTTTCGAATGATAATAAAACTTACAATACCTGAAAAGATGTACTGCGGCATACTTGTTACTAATAGAAGATGCTCGTTCACCTGGCTGAACACTAAAATATCTACTACAACAAAAGCTAACAGTATGGTCCAAAAGCGAATCATTAAATACTTCAGTTCAACGTAAAGCGAATAACTAATGGCGGCAAACTGTCCGTTCATTACGCTACACCTCCACGATTTGATGTAAGATAAATCATAATATCCTGGATATGAACAGCTTCTACATGAAATGAACGGTCGACAAGTTCTTCAGCATAAATATCTTCATTAAAGAGCACTATTTTTTTCTCTCCTCCGAATACTTGTTCATGGATTACTTGCTTTCCTTTTTCATATTCTTCAATTTGACTTTTAGGTCCTTTTACACTTACACAGCGCTGCTGCAAATTTTCTGCCGTATCCTGAAGAATCAGCTTTCCTTTTTGCATGATCAGAACTTCTTCAAATAAATTACTCACTTCATCAATTAAGTGCGTTGAAATAATAATGGTGCGTGGATAATCTTCATATTCATCTAATAAAAGCTCATAAAAACGCGCTCGCGTCGCAGCATCAAGTCCAATATAAGGTTCATCAAAAATTGTGATGCTCGTGCGAGAAGATAGCCCCACAATAATCCCTAGTCCTGATTCCATTCCTTTAGATAATGCCTTAACTTTCGTATTGGAATCTAAATCGAACTCTCCCATAAGCCTTTCAGCCGTTTCTTGGCTCCAATGAGGATAAAAAAGTGACGCGATTTTTAGTACGTCTTTGACTTTTAATGTTTTTTTGAAATTTCCGCTTTCGTTAATTAAGCAGATGTTTTGCAAAACAGAGCGGTTTTCAAACGGAGATTGATGTCCCACCTTTACCTCTCCTGTCGTAGCTGGAGTATGTCCGGCTACAATTTGCATAAGAGTCGTTTTCCCCGCTCCGTTTCTCCCTAGCAATCCGTATATTTTATTTTTTTCTAGCGTAAGTGAAATGTCCTTTAGCACTTGTTTGGATCCATAGCATTTATTTAATAGCTGCGCTTCTATATTCATTTTATTTCCCCCTTGTCTAACAGTTCTTTTAACTCGTTTACCGTAATCCCCAAATGTTGTGCTTCTTTTTTCAGGGGAACGATAAAACGGTTATAAAATTCTTCTTTTCTTTGTGTAAGCAATACTTCTTTGGCGCCCGCACATACAAACATCCCTATCCCTCTCTTTTTATACAATATTCCGTGGTCAACTAGCTGATTAATTCCTTTAGCTGCCGTTGCAGGGTTAATGCGATACATTTTGGCAAATTCATTCGTAGACGGTACTCTTTCTTCTTCTGGAAAAGCATCATTCAAAATATTCTCTTCGATGGTTTCTTTGATTTGTTGAAAAATTGGTCGCTGATGATCTAATGATTGTTTCATTTTGACTACCTCACTTAAGTGGTTCATTACTCATGTAACTAACTATATAACTAACTGGTTATTTTTTCAAACGTTATTTCCAAAAAAAGAAAAAAAGTCCGTCATTTAGTTACTGACGGACTTTTTCATTTGACTGTTTAACCACTTGACCGTTTTTTTTACTAGCTCATCCTGCTGCTCTTTAGGGGAAATACTGGCTTTGTTATCGCCTTTTTGTTTCCCATACATTCCAAACTGTGCGTGATTAGCTCCTTTTACTTGGACCAGCTCCGTATTTTTTGAAAGTAAATGCTTGGTTTCTTTAATTTTTTCAGGCGTCGACAAACCATCTTTCTCACCGGTTAAAGACAAAATAGGATAAGTGGAAGTTGAAAAATTATTTTTATTCATCGGATACGATGCTAAAAGAACTAAGCCTTTTATTGAGTTTTGATGATCATACGCATAAGAGGCTGCACTCACTCCTCCAAGGGAATGACCTCCGATAAACCATGCGGAAATCTTCGGATAGCTCTTCACAATATCCGTCGCTTTGTTTTGACTAAAAAAACTCATATTAAACGGAGAATCTACCACAGCAACAAAATATCCTTCATTTGCAATTTGCTGAGCATAATAGCCATATGCTAACGGCTCTACTTTAGCACCTTGATAAATAATATAGCCGGCTTTTATCTCTTTGTTCGTTTGAGGCTTGAATACGTAATAATCGTCTTTCTTCACTACTTTTTTCTCATCTACTAGTGAATGAAGCTGCTTTGAAGGTTCGTAATCAAAGCCTGACCATATAACAAAAAAAGCCACGGTTACTGCAACAAGAACTACTACACCGACTCCTAGTATTTTTAACGTTTTTTTCATGTCACTCCCTCTTTCTGTTTTTTTACTATGTACTCTTTTTATACCTTTTAGACATTTTACATGTTTGTTTTAAAGATATACAAGAAAAAAGAGAGGTTCGATATACCCAAAGCAGCGCGCAGCAGAAGTGACATAAACTATTCCATATACTCGAAACAAAGAGAGAAAATTAAAAAGGCTGCTGCAAGTAATAACGGGACAGCCTCATTAGCAGACAACCTTCACTAATGAATATCTCGTTTCTTAAACCTCCCTCCTCTAACTTCAGCAATAGCTGCTACAGCAAAAAAAGCAGATGGATCTATCTCATCGATAATCGCTTTTAGCTTTGCTTCTTCAAGCCTGGTAATCACACAAAAAATGACTTTTTTATCATCTCCCGTATACGCCCCTTCCCCATTTAAATACGTGACGCCTCTCCCTAAACGAGCAAGAATTGCTTCGCCAATTTGTTCATATTGTTCGCTGATAATCCAAGCTGACTTAGACTCATCTAACCCTTGAATTACAATATCAATCGTTTTAAAAGCAATGAAGTAAGCCATTAAAGAATACATAGCGCGATCCCAGCCAAATACAAAACCGGCACTTCCCAAAATAAATAAATTAAAAAACATAATCGTCTCACCTACGGAGAAAGGCGTACGCTTATTAAATAAAATAGCTAATATCTCGGTGCCGTCTAGCGAACCTCCGTACCGAATAACAATTCCTACTCCCACACCGAGAACAATTCCGCCAAACACAGTGGCTAAAAGAGGGTCACCTGTTAAGACCGGCAAGTCGTGAAAAATAGAGGTAGCAATGGATAGAATGATAACACCTAAAAGCGTAGATAGCGCAAATGTTTTTCCAATTTGCTTGTAGCCAATAAAAAAGAATGGAAGATTTAATACGAAGATATAAAAGCCGATTTGAACATCCGTTAAGTGGGATAAAATAATAGATATACCTACAATTCCACCGTCAATAACCTCATTAGGGACAAGAAAAAATTCTAGCCCGACGGCCATTAAAAGGGCTCCCACTAAAATAAACAGCATGCGCTTTACAATCATTTTAGCTGATAGCGAACGATGAACAACTTTTTTTATTTCATGATTCGTTTGCAGCACATAACTTCCCCTCCTTTTGTGATAGAGACATCAACTACTAACCAAACCCTTATTTTAATATTATCACAAAATTCAAACTATTTACCTGAACTTTTACAAAAATTTCATTCAATGAAATAAATTATGCATATATTGGATAAAATTGTAGATGATAACAAGTGAATAAATGCCCGAGTACGTTCAAAAGTGAATGAATGCCCACCACTTTTCATACGGGACTAACAGGACAAACTTAGATTAAAAGGAGAGTAAAACGTTATGAACCGTGTAAAGATTATTGCTGCTTCTTTACTCGCAGTTTTATTGCTAGCTTTTTCAGATAATTTCACTTCTGCAGCTGTGCAGGAGGCGATGATACGAGTTGTGCATGCGTCACCTGATGCGCCTGAAGTAGATATATATGTGGACAATCAAAGCATCGTAGTCGGCGCATCATTTAAAGATGTGACAGATTACCTTAAAGTACCTGCGGGGTCTCATAAAGTAGAGGTATATGCCATAGGTACAAAAGGAAAAGAAAAACCTGTCATTTCCACTAATATAACCGTCGAAGCAAACAAGGCCTATACTCTTGCTGCTATTAACCAAGTTGCACACTTAGAATTAAAAGTAGCTCAAGATGATATGAACGTAGCTAAAGGAAAGAGTAAAATTCGAATTGCTCACTTTTCTCCAGATGCTCCCGCTGTTAATGTAGGTATTAATCACGGCCCTACTTTGTTTAAAGACACTGCTTTTAAACAAATGACAAATTATTCGGAAGTAGATGCCGGAACCTATGATTTAACCATCGCAACTAGTCAAGACAATAAAAAAGTACTGGACATTCCAAACCTTAATTTAGAAGCCAACACGGTCTACACAGTGCTCGCTATTAACAAAGCCGACAGTCTTGAAACGCTTTTATTAAAAGATAATACGGCTATGCCTTCCGAAATGCCAAAAACAGGTATGGGCGGTGCTTCACAGGATAATTATAATTCAATTGTGCCAGTTCTTACTTTATTAGGAATTGGAGCAGTCGCTATATTTGTTGTTCGTCGTCACAGAGGATACGAAAGCGAATGAAGTGGATAGGAGGGGTTTTCACCTTTTCTTTGATACTATTCATGAGCAGCTGGTTTGCCCAATCAGCAATTGCAAACGGCTCGACGAATTTTGTTGTGAAGATGGCTGAAACAAAATCGGCTCAATCCTTGAAATCTTCAGGAACTGCTTCTACGCCTCTTCCATCTCAGCTTATTATTCCGAAGCTTCATATTAAGGCTTTTATAAAAGGAATGGGCCTTACTAACCAAGGTGAAATGAGCGTTCCTGATAATGGTCATGATGTAGCTTGGTTCAAGCTTGGAGCAAGACCCGGAGAGGAAGGAAATGCGGTCATTGCAGGACATGTTGATGATCAAAAAGGACCCGCTATCTTCTATCATCTCGACAAGCTCACAAAAGGAGACGAAATTTTTGTAACCGATCAGCAAGGGGATCAGCTGACCTTCGTTGTTACCAATAAAGCTTCTTATCCCCGAGATTCTGCTCCTATCAGAGAGATTTTCGGTCCAACTTTTCAACACCAGCTTAATTTAATCACCTGTACAGGAACGTTTGATCATAAACAGAAAACTCATGAGCGCAGGCTCGTTATTTATACAAGCCTCCGCCCGGAAAAAACAGCCGATGTTTCTCACTAAACATCGGCGTTTATTACTTTTAATTACATACTGGGTCGTTTTATTTAAATATTTACACAGCCTTAATATGAACACAACATCTCACTAGTAAACTAATGCACGATCCCTCAATAAAAAGGAGTTTTGATATGAGACGAAAATGGTGGTTTGTAAGCTCACTCACTCTTTGTTTATGCGGCATTTTTATGTTTATACATACGCAGGCAGCTTCTACTCAAGCAGAAAACGTAGCCATTATTGCTCATCGAGGCGCATCAGGGTACGAGCCAGAGCATACGATGCAATCTTATCTCGCGGCCGTCCAGCAAAAAGCGGATTACATTGAACTTGATCTTCACATGTCTAAAGATCAGCAGCTTGTAGCAATTCATGACTACAAAGTTGACCGAACGACAAATGGAACAGGATATGTAAAACAGTATACAGTGAAGCAGCTTCAGCGTTTGAACGCAGGAAAAGGTAATAAAAAAGCCGTCATTCCAACTTTAGAAGAAATATTCCGTACGTTTGGCAATCGAACAAACTATTATATTGAAACAAAATCTCCTCATGAATATCCCGGTATGGAAAAGGAATTATTAACGTTGATGGCTAAGTACAACATTCATACCAATCACGTCATCGTACAATCATTTAGTCCTGAAAGCTTAAAAACTGTCCATCGATACCGACCTACTATGAAACTAATTCAACTGATTCGTTCTAAGCAAACCAATATGTTAACAGATCAGCAGTTCAGACAAATCAAAAAGTACGCAAACGGCATTGGTCCTAATGCAAACACGCTGACAAAGTCATATGTACAAAAAGCTCGCTCATATGATTTAGACGTTCATCCTTATACAGTAAATGATGAAAAACAAATGAGAACGCTTATCGAGTGGGGCGTAACCGGCATGTTTACTAATTACCCGGATCGTCTTTATAACGTGCTTCATAATAAATAAACACTTGCCGCGGCAAGTGTTTATTCTTTATACATCTCTTCTATTCGCTCTCCATAAGTACAGGCTAATTAATGCTATGGCATAAAGCAAAGCCCAGCCAAACACCAAAAATTTGTTTAATCCTTCGTTAATAAATTGAATGATTGCAGATACGGGCGGCAATACATACAGCAGCAGTCCCCCTCCTTGATACGGAAATGAAACGCCTGCCGCTGCAAGCGTAACGATTAAAATAAATAGAGGTCCAAACCACGATAAGCTGCCTTCTCTTACAACATCTCTTGTGAAAACAAGGCCTATGCTCATACCAAGCAAACTAAACGTCCAGTGAATAATAAACCCAAACACCATTTGCTTAGTGGATATATCCACTTCAAACATATCAAGCAGCACGGGATAAGCAATGGAAACCGCTGATAAAAACGTAAACAGCAGCATACAGCTAATAAGCTTGCTCATAAAGTACTTGTTCTTTTTCCCTACATGAAGTTTTGTAATAACTTCTTGACTAGAATCTTCCGCGTGAAACAGCGACATCGTAAACCAAGTGGTTAGAAAAAAGAGGAAAAGTGCCGTATTAAAAAAGCTATCAAGCACCGGGTTCGGTCTATATGTATAGTTCATACACAGCGAAATAATATAAAGTGCAAGCGGCGGAATATATCGATACGATTTAATGTATGTAATAAAATGATAGCGAATCAATGCACCCATCTTAAATTTCTTCCCTTTCCATATGATATAGCTTTACAACTTCACCTTGAACAGCAAGTAATTCTGCAAGAAACTCGTTTACATATTTTTTATCTATATAAAAAATCCAGTAGTTTCCGTGCTGTTCAATTTTCGTGCACTTTTCTTTTAATAAACGAAGCGGCTTATTGAGAATGACATTTGCCTCAATAACCGTTAAATGCTCAATGAGTTGAACGCGCTCATTTTTTAAAATGCGCTGTGAGCCAATGGTGATCACACGATCCGCTACAGCATGAATAAGCCTTTCTTCATGACACGTAAATACAATGGTCATCCCTCGTTCTTTAAGCTTTGTAAAAATTCGTTCTACTTCTAGCTGAGCACGAGCATCTAATCCTGATAGAGGTTCATCAAGCAATAGCAGCTTAGAAGAACTCAGCAGCGCTTGCATCATGTTGACTTTTTGCTTCATTCCTTTTGAAAAAGAAATGATTTCTTCATGTCTAAACTCTACCATTTCAAAAGTTTCGAGCAGCTCTTCAATTCTAGAGGTGCGCTTTTTCTTAGACAATCCTTGAATTCGTCCCATGTGCTGCAAATAACCGGCTAGCGTAAAACGGAGCTCCTGAGGAAATTGTTCCACCACAAATCCAGGCGTACCAGTTTCTTTATGAAGGTGAATTGTCCCTTTAGTCGGTTTCGATAATCCGCCAATTAGCTTTAAAAACGTACTTTTTCCCGCACCGTTTTTTCCAACAATCGCGACAGTCTCTCCTTTATAAAGGGTCGTATGAATGTTTTCTAATACGGTGTGTTTTTTGTATAATTTTGCAACATTTTTTAATTCAATCAGTTTTTCCATCTGCTGCCTCGCCTCTCCATAATCCTATATGTTAAATCATAGCATATTTATGGGGAATGTGCTTCCATCTCTATACGTTTCAGCTAAATTTTTCCCGTACAAAAAAGCCTTTGATCTAATCAAAGGCTTTTTATAGACAATACCATATGCTCTTCATCGATAAATTCACCATCTACTTGAAGAGCTCTTTTTTCATACGCATAAGAAGTAAAACCGAGGCTTTTGTATAGGGCTTTTGCTCCTTTATTTTCAGCAGCAACGGCCAGGTAGATTTGCAATACCTCTGTTTGGAAAAAAGCTTGTTCAACAGCGGTTTTTAACAGCTTCTTTCCAAGACCTTTCCCCCTTGCTTCAGGGGCTACGTACATCCCCCAAATATCTCCTTTATGCTGAACTTTTAAAGGCTTTTGCTGTTGAAACCCCACGATCCCCACAAGCTGTTTTTCCATAAAAGCTCCTACTACAAATTCTGATTGGCTGCTTGGAAAATAATTTCGGATATCAGCAATTTCTTTTTCATATTCTTCTTCATAACTTAAAATAAAACTTTCGGGATGATCTTTTAAAGCACGAAGACGGAGTTCAAAGTACACGTCAGCGTCTTCTTTTACCAACAATCGTATATTCATTTTTTCACCTTAGTTTCTTATGTTTTAATTAGCTATTAAGGGCTGTACACGCTAAATACTTCATTCCACCGATACAGCTCATAATAATTTCCCGGCAGGTCTAAGCTTGAAATAAGTACTTTATCATTTTTCGTATCTTTTACGCGTGTTAAAAGATTTGCTTGTTTTCGATTTGTACGAATCCACATCGTTTGATTCGTTGCTTTATGATAAAAAGGCGCGTAATCGCCTAAGCCTTTTTGCGGAAATGTGAACTGACTTTGCTTATTGGTCTTTACGTTCATGCTATACAAAAAAGGCAGTGGCCTCTTTTTTTCATCATTCGACCATCCTGCTTCGGGCACACGTGAAATGATGATGTTATCTCTTTCTGCCCAAGTAAAATCCCAATCTGCGAAGCCTTTTGGCGTAAACACATGCTCTTTAAAAACCGGCATCTCTTTTAAAGTGAACTTTTTATTTTCAGTGGCAAACCTTCCTTCTCCATTAATGAATGCCAGCACTTGCTCTTCATTACTCCACTTAAACCAATTAGGTACATTAAGCATATCTCCCACTACTTGAAAAGCTTTCCCTTCTTTCGTAATGATGCACAGCTTGTTTGCATCTGCAGACATCGAAGCCGTTGGAATAGCGATAAAACTAATCCATTGACCGTTAGGAGACCATTTAAAGCTGCTTGTTGTATACGCAAAAAACGAATCATTTTCCGCTGGGAGCGTCGTAAAAGCCTCCACTTTTTTTACATCTAACCCTGCATATTTGCTCACTGTATATAGCTTTACCGGTCCCCATCCCGTGGGCGCTAGCGCAGCAGCTGACGTAATTAAAAATCGATCTCCTTCTGGAAACCATGAAAACTGATCAACTCCTACGGCTACACGCTTCTTTTCATGCGTTTTAACGTTGTAATATACTAAGATTCCATTCGAAATATACGCAAGTTCCTCAGCAACCGGTGACCATTGATAATGAGTCACATCATGTTCAACAAGTAGCGGTTTTCCTTTTAACGGTGCAATCATTAAAGAATCATTTTCTGCATAAGCAACTATATCTCCATGTGATGACCATTGAGGCATAGAGGCATGACGTGCATAGGATAACTGCCTTTCGGTACCGTTATCATATACCCATAGGTTTCCATGCCGTATAAAACTGACCTTCACTGTATTGGCAGCATTTATTTGCATAGGGAACAACATAAGAAAAAGCAGACATAACGCTATTTTTTTCACCATGTTCACTCCTGTCTTTTTTTATAGCGTTACACAAATCTCCTCATCTCATCACATTTTTGAAAAAATAAAAAAGCGCAGCGAATAGCTGCGCTTTTTGTATATTATGATTTTGACTTAGATTTTGGTGATGGCTTTGTTTTAGCTTGTGCTGTATTATTAGCCGCATCTTTTTCTTTTAATAAACTCATACGTTTTTTCAAGTAGTAACCTTGTCCAATTCCGAATAAGTTACCAATTACCCAATATAATGCAAGAGCAGATGGAAGTGAAATCCCTGCTACTAAAATGAAGATTGGCATAATGTTCATCATCATTTTCATTGGAGGTTGAATTTCATCCGTCATACTTACACGAATTTGTAAGAATGTCGTAATCGCTGCAACTACCGGTAAAATGAAGTAAGGATCGGGTTTTCCTAAACTTACCCATAAGAATGAATGCTGAGCAATTTCATGCGTTCGTGCAATGGCATTATAAAATGCGATAATAATAGGCATTTGAATAAAGATTGGCAAACATCCACCAACCGGATTAATTTTATGCGTTTGGTAAAGCTGCATCATTTCTTTTTGCTGCTTTTGCTGTGTTTCTGGATCTTTTTTACCAGCATATTTCTTTTGAATCTTTTCCATTTCTGGACGAAGTGCTTGCATAGCCATCGTGCTCTTTTGCTGTTTTAAAATAAGCGGCAATAGAACTAAACGAATGATAACCGTCGCAATGATAATAGAAAGACCATAGCTTCCGCCTGCCCATTCAGCAATTTTCGTTAATGCCATAGATAAAGGGTAAACAAAATAATGATCCCAGAATCCACCGCTTGTTGCGGTTACTGGTGTTTTTGTGCTGCTACAGCCGGCTAGAGCTAAAAGAAGCGCTCCCATTAAACCAAGCAATAATAATTTTTTATTTCTTTTCATATTCTTTCCTCCTAATAATGACTAAATGTATGAAGTGTTTTTCAGAAGGAAAGGATCTTCTTCATCATTATTCTTCTCTTTAACTGGTGTTTTTCTATAAACGTGTATAAATACATTTCGTCTTTTCCATATTGTTAATACTGAAGGATCAATCCCTGCATTCACATGGTCGGTGACAGGTTCCGCATGAAAAGCCGTAAACCTAGCTTCACGAAGCATATAATAACAAAGGATGTATAAAACGAAAGCAGATAAATACGGCGCATATAGAAAAAGATCGTGATAAAATTCCATGTGCCAGCTCTCTTTCTGACTATAATAGTACAATCCAATATATGTAGTGTAGCATTTACGTTCCTGTTACACAACATCAACTTATCTCTTTGACTGTTCTACGTATTACTTTTTAAAAAGTTTCATATTTACGACACAAAATTTGCTCACCATAAAATATGATGAGCAAATCTAATACCATTCTCTATTCTCATATGCTTGCCGCTAGTTCTCAGTCTTCTTTTAGTTTCATGAACCACGTAACGCCGAATGCAACACCTACAGAAATAATCATACCGATGATATAGTGAATTAAATTGCTCATACCAAGCGGTGCAGCAATGGCCATCATTGGAATGCCTGTGAGTCCGTATGCGTTGGCTACTACGTGCATAAGTACCACGTAGCCGCCTCCGGCTGCTCCGCCTATAGCCGCAGCAATAAATGGCTTGCGAAGTCTTAAGTTGACGCCGAAAATAATCGGTTCTGTAATTCCCAAAAAGGAAGAAATAGCCGCTGGAATCGCAATTTTTTTCGTTTTGGCATTTTTCGTCTTAAAGTAAACAGCCAGCCCTGCTCCTCCTTGCGCCACGTTCGCGCAGGCCCAAATAGGAAGTAAGAAGTTAACGCCAATCTTCGGATTAGCAAGCAGTCCTGCTTCAATAGCATGAAAACTATGCTGCAAGCCTGTTAATACAATGGTCGAATATAAGCCACCAAACAAAATTCCTGCAAACACTCCGGCTACATCGTATAGAGACTGAAGGCTGATCGAAATTAAATCTCCAATATAGCGACCGAAAGGACCAATAAACACAAGTGACACAAAGCCTGTGATAATAACAGTTAAAAAAGGCGTAACAAGTAAATCAACCGAATTCGGCACAATTTTCCGCAGGCCCTTTTCAATTTTACTCATCACGTAAATAGCTAATAAAATTGGAACGACCGTACCTTGATAGCCAATCAGCGGAATACTTAAGCCAAACAAATCCATATATTCTGGCTTAGCATCTGCTAATGTCCATGGATTTAATAACATCGGATGCGTCAAAATCCCTCCGATAACCGCTCCAAGATAAGGATTTGAACCAAATTCTTTTGCAGCTGAAAACCCGATTAAAATCGGTAAAATAATAAATGCTGCGCCTGAGAACATATCCAACAACACAAACAACGCGCTATCTTCTGAGACCCAGTGGAACGCTTTCATCATCCCGAGCAGCCCCATTAGTAAACCACTGGCTACAATGGCTGGAATAATCGGAACAAAAATGTTGGAAAGCATGCGGGCAAAACGGGCAAGTGGGTTCATTTTCTTTTTCATTTCTTCTTGATGATCCACTGGGGCAGCAGCCTCTTCAGCGCCTAGTTCTTTCATAAAAGCAGCGTGGATTTTATTAACGAGACCGGTTCCAAAAATGATTTGAAACTGTCCTGAATTTGAAAAAGCCCCTTTTACATCTTCTATTTCATCTAAACCTTTTTGATCGATTTTGCTTTCATCTCGAATAACGAGGCGCAAACGCGTAGCACAGTGCTGCGCACTAGCAATATTTTCTTTTCCTCCTAAAAGCGGAACAAGCTTTTTAGCAATTTCTTTTACATCCATCTTACTTCCTCCTTATTGTATGTCATAAAAAAAGCAAGACCTAAAATACGCTTATAAAAGACATAGTTGTCCTTCATGCGCATTCTAGGTCTTGCCTGCTTTACCAGTCACAATCCCGATTATTCAATTAATACGCTTTCATTGTACTCAAAGCAACAATATTCGTCAATGTTTTTTTCTATATTCTTTGCTCTATTCGGCAAATGTGAAGCGTAATATATCCTAACTCCGCTTCTGGAAAATTAATTTCGTACTCATCTTTGACAAATTGCTTTATTGTTTCAGCACACTGATACGATTTTTTATATTTGACTTTTAATACGTCGAGCATCTCTTCATCCATCTCATGAAAGGGTTCATTTTGCGCTAAACGATTTAACGCAAAGCGCAAGTGAGTCAGCAGACGCTGATAGGACATGCTGTTTTCATCAATCTCCGTATTCAGCTCTTTTTTTATAATCGTAACCATTTCATTAATAATCGTTGTATGCATCATTAGCTGCTGCATGCCCGGTGAATTCAGTTTCGCCGTATGAATATGAAGCGCAATATATCCCGCTTCGTCAATCGGCATCGTGATATCTAGTCTCTTTTTGATATGCTGAAGAGCCCATACTCCTATTGCATACTCAGGCTGATAGAGAGATTTAATTTCGTTAAGTAATTTATTTTGGATGGAAATACCGCGAGCTATCCTTTCAACAGCAAAAGACAAATGATCGCTCAAAGCAATATGAACATGATGACTCAGCGTAGCAGAAAGCTGCTGCTCAGCATAAGAAATGATTTCTTCCGCCACTTGAATATGCTCTTCAGGAAGGTTTTTTAATAGTTCCTGAAACTTTTCCTGCTCTTCTTTCATGACAAAGACTTTCTCCACTTTCGCAGCATTAATAAGATCATTTTTACCTTTTTGAAAAGCGATACCGGGACCCATCGCAATTTTTTCAACTCCGCCTTCTTTAAAGACAACGGCATTGTTATTTAATACTTTTAAAATCTTCAAATGCGCTCTCCTTTCTTAAAGGAAAAGGCCTTGCTTATTACTTCATCGTTACTTTTGCACAAGCCGTTTCGCCTTTTTGAACCGTCCCTTGAGCCAAAATTTCGAAACTTTCACTTGCATCACTGTTTGTAATAACGATTGGTGTGATAATGCTTTTCGCTTTTTCTTGAATAAGCGCTAAATCAAATGTGATAAGAGGTGTTCCTACACTTACTTTGTCACCTTGTGCCACGTGAGCTTCGAACCCTTCGCCTTCCATTGCCACTGTTTCAAGGCCGATATGTATTAATACTTCCGTACCGGCTTCTGTTTTTAAGCCTACTGCGTGTTTTGTATGGAAAAGCTGAACGACTTCCCCAGCAACAGGTGAAACAACTTGTCCCTCTGAAGGTTCAATTGCAAAACCGTCTCCCATCATCTTCTGTGCAAACACCGGATCTGGCACTTCGCTGATTGGCAGAATATTCCCTGAAAGCGGAGCTAGAACGGTTGTTTCTTTTGATTTTGTCTTACTACCAAATAATTTTTTAAACATCTCAATCACCCTTTTTTAGATTGTACTTGTAGCATACCCCAATGATTCTGCAGAAAAACTTCCCCTATCCCGTGTTACGTTAACATGGTCATTATTTAACCATGCTTTTTTTGTCTTGTAAATAAAAATGTATGCGCGTTTTCATAAGAAGTGCGTTCTCTATGCCGCACTTCATGTAACCCTTTATACATCTTCTGAAGGGTGGATATTGAATTTCAACCCTAAAAAAGAGGTTGAGACATAAAAAAAATGAATCCAATCTAAAGACGAACAACTAGGATACATGAGCTGAAACGCTTTTGACACCGCAGTTGATTTCCGTGCAAGACTTCGCTTTCCGCGGGCGGCCGCTGAGCCTCCTCGTCGCATACGCTCCTGTGGGGTCTCACCTATTCCGCTTTTCCCGCAGGAGTCTTCGGCTTGTCCTCCAATCAACTGCTAGAAAGACTTACAAACATGAAACCTACGTTTACCGTAACAAAAAAAAAAAAAAAACGAACCACTAATCAAACATCTTGATCAGTGGTTCGTTTTTCACTTAGTCTAAAATCTTTTTGTCCAAGCCTCTTGAAATTAGAACGTTGACGCAACTTCTTTTGCTTTTTCAGATGCTTTTGCTAGAATATTGTCTGCTTCTGCTGGTGTGTAAGCCATGCCTTCTGCAACAACCAGTTGGAAATCTTGAACACCAATGAAGCCCATCACTGTACGTAAATAGCTTTGAGTAAATTCTAGCTCTGCTGCAGGGCCTTCTGAATAAACGCCTCCACGAGCTTCTAGCAATACTACTTTTTTATCTGAAGCTAATCCTACTGGACCATTTTCAGTATATTTAAACGTTTTTCCTGCAATTAAAATGTTATCAATATATGCTTTCATTAGTGGAGGAAAGCTTAAGTTCCACATTGGAGCTGAGAAAATAACTTTGTCAGCTTGTAAAAACTGCTCTACTAATTCACCCATACGCGTTACTTTTTCTAATTCAACAGCTGATAATTCTTCACCAGCTCCAGCTTTTCCCCATGCTGCTAAAACATCTCCATCAATGAACGGAACTGTTTCTTTATATAGATCAAGCGTTGTCACTGTATCAATCGGGTTTGCTGTTTTATACTCATCTAAGAAAACCTGTGCTAAACGAGTTGAAAATGATGCTTCATCAACCTGCGGATTTACTTTTACATATAATACATTTGCCATAAATGTCATCTCCTAAAAAGTGTATATTATTATTAATTCGAGATATTACTAAACAAATTATCTTTAATTCGAGATTTATTATATAACGTCATTTTTTATGCGTCAACCTTTTCGCACAAAAAAACTCCGTAAGCGGAGTTTTATACACATTGAAATTCTCGA
The DNA here is from genome assembly GCF_029522095.1 of Priestia sp. Y58. Lineage (NCBI taxonomy): Bacteria > Bacillati > Bacillota > Bacilli > Caryophanales > Bacillaceae > Priestia > Priestia sp. Y58. Next base: position 232,924 of record NZ_JAKWFL010000001.1, read on the forward strand.
ATTTGATTTACATCTACCCCAGCGTACACCCAGAAAGATCCTGTCCAGCGATATCCTGCAACTGAGCGTCTGCCTACAAAGGTTGGGTAAAACCAGTAAGGTCGACCATTTCTCGGCCATATATAGGTATATCGATATAAGCATCCTGAAATAGCGCCTGGATCAACAGCATAAAGTGATGGACCTCCTGAACCTAGCTTTGGTGCAGGTGTAAAAGCTGGCGGTGGACTTGAAGGCGGCTGCGCTCCTCCCTGCGGGGGAAACCCTTGGCCCCCTCCTCCAGGTGGTGGCGGTGGAAACCCTTGACCTCCTCCTCCAGGTGGCGGTGGTGGAAATCCTTGCCCTCCTCCAGGTGGAAACGATGGAAACCCTTGCCCTCCTCCAGGTGGAAACAAATTTTGAAAACGTGGATCGTATTGATATGGATACATACGCACTCCCCCTTTATAATGCTTGCTACGCTACAATATGCATCAAAATGAAGATAGGTGAATGTCTACTTTTACCTTCTACAGACTAATTGAACGATGTCAAACTTAGTAAACTTAAAGGGGAGCCTTATCAGAGGAAATAATAAATCCAACACGGAAACTACTTGCGTGTTGGATCTGCTTGCGGGAAATATTTTTCAATAAAATTATACAGCCAAAATACGGTAATCAAAATAGGAGCTATTAGAAAAGGATGTTGAACCCACATTTTTACCAGTACCTTTTCAAATGACGGAATCGATTTTAACACTTGAAACAGCGAGCTTCCGCTAAAAATAACGCTCGTTCCTATCAATAAAAAAGATAGCCAGTTAAATTGATCCATCCACATGCTCATAGAGATATAAAAACTAACACCTGTTCCTATGCCTCCCATTATTCCGCTTAAAATACTTTTTATCGAAAAAGGAATTCCTACAAACCATCCGGCTCCTAGTCCTGCACATCCAGCTAAAATGCTAGAAAAAAGCAGCGGCTGCTCAAGCCAGAGACATGCATTCACTCCAACCACTAAGGTGACATGTATTCCTACGTGAAGGGAAATTCTTTTGCCAACAGGCTCTGAAACATAATGATAGTAGCGCCCGCTATAAAAAATTGTCCACCATAATAATAAAAATGCTGTCACACTTGCCCCTATAATCATAAACACACCTCTCTACGTTATGATTCTATTAATCTCTATCTATTATTTTCCTAATATCCTGTGTCTCTTATCCGGTAATCCATCCATATACCTTCCATACGTTCGTTCATCAGCAAGAAAGTAGAATATAACTATATTCTTGTCTCAACTGTTTACTTGGGGGAGTGCTAAGAAGTTGAATGTCTGCATGTAGAGAAAGATAGTGTAGAACACTTTCTCTTATCTTTACTATTATTCATATGTATAGCTTGCTAGATTTAGTCCTTGCAGTTTAGAATTTTTCAGTCGTTCATATGAAACTATTTGCCTTTTCTTTCGTTATATATATACACGTTTCTTTATCTTTTCACGTGCAAAAAAAGATAAATTCCTATAATATGTTTTCATATTAACCTTTAAGGAGATAAAGAAGATGAATTGAATAAATCCCTGCAAATAGAGTTTTTAGAAAAAAGAAATTGTTATCATTTCTCCTATTTATGTTATAGAATAATTCATGTATAATAAAAGGCTGTATGGTAACGCAGCTTGCGACATATCTTTTCTTACTTTTAGCAAGTCTATATTCAAAGCAAAAACTGCAAAGTGGGGTTAGTGCGACTCTTCATTAATCGACTTTGCATTAAAAACCAGCATTTTTCTTTTATCATAAAGAAAGAATGAGATTTAATAGTGACAGGTGAATAATATGGGTGAAAATCAAAGAAATGTTAGTAGATTTGACTGGAACTTGGCTTTCCTAATCTTCCTATTGTTTTGCGTAAGCGTTGTGGCAATCCATAGTGCTGAAAAAATTGGGCAGTATGATAAGAACTTCGTAGCGCAACAAGTTGTTTTTTATATAATCGGAATGGTGATTATAGGGTTTGTCATGCGTTTTGACTCCGATCAGCTTCAAAAGCTAACGTGGGTTTTTTATGGATTTGGGAACTTTTTATTACTTCTTTTACTAGTGGCTCCGTCAAGCATTGCCAGAGAAATTAACGGGGCAAAAAGTTGGTTCACACTTCCCGGCTTTTCGTTACAGCCATCAGAGTTTATGAAAGTGTTTTTGATTATCACACTGAGTACGGTCATTGTGAAGCACAATGAAAAATATCGTATCCGAACAGTAAGAGAAGACTTTTTACTGCTTGGTAAACTGGGTGCTGTACTTGCTTTACCTTTATTATTAATCATGCAGCAGCCTGACTTAGGTACCGCACTTGTATTCTTAGCAATCACGGTTGGACTTGTATTTGTTTCAGGCGTAAGCTGGAAAATCATCGCGCCTGCATTTTTAGGTATTACAGCGGTTGGTTCTGTCATTTTGGGACTTGTTGTTTATGCACCTAGCCTATTAGAAAAGTATCTAGGGGTTAAGCAATACCAATTTGGACGTATTTATTCTTGGCTTGATCCTGAGTCATATAGTTCGGGAGAGGGCTATCATTTAAAGAAATCGTTAGATGCAATTGGATCAGGAATGGTAAACGGTAAAGGAATCGGTAATGGAGTTGTCTATTTACCAGAGGGACAGACCGACTTTATTTTTGCGGTTATTGGAGAAGAGTTTGGCTTTATAGGCGCCAGCATTGTTATTAGTCTTTTCTTCGTACTCGTTTATTACTTGATCAAGCTAGGCCTTGAAACAAAAAATGAATTCAATTCTTACTTATGTGTAGGCGTTATTTCAATGCTTACGTTCCACGTATTTCAAAATATCGGTATGACCATTCAAGTCTTGCCTATTACCGGAATTCCACTTCCTTTTATTTCATATGGAGGTAGTTCACTGATGGGGAACATGTTTGCAATGGGTCTGATGTTTGGAATCTCATGGCACCACAAACGCTATATGTTTGGAAATGATTAAAGAGAGACGATGGTCTCTCTTTTTTTCTTTTATCTCCCTATTAAGCATGCTACAATAAAGAAAACGCTTCCAAATACTGTTTTAAAAGGAGTAGATATGCATGCTTGATTACCAATATCGGCGTAAAGCCTATGCTATTTTGTTAAAACAGACATCCGTACCTTCATCTACAGCTTCTTTTTCCACCTGGCTCATACAGCTACTAAAACGAAACAAGTAAAAAAGGTGTGCTACTGCACACCTTTTATTTGTTCGACAGCGACGTTATACCAATTTGCCTTACGATTTTTTTACTGTCTTCATTTAATCCTTTTACAATAACCTTTTTATTCAATCGCTCATACTTATCGATAATTTTTGAGATGCCGATCACGGCCGATTGATCCCATATATGAGAAGAACTAAAATCAATAATGATGGTATCCGGGTCTTTTTCATACTGAAATTCATCCATGAAGAAGCTGATGGTGGCAAAAAATAATTGCCCTGAAACCCTATATTGCTTCATATTACCTTCTGTTTGTGAAGTTGTTTTGATTTTAGCCATCTTCCAGCCAAATACAATCGTACTTAAAACAATACCTATCATTACTCCTAGTGCTAAGTTATGTGTAAACAATACGATAACCACCGTAACAACCATTACAATGGCATCCGATAGTGGATATTTCGTTAAGTCTTTAAGGGACTGCCAATCAAATGTACCGGCAGCTACCATAAACATAACGCCTACAAGAGCAGCCATTGGAATTTGTTTAACAACATCGCCAAGCACCATAATTAAGAACAACAAAAAGACTCCGGCGACTAAGGTAGATAACCTTCCACGTCCCCCTGATTTTACATTAATCATAGATTGTCCAATCATGGCACAGCCAGCCATTCCTCCGAAGAAACCTGTTACAATATTAGCGATGCCTTGACCGCGCGCTTCTTTATTTTTATTCGAAGACGTATCTGTAATTTCGTCCAGCACCGTTGCCGTTAGCATAGATTCAAGTAGGCCTACAATCGCTAAAGGAAGCGAATAAGGTAAAATGATAAGCAGTGTCTCCACTGATAAATCAACCTTTGGAAAGTGAAGAACCGGCAGCGAACGCGTAATATTCCCCATATCTCCTACCGTTTTTAAATCTAAATGAAAGACAATCGCTACAATCGTCATCAAGACAATGGCAACAAGCGGAGATGGTATTGCTTTGGTCATGAGCGGAAACAAATAGACGATGAGCAGCGTTCCGGCTACCATTGCGTACATCATCCAATTTGCTCCTTGAAAATGGGGAAGCTGTGCTGTAAAAATTAAAATACCTAGCGCATTTACAAAGCCAATCATAACTGTTTGAGGAAGAAATGATAAAAACCTCCCTACTTTCAAAACACCAAGTAAAATTTGAATAATTCCGGTTAAAACAGTAGCTGCAAATAAATACTCAATGCCGTGATCTTTGACTAAGTTAATCATCAATAAAGACATTGCTCCTGTTGCAGCTGAAATCATAGCTGGTCTTCCGCCTGTAAAAGCAATCACAATTGCCATACAAAAAGAGGCATACAGGCCAACCATGGGATCAACACCGGCGATAATGGAAAAAGCAAGGGCTTCTGGAATAAGCGCAAGAGCAACTGTCATCCCAGACAAAATATCTGCTCGAACGTTTGAAAACCACTGCTGTTTAATACTTGCCATCATGATGGTTTATCACCTCTTATGAATTTTTTATACGATTTTCGACTTTCACGAAAATCAAAGCCGTTTTTAACGTATCAAATCGTACCATACAATTTCCCGTTTGGAAACAATTAATTTCACAAATAAAAAGACGAGAAGCTTGATTGCTTCTCGTCTTTTTATTTGTTACGCCGCAGCTTTTCGCTGCCATTCAGCAAATAAACGAAATGAAATTATGTTCATTCATTAATTGCTGCTTCAAGCGCAACAACAATCATATCGTTAAACGTCGTTTGACGCTCTTCTGACGTTGTTTCTTCACCAGTGAAAATGTGATCACTTACTGTTAAAACCGATAAAGCATTACGGCCGTATTTAGCGGCTAGCGTATACAAAGCCGTTGTTTCCATTTCAACTGCCAATACGCCGTGAGCTGCCAATTTTTCTAGCTGGCCGTCTTCATTGTAAAATTGATCAGATGTAAATACACTTCCTACTTTTAACTGAAGGCCTTTTTCAACACCTGCATCGTAAGCGCGCTTTAATAAATCAAAGTTAGCGGTCGGTGCATAGTCAATAGGACCAAATTTAACGCGGTTCATTTGTGAATCACTTGACGAAGACATGGCTAAAATAACGTCACGTACTTTTACATCTTTTTGAATTGCTCCGCATGTACCAACGCGAATTAGGTTTTGAACACCATATTCATTCATTAGTTCATTTACATAAATAGCAATTGATGGTACACCCATTCCTGTTCCTTGAACAGAAACGCGCTTTCCTTTATATGTTCCTGTGAATCCAAGCATACCGCGCACTTCGTTATAGCAAGTTACATCTTCTAAAAACGTTTCTGCAATGTATTTTGCACGAAGTGGATCACCTGGAAGTAAAATCGTTTCTGCAATATCACCTTGTTTTGCCCCAATATGTACGCTCATTTCGTACCTCCTATATGTAAAAAATCTTACGCTTTCACTATACCATATTGTATCCCTTGCTTGTCTATTTACTTCTAACATTATGCGTCAAAAATAAAAAGACATACGGCCCAAAAAATGGCGTAGTATGTCTTTTTATATAAGGGTACGCTAATAGCGCAAGGGATTTACTAACGTTAGCTGAGGTGATATGTATGGGGAAAAAACATCGCAATCGAATTAATTCGCCTAAAAAGAATAATCATATTCCAAAAGAAGCAATTATAGCAGAACATGAAGCCCATGGAGATGAATATTCAGCAACAAACCGAAAAAGTGGCCCTGGCCATCATACTCGTGATTACTAAGGGTCAACATATAAATAAAAAGCGGCCAGATAGGTCGCTTTTACCTTATGTTTAACGTACGTGCAGGCGGTTCACTTTTTGCCAGCCGTCTGTCCATAGCTTGTAGTAATACTTTCCTCGAGTACCTTCATCAATTAATAAAATATCGCCTGTGCTGATAAACCTCGCATCACAATCTTTTGGCAAATTATCAGCAATATTAAACATCTGAAATACTTGTGTTGCTGCGTCTTGATGATCGAATGCTGTAATCGTTAGACGATGGACAGGCTTATATCCGCGCTTTTCGCCTTTTTCTTCTGTTTGCATAATGGTTACATCATATTCTGTGCTAATATTAAATTGTTTTTTTATTGTGGTCCACACACTCAACATTCTTCCCTCCACCCAAAAGCAAGTATTTACTCTTTTACGTCATGTATTCTTATATAATTAGTGATAAAATCCGAAAATCCTTTATCGAATCAAAACGTTTTTTGTCGAAATTACTAGTTTTTCCTTATTAAACATGTACATAAAATATTTGTTTCCCATTTTATCATTAGTTGTTTTTGAATGGATGAATCAATAGGCCTACTTAAACAAAATGAAATATTAACGAAAAAAATGTAACCATTGCTCCTATTTTTGGTTATATAGGCGTTTAGAAAGGAGATAGACTCCTAAGGACCAAGCAAGTCCTAAACAATATCCTGCTAGTATATCCGTTAAAAAGTGTACGCCTAAATACAAACGGCTAAATCCAATTAATAAAATAACAATAGCTATTACGCTTGCAGCTGCCGTTTTAACGGCTCTGCTTCTTGTATACATCCATATTAACAAAAGTACACCGCTGTAAAAAGCCATCGAGTTCATGGCATGTCCGCTCGGAAAACTATAGTGAGAGGCGGGAACGACTTGACTCCAATCAGGTCTTGGTCTTGCAAAAATCTCCTTCAATCCCCAATTTAAAGCGCGAACTCCCCAAAAAACGAGCGTGATATATAAAGCGAGCAATCCTTTTCGTTTATAAAGAAGAAATACTATAATTGCAAACCATATTGGCGCAGTGACATACCAAGATCCTACGGTTGTTATAAATATGATGATGGGTGTTAACGTGTCCGTCCTCCATCCTTCAATGGTATGAAGTACATTAAAGTCAAGCTGTTTCACCCAAGGTGTATTAAACGTAAATAAAATGAGTAAAAAGAAAGCTAAAAGCGATACAATAAATAGAGAATATTTTGTAGTGCGATTTACCATTTTTTATTTCCTCCAACCTATTAAAAGAAAAAGCATGTAGCGTTCTACATGCTTTACTTATTCACACGTTTTGGCTGAATATAGTCTTCTGGCTTAGGAGCTTGATGAACGACAAATTCAGCCGAAAATTCCTCTTTTGCATTTATTTTTTTCGTTTGCTTTGATTGCGGCATATACCTCTCTCCTTTCTTTTTACTGTCTTTAATATACGAAAAATAAAGGAGAGCTATGCACGTTAGCTATAGCGTGAAATAATATTGGTTAATATATTTTTTAACTGAGGAATTTCTTTTTCAGAAACATGAACATGAACGAGCGACTCATCTGCATCCAGCATTTCAGATAGAAAGCCGCCAAACCCTCTGGCACGTCGATCTACTTCTATAAATAAATCGTAGTCATGTAAGCCGCTCGGCTGCACGATGATTTCAATTTCATCTACTTTCCCAGCGTACACTCCACCGCTTGGAACAAATTCAAATTCTTGAACAAAAGGAAGTCTTTTTCTCATCCGGCGAGGGGCTTCTTCGCACTCAACTTGGCGCAAGCGAAAGCCAAGCTGTTCCATAGCTTCAATTGCGCTTGTTACCATAAGGTTAGGAAGCACTTTTACATGATCAATATCTGACGGATCAACGGCATCTTTAATATCGAGGCTCGTCGCCACCCAAACCCTGGTTCTCCCTAATGTAACAGGCGTATCATCAGGCAGCTGAAAGGTAAAAGGAATAGATTTCGTTTCAGATGGTTGAATCGTGAACGGGTCGTTAATCTTAAACGTATTGAGCTCAATATCCTGCTTGTATTTTTTATCATCCCTTTCTTTTACATACGTTGTGAATAGACGCAGATAGATGCTGTCAATTTTCTGCTCAACATTGCCTCCGTACACTTCAACAATCCCTTCAATCTTTTCACCAGCACGAAATTCATCATTGACAAGCTTAGCGTCCACTCGCGCTGCACCAATTCCAATGCGGGCTAACGCTTTATTAAATAGCGCCATACTTTCCCCTCCCTGAGTTCTTACTATTTATATAGTCATAAATATCTTTTTGTAAACTTTTAATGCTTTCATACGATTCATCTGCCCTCAGCATTTTTTGAATGATGGTCTTAATAGGTGCCGACAAACTTAGCTCTTGTTCCCAGCTTCTTTCTTGTTTTTCCGCCGGCTCATAACCAGAGTATAATAAAAATAAAAGAAAATGACCAAGTGCATAGATATCGCTTGCAGCGGATGTTTGTCTCATAAACTGCTGTTCTTCTATAAGGGTGCTTGTTTCTTCATGGCCCCCTAAAAATCTAGCAAGACCAAAGTCAATAACATAGATGGTTCCGGTAACATCAATAATATTTGGAATACGAAGATCACGGTGAACGATTCCTTGCTCATGAATGGCAGAAACTACTTTTAGAATATCAAGTAAAATGTCAAGCGCTTGTTCTTCCGTATACACGCACTTCTCTTCAAAAATTAAATCTTCAAACGTTTTCCCTTGAATCAACTCCATCACTAAGAAACAGCCTTCATCTGTTTCGATAGCTTCATACAGTGAAGGAATTTGAGGGTGATTTAATTGAGACAGCAATTTTGCTTCATAATGATAAGACTTCAGCCCTTGGGACGTGCGCTGCTTCGTTTTACGGAGCTGCTTTACGACTACCTTTTTTTGTTGCACAATGTCGTTAGTCACATATGTTATACCATAGCTTCCCATTCCCAGTACATCTATGATTTCATAGCGCCCGCAAATAACTTTTCCTTTTTTAAAAGGACGGTCAACTAGCCAGCGATGAAGGTGTTTGAACATTCGATTTTTCACCATAAATCAACTTGAGAAAAAGCTTGAGAAGAAACTTCCGCTTTTACGTTTGCGCTTATAGTGGTGGTGTCCATATTTTGAATGACTGTGGCTGTCATAATATTTGCTTCGCTTATAATCGCTACTGCTGCTATGATGGCGTGGACGTTTGTAATGATGATCACTGCTGCTGTAGTGACGTGGACGTCGATAGTGTCGATCGCTGCTGCTGTAGCGTCGATGTTTAGATCCAGTTAATGATTCAAAAATTTTTCTGAACATAAAGAAAACCTCTTTTCTTAACATTTGTTACCCTTTATACGTACGAAATGTTATAAAGGTTTCAAAAAATCCCTTACCCTTTTTTTATATAGTTAAACGTTTCAAAGGAGGCTTAACATGACTTCTACTGACACAAATCCCCTCATTAGATTGGAGGATGTTCTTCGCCTGCAGCAGATGATGCAGCTCAAACCTCCTGCTACCCTCCCGCTGTCTTTTATCGGAGAAGACGTAAAATTGATTAAAGAGATTCGAAAAAAAGTAAAAAAAGCTAATCAAAACAATGTTACACGTACCCAAGCTTATTTAGATTATTATCAAAAACATCCCGAAATTCAATGGGCTTTTTTAGCACACTTAGTTTCACGGAACGGCGGCTATTACATGACAGATCTCTCCACTACCTTAATAAAATCCCTGCTTTCTCCAGAAAAACAGCACGCGTACTTCTTGTTTTTAGAACATTCCAATTCCGCCATTTTTCATGATGCTTACGCTCAGCTGTTACTCTATGAAAAAAGCAAAGAGCAAAACAGCAATCTGTTTCATTTACTACCCGCTTTTCACATATCTTTTTTTATGAAAACTGTTTGGAATGACTTTTGGCAGCATAGAAACAAAACGCTCTTATCAATAGCCCTGATTGTGAACGAACAGTATCATATCGAAAAAAATGTTCTGTTTAAAAAAGAGTTTCAGCGGGATGTTCTTCACTCTTGGCAGTTTCACACTCAAAACTTTCTCGGTATGACTCAAATCGTCTTTCCTTATTATTCAGGTAATAACATTGATCTATGTGGAACAAAAGTGTATCATTTCGACTCTGTCTTAAAACGGATTGAAGTGGGAAAAACTTTATACGTTCTTCTTTTTTATTCAAACTTGCATGATTCTATCTATACATTTAGCCTTAAACACCCCCACACAGGGTCTCGAAGCGATTATAATTCAGATATATTTACAAATGACAGAACTCATTCCAAAAAGCTGTATAGCCCGACTTTAAATATGAGCTGGGGAGACCGCGTACACCTTTTTTTAAGAAAAGATGAGTGGTTTGAAGACGAAAGCATATTTTCTCTCCTTGAGTCTATTCCCGCTTCTTCAGTTAAAAAAATTCCCATTCAGCATCATATAAAAGTACAATCTGCTATTAAAGCTGCTAACCCTTTTTCATAGCCGCTGTCTGTCTCATAAACAAAACGACGAGTTTCCCCGTCGTTACAGATGTATCTATCTTTTTATTCTTCATCTTGCTCATCAATAATACATTTATCAATGAGATAATCAAAAGTTATATCCGCTAATTCGCCTAGCTCTTCTTCAGCGGGAACATAGCCTCGCTTGACTAGTTCATTGTAAAAGAACTCCGCAATTTCTTCCGTATCAATGACCACTTCGATTTCTTTCACAATATCACTCCTTATCCCGTTTGAACGGATTAGCGTACCTTATTTTTCTTAAAAATAGGTTCACTCCATCTTCTTCTTGAAGTTTTACCTTATACACATTTATGAACAATTCGGCAATAGTATGTCTAAAATTTCAGCAGTTTAAATAGAAAGGTAATTATACCCATTCTTTTTTCATTATCATCGCCGTATACACAATAAAAGATAGCTAAGAGAGATGTGATGATCTATCTCGGCTATCTTTTATTTATTAGGCATCTACCTGCTATTTTCCTTGTTCGGATTTTGCTATCTTTTTTAAATGTTTCAGCACTAAGTTCATGACTTCAGCGTATTCTTCATCTTCAAAAAGCTCATACAAAAATTTATAATCATTGTACACATCTAAAAGACCGTTTATAATCTCATGCTTTTCTTTAGTTAACCTCACTTCTTCTTTTTCAGAACCGTTTTGTTTTTTCATCTTTGGTAGCAACTCCGTCTTTTTAATTTCTTTACCTAAATACAACATATCAACACTTTGAGCGTAATTTTCTGTTTCCTCATGAGGAGTTACGAGAATGAGTTCTTCTTCACTAGCCTCAAGCCATTCTCCATCTGTTACACGTGACAATTCATAGACAATATCTTCCCATGAATCCTCTTTATAACGCCATATTTCTGTTCGAATACCAATGATTTTAAATAACTCTTTTCCATAATTAAAAACCTGGACGATATCGCCGAAGAAAAATTTATATTCAAGCTCTACTCTTTCCTGTACTAATATTTGACCTTCATATTCTTCTAGAAGCTCAATTGTATCTTCTAAAAAAAGACCTTCACTATGGTTGATTTCGTATACAAAAATCCCATCCATCACTTTTATATCGGTAATAGTGCCAACGGTCCCGTATATTGTTACAACGACTGTTTCACCAATTCCGTATTTAGGTTTTTTCTTCCCTGCCATCGTCGCACCTCCTTAGTAAACATACACCTACTGAAAAGTTACAATATTATATGCAGTAACTAAAAAAGGGGAAGTATAACATCTTTAGAACCAAGCCTTTATTATCTATTGCCTTCTATCATTTTTCCTCCTGCTTAGTGCATGAGCTAAAGAAAATAAAAAAGCAGGCTGATGGATATCCATCAGCCTGCTTTTTTATTTCTCACGCATTATTTTGATAAAGCTCCCATGCTTCATCAAATACGGTCATACTTGATAAATAATGTCCGTTAAGCTCTAAATAAGAACTCAGTTCGTCATAATCTGTTGAAGATTTCGGGAAGCTGTGATCATCATAAGCACTTCGCGCAAACTCTCCCATTCGATCATGTTTTTTATTTGATCGGAATTTCATTATATAGTGATAAAAGGATTTCATCGTACTCCCCCTCCAGCGGTATGTGTATCTTTTCTATCATTTTTTTAAGAAATCTACAACTTTCCTCTGTGATATGTAGATGTCGAACACTGCAATATAAGTGTTTTACCCGACAAAAAATATTAAATTCATGTTACAGTTGCAAAACAAATTTCACTATTAGCGTAACGAATAAATATTGTTATATCAATATTTTTCTTTTTCCCAAAAGACATTTGTAACAAAAACACATCGTTTTTATAACAAAAGCATTGATTCGACAGGTTTCTCAAGCCTTTATGTAATTGCAAAAAAGAAGAATTCATGTTTTAATTCCGTAGTGAAAGGTTATTCTAACAATAATCGCCATTTAAATAAATCTTGTTGGTGGGAGGTTTACATCAGCATATGTTGAGGAAAAATAATACTATGAATACTCGAAATGCTTACTTTGATAATGCTAAATTCGTATTAATTTTTTTAGTTGTATTTGGACACATGATTTCTCCGTACCGAACAGATAGCAGCGGAATGCTGTCCATTTATCACTTTATCTTTATTTTCCATATGCCTGTCTTTATTTTACTAGCAGGTTATTTCTCAAAAAATTTTCATAAAAAAGGCTATTACAAAAAAATATTTACAAAGGTGGCTCTTCCTTATTTAGCTTTCCAAACTATCTATACCCTTTATTATAGTGTGCTTTATACAGATGAAACGTACACGCTTCAATATTTGGTTCCTAGATGGGCAATGTGGTTTCTACTGAGCTTAATTTTTTGGAAATTAATGCTTCCTTTCTTTGCGAAGTTCCCGATGTGGATTAGCTTAACTGTCTCTATTTCGCTTGGACTTGCAATGGGCTTCATTGATATTGACGGATTTGATAAAATTCTAAGCATTAGCCGAATGTTTGTCTTTTTCCCGTTTTTCCTTTTAGGCTACTATTTGTCACAGCGACAAGAGCCTTTTACAAATCTTTTGACAGCGCGAAATCGAATCATTGCATCCATCGTATTACTAGTTACATTAATTGGAAGCTATTCTTTCTTAGACGACACGGCTTACACAGATATGCTGTATGGAACGAATACGTACGACAATGTGGCCGAATTTTTAATGCGCGTTTCTCACTATGGAATTGCTTTTCTTGTATCTTTTGCCTTTATGGCTTTAATTCCAACGCGCGGTTTTGCTTTAACAAGCATTGGACAGCGATCGCTATACGTGTATTTATTGCACGGCTTCATTTTAAAATGGTTCTTTACAACTGACTTCTCAAAAAGTCTAGAGCCAACGTCATGGGGTATCATCGTCTTAATCGCCCTGTCCATTTTAGTAACGATGCTTCTCGGCAGCCGTATTGTCGATTGGTTCATCACCGGTACCAAGCTCATCGTTCAGTTTGTTACACCTAAAAAAGCCATTCAGAAATTTTCATTAGCATTCAAACGTACGTTTTCATAAAAGTCATACTCCTAAAGGAGTATGACTTTTTTCATTTTCTTCGAAGAAACCAAGTAAATAATTTCATTTTGCTGAATTTTATGTTAACGTTTTAATATCTAAAGGAAGGGAGTTTTTCAAGATGGAATTAGCATATTATGCTGGAGAGTTTAGAGATATTAATGAGGCTGTTATTCCAATTGATGAACGCGGTCACCAGTTCGGAGACGGTGTTTATGAATTTATTCGCGTATACAAAGGGATTCCGTTTTCAATTGAACGTCACTTAGACCGCTTAGAAAGAAGTGCAAAGGCAATCTTTATCGAACTGCCGGTTTCAAGACAAGAGCTAAAGGACATCATTCATCAAGCAATGGAAAAATCAACGTTAAAAGACGCCGATATTTATATTCAAGTTACGCGCGGGATTGCTCCTCGAAATCATTTATTTCCCGATGTACCTGCACAATTAGCACTCACAATACGCCATCCTCGCCAAACACCTGAAGAAGCCTATGAAAAAGGCATTTCCACGCTTCTTTTGGAAGACGAACGATGGGCTAATTGCTATATCAAATCATTGAACCTACTTCCTAACCTTCTGGCCAAACAAGCTGCGGCTTCTAAAGGATGTAAAGAAGCTATTTTAGTAAAAGACGGATACATAACCGAAGGGTCGAGCAGCAATGTATTTGCGATAAAAGACAACGTCTTGTTCACCACTCCTGCCACAAGAAAAATTCTATCCGGTATTACGCGCGCTAACGTACTGGAATGTGCGCAGGAACAAGCCATTCAAATCCGAGAACAAAACATGACTCCTTCCTTTTTAAAAGACGCTGATGAAGTTTTTATTACGAGCACATCTGTTGGTCTCTTGCCCGTTTCGAAAATAGACGAAGTCGAACTTCCAACTTTCCGTCCTGTTACAGTAGCTTTAAAACATGCCTATAGCCTGCGCACTGCTGGAACAAAGGCTTATCAATAAGCAAAGCCGCCCCTTACAAAATAAGGGGCGGCTTTTTAGAATTTAAAGTAGTTGCGCTTTAATAATCTTGGCACTTTTAATAGCTCATCATACCGAATGGATTCATCAAGTTTTTTTGTATCGACAAGAAGCAGCTGTGTTTCCACTTCTTCTATGATCTCTTCTTCTTGATATGACATCCCGCAACCTGAACAGCTGATACATGGCATATGAGTAATTTCAATACTTCTCGTTCCGTCTGGCAATTCCCAGTATGCGGTATTGGTTGTTTCTACCGCTTTTTCTTCTTCGCACCATGCGCATTGAACAGTCATATTACAGGACCTCCTTAAGATGATGGAGCATCGTCGCTTTTACCGTCTTTTTTCAATTGAGCTTTAAACTTTTTATCTTTTAATTCATCTCTTTTTTCACGTTTGTCTTTTAGGCTTTCGTGAGCACTGTCACTTTCATATGTTTTACGTCTTTTTACTCTCCCTAACCCTTCCGGTACAAGGTTGAATTGAGTATCATTCATAAGACCCGAGATGCCGATGGAAGAATCTTTAGCATCCGATGCTGGATAAACAGCTCGAAAATAATCATCCGCCCGCCCAGGCACATAGCTTTCTGGCTCCGGATATGTCGTAATCACTCCTTCAAAGTTTCGCAGAACAACTTTACTTGCGCTTTGACTAATAATATAGTTTGGCTGAACCGCAATCTTTCCTCCTCCTCCTGGCGCATCAATAACAAACGTTGGAACAGCATAGCCAGACGTATGACCTCGCAGCCCTTCCATAATTTCAAGCCCTTTGGAAACAGGTGCACGGAAATGCCCAATTCCTTCTGATAAATCACATTGATAAATATAGTAAGGACGAACGCGTATTTTCACTAAATCGTGCATAAGCTTTTTCATGATAGCTACGCTGTCATTAATTCCAGCTAAAATAACCGCTTGATTGCCAACTGGAACGCCTGCATCAACAAGCATTTCACATGCTTTTTTTGTCTCTTCCGTAATTTCAATCGATGTATTAAAGTGAGTATTTAACCACACTGGATGATATTTTCTTAAAATGGCACATAAATTTTCCGTTATTCGCTGCGGAAACACAACGGGTGCTCTTGTGCCAATTCGAATAATTTCCACATGGGGAATAGCTCTTAAATTCTTCAAAATATATTCTAAAATATTGTCATTAATCAGCAAGCCATCACCGCCTGAAATGAGTACATCTCTTACTTCAGGTGTTTTGGCGATATAAGCAATCGCAGCATCTAACTGCTTTTTTGGAACGCCCATTCCGATTTGTCCTGAAAACCTTCTTCGAGTACAGTATCTGCAGTACATCGAGCATTGATTGGTAACTAAGAACAAAACGCGATCAGGATAGCGATGAGTCAACCCTGGCACTGGAGAATCTTCGTCTTCATCTAGGGGATCTTCTAGATCGTATTTTGTTTTATGAAGTTCTTTGCCAACCGGGACAGACTGCATACGGACGGGGCAGCGAGGATCATCTGGATTCATTAAAGATGCATAGTAAGGCGTAATATTGAGCGGAATTGTTTTGGTTGAAATGCGCACTCCTTCTTCTTCTTCAGGAGTCAAGTTAATGACCTTTTTTAAATCATCTAACGTTCGAATTGTGTTTGTTAATTGCCAAATCCAGTCATTCCATTTTTCTTCAGGAACATCTTTCCATAACTCAATGTCTTTCCAATGTCGGGACGGCTTATATAAATCATATAACATACAATCGCTCCTTTATGAAGATTTACTATTGTTATATGTTACAGCCCATAAATTGGTTAATTATTTCTCACCCTTTACTTTTTGATAAATCCTTCACCCATACGTTCATATCTTCTAACGATTTATAAATGTAACAATTATTCGTTAATCGTCCCGTATAGATATACCCAAGCTGATGAAAAGCTGCATTCATTCCAAATGAAAGCGCTCTCGCTATTGTGTATGCACAAAAAATATGTCGCTGTTTTAGCTCCTCCTCTAGTGCGCTTAATAAATGCTTCATGAATCCATACTTTCGGTAAGCAGGGAGAGTCGCACAATCCGTTAGTTCAGCATTGTGATAGACATAGTCAATTTCAGCAGAAGCAGCGCTAACGATATCGTTCTTGTCAACTATGATATAAAACAAACTATCTTCTTGAAGCAAACTAGAGAGATACTCTTCTTCGTAGAGGGGAGTAGGATACACTGTGAAGATTTGACGGTAGAGCTGAGAAAGTTGTTTAGCGTCAGATGAAATGGCTCGGCGCATGATCAGTTGATTCGATAAAGGAGAATAATCAGATGTCGGCAACTTCAAAACATCTTGAAGCAGCTCTGTTTCTTTTAACGTCTCCCCGCTGTCTCGGCGGGATTGAGACGTATAATAGCATAAAAGATACGCGTCGCTTCCGTTAAAATAGTAGGGAACAGTTGCTTCTAAAGAAAATCCCAAGCTTATCCAGTCCAACAGACGTTCAGCACGTGCTTTTATAATCCACTTCTCGTACGTTGCCTTATCAATTTCTTTATATATATAGCTGTAAATATCGTTCACATTTCCCCGGTAATCATCTATTCTCAGACGCTTGTTGCATTCATCTAAAAAAAGAGTCATAGCAAAGGTTGGTTGACAAATTTTTTCTTGTTTCGCCATTTGTTTGTATCCTTTCCCTTTTTAGCTTAGTCCGCAATACTGCACCAGTCTGCTACCGTGAGAGCAATAATTTCGGCTGCGTCAAGCATCGTTTGAATACAAATATACTCATTCGGAAAGTGGGCCACTTCTGTTACTCCCGGTCCAAACACAACTGTTGGAATATCCCCTACTTGTGACAGTATCCCTCCGTCGGTTCCCCAAGGAGATGCTTCAATGATCGGCTGATTCTGTTTCACTTGATAAAAAGAGGACGAAAGAGAGGTCATAAGCGGATGCTCTAATTCAATTTCACCGGGAAGCCAGTGGGCCCCAAACCATTCCAAGTCGACAGGATGCTCAGCAAACCACTCATCAGACTGAGGCAGAAGTTCAAGCCAGGATTTCATTTCTGCTCTGACATTTTTCATTTTTTCATGCGGAGCAACTCCTATCCTGCCTTCTAATATTACTTGGTCAGCGACTGAAGAAGGCCACGTTCCTCCTTGTATATTTCCGATATTAATCGGCACGGGAATGGGAATTTTATTATAGAGCGGATCGGTAATTCGGCTGTTTCTCTCTTTTTCAAGACCCTCAATATGTTTAAGCACAACAGCTGCTTTTTCAATCGCACTCACGCCTTCATACCGAGTCCCTCCATGTGCCGCTACTCCATGCACGGTCACTCGAAACCACATGGAGCCTTGCTGTTTAGGGAAGATCTTCATGTTGGTTGGTTCTGGAATAATGGCACCATCTGCTTTGTACCCTCTAAGTACGCAGGAAAGTGTTCCTGCACCTCCGCTTTCCTCTTCTACTACGCTTTGAAAAATAACATCTCCTTTTAGTGAAATATCTAGCTCTTTCAACGCTTGAATAGCTAAAAGTAACGACACATTCCCTCCTTTCATATCCGTTGCTCCGCGCCCATATAAGTTTCCATCTTTTACAACAGCCGTATAAGGGTCTCCCGTCCACTGTGAAAGATCTCCGGGTGGCACTACATCAATGTGCCCATTCAAAATGATGGATTTGCCTCCGCCTTTCCCTTTTAACACGCCTACCACATTCGGACTGTCTCGAAAAGTAGAACGGTTGGAGGCAAAAGCTTCATGGCTACGAAGTATTTTTTCGTCCGGTTCCCATATATCAATATCTAACTGCAGCTGTCGAAGGCGTTCAATGACAATTGCCTGCGCATGCTTTTCAGAACCCTGTACGCTTGCTTCTTCTACGAAACGCTTGAGTAAACGCACTGCACTTTGACGATGCTCTGTCATCCAGTTATGAATAGATTGCTGTAGGTTCATGTAATGGTCCTCCTTATGGTATCGTAATCAATTGATCACTCAGGCGAACTGTCGCTTCTGTTGAACTCAAAATATCCTCTACGGTATAAGGAGACATTAACTCTGTTAGAAGAAGCGCATCTTTTTCTACTTTAAAAACCGCCCGATCTGTAATAACTAATCCCACGCAGCCCGAGGCAGTCAAAGGTAAAGAGCACGTCTTAACCAGCTTCGGTTCTCCTGTCTTGCTCGTATGATTCATTAGCACAATGACTTTTTTCGCTTTTTGAGCTAATTCCATCGCTCCTCCCATACCAGGAACTCGCTTACCTGGCACAATCCAATTAGCTAAATCCCCTTTTTCACTCACTTCTAACGCACCAAGAATGGTCATATCGACGTATCCTTTTCGAATCATCGCGAAGGCTGTAGCACTATCACAGTATGAAGCCCCTTGAACGGTAGTTGTTGGATAGCCTGCTGCATTGCAGACATTCTCATCTTCTTCACCTAAAGGAGGCGAAGATCCTAAACCTAAAATTCCGTTTTCAGCATGAAACATCACATGAACAGCGCTTGGTACATAATTAGGAATAAGAGAAGGAATGCCAATCCCTAAATTAACAATCATGCCGTTTTTGATTTCAGCCGCAGCACGTTTTGCAATACGATGACGAATATCTATTCCCAAACCCATTTCCAATTCACTCCTTTTGAAGGGACAATATAATCCACAAATACACCTGACGTCATCACGTTCTCTGGGTCAATGTCGCCAAGAGGAACGATTTCATCCACTTCAGCAATAGTGATACGACCTGCCATAGCCATTAATGGATTAGTGTTTCGAGCGCTTTTATCATAAAGCAAGTTGCCGAATGGATCTGCTTTTTTTGCATATACAAAAGCCACATCGGCTGTGAGTGGTTTTTCAACTAAAAATGTCTTGCCGTCTACTTCCACTTTTTCTTTTCCAAATTGAATAATGTCATTTTCAATTCCTACATCAATCAGTACTCCTCCGAGTCCAACTCCTCCCGCTCGAATCCGTTCAGCAAGCGTTCCTTGAGGAGAAAACTCAACTTTCAGCTTCTCTTCTGTCATCAGCGTTCCAGCTACTGGGTTCGATCCAATGTGAGAAGCGATCAGTTTTTGAATTCTTCCTTGGCTTACCAATTTTCCCGCACCAATATGGGGAAAGCCTGAATCATTACAAATCAATGTAAAATTTGATTTTCCGCTTTCGATAAGGCCGTCAATAAGAGAAGGCGGACTGCCTACTCCTCCAAACCCTCCTATCATCAGCGTAGCAGCATGATCCACGTATTCAATCGCTTGTTCCACAGTTGTAATCTTTTGAAATGAGTTTTCGACCTTTGTCACTTATTTCACCTCATTTCCCTGTTTTTCATTTTGCACTTCATGTAATGTTTTCGAAAGCAGATCGACCGCTTCATCAAGTTGACGATGAGTAATCGTAAACGGTGGCGCAATAATAATACCGTCTCCTTCGACTCCGTCTGTTCCTGCTTGCGAAGGATAAAGGAGAAGACCATTTTTTTGGGCTTTACTTATTACGCGTGCCGTCATATTTTCCGAGGATGAAAAAGGCTCCTTCGTTTTTGGATTTTGCACAAGCTCAAGACCAACTAATAAGCCTTTGCCACGTATATCACCAATGATAGGGTAAAGAAGTTGAAGCTTCTTCAATTTCCCTACTAAGTAGTCTCCTTTCACCGCTGCTTCTTGAACAAGATCATGCTTTTCAATATAGGTTAAAACAGCTATCCCTACAGCTGATGACAACGGATTAGCGCTTAGCGTATGTCCGCTCATAATTAATTTGGATCCGTTCATAATAGGTTCAATCGTTTTGCTGCTAGCCAACGTAACGGCTATTGGTGTATATCCTGCTCCCACTCCTTTTCCAAGCGTCATGATGTCTGGTTTAACTCCCCAGTGCTCATACGCAAACATCACGCCTGTACGCCCAACTCCCGTCATGACTTCATCCGCAATCCATAACACATCATATTTATCGCAAATTTCTCTTATCACTTCATAATAGCCGGGAGGAGGTGTAAGGGCTGCTCCGGCTGCTCCTACAATGGGCTCTGTAATAAAAGCAGCAATATGTTCAGGGCCGGTTCGTTTGATAACTGTTTCCAATTCGTGTGCACAAGCAAGATTACAGGATGGATAGGTTTGCTGAAACGGACATCGATAGCAATAAGGAGGTGAAACCGAAGGATAATCTTCAAGCAAAGACGAGAAGCGTTTTCGTCTTCCAACGTGCCCTGACATAGACAGAGCTCCTATGGTAATACCGTGATAGCTCATCCAGCGTGACAAAACCTTCGTTTTGGTTGGCTTTCCTTGCTCTTGAAAATGCTGAATTGCCGTTTTCATAGCCGTTTCAGTCGCTTCTGTCCCGCTGTTAACAAAAAAACTCCACTGGAAATGATTGCTGCTTAATTCACATAGTTTCTTAGCTAAGGCTTCTGTTGGATCACTTGTAAACTGCGACCGATATACAAACGCAACTTTCTGTGCCTGATCGGTCATCGCATCAATAATTTCTTTTACGCCGTGTCCGATACTTGCTGTAACTGCCCCTGACGAAGCATCTATGTACCTTTTTCCATCTTGGTCGTACAAATAAATTCCTTTTCCATATGAAATAACTGGGTAGTCATCGTCGAGCAGCGGCTTTATCACATGGGTCTTATTCATTTCCGCACTCTCCTTTCAAACACATACTCTTATTAAACTGTATGCTGAAAAGAAGAGTTTCTTGCCAATAAAAAAAGCCCTAGCATATAGCTAGAGCTTTTGCGCTTATTAAGCCGATTGCGTTACAGATTTATCCATACGCTTTGCTTCTGACTCAGCCACAATAACGGCACACGCAGCGTCTCCCGTAATATTTACAGATGTACGAAGCATATCAAGCAAGCGATCAATTCCGATAATCAATCCGATACCTGCTACAGGCAGGCCAACCGAACTCAGTACCATTGCTAGCATAATGAGACCAACTCCCGGCACACCTGCTGTACCAATACTAGCAAGCACCGCTGTCAATACAACCGTCACAAGAGCCCCCAGCGATAGGTCAACGCCGTATACTTGTGCAATAAAAATAGTCGCTACACCTTGCATAATTGCCGTTCCATCCATGTTAATGGTAGCACCTAACGGCTGAACAAAACTGCTGATGGACTCCGGGACACGAAGATTTTTCTGTGCCACATTCATTGAAATCGGAAGCGTTGCATTACTGCTTGATGTACTGAAGCCAACTGTCATCGCAGGAGCAAAACCTTTAAAAAATTCAATTGGGTTGCGTCTGGCCATAAGAGCGACAGTTCCACCATACGTTACGATTGAATGGATGAACAGCGCGAGCACGACTACAATCATGTATAGACCCATCGCTTTAATTGCCTCCCAGCCTTGACTTCCAACCGCTGTTGCAAGAAGACCAAATGTTCCGTAAGGAGCAAACTTCATCACTAGATTTACAAGGTACATCATTAATTCATTGCCTTGCTCTAGTAAATTGTAAAGCCCTTTTGTTTTACTTCCAAGCATCGTAATACCAAAGCCGATAAAGATAGAGAAAACGATAAGTTGAAGCATATTCCCTTCAGCCATCGCTTGAATTGGATTGACTGGAATCATATTTAAGAATGTCTCTCCAACCGGCGGTGCTTTTTCGGCTTCAAAAGAAGCGTTTTTTGTATCAAAAGATCCAAACGTACCCGGTTTAATTGCATAAGCTAAAATTAAACCGATAATAATCGCAACGGTTGTTGTAACTAGGAAGTAGGAAACTGTTTTAGCCCCGATTCTTCCTAGTTTTTTAGGATCTCCTAAACCTGCTACACCTAAAGTGATCGAGAAAAACACAATTGGTACAACAAGCATTTTAATTAAGCTTAAGAAAATTTGGCCAAGCGGTGTAAACAAGTACTTGTCCAGCGGAGCAAAAGCACTTGGAGCAAAAGCATTAATCAACACTCCTACAACAGCACCAGCAATTAGCGCGATAATAATCTTTGTCGATAGCTTCATAGATTTACCTCCCGTAAATAAATTATATTAGAATGATTCTAACTACCATACTTATTTTACCATGCATTGAGAACGATAACACTCAAAATATACAATATATTAAAAATTTTCAGATTAATAGTTTAGGAATATTTTAGCTATACAAAAAACCATGAGAATATCATGGTTTCATAGACCTGTTATTCCCTCACTGAATGCTTACGGAGTTAGCTGTCGGATTCGGGTACGTGAGTTACTCCACTTGATTCATTCAAGATTCACCCCAAGTACATTACGCACAAATATGGGTCCCCCGTTCTCTTATAAAACAAAAGAGATTAAGCAAATAATTTTCTTTAATGTTTTTGCATGATAATAATTGTTACTTTAATTAAAATTCATTTTATATGATCCTGTCAAGTTTTTATTCAAAAATAATGCAGGATTTTATCATAAAAAGTTGAGAATTGTTGTATTTTAAAATATTCACATCATATTCTAATAAAACACAAACACTTATTTAACAAGACTTACAATCTAATAGATAAAAAATTAACTCAAAAAATAGTTTGTGAAGTGAACTTTCTTCTCATTAAATCCCATTCATAAATTTGCATAATTATTCTAACGTACGCGTACTTTGCTGCTTCCATAAATATTTTATTCATCAAAAAAACAACTCTTTCCAACTGTTGATTTTATCCTTATTGTACTGCTTGATATAAACTCCCTAAAATTTCACTGACTTTATTGATAGAAAGAAATGGACATTATCAATTCGCCTTATTCTATTTAATTCTGCTCACGATAGACGTACGGATTCCGTAATACTTTTTAAAAAAAGAGCGGGTAATTATCATATAAAACTATCGGAGTTTGAGCGGTACAAGTTCTTTGCTTTTTACTTATTCGCTCTCATTATTTAACACATATAAAAAAAGAGGCCGTGACGGCCTCTTTTTCTTATACAGTGACAGGTTCAGAACTTGCTTTGCGATTCTTTAATTTTTCAACAATGTCACGCGCTACCCACACACCGCACGCACTTGCCTGCGCGAGTCCTCGCGTAATACCAGCTCCGTCTCCTCCCACGTATAAACCGGAGATTTCTGTTTCAAACTTATCGTTTAGCTTTGGACGAGCTGAATAAAATTTCGCTTCCACACCGTAAAACAGCGTATGTTCAGAAGCTAAACCAGGCGTTACATGATCCAGTGCTTCTGTCATTTCAATTAAGCTTTTCATCGTATTGTAAGGAAGCACTAAGCCCAAGTCACCAGGGACAGCTTCTTTTAACGTTGGTTCTAAAAAGCCTTCTTTAATTCGAGTCGCTGTTGAACGACGGCCCTTTAAAATATCCCCATACTTTTGAACAACTAAGCCCCCGTTTGACAGCATATTAGCTAACCTTGATACTTCGTGCGCATATTCGTTTGGCTGATCAAATGGATCCGAAAATTTATGAGAAACAAGCAGCGCAAAGTTCGTATTTTGACTTCCAAGCTTCGGATCTTTGTATGCGTGTCCATTTGCTAACATAATACCTGAATGATTCTCTACTACCACATGTCCTGAAGGATTGCTGCAGAACGTTCTGACTCTTGTACCTACAGACGTATTGTAAATGAATTTCCCTTCGTACAAGTGCTTGTTGATTTCTTCCATAACAACGTTGGATGTTTCTACTCGAACGCCGATGTCCACTTGGTTGTTAATCATTTTTAAACGGCGTTTTTTTAGTAAGTCGCTCATCCACTTCGAGCCGTCTCGACCTGGTGAAACAACCACTTTATCAGCCGTAATTCTTTCACCGTTTTTCAATTCAATACCGCGCACGATATGCTGACCATCTTCTTTTTCTGTTATTAAATCGGCTACTTCCGTTTTATACTGCATATCAATTTTTTCTTTTAAGTATTCATAAATGCTTTTTAAAATTTCTAAATTTTGCTCTGTTCCTAAATGACGCACCTGGGCACGCAATAGCTTTAAACCTGCTGCGTATCCGCGTTTTTCAATTTCACGAACTTTATCAGTTAACGGATCCGTAATCGTATCGGTTGCTCCGTGTTTTAAATTAATTTCATCCACATATTTAATTAAATCTACCACCTGTGATTCAGACAGATAATCCGTCATCCAGCCTCCAAATTCACTTGTGATATTAAATTTCCCGTCTGAATATGCGCCGGCTCCACCGAAACCATTTGTGATAGAACAAGCAGGCAAACAGCCAGCAAACTCTTTTTTGCCAACCGCAGGCGGACATTTTTCAATTTTTTTCTGAAGAATCGGACAATTACGTCGATAGATATCGTGTCCTTTATCGATTAATAAAATAGTTGCTTCCGGTAATTTTAACGTTAACTCATAGCAAGTAAAAATCCCAGCGGGTCCTGCCCCTACCACAATAACATCATAATTTGAGTTCATTGTACATTCTCCCATCATCTTTTTTCTTTGGGTAAAAGATAAAAGTCATTGACCGAATTTTCTTTTTTATTATCATTCGGTTATTTTCTAGCCATTTGATAATATATCAAAAACAAAACCTTTAGTCAACAATATACACGAACATTAAAATAAAAAAATAAAAAAACATTCGTTTTTATTCCAGTCAAATAAAAACCAGTGAACGAATAGCAAGCGCTATGAAATGTTCACTGGTTCTTTAATATACGGAAGAGCAATTTCTACTTTTGTTCCTACTCCTACTTTACTCGCAAATGAAATATGCCCTTGATGCTGTTCGATTATTCGGTAGCTAATCATTAAGCCTAGCCCCGTTCCTGTTTGTTTAGTAGAATAAAACGGTTCACCTAGCCGGGCTAAAGATTGCTCATCAATTCCACAGCCTTCATCCTCGATAATGACCATGCCGTATTCATTTCTTTTCTCAACGGTGACTTTAACTGTACCTTTGCTCATTGACTCAAGCGCATTTTGAATTAAATTAATAAAAACTTGTTTAAGCGCATTTTCTTCACAAAAGATTGTAATCTCATCACTAATTTCATTAATAATACGACAGTTTTTATAATTGGCGTGTGTATCTAATAGTAATGTCACGTGACGGATGATTTGATTGAGACTTTTTGGGTGGTATGAATTTTCAATTTTAGGCTTGGCCAGCGTTAAAAATTCTTGAATAATGGATTCGACGCGATTCAATTCTTCAAGCATAATATCATTATATTCTTCGTTATACTGTTTTGATGCTTTTAACAGCTGAATAAACCCTTTAATCGCCGTCATTGGATTACGGATTTCATGTGCTACTCCTGCTGCTAACTTGCTCACCATTGTAAGCTTTTCAGATTTGCTTGCCATTTCATCATATTTTTTTCGATCCGTTACGTCGCGAATAATATACTGAATGGCATCCTGTCCTTCAAACTTAATTTTGGTTGCCGAAGATTCAATGATGACGACTCCTTTTTTAGTCAATAGTTTCACATCAACACGCGGCCTCACGGACATTCCATTCATCAGCTGAACCATTCGTTCTTTTACGATTTCTAAATGTTCGGGATGAATAAAATGAAGCCAAGGACGCCCGATATACTCTTCTTTTTTCTCGCCGCCAAGAAGTTTAACACCAGCGGGATTCAAATATTGAATTCTGCCTTCTCTTGTTACAATAAATGCATCTTGGCTTTGCTGGACAAACTGCTTATATTGCTTCATTTTCCGAATGACTTCCTCTTGCTTTTGAATACTTGAGGAAAACTCTTTCCACTGAACAACTAAGAGCGGAATATCCCCTTCCGTGCGCTGAATATGGATGTGCATCGGAAACTGCTGATCTACTTTTTTCTTAAGTAAAACAACTTCTTCCTCTTGCTTTCTTAACGCTTCCACTTCATGCTTTTCAATAAAAAAGCGATTTGGCTCTTCAAATACATTACAGGAAAGAAGTCGTTCCTCCGTCGTTTTAAAAAGGTGGCAGCACGCTTCATTTAAAATTTGGATATCTCCATCCATATTCATTACGAGCATTGGTGTAAATGACATTGAAAATAGCTGTTGAAATACTTTTTCCTTTTCCATATATTCACCTTCGCTTATTGAGTTACTAGCTATAGTATAATATGGTAAATGTTGATTTGGCAAAATTTTTTTATTATTTAAACAATTTATATGTAAGTTTGTCCTTTTCCATCTGTTATAAAAAGCTCGCACATGCGAGCAAATGAGGGCTAATCAGCAAAAACAAGTACAGCCAATGATGATTAATAAAATAAATAGCACAACAATTAATGCAAATGACTGGCCCGTTCCACAATGATGATAACCGCCAATTGGATAGCTAATTGGATAGTGGCAAGTATCATATAGGTGGTGATAGCCTCCGTGATGGCATGGGTCGTAACAATCGTAGTTATACATAGCAATCTCTCCTCTTGTTTTTTTCATTTCGTACACTGTACTTTATATGCGTTAGTTGATTGTCCTGTATGTGCATTTGCCTATTTTTTACTTTCTCTTACGCCATATTCGCCTTTTGGGCTGCAACGTATACGAAAACAATAAAAGTAAAATACTTCCCATCACCAGTAACGTAGTAAAATCTTTCATAAACTCAATAATGAACCCTATATACGGGAGATGGTATGCGTAGCTTCCAATTACTTTAGAAGAAGCAGGCAAAGAATCTCTTTGAGCTGTAACCAGTACATCAAGCTCTTGATTATGGGCCAGTACAAGTTCATTCTTTGAAGAAGATGATTCGTCTCCAAAGACAACTATATCTCCGCGATGCAGGTGGTGATAATCCGTTTCTTGAACGGTCACGGTGAAACCAAATAGGCTTGGAACTGTACTAACAAATAAAAATGTAAAGCAAATTGCATAAAGAACAAGTACATATCGAAACGCAGAAAACATACATTTATTGATCATAGGTAATCAGCTCAATTCGCTCGGTTACTTTATTTAGCGCGGGGGTAATGTGAATAAATGAAGTAGAGCGCTCTGTAAATTGAATTAAAAGTAGCAGCAGTAAAAAACTTAACATAATTAACCGTAGCATCCGAGCATAAAAATCGCGCATGCTCTCACTCCTTTTTTCTATACTAAATTCGGTCGTACAATAAGCCTTCAGTCAATAATTTAATTCAGTATATGCACATAGAGGGCATTTGGCTCATTGTTTCTCCTTGGAGGTCTCGGGAGTGATCAGTGATCGGCATAAATTATGAGTTTTAGCATATGTTTGGTTACGTATGGAAATGTTTTTATACTCCGACAATAAGGGAGCTGAACATATGGCTAATTATTCCTTTGATCAATATATTAAAAAAGCAATGAAATACGATTTTCTAGCTAACTACTATAAGTATAGTGATCCATCTAAGCATATTCATTATTATCAAAAGCATTTGTACTATATCCAGCAGGCCATCTTAACTTCTTCTGAAAATACGAATTTACGCGTAAATCCGCCGCAAATTCGTATACTTCATGCTTCTCCAGATTCTCCATCTGTAGATATTTATATTAACAACAAACGAGTGATTCGCAACTTAACTTATAAACAAGAAACAGATTATATTGAATTACAAGAACCTGGAAGATATACAATTTCTATTTATCCCGCTGGAGAAACGGGAAGACCTGTTTTAACGGAATCATTTACATTTGAAGGAAACCAAAATTACACGGTAGCGGCGGTAGATGAGCTAAACAAGCTTGATTTATTATTTATCTATGACAATACGGATGTACCAAGTGGAGAAACAAAACTTCGGTTTGTGCACCTTTCTCCTGATGCTCCTGCTGTGGATATTGCCGCTAGAGGCGGAGACGTCATTTTTTCTGGAGTGCAGTTTAAAGAAGTCACAAAATATTTGCCTTTGTCCCCCATGCATGTTCAACTTAGCGTACGCATAGCAGGAACCAAAAATGTAGTACTCGAAATCCCGGCACTGAACCTTCGTCCGAATCGAACATATACGGTATATGCCGTCGGATTTGCTAAGAACCGTCCTGCATTAGAAGCGCTGATTTCCCAAGATCGTTAACAAAAAAAACCTTCCAAATTGGAAGGTTTTTTTATTCACTGCGCGAAATTAAACGTACGCGAATATCATCATTTTTCAAATCAAACTTTTGTACTTTTACAGCAAAATCACTCTCTAACTTCATCTGCTGTAACGCTACGTATACTGATTCATTCTTTGGATCGATCGTTACCCATTCTGGTAGCGCAAAGTTATTATTTACGTATCGAAGCACTGTGCGGACAGGAAGCTGCAGCTTTCCAACAGAAAGCGACTGCTGTTCAAGCACAATATCTCCATTTTTTTGTACGATTGGATCAAATGTCATTCGAATATTAATATCATCGCCGAATACTTGAATCGTACCGTCTACTCTTACTACATCGGTAAGAGTAATTTTGTAGTTAAGCGGCTGATTCTTAAATTCTTTTTTTAAATATTTATCAATCAGTACATTTAAGTCCGCTTTTTTAGCCAAAATAGTTAATTCTGCGTCTCCTTCTACTTTTTCAGAGGGAGTTGGATTGGCCTTGTCAACCGGTTGAAAAATAAACGCAATAATAAGGATAGCCCCTAGAACATTAATCCCTAATAACGCGATAAATAGGGTTTTCCACTTCTTCATATAACAATCTCCTTACTCGTTCCCACTCTCTTTCGTGTTTTTCTCTTTTTCATCAGATGTAACTTTTTCTGCTGTTTCCCTTTTCTGGTCTCCAACGAGAGGATCTTCTTCCTCCATTGATTTACTAATGCGCTCAGCCATTAGTTTGTACCCTTTTTTATTAGGGTGAAACTCGTCTTTCCCTAATAAATTTACGTCAGAATCATAAAAAATATCATCAATTTTTACATAACTTACATTATCATATTGAGAAGCAATTTTCTCGCTTGCCGCATTCCATTCATTAATAACAACATTAATCTCTTTCACATCACTTAACGATTTAAAGAATGGATTATAAAAACCAATTAAATAAATATGAGCATTAGGATTAAGCTTACGTATACGTGAAAACACGTCATTTAGACGTTTTTCATATTTTGACTGCTGTGATTCAAACGTCTTAATTGAGATATTGTAAAAGTAATCTCTTACCACTTTCATCACGTCATTGCCGCCAATCGTCAAGAAAACGATGTCTGCTCTTGATACTTCAGCTGCTACTCCCGGCTGATTTAACCTCGCTAATAGCTGATCCGTCCGGTTTCCTCTTTTACCTAAATTCTCTGTTCGTACATTTTGCACTTCATTTTGTTTAGAAAGGTATTTAGTTAAGTATGGTACATAACCGCCTTTTTTAGACTCATCTCCTACTCCTTCTGTTAATGAGTCGCCAATGGCTACAATATCTAAATCTACAGGAAAAAAGCCTTTCGGAATATGCTTTTTAGGTGTTAAATCCACTTCTTTCTGAACGGCTTCTTCTTTATTGTCCGTTGGCAAAAAAGTCGTCGTCGAACAGCTCGCTAACACCACCGCACTCATACTGCTTATCACTATACTTTTCCATTTTCTCATCATAACACCTACTAACTATGCTGTATTCTCGCTGTCACAAGCAATACTGCTTACCGCTCTGAATAACTATATCTTTATATCTTATCATACTATGTCAAGTTGATATTTTACTACGTTTCTTATATATAGTATATGTAAAAAAAAGGATAAGCATGTTTCTTTCATAAAAATATCCGCTAACACATCCCTGTAAAGATAGCTGTGTTTGGCGGATAGATTTGACGGATTTATAGCTCTTACTGAAGGGTTTTGATATCTTTTAACATATCTTCATAAGGAGGATCAGTCACTCCCTGATAAGATTTTTGAACGACTCCATCTTTGTCAATTAGAAAAAAATCCGTACCGTGAATAACCTGCGGATTTTCTTGCGGCTTTTTCACAATCGTTTTAAATTGGTCTAGCGCAAACTTTTCAATTTCCGCTTGTTTATAACCCGTTAAGAAATCCCAATTCGAAAAATCAGCGCCAAATTTAGTCGCATAGCCCTTCATTTTCTGCGGAGTATCCACTTCAGGGTCTACGCTAAATGACACAAAGCGAACGTCCAGCCCTTCATCCTTGGCCATTTTTTGTAATTTAGCCATATGAGCCGTCATTGGGGGACATACGGTTTCGCAGCTTGTGAAGATAAAGTTAGCTACCCAAACGTTCCCTTTCAGCTGACTTAGCCCTACTTTCTTTTGATCTTCGTTAACATAAGAAAAAGAGTCCATCTTCCAATTAAGCGGATTTTCTATTTTGGAACCACAGGCTGTTAACATCATACAACTAATGAGCAGTAAAAAAAACAATTTATAAGACCAGCTTTTCATATGTTCCTCCTGCACGGTTAAAGTTTAGTCATAGCTAGGGAAAATCAAGGTAAACGTTGAACCTTTTCCTGGTATGCTTTCCACTTCAATTCTTCCATTCATTTGTTCGACCAGTTGATAAGACACCATCAGACCAATCCCTGTTCCTTTTTCTTTTAAAGAATAAAACGCTGTTCCCAGCCGGTTCACTTGTTCACTGGTCATGCCTATACCAGTATCTTCAATTTGAATATGTACATGCCCTTCTCGCTTGTAAAGCCCTACTCGAAGCGTTCCACCATTTCTCATGGCTTCAATTCCATTTTTCATAATATTAAGCAGAACTTGATTCAATTCGTTTCGGCTGCCGCGAACATACATCTCTTCTTTTGCGTCTAATTCTATGAGTATATTGTTTGTTAACAAAGCATAAGAAGATAATAAGTCTACCAAGCTTGTAATACACTCCAAGCAGTTAATAAAACGATGCTGATGAACATCCGGCTTGGCTAAAGATAAATAATCATGAATAATCGCTTCCGCTCTGTCCATTTCGTTAATCATAAGATGAATGTAACTTAATTCAGTGTTTGAAAGCTTTGTATTATCTTGAAACAGCTGCAAAAACCCTTTTACCACCGTCATAGGATTTCGAATTTCATGCGCTACAGAAGCAGCTAATTGACCAATTGCATTCATTTTCTCTGCTCGCTGCAATTCCTTTTGCATCCTCGTTTTTTCCATAATAACTTCTAATTCATCAATCGCTTTAGCAATTCCATCTTTTGAATGACTGAAATTCGTTTCTACGTTCAGCTGTTCTTTTGTTGCTGACACTTGTTGAAAAAGCTGCTGAAGCCGCTCGGTCATTTCATTAAATCTTGTGTGTACATTCCCTAACTCAGAATCATCTTCGTGTGTCAGCTTCACATCGAATTTCCCTTGACTCACCGCTTGAATTCCTTCTATTAATTCCCCAAGGGGCGACATTAATCGCCTTAGTCCCCAATCTTGAATCACAATAATGAAGGTAAACAGAAGCGTAAACGCAACGACCAAAGACACAATTAAACGTTTTTGATAGATATAGATAGCGCTTGCATCTATATCTACACCAAGAATAGCCACAACTTTTCCAGAGCTGTTTGTAATAGGCGATAAAACGGTGATCCACGTCCCGAATTCGTCTTTGTATGTAGATGTTACGATATTCTTCTTTTCTTGTTCTGCTTCCTTAAATGATTTGTAAAATTCTTCTCCCCCATAATAAATCATGGACGGCTCTAGCGATTGCTTAATTTTCTTATTCGCTGTTACGATAATCTTATTTCCATGCGACTTGAATTTTTCGGTCGTCATAATATATCCCTGCAAGTACGACGGATGCAATTCATAAATCTTTCTGAACTGCTTTTCTAGATCGTCTTTTTCAGGAATCGGCCCGTTCCTTGAATCCACTGCTGCTATTACGTCTTGTTTAGATAAAGACTCCCTCCATAAATCGGCCATAATTAACACATGCTGCGTTAACGTCTCTTTTGCCATTTTTTTTTGAACTTGATAGCTAATGGCTAAAGAAATGACTCCAAGGGCAACTACAATTAAAGTAGAAAATAAAACCGTTTTGTTAAACACACTCAAATTTCGAATATATTTTTTCATCGGTATACTCCGGATTCAAAAGAATAGTAACCAGCACAGCATTCGCTGGTAGAAAGTTGATTCTATTATATCACACGTTCGTCCACTTCTCTTTCTCCTTTTTCCAAAAAAGAGAAAGCCAAAAAAGTGACTTGCAAAAAGCAACTCACTTTATTCAGCAAAATACATAAAACCAATTGCACCAATACCCGTATGCGTCGAGATAATAGGCGTCGTATCTTCAATCGAAAATTGCGTATAGCCTCTTGCCTTCACGATTGATTCTTTTAACTTAGAAGCGAGCCCAAGTCCATCTGCATGTACAAGCCCTACTCCTTTAATACTTTTTCCTTCTGTATGCTCTTCGAACTGCTTCGTTAAAAACTTAACAATTTGAGAATGGCTGCGCACTTTAGCAACAGGAGTATATACTCCGTCAGCTAGGGAAGCAATCGGCTTAATATTTAAAAGAGAACCGATTAACCCTTTTCCACGTCCAATACGTCCACCTTTAACCAAATTTTCAAGCGTATCGACCACAACAAAAAGGTTTGTATTTTGTCGCACCTCTTCCAAACGCGCTACAATTTCTTCTACAGTATGCCCCTTTTCAATCATTTTCACCGCTTCAAAGACTTGAAACGAAAGAGCTTTTGTAATATACATAGAATCTACAACGGTAATGTTCCCTTCTACCATTTGAGCCGCGCTTTCAGCTGCTCGAACAGTTCCGCTCATTCCCCCAGTCATATGAATCGAAATGACGTCATACCCTTCACTAACTAATCGTTCATATACTTCAACAAAAGAACCAATAGCCGGCTGAGAGCTTTTTGGTAATTCTTTTGAATTTTTCATTTTTTCAATAAAATCTGTCGGCGTTAATTCCACGCGATCTAAATACGTTTCATTATCAATGTTAATACATAAAGGTATCATCTCAATACCGTACTTTTCAGCTTCTTCCAACGTTAAATCAATTGTTGAATCCGTTACCACTTTAATTTTCGCCATGTGTTCACCCCTATAAGATGCATTGCAGACTAGTATAACATGAACACTTACAACAATATAGTTATAATAGAATGCAAGTTTTGCTAATTCGTAAAACGCATGTTCAACCTTTTATATAAACAAAAAAAGTTGACTCTGCTGAAATATTCAGAAAAGTCAACTTTTACGTTTATGCATTATGTTTTAATACATGAGACTTAAAGAGCTGTTCGTAATCTTTCCATTTCAACACGCGTTTTAAATATTCTTTAAACGAGTAGGTTTGCTTCGGAACTGATTCGTTCGTGATTTGTTTAATAAATAAATCAAGTTTTGCAGATAACATGAACCGAAACGTGCTATTTTCCTCTAAAACTGGAATTTCAGTAATTTTTACTTTTTGACCACTGACATGTTTAAATTCAAGGCTTTTTAATAGCAAGGCGATCAACCCTCTTTTTACCCGTTTATTTTATTATAATGCTTGAGGCACTTTCTGTCTTGATAAAATAAAAAGAAAACACAAATTTTTTAAAAAATAAAAATGCTTCATCAACTTATTCGACAGTTGATGAAGCATTCCTTTTTAAAATGACCTTCTATTTAAATAAATAAGTGAAACAAGTTGCTTTCTTTATTAATTTCTGTGTAAGGGAATCCTTTTTTATCCATACGATTAATCAGTGGATAGTAATCTTCTTTATGCTTAAGCTCGATTCCCACAAGTGCTGGTCCGCTGTCTTTGTTATTCTTTTTCGTATACTCAAAGCGCGAAATATCGTCCGTCGGTCCAAGCACTTCGTCTAGAAATTCACGAAGAGCTCCTGCGCGCTGAGGAAAATTAACGATAAAATAATGCTGTAATCCTTCATAAATCATCGAACGTTCTTTGATTTCTTGCATACGTCCAATGTCATTGTTTCCTCCGCTGATGACGCAAACAACCGTTTTCCCTTTAATTTGCTCACGGTATGAGTCAAGAGCAGCAATCGAAAGAGCTCCTGCTGGTTCTGCTACAATCGCATTTTCATTGTATAAAGATAAAATGGTTGTACAAACCTTGCCTTCAGGAACAACTACAATATCGTCCACAAGCTCTTTACTGATGTCATACGGAAGCGTTCCAACTGTTTTAACAGCTGCTCCGTCTACAAATGGATCGATTGCCGGTAGCGTCACTACATTTCCATTTGCTAAAGATGTCTGCATGCCAGGCGCGCCTGCTGGTTCTACCCCAATCACAGCTGTTTGAGGCGAGATGCTTTTTACGTATGTGCCGACACCGGAAATTAATCCGCCCCCGCCGATACCCGCAAATACGTAGTCAATTTCATCTTCACAGTCATTGAACATTTCAACGGCTACTGTACCCTGTCCTGCAATAACGTCCACATCATTAAATGGGTGAATAAATGTTCGATGTTCCTCTTCACTGCATGCAATAGCTTGTTCATAAGAATCATCAAACGTATCTCCGATTAGTACGACCTTTACGTTATCTTTGCCTAAAAATTTCACTTGATTAATTTTTTGGCGCGGTGTTGTGCTCGGCATAAAGATTTTACCATCGATATTTAAATGACGGCACGCATATGCTACACCTTGTGCGTGGTTTCCTGCACTTGCACAGGCAATTCCATTTTCTAATTCTTCTGGGGATAATTTTTTGATTCGATTGTACGCACCGCGAATTTTAAATGAGCGTACCACCTGTAAATCCTCCCGTTTTAAATAGATATTACATTCATATCGTTCAGACAAAACGTCATTACGCTGTAGTGGTGTATGCACAACAACATCTTTAATCAATTGATTTGCAATCATGATGTCCTCTAAATGTACGTGTTTTGTTCGATTATCTACTTGTTGTTTCATAACCAACTTCCTTCCTCTTCTACCATTATTAATTTGTACATTATATCACAAAAAATTTAGAAAAATCATTATTTTTCATTAATAATAACTAAAAAAACTTTTCCAACTATTTTACTGTCCACATACTTTACATATGTTTAGCAAACGCTAAATAGACTTACAAAATTGCCCATACTTTCTGCATGCAGCTGATGCGATAACAGGTATAAACTAAGAAAGGTTGTGGAGTAAATGGAGTTTTCGCTTCAAAGTCACGAAAGTGCCGTTCCATGCGAAATAGTTGCAGATGAAGAAAACGGTAGATACATGCTTCGCAAAGCAGATACGAGCGGAGAAGTTTTTAATACACCAAGCGAGCTGATTGAATGGATTGAAGCTAACTGGAGCCCTGAACAGTTTGTGAGCCCAGCGGCTTTTCACGAAATGATGAAGCAATTAAAATCAATATAAAACACCCTGCCTTTTTGTAGGGCAGGGTGCGTTTTTTATTAACAAGAAAAATTAGCTTCGTTCGTATACGGTAAAATAATACGTGTAGGGATTTTTTTCATCTTTAATTCCTTGCTGCTTCGAAATAACTTTCCATTCGCTCAAATCAATTGCAGGAAAATGTGTATCTCCTTCAAACGATTCTTCAATATGCGTAATATAAAGTCGGTTTGCAACGTCTAATGTTTGCTCATACAGAGTAGCTCCGCCAATCACGAAGAGCTCGTCTTCTTTTTCAGCATCTAATGCTTCTAGTTCCTCAACTGAATGAATAACGGTTGCTCCTTCTTGTTGATAATCTTTTTGACGTGTAAGAACCACATTTTCGCGATTAGGAAGCGGTCGTCCAATTGATTCAAATGTTTTTCTTCCCATTACAATCGTATGACTCGTTGTGATGCGCTTGAAATACTTTAAATCTTCCGGAAGGCGCCATGGCAAATCATTCTCTTTACCGATCAGCCTGTTTTGATCCATTGCGACAATGAGGGAAATCATACGCTCACAGCTCCTTTGATGTGAGGATGCGCATTATAGTCTACTAACTCAAAGTCTTCAAATTTAAAGTCAAAAATTGATTTTACGTCTGGATTGATTTTCATTTTTGGCAAAGCATGAGGCTCACGCGTTAACTGCAGGTTTACTTGTTCAATGTGATTGCTGTAAATATGCGCATCGCCAAACGTATGAACAAAATCACCTGGCTCTAAATCACACACTTGTGCCACCATCATTGTAAGCAGCGCATATGAAGCAATATTAAACGGTACGCCTAGGAAAATATCAGCTGAGCGCTGATACAATTGACAAGACAATTTGCCGTCCGCTACATAAAACTGAAATAAGCAGTGACACGGCGGTAAAGCCATATTGTCTACATCAGACACATTCCAGGCGCTTACCATTAAGCGGCGAGAATCAGGGTTGTTTTTAATTTGATTGATAACATTGGTAATTTGATCAATTTTTTCTCCGTCCGGCGTTGGCCATGAACGCCACTGATGCCCATACACAGGGCCAAGCTCGCCGTTTTCATCCGCCCATTCATTCCAAATGCGCACGCCGTTATCTTGTAAATACTTAACGTTTGTATCTCCTTGTAAAAACCAAAGCAGTTCATGAATAATTGATTTTAAATGAAGTTTTTTTGTCGTTAATACCGGGAAACCTTCTTGTAAATTAAAACGCATTTGATAGCCAAATGTGCTAATTGTACCTGTTCCTGTCCGATCTTCTTTTTTTGTTCCATTTGCTAACACATGCTCGCAAAGTTCAAGATATTGTTTCACTTCCGACACTTCCTTTATTAAAAAGTCCTTTTCTATTGTATAAGTGTTCACGAGCTAAGTAAACAACTAAATCTCAGCTCATGTAGAAAAGTTTTTTATCATTTAGATACGCGATTCCCCCGGAAAAAACGAGAATGAGACCTAACAAAATCAATTAAATAATCGAGTATGAATCGCTTATGACACCGCGGTTGACCTCCGTGCAAGGCTTGGCAGATGAGCCTCCTCGTCGCTTACACTTGAGGGGTCTCATCTGTTCCGCTTTTCCCGCAGGAGTCTTCGCCTTTCCCTCCAATCAACCGCTAGAAGCAACTAAACAGATGAAATCTACGCTTACTATCACCATTAAAAAAATCCGAACGAATTTCATTCTCTCTCAAGAATCTCGATTCATCGTTCGGATCTTCCTTCGGCTAAACTACTTTTTAATAGCTTAGTCTTTGTTAATTAAATACAATTGTGCGGTTTTCATGCACTAAAATGCGGTCTTCTAAATGCCATTTTACAGCACGTGCGAGCACCGTACGTTCAATTAAGCGGCCTTTTTTCTTTAAGTCATCCGCATCATCACGGTGGTTCACGCGTTCAATATCTTGTTCAATAATTGGTCCTTCATCCAAGTCGTCCGTTACATAGTGAGACGTAGCACCAATTAACTTTACACCTCGTTGATATGCGCGTTCATATGGACGTGCTCCAATGAATGCCGGTAAGAATGAATGGTGAATATTAATGATACGATACGGATTTTCAGCCACAAAAGTCGGCGTTAAAATTTGCATATAACGCGCCAAGATAATCACGTCAATATTATAATCTTTTAATACCTGCAGCTGTTTGGCTTCTGCTTCTTGGCGAATGTCTTTTGTCGCCGGTATATGCTTAAACGGTATACCGAATGATTCAACCACTTCGCGCGCATCTTCGTGATTGCTCACAACGATAGCGATGTCTGTCATCAAATCTCCGCTTTCCCATGCCCACAGCAGCTCTAGTAGACAATGAGGCTCTTTTGACACAAAAATAGCTGTTTTTTTCAAATTATGAGCATATGTAAACTGCCAGTTCATTGAAAATGTATTGGCAATTTTTTTGAAGCTTTCTTCTAGTTTTGCTTCTTTAGCTAATAAATCCTCACATTCAAATTCGAAACGGATAAAAAACATACCCCCTTCGTGGTTCGTTGAATGTTGACTTGATTCTACAATATTTGCACCGTGCTCATGTAAAAACGTAGACACAGCGGCTACAATACCCGGTTTGTCCGGACAGCTAATTAGCAGCCGACCGCGATTTTTATATTTCTCTTTATATGAAGTTAAATGTTTTTGAATATGCGATTTCATGTAATTCCCTCTCTTTTTTTAAATATACAGACAATTGTACCATTATCCTTGTAGCGATGCGACATTGAAATAGTGCTTTCATAAAAGAAAACCGAGACGTTTGCTTCGGCTTGTTTATTTGTTGTTCTAGCATATCTATTACATCAAATCGTTCATTCACTCACCTTTACATTCTACACATACATAAAATGAGTGTTTCCTAAAGTGCTGCAGCTCATCCCCTTCGCTTCCTGCTTTTGAATTAACCATAAAAAAGCCGCTAGCACAACACCAGCGGCTTTTCCTTATTATTGCACAGCTTTTTCACTCACTTCATGCAAAGCATTTCGTACCTTGCCATATTCGCTTGCGTGAGGACGATCTCCGTCATCTTCGTATCCGTAATCAAACATTCGATTTCGATTTAACGTTAATTTCGTAATGGTTGGACGTAATAAATCAAACAGTTCAAATCGTTTTTTCAAATGTGGAAATGATGCTTGATAATGTAAAATTTCTGCTCGTACACTTTTCCAAAAGTCCGCTTCTTCTACGCCTTCATACTCTTCTAAAATAGTTGCTAAATAGCGGAAGTGACAAACAAATAACCCTGTTAAAATAAACTGCGTCAGTCCTTCCGGCTCTTCGCTGCGCAGCACTTCTTTTAATTCAAAAGATAGCTGCTGCAGTTCTTCAAACGGCTGATCACTAATATTCACGTCGTCTACAAAATCCTTCATAATAATTCGAACAGGCTTGTTATGTTTGAGCACTAATACCGTATTTTGACCGTGCGGGGAAAATACAGTACCGTATTGATATAAGTAATGAAGAAGCGGCGGCAACACAGCGCTGGTTAACGCATCAATCCACTGGTTAGGAGTTAAACCTGACTTTTCTATATACGACGAAACTAAAGCTTTCCCTTTACTGTCAACATGTAAAAGCGCAGCCAGCGTAATCGCATGCTCTCCTTCTTCTAACTCTTGATAAATGCTTTCACGCCAAACGACTCCCAGCATTTCTAAATACTGATAAGGCGCGTTTTTAATAGAAGCAAACGTCGGCTGAGTTACGTTTAACGTAGCCACTTCACCTAAAAGTCCTACTTTGCACGTATCTTTTAAAAACGCATCGCGATCTCGTATGCCTTTTATGTGCTGAGTTACTTGAGGAGCAATTACCGTTCGCTCACTTGGAAGGCCTCTGTACACAAGCGTATTTAGTATACTCATGGGAAGCTTTACATGATATTTATCTCGATTTGTTGTATTCACAAATGTACGAATCGACTGCTGAGGCAAGTATTGATCTTCACCTTCTCCTAACGGAACAATTAAATCATTTGCAATGTATTCAGCGAATAAAGGAACAATCACGTTCATCCACTGCCATTCGTGAACGGGAATATAATAATAGTCCGCTGCTAAAAGGTCTTGGCTTGTTAATTCTTTTTCAAATTCAGCTAGCCTCTCACCGCTTAGCTCCTGTTTCATAACATCATCAAAGCCGAGGGTATCTAATGAATGAAAAGAAGCAATTTGCTTCGCTACAGCAATCCATGAAAGCTGAATTTTTTGTTTTTGCTCAGGTGCAAACCGCAGATAATCATCATAGCCAAATCCGATGCGGCCTTTGTTGTATGTAATCCAAGGATGTCCCGTCATTTCACCTTCTAGCTCCGCATAATCCATATCTGCTAATTCATCAGCTGATTTTCGATTTTGCAAATGCACGTCTGCTATTAACGTATGAAAATATTCTTTGGCTAAGTGACCTGCGGTTGAGCTAGACATTCCTTTGTCTTCAGATAGGCTAATTAACATCTGCAAGGCCTCAGAAAATGTAGGGATTGACGTTTTAGATGTCAGCTTAATACTTTCTGGCAGTACAGAAAAACTATCAAACATTCGCTGTTTCGCTTGATATGTATACGTAACGCCCCGGTGGTCTTCCCACTGGTAGGTGGAAATCTCACCCTGCTTTTGCAGTTCCTTCGGTGTAATAATATGTTCATACATAAATTCCTGCAGCATTTTAGCTAAAAGCTGTCGATTTGCTTTTTCCCATGATTGCTTATTAAATACGGAAAGATTCGTTTCTTTGATTTTCATCCTTCATTCTCCTTTACTTGTCTTAGGATAGGGATTGTTTTATTACGCAACGGCATTACAGCGCTAGCAGCTAGCAAAGCAGCGGCACCAGCTGCTAAAGGAAGCGCTAAATTTACTTTGCTGATTTCTAGTGCTAAAAGCGGTGCAATCAGCAGGGCAAGATTTTGAACAGCAATAAGCCAGCTGTAATAGTAAGCAGCTCCTTTTTTGCTTTTTTGAAATAAATAGATATCAAGTATAACCATGCTGAGATAAAACCCAGCTCCATATAAAATTCGACTTATAATAAACATGCTGAGATGATCGGCATATGCTTGCAAACATAGCAGTAAAGCACTAGCACCCGTTACGCCATAAAAAAGCGGTATAACTTTGCCATTAAATAGCTTTGTAGGTACCATAAGCTTTAAGATGATCGCCATAATGCTCGGCATCACATATAACAAAGCGCTGCCTTGACTGCTCATACCATATGTGTCACTTGTAAACAATGTAAAATAAGGGCGAATGACATTGTGTCCAAGGTGAAAAAAGAAAATAACCAGCAAATAGAAAAAAATAGGCTCGTTTATACTTTGAATGTATGATGGTGTTTTTTCTTTTTTTAAAGATGAAGCTTTTCTTGTTATGAGCCATACGGCCAGTACCATATCAGCTAAAGCAAAGTACTGATATACTTTAAGCGGCATTTCCCATGCAATAATCGTACTTCCAAACAAGCTAGCGACAATAATAGCCGTATGAACAATAAATACATAGGTTGTTGCGGCACTTGCCTTTTTCTGTCCATTTTTCATGCCGCCTACTAAATATGGGTACAAAAGATATAAACTGCTTTGAAACACAAGTAATACTAACGAAGTGACTAAAAATCCATAAAAAGTAGAAACTTCGCTCAGAATGACTTTAATTAAGGCTGTCATTAGAAGGGACGCTGCGATTATATGTTGTACTTTCCACTTCTTAAGCAGCATTCCCCATAAAGGAGTCATAACAATGACCACAATCCGGCAGCAAATAATAAAAAAAGACGTCATTGCGACTCCATCTACATGGAAAGCATTTGTAAAATACTGTGGATAAAATGGTGATAATAATACCTCTGACGTCATGGTCATAAACAAACAGATAAAAACAAAGCGCGGAGAAATCATTTCTTAAAATCCAAACTTTTGGAAGACAGTATTTTCATATATTTTGTACACGTTTTTACCTGCAATTTGATTAATCAAAACAGCATTTCGATAAGCGCCTAAACCTAAGTCTGGGGCTCCAACCCCGTGTGTATGAAGCTCTCCGTTTTGAACAAATAGCGGAGCGCCTTTTTTCTTCATCTCAACTTGATAAAGTTCGCTAATTTTCAGCTGTCCTTTTTCATCAAACAGCAAATGTTCTTTTAAACCTTCCATAAAAGCAGGCTCTTTTGCATGATAGCCCGTAGCCATAATGACAATTTCACTTTCTTCTTTTTCAAACGAGTCCTGCTCGTATTGGTGAAGAGTAAGAAGATGTGTATCGTTTGTCTTTTCAACGCCTGCAAGTTCCGTAAGCGCGCGCATTGTTAGCGGCACTTCTTTCCCACCAATCGTTCGTTCGTAAATCAACTCATAAATATCACCAATCGTTTCAAAGCTTATTCCTTTGTATAAAAGAGCTTGATTTCGTAAAACGCTCTCTTTTTTCTCTTGGGGCAATCTGTAAAAATAGCGGGTATAATCCGGTGAAAAATGTTCAAGGCCAAGCTTTGAATACTCCATCGGATAAAACCCTTTTGAGCGCGTATACCAATTTAGCTTGTAATCAAATTCAGGCTGCTGTTGAAGTAAGTCATAGACAATTTCAGCTGCGCTTTGACCAGAGCCAATTACGGTTATACTTTTAGCCTTCAGCGTTTGCTCACGCTTCATTTTATAATGAGCGGAGTGATAAAATGTATCGCTTGCCACTGTTTGAAAGTCTCTTGGCACCACAGGCTGAGTACCTACTCCGGTTACAAGATGATAGCTGTAATAGGTATGAAGTTTTCCTTCTTTTTCAACTATTACTTCGTAGTAAGGTTTAGCATCTTCATGCATTTTTACTTCTTTTACTGTGCTGTTAAATTCAAGCCCGCTCAGCTGGCTTGCTACCCAGCGGCAATAATGATTGTATTCGTTTCTTGGGATATGAAACTTCTCAAAGAAATAAAACTGATACAAGCGCTCATGCTCATGCAAATAATTTAAGAACGTGTATGGACTTTTCGGATCCACCATCGTGACCACATCTGCCATAAACGGAACTTGAAGAGTGGTCCCTTCTAAAAGCATTCCTGGATGCCAATTAAACTC
This sequence comes from Priestia sp. Y58, assembly GCF_029522095.1. Lineage (NCBI taxonomy): Bacteria > Bacillati > Bacillota > Bacilli > Caryophanales > Bacillaceae > Priestia > Priestia sp. Y58. The sequence continues at coordinate 275,767 of NZ_JAKWFL010000001.1, forward strand.
ATTTTTTTGTTCAAAACATTTATATGTACAATCTGTTTTATCAATTAAAGCTGCTAATCCTAAATTAAATGGACCAACTCCTACTCCAATTACGTCTAAAATGTCCCGTTGTTCCATTCGCTCCACCTTCTTTCAAATACTTTTCTTTCACATTTCAGCAATACACCTGTTTTATCAGGCAGCGACACTTCTTTCATAAATTGAAAGCCGCATTTTTTAAATACTGCAATCATCTTTTCATTTCGTATATCTGGTTCCGCTATTACTTTAGCAGTATCTGCTACCTCGAACTTGTGCTTTAGTAAACTAAGAAGGAGCGGATAAATATAGCCTTTTCCTAAAAAATCAGGTTCTCCAATTAATAAATGAATCCCTTGATCTCCTTTTTCATAAGGGTAATAGTTACTGATAATATCGCCGTCAACCGTATAAGATTCCCAATAGCTCATAGGTACACCGTCAATTTCTCCAATTAGCAGTTTTTGATGGGAATCAGCGAGAAATGTTTTTAAATGCTGCTCATACGCCTGTTTTGAAATATTTAAATTCCAATACGGAATAACATGCGGTTCATGCATCCACTTGTACAGCCGTTCGAAATCTTTTGCAAAAGAAACAGAGCGAAAGGTGATGCTCTGCTCCTTTTGCTGAATCATAAATGGATACTGCGTTTGTAATGCCGATTTCATACCCGTGCACCTGCAGATTCGTACAGAGGATTTTCAACATTTACATAAACAGACTGCGTTTCAAGAGAGCCTACCAGCTCATCCATATCATGAACGCGCGTTAAGAAATTGGCTTTGCAAGGAAGCACTTTCTCTTCTAACATCGATGAAACAAGCTCCGTATGATCTTTTTCTTTGTACATCTCTATTTCTTGTCGCAGAATCAATAGCAGATCTGACTCTTGAACGAGGCCAGCTGCACCAAAAGCGTTAACTAATCCTAAAATATGATTAAAAAATACGTAATAACGAAATCTTTCTTCTGCTACAGCGTCATCACATACCGTATCGCTTTCTCCGTTTAAGGAAGGAAGCAGCTTGCGAAGCTCTTGTTCCTTTGATTTCATAAAGTAATAGCCTTGGTTGTCACGGTAGTAAAACACCGATGGATATCCGTTTTCATCAAGTTTAATAACGGAATTTTGCTGATGAGCTTCCAGCGCAATTCCTTTTTGAGTGTAAAGCCACATCATAGGATGAAAAGAAACATCTAAATAGCGTTTAAACCAGCGCTTGCATATGTCTTCATTCGTGCTATTTTCACTTGAAACAATATGATTAATAATATTTTCAATTTGAGAAGCTTTCCCAAACACATGATCTTGACACAAACTTGCTAAGAGCGTTGTACGGTTCCCATGCTCACCTTGAAAAGGGTTGCTTCGAACCATGACTTCAAACCCAAGCTCCTTTGTTCCAAGCGTGATGTAAGCAGGGTCTTCGATTACTTGAAAAGCCGGATGATTTTCTTGAAGCTCCGCCTGTAATCCCTTTTGCAATAAACGACTCACTTCTACACCTCTGTTTAATTCTTTACGTTTATTCACTCTCAGTGAATTAGTAATCTTCACCGGAATAGAAAATTTGTACATTACATCTGCATCTTCACTGTATACAGTTCTAACAGACGAAGTCGGATAAAACGGCTGACCGTGTGGCCCTAGATAAGCAAGCCTGCCTTTTTGAATCCATTCACACACTTCTTCTTTTCCTAAAAGATAACGAGCTTGCAGCGGATGCATAGGTATAAGTGAATAGTCGTCCGCTTGGCAATACGACTGTATGAATTCTTCAGAAACCTTCTTATCTTTTTTCAACTGCTCTTTAATAAGCTGTGAAGCGGTTTGACTCCCGGCGGACTGTTCTTCAACAAGCGATTTATGTGCTTTAAAATAATGAAGCTGAAATTTGCCGTTCACTTCAGGCCCAAATACCTCTTCTTCTTCAGGTAATATCCCTTGACGGCTTTTAGGTGTTGGATGAAGCTGGTGGCCAATAAGCAATGACTGCTCAGATTCTAAGAAGGTTTTGTCCCATTTATAACACGTTTCTAACTCTTTCTGTCTTTTTTCAATGAACAATTTCATATTTTCATAGCTTAGTAGCACACGTACAATTAACTCATTCACCTGCAGTAAATGATCTGTTACTTCTTTTAAAAGAAAGGCTAAAAGAGTGACGACATCTAACTCCTTGAGCTCATCTTTCCGAATGCGATAATAAAAGACCGGAAAGAACAAGTGACGTCCGGTAGCTGAGCGGTACTTTACTGGAAAGTAAAGAGTTACCGGCTGTTTTTCTAGCCTAAGAACGAGCGTTTCCTCGCTTTTCATTTCTGAAACGGACTGCCATACTCCCTTACCTGTTTCTCGAATATAGCAATTAATAATATTTTGCATTGTAATAAAATTAGCCGATAACTGAGCGTTCACGTAATCGCTCCTCCTTTTTCTCCAACTCTTTTCCTAAAGCCACGACTTCCTCTAACTGAGTGGCAACAGAAGCAACTGTAATCATAGGATTTAACATCGTTAGCTTTAAATATGCCTGCTCTTTATGCTTTGTTTTTGCCATGATAAAAGTGCCTTTTTCGTATAAGTGCCGCTGAATACGCTGATTCAACTTATTTTCATAATGCTGCTGTTTTTGACAATCACCATATAAAGTATCTGGCACATAGCGAAATACAACCGCGTTCAGATAAGGATCATTTAACACCGCAATATTCCTTTGCTTTCGTAAATGTTCAGCTGTTTGCTTAGCCGTTTCAATCGTATGATCAACCATTTTTCCATACTCATTTGTACCTACTGCACGGAAAGTCAGCCATAGCTTCAAGGCGTCAAATCGTTTGGTCGTTTGAATACTGCGATCTACCAAATGTACATGCTCATCTTCTTCAGGATTTAGATAATCTGCATGAAGCTGAATGTGTTTGAACATAGCTGAATTCTTCAGTAAAAATGCCCCGCAGCTTACCGGCTGATAAAACCACTTATGAAAATCCATCGTAATAGAATCTGCTCGTTCAAGAGCTTTTAAGCGTTCACGATATTTATGTGAAAACAGCAGCGCTCCTCCATAAGCGGCGTCAGCATGAAGCCAAAGCCCTTCTTTTTTAGCCAGCTCACTTATTTCAAAAAGAGGATCCACGCTTCCAAAATCCGTCGTGCCTGCCGTTGCTACAACAGCAAAAGGAAGGTTTCCCTGGGCTTTGACTTCCCGTATTGCTTCTTCTAAATTTTCTATATCCATCTCGTGCCTTTCATTGCACTTTACACTCACCACAGCATTCATGCCCAGTCCAAGCTGAGCTGCAGATTGCTGTACCGTAAAGTGGGCTTTTTCAGAGCAGAAAATTCGCAGTTTTTTAGCTTCAAACGGTAAGCCTTCTTCACTAACATCAATGGAAAATGCAGCATGACAATACTCATTACGAGCAAGCAGAAGTCCCATATAATTCGACTGAGTCCCTCCGCTTGTAAAAACGCCGGAAGAAGAGCTTGGATAACCAATTTGTTGTGTTAACTCATCAATCACTTGATCTTCTATATACGTAGCTGCCGGACTTTGATCCCACGAGTCCATAGATTGATTTAAAGCAGAAATCATCACTTCTGCAGCAAGGGCCGGTATAATCGGAGGACAATGCAAGTGCGCCATTGCCCCGGGATGCGAAATATGAAGCGAATGATCCATCACTACGGCTTGTACGTCATCAAACAGATCTTCTAGCGGCTGTTCATGCTCGTTAAAATAGACCGAGCGATTGACTAAGTTCGATAGTTCGTGAATGTCTATGTGAGTATAAGGGGCTTTTAGTGTATGGTAGTGACGTTTAATCATCTCAGTCATTCCGCCTATCATCGCTTCATAATTCTCGAGGCTTTCTTTGGATGATGATAAAAACCACTTTTCAAACGGCGCCATTTTATTTATTCACCCACTTCTCTTCTGCTGCTTTTATCGCTTCTTCAAATCTTGTTAACACTTCATCGGTTTGTTGTTTCGTTAAAATTAATGGAGGAAGCAGACGAATAACAGCACCATGTCTTCCACCCACTTCTAAAATGACGCCTCTGTCGAAACATTCTTTTTGAATCAGCTTAGCTAACTCACCGTTTGCAGGATGACTGCCGATTTTATTAGCCGGCTTTGTTGCGTCGATGATTTCAACGCCCAGCATTAAACCTCTTCCGCGTACATCACCAATTGAGAATACTTGCTTTTGAATATGTTTTAGCTGACTCTGAATATAAGCTCCTAATTCATGAGCATGTGCAGGTAAGTTTTCTTGTTTTATAAATTGCAGAGTAGCTCGTCCTGTAGCCATCGCAAGCTGATTTCCTCTAAATGTGCCGATATGTGCACCTGCTTCCCATTGATCAAGCTTTTTATCATATAGAACAACGGATAAAGGCAGGCTTCCTCCAATCGCTTTAGATAGTACTAATACATCCGGTTCGATATCAGCGTGTTCGAATGCATAAAGCTTCCCTGTTCGCCCGATTCCAGTCTGAACTTCATCGACAATAAGCGGAATATTTCGTTCTTTTGTAATTCGGCGAAGCTCTTTTAACCATGGAATCGGCGCTGGAACAGAACCTCCTTCTCCTTGTACGATTTCTACTACAACACCCGCTGGAGTCACAATTCCGCTTTCCGGGTCATCCAGCATATTTTCAATATATGTACTAATGTACGTGTGACCTTCAGAACCTACGCCAAACGGGCAGCGGTATTCATATGGATAAGGTAAAAAATGTGTATCAGGTACTAGCGCATGAATGTGCTTTTTGGGACTGGTTGTACCGCTGATGCTTAACGTTCCGTGCGTGGAGCCGTGATATCCCCCTTGAAAAGATAAAATCGTTCGGTTGCCTGTTGCTGTTTTTACAAGCTTCAAAGCCGCTTCAATCGCGTCTCCTCCAGTTGGACCGCAGAATTGGATTTTCGCTTTATTTGCAAAGTTTTCTGGTAAACTAGCGAATACTTCATCAACAAAAGCTTCTTTCACAGGCGTTGTTAAATCTAATGTATGTAAAGGAATAGATTTTGCTAAAACGTCTTGAATTGCTTCATGAACTACGGGATGGTTATGACCTAGAGCAAGCGTACCGGCTCCGGCTAAACAATCAATATACTCTTTTCCATCCATATCCGTGATCACGGCGCCCTTTGCTTGCTTAATCGCAATAGGAAGGCGTCTCGGGTAAGACCTTGCATTGGATTCTCGTTCATTTTGTATAGCAAGCAGCATTTTATTTGATGTAAGTTGTTTCGTTGACGTTGACATATCATATCCTCCTGTTTATTCAATTGATAATGATTTTCATTAACAACTACAACAATAAATGATAATGATTATCACTGTCAATGATTATTCTGAAAATATGAAATTATTCCTATTCCACTCTAGGCGCTTAAAAATATAGCATTCTCATACGTATCAAGGGTTTGATAGGGTTTGTGATGTTTTCCAATTAGGGAAAACTATGTCATAAGTCCTTTTTTATTTGCAAATAAAAAAGTGCTACAATTTCTTGTAGCACTTCTGTTACTTTTGTTTATTCATCGTCTCTTTTGCAGCTTTTACACTCCTTGGGTCAAGCGGTTTCGTATATTGACAATTCACTCGAACTCCTGAACCAATACGAATTTCTTTCACGGGAGTAACGGATAAGAACGCTTGAAGATTTTCAGGTTTCAGCCCTTTTGTCCCGATTAAAATAATATCTTTATCTTTCATTCTTCTTAACAGTTTTTTAATATGAGGAATACCGTTTAGTGCACTTTTATCCGCTCCTGAAGTCATGACACGCTGAATTTGCTTATAGCTTAAAAGCGTTTCAAGCGCCTTTTCTTGATCACTGATTTCATCAAATGCTAAGTGGAACGTTACATTCATTTCTCCTGCCGCATCCAGCAGTCGCTTTAAAGCTTGCTCATCAATAATTTTGTCTTCTGTTAAACAGCCAATTTCAATTCCATCAATGCCAATTTCTCTTGCATAGTGAATATCTTCAATCATTGTTTGCAAATCATCTTCATCATATTGAAAAGATTGATTATGTGGACGAATCATCACAAATATTGGGATATGTATCGTTTCTTTCACTTTTTTCATCAAACCGTAGCTTGGGGTTAAGCCGCCTTCACCGATTCCAGTTACAAGGCTTATACGATCGGCACCATGTTCCTGGGCAACTTTAGCATCATGTAAGGTTGCAGCTGTGACTTCTAATATCATTCTAAAAACACCCTTTCCCCTTTAATATAGAGCTTTTGCCTTCTTTTCCCTGTATTTATACTTAAAAAACTCTACCAAACTCTCTTATGTAAGAAAACACCCAAAAGATGTGATTAATATTTTCAAAAAATTGAATGTCATGGAAAAAGAGTAAGAACTATTCTTTTTCTCATGACGTTTCAATTAATAAAATTCTATATTTATACTAAAGATTCAAAAATACATCCCTTTTATCTAGGGTAAAGGGTTTATTAAAAAGAACGTGGATTTGTTTGTTGCATGAACATCCAATCATTTAAAGAATGAGGCTGCTGATGACCAACTGGTGCTGAGAAATCGCGGCATCCGCAATCATGCATCGGCATTTGACCCATTCCTCCTTGCATTGGCGGCATTCCTCCTTGCATCGGCATCTGACCCATTCCTCCGTACATTGGCGGCGTTCCTCCTTGCATCGGCATCTGACCCATTCCCCCGTGCATTGGCGGCATTCCTCCTTGCATCGGCATCTGACCCATTCCTCCGTACATTGGCGGCATTCCTCCTTGCATCGGCATCTGACCCATTCCTCCGTACATTGGCGGCATTCCTCCTTGCATCGGCATCTGACCCATTCCTCCGTACATTGGAGGCATTCCTCCTTGCATCGGCATTTGGCCCATTCCTCCTTGCATTGGCGGCATTCCTCCTTGCATCGGCATTTGATCCATTCCTCCTTGCATTGGCGGCATTCCTCCTTGCATCGGCATCTGGTCCATTCCTCCGTGCATTTGAGGTAGCTCTCCGTACATTGGCATTTGATTCATGTCTTTTTGCATAGTTGGCATTTGACTCATTCCCCCATGCATCGATGGCATTCCATCTTTCATAGGGGGCATTTCTCCGTACATTGGCATTTGATTTGCGCCTTCTTGCACCGGCATTGCCTGCATTTCTTTTGCAGAAGGCATTGGCGGCATTTTAGCAGGTTTAGGTGCTGCTTGCATATATGGATTGGATATCGGTTGTCCGGTTTGTTTCATTCCATACGAATTTCTCATTTTTAAGGGCTCCTTCCCATTCTCTTACTCTGTTTACGTTATTCTTTTTACAATCAATCTGAAATTCGTCCATACGAAAATAGGCTTTCTACACATTCAAAATTGTAGAACGTATAAGAAAAAAGCTATAATCGAGGCAAATTGCAAATAGAAAGGTGGCACATGATGAAGAAAACCATTATCGTATGGATTCGAAAAGATTTTCGGTTAGTAGATAACCCAGCTCTATTTCACGCAGCGAAAGAAGGAATGGTTGTACCTGTTTATATTCATGATGACGATGAAGAAAGCTCAATGGGAAGTGCAAGTAAATGGTGGCTTCACCATGCGCTGAATGACTTTAAAACCTCGATCGAAAAAATAGAAGGAACGCTGATTGTACGAAAAGGAAACCCTAAAGATGTGTTGCAAAAGTTAATCCATGAAACGAATGCGCAAGATATTTATTGGAACACTCGCTACGAACCACATGCGCTAAAAAGAGATAAAGAGCTACAGGCTTTTTTTTCAAAGCAACACATAAATATTCGCACATTTGAAGGATTTCTCCTTCATGAACCTTGGAAAATCACAAAAGAAAATGGAGAGCCTTATAAAGTATTCACAGCTTACTATAAAGCTTTTCAAAAACATGCCGTATCTTCTACTGTAAAAAAAGTGAATTCCATCCACGCCTTTTCTTCATCGATTGAATCTCTTTCAGTCTCAGATCTGGATTTGCTTCCAAGCATACCGTGGGATGAAACAATTAAGTCTACGTGGGACGCTACGGAACAAGGCGCTATTAATAGCTTCAAAACGTTTTTAAAGAATAAGCTGCTGCATTATGAAAAAGGACGAGATTTTCCTGCTGAAGCATTCAATTCATTCCTTTCTCCTTATTTCGCTTCAGGACAGCTCTCAGCTCGCGTTCTTTATCATTATTTAAGAAATAAAGCAGAAAAAGTAAGCTCTAATGCTTTTGAACAGCAAGCTGAAATGTTTATTCGCCAACTTGTATGGAGAGATTTTGCTTATCAGCTGCTTTATCATTTTCCGCACACTGCAAGTGAACCACTTAATGAAAAATTCAAGCAATTTCAGTGGGCTGACGGCAATGAAGAGCTTCACGCTTGGAAAAATGGAAAAACCGGCTATCCTCTTGTTGATGCCGGAATGCGAGAGCTGTGGGCAACAGGATTTATGCACAATCGAGTTCGAATGGTAGCTGCTTCCTTTTTAGTAAAGCATCTTTTAATTCATTGGAAGCACGGAGCAAATTGGTTTTTTGATACCTTAGTAGACGCAGATTTAGCTAATAACACAATGGGCTGGCAGTGGGTTGCAGGTTCGGGAGCAGACGCCGCGCCATATTTTCGTATTTTTAATCCAATTACTCAATCAGAAAAATTTGATAAAGAAGGAGAATATATTAAAAAGTGGCTTCCAGAGCTTAAGGATATTCCTTCTTCTTATATTCATAAACCTTGGGAGGCCCCAGCAGACGTATTAGAAAAAGCAAACGTTACACTTAATAAAACATACCCGACTCCAATTGTCGATCATAAAGCAGCTAGAGAGCGAGCGCTAGAACATTATCAGCACATCAAATAAGAGGTAAATCACGCCTCTTATTTGATGTGCTGAATTTTTTAAACGTGTAAAAAATTCCCTTTCTCATCTATTTGCAACTAAAAACATGTATTTGAAATCTTTTTATAGGGTTTTCAAGCCCTATTCCCCTCCCTATAGCACATTTGATTTTTCATATTTTTTCCTATAATTTGAATATATAATAATGATTATATATGCTTGAGAACTCTCTCATTGCATAGATCTGATTGGAGTGATTCGATGCCCGTTTGTCCTTCTTGTAACTATAAGGAAGATTATAATTTTTGCAGAATGTGCGGCACTCAAGTTCGGCACACCTTCACGAACCAAGAAGATCAGCTTTTTTATCCATTAAAAGATCGAATCATTACTGATGACAATGAACCAAAGCATCAAGCTATTTTATCTCATACCCATGATTTAGTATGTGCTATTACTGAAGATGGCATTTATGAATACGCTTCTCCTTCTTACGCTAAAACGTTAGGCGTTTATCCTGATGAGCTTATTGGACAACATGTGCTTATAAATGCGTATCCCGAAGATAAACACATAATCTCGACTATTTTAGCTAACATGAGCAAAACAAAAGATGCTTCCACATTTGAATATCGAAAGTTTCACGTGAACGGCACCATCGTTTTATTAGAATGTAAAGGCGCTCCAATTATTACATCCACCGGAGAAATTGAAGGGTTTGTATTTGTCTCACGAGACGTAACAGAAAAAAGACAAGCAGAGAAAAAGATCCAGAATTCAGAAAAACTTTCTGTCATTGGTCACCTTGCTGCAAGTATCGCACACGAGGTTAGAAATCCTTTAACAACCATTAAAGGGTTTATACAACTGTTCAGTGAGACACAGCAGCCGAAAAAAACAATGATTTATCGAGATCTCATTCAGCATGAACTTTCACAAATTGAACATATCATCACAGAGTTTATGAGTTTAGCTAAACAAGAGTACGTATATACAGACAACCTTATTATTACCGACTTGTTAGATGAGGTATTAAAGCAATTTGAACCGGCTACTGGAGTCAAAAACATCCACATTATTCGCCATTATCCAAAAGAACATCCCCTGCTCGTTAGTGGACAAAAAACACAGCTAACCCAAGTATTTATTCATGTTATACAAAATGCCATTGATTCGATGGAAAGCGGCGGAAAGCTGGCAGTATCGATTGAAAAATCAGCTAGAGAAACGCTGTGCATTGTGATAAAAGACAATGGATGTGGAATTGATTCAAAGCGTATCCCTCATATAGGAGAGCCTTTTTATACAACAAAAGAACGAGGAATAGGCCTAGGACTAACAATTTGCAACAAAATTATTAACGAACATAATGGTTTTTTTCATGTAGCCAGTGAAAAAAATGACGGCACAAGTATTACCATTACCCTTCCTATGAAAACGACTGAACTTTACGTAGTGGAAGCCTAAAAGAGAGATTGAGACATAACTAAATCACTTCCATTTAAAGACGAACAAATGAGATCGCACGAATCGCTCGCTTATGACACTGCTGTTGATATCCGTACAAGGCTTCGCTTTCCGCGGGCGGCCGATGAGCCTTCTCGTCGCTAGGCTCCTGCGGGGTCGCATCTAGTCTGCTTTTCCCGCAGGAGTCTTCGCCTTGCCCTCCAGTCAACCGCTAGAAGCAACTAAACAGATAACACCTACGTTCACCATTCCAATAAAAAACGAACCACCGATCAAATATTTTGATCAATGGTTCGTCATTCACCTCAGCTAACATACTGTTGTCCCAGCCTCTTCTTCCTTTAAAACAGCTGGGTGTACAGCTGATACTTATAAAGCATATAGAAACTTCCTATTACTGCCAAGTAAAAGATGAGCGTCTCTGCTCCGCTACCTGTTTCATATGTTAAAGGAGGCTTAAACTTCTTCTTGCTAAGAGGTGAGAAAAAAGGTACCCCCCGTTTAGAAAAGAAATCTCCAAGAATATGAAAAGCGTATCCATAGGCTATTCCTAATGTAAAGTCGTTGTCATACATCGTATGTAAATAAAAAATAAGTCCGCTTGCAAGAATAGAATGCGTAATACCTCGGTGTCCAAAAATAGATTTAATTATTTTTGCGAGACCAAGAGATCTTCTACCAATATATGAATTTGGTTCATCAATATCTGGAAGCAGTGCTCCAATCGCGATGCCTACAACATAAGGAAATGTAAACGAAGCGTCTCCTGTTATAGCCACGCCGGCACCGGCAGCAATCGATGTTGCAATATGTGTGTGATATCTCAAATATGCCACCTTCTTTCTTTTTCAACTTAAGGCAAGCACTGTGAACAAAATCACACATACGTTCGCCCAACGTTAACTATAAGTGAAGGTGGTAAAAATGTCAAAATAATCTATGATTACGTAAGCTGCAGACCGACTAACCCGATAAGCATCACAAGAAAACTAATAAGAGTACCCTTTCCATTTTTCTTGGCTCTTCCATCTTTTTTGACAATAGAATAAATCCACGTACTCGAATACACAGCGAATCCAAGAAAACCAAATAACGTGATATATGTAAACATACCGAAACTCCTTTGCTTGTCATTACTATTAACTATACGAGATTTTATAAAAAAAACAAAGTAGTATGACGACTTGTTTAATATCTCTTTCTTTTTCTTATACTAAGAAGAGGAGGGATGGCTATGCACCAAAAGCAGTTGGAAGATATATTCGACTTTTATGGACTGAGCGAGGTTTATCGAGGCAAATTTGAGGATGTTGAACACCACTGGTTATTTAAAGACGCCGAGCCAACTGTACTTGAAGATTTTTTTAACTCTCACGATTGCGAAGATCTTGAATGCTGTACTTTAGAAGAATTTTGTTTTTTATTCATGAATTTTCAATCAATCCATGCACAAATTCCCCACGTGTACTATTACTAAAAAAGTGATTTCGCAGGAAAGCGAAATCACTTTTTGTTAAAAGCCTAAAGAAATATATTTTACTTCTAAATATTCTTCAATTCCGTAATGTCCGCCTTCACGTCCAAGTCCACTTTCTTTAAAGCCGCCAAACGGCGCTTGTGGTGTAGAAGGTAGTCCATCATTTAGTCCTACAATACCATATTCTAAAGCTTCAGCAATACGAATAGCTTCTGAAATATTTTCAGTGAACACATAGGCTGCTAATCCGTAAGGCGAGTTATTTGCACGGCGAATAACTTCTTCTTCTGTTTGATACGTCGCAATTGGAGCAATTGGTCCGAATGTTTCCTCGTACATACAAAGCATATCGTCCGTTGCACCATCTACAACCGTAGGTTCAACAAACAGTCCGCTTCCCTCTTCGCGTACAGCCCCTCCAGTTAAGACGTTTCCGCCTTTTGCTACAACATCATCTAAGTGGCGCTTTACTTTTTCTAACGCTTTTTCATCGATCAGAGGTCCGATATCCGTACCTTCTTCTAAGCCGTTTCCGACTTTCAGCTGACTAACAGCCGCTGCAAACTGCTCTGCGAACGGTTTAGCAATAGACTCGTGCACGTAGATGCGGTTTGTACATACGCATGTTTGACCAGCGTTACGGAATTTAGAAGCAATTGCATTTGTTACTGCTTTATCTAAATCAGCATTTGCTGTTACGATAAACGGAGCGTGTCCGCCTAATTCTAAAGACACTTTTTTAACCGTATCAGCGGCTCCCCGCATTAGCAGCTTACCTACTTCTGTAGAGCCCGTAAACGATAGTTTACGTACGCGTCCATCTTGAAGCCACGCTTCTCCAATTGCTTTTGCATCTCCCGTAACTACATTAATTACGCCTTTTGGAATACCCGCTTCCTGTGCCAGCTCTGCTAGTCGAAGAGCCGTTAGTGGCGTTTGTTCTGCCGGTTTAATAACCGCTGTACATCCAGCTGCTAAAGCTGGCGCTACTTTACGTGTAATCATAGCTGCCGGGAAGTTCCAAGGTGTAATAGCTGCCATGACTCCCACAGGCTGCTTATGAGCAAATAATCGTTTATTAGGAGAAGAAGCTGGAATTGTTTCTCCGTAGATGCGCTTTCCTTCTTCTGCGTACCATGAAACGAATCCGTTGGCATAGCCAATTTCACCTTTTGCTTCTTTAAGAGGCTTGCCTTGTTCGACTGTCATTATTTCAGCAAGTTCATCGGTATGTTCTTCAATCAGCTGATGCCATTTAAATAATAATTTACCGCGCTCTTCTGCTGTTTTTTTAGACCATGTTTGAAACGCTTCATAAGCAGCATCTGCTGCTAGCTTCGCTTCTTTTTCTCCACCTTTTGCAACAGTAGCCACTACTTCATTTGTTGCTGGATTTACCACTTCGTATGTATCATTTGCTGAAACAAATTCTCCGTTAATATATAAGTTTGCTTGCTTCATATTTCTTCACTCCCTGCTTAAATTTATCTACTCAATGTTCTGTGCTGTCCGAAACGTACTTTCGAATTTTACGACTCGCTTGTGATTGGCTAATACCAAGCTGTTCTGCTACTTTATAAGACGACCTATGCTGTTCAAACGTCTTTATGACCATCTCTTTTTCCACATGTTCAATCATTTCAGGAAGCGTATGGACAGGTGGATCGATAGCAAACTCTTTTGCAAAAGGCAAATCTTTAAGCGTAATTATTTCTTCCCCTGTAACAACCAGACGCTCAATGATATTTTCCACTTCACGAACGTTTCCTTTCCATTCTTGTCCTAAAAACGCATCTAACGCCTTTGGTGATAAACGTACATTACGTTCGTATACCGTATTAAAATGGTGAAGAAACTGATAGACAAGAGGCAGAATATCTTCTTTTCGTTCTCGTAGAGGAGGAATGGTAATCGGCACTACGTTTAGCCGATAGTACAAATCACGTCTAAACTTTCCTTCTTCCACCATTTGTTCTAGATTTTGATTCGTAGCAGCAATAATTCGTACGTCTATTGATACTGCTCTTGTTGAGCCCACGGGACGAATGGTACGGTCTTGCAGTACGTGGAGCAACTTACTTTGTGCGGAAAGAGAAAGTTCACCAATCTCATCTAGAAAAAGCGTGCCTTCGTTCGAAAGCTCAATGATCCCTTTTTTCCCTTCTCGAAATGCTCCAGTGAACGTACCGCCTTCATAGCCAAATAGCTCTGATTCAATAAGCTGTTCAGGTAGCGCTGCACAATTAAGCTCATGATACGGCTGCTGTTTTCTTGTACTAAGCTGGTGAAGCAGTTTTGCTACTCTGCTTTTTCCTACCCCTGTTTCTCCAAGTAAAAGAACGGTTGTATTTACAGAAGCAACTCGTTGAATGGTTGAAAAAACCTTTTTCATCGCTTCGCTTTTTGTCACAATGCCTTCTAAGTCTACGGATTCATTTAACTCTTTTTTATAGTTTTCAAGCTGTTCTTCCATCTCTTCTACTTTTCGTTTTAATTCCATTAAGTCTGTGAGATCTCGAGAATAGCTAATAACACTTTTCAATTGCCCCTCATTGGTAAATACCGGCCTTGTCCGCACATGAAGATATCGGCCTGAGTTTGTTTTTTGAACCAATTCAATTGCTTGATTGGATTCAATCACCTTTAACGTGGCCGAAGGATAAAAGATCCCCATTTCCTGAAGTTCTTTTACGTGCTTTCCAATAAAATCTTCCACTTTCAAAGCATAGTTTTTTTCACACTCTGAATTTACAACTAATACATACCCATTTGCATCAGTTACAAAGATTTCATCAAATGATGACTCAAATATATCGTAAAGTTCGTCGTTAATTTGCTGAATATGCTTTTTATGAATGGTCATTTGAATCACCTTTTCGTCAAAAAATAATTATTATTTTATTTTATCAGAAAATGAAAAATCTATAAATAGAGTGTCCAAACATACCCATTCTTTGTGATTCATGAAGAATGAGTGAAGAGTTCTCTCTTCACTCATGCCTCAATCTCTCTTATACTTCAACCGTTTGCTGCACGCTTGCTTCTAGCGCTGCTTCAAAAATAGCTAAGCCTTCTTCTAGCTGCTCATCCGTAATAACAATTGGCATTAAGATACGAAGAACGTTTCCAAATACTCCTGCGCTAAGCAATAATAATCCACGTTTGTTTGCTTCTTTTACGATACGCTGTGTAAGCTCCTTGTCCGCTTCTTTTGTTTCACGATCTTTTACAAGCTCGATAGCAGACATAGCACCTAATCCGCGAATATCACCGATACAGTCATATTTCTCTGCTAGTTTTTCAAATCGTGATGTTACCACTTTTCCAAGGTACTCACCGCGTTCGTTTAGCTTTTCTTCTTCAATGATATCAAGTACAGCTAAAGCTGCTTCACATCCAAGAGGACTTCCGCAGTACGTTCCGCCAAGCTCACCAGGATTAGATTCATCCATAATTTCAGCACGGCCAATGACACCGCTGATCGGTACGCCAGCTCCTAGTGATTTTGATACCGTAATTAAATCAGGCTCAACGTCAAAATGTTCAATACCGAAGTAGCGGCCCGTACGTGCAAATCCTGCTTGAATTTCATCTGATACAAATAAAATTCCATGCTCTTTACATAATTGATACACTTCTTGCACAAAACGTTTACCTGGTACGATGAAGCCACCTTCACCTTGAATCGGCTCCATTACAACAGCTGCAATCGTTTCTGGTGCTACTTCTGTATTTAAGAAGTTTTTGAATTCTGTAATCATGAAATCTTCGTATGCATCAACTGATAAACCTTGTGGACGGCGATACTCGTAAGGATATGGAGCTTTGTATACTTCAGGAGCAAACGGTCCAAATTCATATTTATATGGTTTTACTTTACTTGTCATTGTCATTGTCATTAATGTACGGCCGTGGAAACCGCGGTTAAAGGAAATAATTCCTTGACGCTTTGTATATTTACGAGCAATTTTCACTGCGTTTTCTACAGCTTCTGCTCCGCTATTTAAAAGTAATACTTTCTTGTCAAATTCACCAGGTGCAATTGCTGCCAATCTTTCTGCAAGCTCTACATATGACTCATACATCATTACGTTAAATCCTGTGTGAATAAAACGGTCTACTTGTTTGTGAAGCGCTTCTTTTACTTTTGGATGACTGTGTCCTACATTGATTGTGCCAATTGCGCCTACGAAATCAATAAACGTATTGCCATCGACATCTTTAACGATCGCCCCTTCAGCCGTATCAGCAAATGTCGGAATGCCATAACTTACACCTTTCGGAATGGCACGGTGTCTTCTATCTAATAATTGCTTTGCATTTTCTCCCGGTAAATTTGTTGCTACTTTGCTAAAAGTTTGACTCATTTTTTATCTTCCTCTCATATTAAATAATTCTTCAATTAGTTTATATGCAAAAAACGTGCCAACTTTTAGAAAGCTGAAAAATAAGCATTTTTAGATAATTCTAACGATAATTCACTTATCAATGAGTCTATATAAACTTGCTTATAAGTTAAAAAAGACTCGTTCCTCGCACACAGTACAGGAATTTTATATTGCCATAAAAGGAACAAGGCTTTTATAATAAATGTATAAATATAGTAATGTTATGTTTAACCTCTTTATAAGGGAGTGAAAAATATGCTAGAGGGCTGGTTTTTATGGGTTATTTTATTTTGGGTGGTCTTTTTAATGAGCATGTTTGCTATCGGCGGATTTTTTATGTTCAGGAAATTTTTAAAGCGCTTACCAAAAGAAGACGGCATGTCTGAGCTTGATTGGCAAGATCACTATCTTTCCAAAACCGTCCACCTTTGGTCAGCGGATCAAAAGCAGCTATTAAACGTTCTTGTTGAACCAGTACCTGAACTATTTCGCGATGTAGCCAAACAAAAAATCGCGGGAAAAATTGGGGAACTTGCAATTGAGGAACAAGCAGCCTCTATAACGGAAGACTTAATCGTACGTGGATACATTTTAGCTACGCCTAAACGTGATCATAAATTTTTATTAAAAACATTAAAAAAGCAAAAAATAGATGCCGTCCCCTATCAGCATTTATTTTAAATCAAAAAAGGTGGCTGCGTAGCCACCTTTTTTAGTTTAATATCGTTGTATTAGCAAGACGATCATTATGCAGCTTTCGTTCGAGCTTTTTGTACGATGTGTACATCGCAATGCGCCAAGGTACAATCATACCAAATGCTAAAATCCAGAACATACCGCCAAGCTGACCAACATCAATTGAAGAACTTAAATATATTTTCATTGCAATTCGAATAATAAGCAAACCAATAATAATGAATGCAAAAGCTTTTGAACGCTTCAAGTAAATATGATCGTCACGAATTTCAAATTTAGACGTTTTAATTAACAGGATTGAGAAAATCATGCCTGCTATTAACGCCTCAAGCAGTTCTGCACCCGTTACTCGAAACATTGGAAAAATAAACATTAAAGCTCCCGTACTCATAAAAAAAGGCGGAAGTATAATTTTTTTTGCATTCGTTGGTTTATCAGCAGCTTTCATTCGAACAACTAATATGAAAGAAGCCATAAAAATTGCGACAAGTGTTGAAGCAATAACCAATGAAATCCTTCCTTTACTATAGTTTAGTGTTTACTTATATTATAATCCAAAAAACATCAGAAGTAAAAGTGCAACAAAAAAACAGAAGAGGATCTCTTCTGTTTTTATTTAGTAGAGGTGATATCTGCTTTTGCTTTTTGCTTTTGTTTTTGCTTTTTCATTGCTTTTAGTAAGAATCCGCCTTTAAATTTACGCGGCTCGTATGAAATAATGAAAGCACGAGGCTCATATTCTTCAATGAATGCTAATAGCTCTTCTTCTCTACTTCTTTTTGTTAAAATGTCTAATCTATAGCGTGCACTGTCTCTTCCTTCTCCTTGGTAAACAGTAACACCAAAACCTTCCTGTCGAAGGCGGTTAATCAACTCTTCATTTTTGGTCATAAGGTTAACTAAGAATGTTGTATATCCGATAGCAAGCCTAGATTCGATATAACTTCCAAGGATAATTCCCACTCCAAACCCAACTGCATATACAACCATAGCAAGCGTGCTTTGATCTCCTGAAAATACAAGGGATAAGCCGAATACATAAATTAACGCTTCAACAAATCCAAAAACCGAGGCATACATACTCATACCTTTGACTAAAAAAATTGTGCGCAGCGTCAAGATCGGTACATAGATCAGTTGCAAAAGCAAGATTAACAAAATATCTTTCAATTTATACACCTCTTTTTAACAATTAAAAATATGACGATTTCATTGTATCACTCCGTATTTATAGAAGATATAGTAAAATAAATTTTTTCTATATATTTTTTCACACCATATTCTTGTATGTTTCCTAAGAGCGAAAGTAACTATTTTGTCTTTTGAAAAATAAAAAGAATCTGCCAATTCTCAGATTCTTTTTTGTATCATTTTCCCTTTTTAAAAGCCCGTAAACCCTCCAAATACGCTCGTTGTATAAATAATAATTTTTGTCATCCAGTCAAAATACAAAATAAATCCCATGCCAATCATTGCATATCCGCCAACTTTCATCATGGAATTCATATGTTTTTTTAACCAGTTCATTTTCCCAATAAAAAACGTCATAATAAAAAATGGAATAGAAAATCCAAGTGAATAAGCTATCATATACAAAAGGCCAGAGCCTGGGTTTGTCGCTGCAAGCGCCATAACCGACACTAAAATAGGGCCCGTGCAAGGAGTCCAGCCCGCAGCAAAAGCCATGCCTATGAAAGAAGAACCTAAGAGACCAGCAGGCTTATTTGCGAATCTAAGCTTATGCTCTTGCATAAGAATTCGAGGCTTAAAAATCCCTAGTACAACTAGACCAAAGAAAATAATAAGAATAGCGCCAATCTGCCGAATTAAATCCTTATAGTTAAAAAACCACTGACCAATAAAGGACGTCGCAAAACCAATCATAATAAAAATGACAGAAAACCCAAGCAAAAAGAAAGCTGTGTGAATAAAAGCTTTTCGCTGATGTGACTTAGCGCCTTCCTTTAGCTCGCTAACTGATACTCCCGTTATGTACGATAAAAAAGCTGGGTACAAGGGCAAACAGCAAGGTGAAATAAACGATAAAAAACCTGCACCAAATGCCAAAAACAAATTTAAATCTCCCACATTTCCCACTTCCCTTTTTTGTTCTTTTTGTTCTTTTTCGTTACCATTTTGTAACCAAATTGTCTTATCTCACTTCTTTCAAATAGTACCATTATCTTGTATAATTAGGTAAACGACTTGTTAGAAGGGATACATAGCATTGGCCAAAAAAGATATTCTATTAGCGATTGAAAAGAAACGAGAAGAACTCATCCGCATAGTCCGAGTAAGTGGATTAAATTCTCCACCTGCTATTAAACATAGTCAAGAATTAGATCATTTATTAAACGTTTACAATGAATTCCCTGCTCAAACGACAGAAACAACCTCTCCATGAAGGTTGTTTCTTTTTTTGCCTTCACTCTATCAATTCTGTATAAGTCTCTTTTACTCCTGTTTCTTTGCTGAAATTCTCCTCTTTTTCACTGTGCTGAAGCTGATACATATTATAGTACAAACCGCCTTTGTTTAGCAGTTCAGTATGTGTGCCTTTTTCGACGATTTTTCCTTTATGCAGTACTAAAATACAGTCGGCGTGTTGAATAGTGGATAAACGATGGGCAATCGCAATTGTTGTACGGCCTTTTCCCATATCTCTTAACACTTCTTGAATCGCTTCTTCTGTTTCTGTATCAATATGTGCTGTTGCTTCATCAAGAATAAGGATTTTAGGATTCCGGATGACCGTTCTTGCAAATGCTAAGAGCTGACGCTGGCCGCTTGATAAAGTGGAACCTCTTTCGACTAGCACTTCATTATACTTATTAGGAAGAGCTTCGATAAATGCGTGAGCTTGAACAAATTCCGCAGCTGCTTTTACTTGTTCATCAGAAAAATGGTCTTCGTGCAGCGTAATATTTCGTTTTACGGTATCTGCAAATAAAAAGGCATCTTGAAGCACCAGCCCTACCTCATCTCGAAGCTGTTTATTTGAAAAAGACGATAGCGGTTTATTATCGATCAAAATGTCTCCTTTTTGCTGCTCATAAAAACGCATTAATAAATTAATGATGGAGCTTTTCCCGCTTCCCGTATGGCCTACTAAAGCCACTGTTTCTCCTTCGTTTACCGTAAACGATATATCAGAAAGTACATCTCGAACACCATCATAGGAAAACGTTACATTTCTGAATTCTACCGTTCCTTTTTGTACCCCCTGCTTTTGTTCTCCTGTCATGACTGGATTTTTTTCTTTTTCATCCATCAAGTCAAATACCCGAGAGGCTGATACCATCGCTTGCTGATACATAGAAAGACGCTGCATCATTTCATTAACAGGTTCAAAAAAACGATCCAAATAGTTGATAAACGCGTAAAGAACACCAATTTTAACAGGACTGTCAGCTACGGAAATACCAAAATAACTGAGCACAAGAATAACGGCTAAAATGTAAAGAATTTCGACTGCCGGTCTTAGTAGCAAACCATCCAACTTAATATTGCGCATCCCCGCTTTGTAATGTTCATCATTGATTTCTTCAAATTCCGAGCGCAGCCGCTTTTCTTGACGAAATAACTGAATAATAGACATGCCTTGCAAAGACTCATGAAGCTTGGCATTTAACTGGCTTAGCTTTTCTCGAAGCTGCCCGTAGTAAATAGCGCTGTAATGCTGATAAAGCTTCATAAGTCCCCAAATGAACGGGAGAAGAACTAAACAATAAAAAGCCAGCTTCACATCTAGCATAAACATGGCTATAAAAATACCGACCAAAAATACCCCATTTTGAATAAAAACCGCGATGACTTCCACAAACATTTCTTTCATGGCTTCCGTGTCATTTGTAATTCGAGATACCAGGCTTCCTGTTGGCGTGTTGTCAAAAAAGCGAAGAGCCAGGCGATGAACATGAGAAAAAACGTCAATTCGAATCTGCTGAATAATTTGAAGCGCAATTTTTTGGAACTGCAGAAGCTGAAAGTATTGAACGACAATTTTTAAAAGCTGTAAAAGCAAATAACTGCTTGCAAGCCACACCAGAGGCTGAAGAGGCAAATACTTAGGAGTTAAATAATCGTCAATGAAAATTTTAATCAAAATGGGTCCTAATAAATCAGCAGCCGTAGCAATTAATAATAGTGTGAACGCTAAAAAAAATGATTTTTTATGCGGAATTGTATAGCGAAACAGACGTTTATGTACCGAAGAATGCTCAATTTTCATTTTTCGTCTCTCCTTCTTCTACCGCACGTTCAAGCTGCTGTCTATCGTACATATCCTGATACCAGCCGCTCACGCTAAGCAGTTCCTCATGAGTTCCTCGCTGAATAATTTTCCCTTTATCAAGGACAAGAATCAGGTCTGCATGAGTAACCGAGCTCAGCCGATGCGCTGTAATAATCGTTGTTCGATTTTGACGTTTTTGCTTCAACGCTTGTAAAATACCCGCTTCCGTTTTTCCATCTACCGCTGATAGCGAGTCGTCTAAAATTAAAAGCTCAGGATCTAATAGAAGAGCTCTTGCAATCGAGATACGCTGTTTTTGTCCACCAGATAACGAAACGCCTTTTTCACCTACTATTGTTTGATAGCCATCTGTAAAATCGAGGATGTCTCTATGTACATTTGCCACTTTAGCTGCTTCTTGGATTTCTTGATTGCTTGCGTCTTCTTTTCCGAACGCGATATTAGCAGCGACTGTTGTTGAAAACAAAAAGTGATCTTGAGGAACATATCCAATGCTTTTGTACAGTGAATCAAAAGCATAGTCTTTAATGTCTTTTCCTCCCCATAAAACAGCTCCGTCTCTTACATCAAATTCACGAAGCAGCAGCTTTAAAAGCGTGGTTTTCCCAGCACCCGTCTTTCCGACAATCCCTAACGTTTGACCGCGAGAAAGTGTAAAGTAAATTTCGTTTAACGTATATTCATCTGCTTTACCATACGAAAACCTATGAATAACAGCTTCAATATTTCCTGTTGGCATTTTAACACTAGGGTGCGCTGCTTCTTCAATCGAATTTTCTTCTTTTAATAAAGAAAATACCCTGTCATATGATGCTCTTCCTCGTTCTACAATGTTAAATAACCAGCCAAACGCGAGCATCGGCCAAATAAGAAGGCCCAAATAAGTTGTAAAGGTAACAAGCTGTCCCAGTGTTAACTCTTCACTAATCACCATCTTGCTGCCAAAAATAAGAGCAAGTAAAAAAGAAAGTGCTACAATAATCGAAATGGTCGGATCAAACAATGCATCTACTCGTGCTACTTTCATGTTCTTTTGAACAACATCTGCAGACTTAATACGAAATTCTTCGACATCAGCTGCTTCTTCCCCAAACGTCTTAATGACTTTAATTCCGCTAATGCTTTCTTGAACCTTATCATTTAAAGTAGAAAATGCTGCTTGTGCGTGATGAAACCGCGCATGAAGCAATGTACCATAGTAACTTGTTAAAACGGCCATAAGCGGCATAGGAATAAGGCAAATAAGCGTTAATTTCCAGCTGATTGTGAGGGCCATTGTGCATAGAACAAGCCCTCCTGTGACAATCGAATCCACGAGCGTCAAAACGCCCGAACCTGCAGTTTGTTGAATAGCTTGAATATCATTCGTTGCATGGGCCATCAAATCCCCAATTCGCCGCCGCTGATAAAAGGCCTGATTCATCTTGGTAAAATGAGTGTAGAGGGTATTTCTCAGCTGCTTGGCTAGTTTAACAGATGAACCAAATATCATAATACGCCATATGTATCTTGTGAAATAGGCCACAACAGCAGCTCCTAGCAAAATGCCAACCATCTGCATTAAGCGCTTTCCATTCAGCGTCCCTTCTTTAATGCCATCTACCGTTAAACCAATAATTTTAGGCGGGAGAAGTTCTAATGCTGCCACAATAATGAGCAGCGCTATCCCCGTTATGTAAGACTTTTTTTCCTGTTTGAAAAACCACCATAACTCTCGAAAAATTTTCATCGTATCCCCCTAGCCCCACAACCATTTTCTTATCTCTATCATAAAACAAAAGACACCCTTCTGAATAGAGAGTGTCTGTCCAATTAACCATTATTTAATTTGGCCGTTCATTGCTTTCATCATTTGGTTAATTTTTTTCTGCGATGGTTTCATGCCCATTTGCATCATCATCATTTTTAACATTTGTTCATTAATTGGTGGATTTTTCTTCAGATAGCTCATCATATACTTACGAGCAATGAAAAATCCTAGCGCTATCCCAACAATTAATGCTAGAACACCAACTAGAATATACATTCCCATGGTATTACTTCCTCCTTCGTGTTGTCTAACTTACAGTGTACTAGACCATACGCTATTATACAATATTTCCGTTCCAATTTCCTTAAATAATTACACAAATTTTCTTGTTTTCACAGGCCTCAGCCAGCCGTATTCATCCGTTCCATAATTCACTGCTAAAAAACAAGGATCTAGCTTGCGTAATACTTCAAAAAAAGCTGTCTCAGCATCAACATTGCCATCTCCTTCAATTGTTATACAGCGATTCGTTAATTTTATAGATGCTCGACTTTTTTTATGAGGATATTCCAGCACAAACGTCTCTTGATGAGTAAAAAAATGAGGATAATGAGAAAACGCCTGAAGCAATTCTCGTTGAATAAATGAAATGGGCAGTTGGCGAGTAATGTAATGAACTTGTTTTTGTAAGTGCGTTTCCTGCAAGTGACGTTTCATTCTATATTCAATCAGCAGCTGATAAATGAGCTTTTCTCTTCGAAAATAGGATGATGCAACTTCTTCCTCCATTAAATATACTTCATACGTTCTCACGATTCATCCTCCCTTTCGGCTCGTTCTTTTTTGTACCATTATACCGAATGGTGTACGCAATGCTTGTCTATCGATGAAAAAATTCCTTTGTTTTTTTGTCGAAAAAAAGAGCAGACCACAGGAGTCTGCTCTTTCTTATGAAAAAGAATTATGCATTAAGCAAGCTTTTCACTTTTGCTACTACATTTTCAACTGTAAAACCAAATTCTTTCATGATTGTTTCACCAGGAGCAGATGCACCAAAGTGATTAATACCAAGAACTTGTCCTTCGTCTCCAACATAGCGTTCCCAGCCAAGTGTAGAAGCCATTTCAATACCTAAACGTTTTTTCACTGATTTAGGGATAACACTTTCTTTGTACTCAGCAGATTGCTCTTCGAAACGATCCCATGCAGGCATGCTTACTACAGATACATCAATGCCTTCTGCAGCTAATGCTTTTTGTGCTTCTACTGCTAGGCTTACTTCAGAGCCTGTTGCAAGTATTAATGCATCCGCTTGGTCTTTACCAGCTTTAGATACAACGTACGCGCCTTTAGACACGCCTTCGTATGCATTTTCTTTTGTACCTTCAAGTGTTGGCAAGTTTTGACGAGTCAATACAAGCGCCGTTGGGCGGTCAGTTGACTCTAATGCTAAGCGCCATGCAGCAGCTGTTTCATTTGCATCTGCAGGACGAACCACTGAAAGACCTGGCATTGCACGAAGTGATGGCAATTGTTCAATTGGCTCATGTGTTGGGCCGTCTTCTCCAACTGC
Source organism: Priestia sp. Y58 (assembly GCF_029522095.1). Lineage (NCBI taxonomy): Bacteria > Bacillati > Bacillota > Bacilli > Caryophanales > Bacillaceae > Priestia > Priestia sp. Y58. Next base: position 300,243 of record NZ_JAKWFL010000001.1, read on the forward strand.
GATACTGTCATGTGTGAATACATATGTTACAGGAAGCTTCATTAAAGCTGCTAAGCGAATTGCTGGGCGAAGATAATCAGAAAATACAAAGAATGTTCCTCCGAATACTTTTACACCGCCGTGTAGAGCCATACCGTTTAATGCAGCTCCCATTGCAAATTCACGTACACCGAACCAGATATTACGTCCGCTGTAATCAGCTGCAGTGAAGTCTTCTGAACCTTTAATCATTGTTTTATTTGAGCCAGCTAAGTCAGCTGAACCGCCGAAGAATTGAGGTACAGCTTGTGCTACTGCGTTTAATACTTCTCCAGAAGAAGCACGGCTAGCTAAGCTTGAACCCGTTTCGTATGCTGGAAGCGTTTCTTCCCAGCCTTCCGGTAACTTTCCTTCTACTGCTAGTTCAAATTGACGACCTAGTTCAGGATATTTTTCTTTATACTGTGCAAATACATCGTTCCATTCGTTTTCTTTCTTTTGGCCATCTTCAGCAATTGTAGCTTTGAAGTGAGCATACACTTCTTCCGGCACATAGAAATCTTCTTCAAATGTCCATGCATAAGCTTCTTTTGTTAATTTTGTTTCATCGGAACCTAATGGAGAACCGTGCACGCCAGAAGTACCCGCGTGGTTTGGAGAACCAAATCCGATTGTTGTTTTTACTTCAATTAGCGTTGGGCGTGTTAAATCGCCTTTTGCTTCTTCAATTGCGTTTGCAATCGCTGTCAAGTCATTGCCGTCTTCAACGCGGATTACTTGCCATCCGTAAGCTTTGAAACGATCTTCTACGTTCTCAGAGAACGAGCGATCTAAATCTCCGTCTAAAGAAATATCATTTGAATCGTATAAAACAACTAAACGTCCTAATTTTAAGTGTGCCGCTAATGAAGCTGCTTCAGCAGATACACCTTCCATTAAGTCTCCGTCACCACAAATACCATACGTAAAGTGGTCTACAATTTCTAAACCTTCTTTGTTGTATGTTTCAGCTAAATGACGTTCTGCCATTGCTTTACCAACAGCCATTGCAATACCTTGTCCTAGTGGACCAGTTGTTGCATCAACACCTGCTGTATGACCGAACTCTGGATGACCTGGTGTTTTACTTCCCCATTGACGGAAGTTTTTAAGGTCTTCAATTGATAAGTCATATCCAGCTAAATGAAGCAAGCTGTATAATAGTGCCGATCCGTGTCCTGCTGATAATACAAAGCGGTCACGGTTGAACCAGTTTGGATTCTTTGGATTGATGTTCATGAATTTTGTCCACAATGTATATGCCATTGGAGCAGCTCCCATTGGCATACCTGGGTGACCTGAATTTGCTTTTTCAATCGCATCGATTGATAAAGTACGAATTGTTGCAATCGAAAGATCTTCAATACGTTGTGTCATACTCTTCATTCCTTTCAAAACTATGTACATATGTTATCATACTAATGATTTGCTTATTTGTACAATACTTGAACCAAAAAAATTTCCACTTTTACAGTTTTTGTGCCCCTTATTAAAAATATACAAAAAACTAGAGGGAACACTCCCTCTAGTTTTACTAGAACATCTTAGTGAAGACGCTTCTTTTTACTCTCTTTTAACTTCTTAGGCGTAACATCTTTACCTTCTTCGTCCACAACTTTAATCGTGTGAAGGTGATTTGTCATAGATTGTCGGAAAACTTTTAAATATTCCTGACGTAGCTCTTGCTGTTCTTTCGCTTCAGATTCTGTCAGCCCTTCAGCCTTTGCCTTTTTTGAAAGAGCATTAATACGAGCAAGTTTATCTTTTGATAGCATATAAAACCTATCTCCTTATAATCAATAATTAAAATTACCGAACCGCTCCGGCAACATGTAGTCATCTTACTAAATCTCTTTCGTTTTATCAAGAGATTGAGCACTCTCTTGGTACTCTTGATAGCGGCGATGTACCGTCGCTTTTGAAATATTATGACCAAAACCTTTTAGCGTAACTGAAATTTCAGCAAAGGTTAAGCCGTTATGACGAAGGCGGACAATTTCTTCAATCGGCGCTTCTTTTTTTTCCCTTCCCGAGTTAACTCCTTGATTTTTTAAATTTTTCTGCGGACGATAACCGTTTTCTACGGCTCTTTTCATTCCTCTTTTAATTTTAGCATTATGTAATTTCCGCTGATGCTCTTCCACTAAGCTAATAATATCTAACACCATTGAATCAGATTCTGAAAGCTGAAGCTGACCTTGATGACTAATCGTATAGATGGTAGCATTTTCTTTATGAAAAGCATGAAGCAGCGCAATTCGGGCATTTCCTCTGCCTAATCGTGTTTCGTCTTGAATGAGCAGCACGGATATTTTCTCTTCTTTCATTGTATGAAGAACATCCAAAATACCCTCTCTGTCTACATCATATCCGCTTGCTTTTTCCATCACGACTTTTTTCACCTCTAGATGGTGAAGATCAGCAAGCTTTTTTAATTCTTCTTGCTGGCGCTGTAAAGATGTTTCTTGGGTTTTTTTATCCGTACTGACACGGCAATAAATAATGGCGTCCACTTTTATCACGACCTTTTCGGCTTCTAACAATATTCAGGAACGGCCGTTACACACTACTGTTCAATTGCCACTTGATTATGTAACTCTTTTTTTAAAACAGGAATATATAATTTATCTCCAGGTGATAAAGACTGGGCAGTATCTGAGTTTAAATCATTGACGTCTTCAACCCATTTGACAAATTCATTGGTGGTCAAATGATGGTGATTATGATACTTGTTGGACAAGTCCCAAAGCGTATCTCCTTTTGTAATAGTAACCGTTGAATATTTGTCTAAATCTACTTTATCCGCTCCTAAAACCAGCGTCAATACATATGTAAGTGCAGCGATAACTGCAAAAAAAATAGCGTAATGTTTCATAGAATGTAAGAATTGTTGCATATTATGATCCCCCTATCAGAATATATGTTCTTATTTTATTGAGAACATTTGTTTCTGTCAATGGAATTCTTCGAACTTATGTTTGTATATTGACACATCACGTGGTATAATTCACCTAAAGAATAGCTAAAATCGAGGTGAAAAATATGAAGCTATCAAAACGTCAACAAGACATACTAGATTTTATTAAGCACGAAGTAAAATTAAAAGGTTATCCGCCTTCTGTTCGCGAGATTGGGGAAGCGGTAGGATTAGCCTCTAGCTCCACTGTACACGGGCATTTAGCTCGTTTAGAAAGCAAAGGGTTAATTCGCAGAGATCCAACAAAACCAAGAGCAATCGAAGTTCTTCAACTAGATGAAGTAAACATCCCTAAAAGCAATGTCATTAATGTTCCTGTTATCGGTAAAGTAACAGCGGGTCTTCCTATAACAGCCGTTGAAAATGTGGAAGAATATTTCCCTCTTCCAGATAAATTCGTTTCTCCAGATGATCATGTATTTATGCTTGAAATTATGGGAGAAAGTATGATTGAAGCAGGTATTCTAGATGGCGATATGGTAATCGTACGTCAGCAGCAAACGGCTAATAATGGAGATATTGTGGTCGCTATGACCGAGGATAACGAAGCAACGGTAAAACGTTTCTTCAAAGAAGAAAATTTCGTTCGTTTACAGCCTGAAAATTCAACGATGGCGCCTATTATTCTTCGCCACGTAACGATTTTAGGAAAAGTAACTGGTGTATATCGCACGATTCACTAATCAGACACTGTATGTAAAGCCAACTAATCATGATGTTAGTTGGTTTTTTTACGTTTGTTTTCTAAAAAAATTGGCATATTATAAATGATACGTTGAATCATCGCAAGCAGGTAGAACGGTTTTTGTAAAGCTTGTTTCACTTTTTACTTTCTATCTGCATTTCCGCGACTCTTACAAGGAAATACAACCGACCATAAGAAGGATGTAGTTTATGACCAATACACCAAGGAAAACAGAATCATTTCAAACCATTGTACCTACCAAAGCAATGAACATGTTTCTTTTTCCTTTTTCTTTTGATCGAAAAAATAAAGAGCAGCTTGTTCATGCACTGAAAGAAAATTTGTTCGAGTTTTTTTCCATTCAAAACAAACATTTAGAAAAAGAATACTACGGAGAACAGTATTACGTATCTCATGATAGCCTGGATCAATATTTTCTTCCTTACATTGAATGTATTCTATTCCCTGACTCGTGCGAAAAAGAAGGGTTGCTTCGATTTTCCAAAAAAATAGACCATACCATTACGTTACACACTTCCTCCACCACCGTGTCTAGCAACGTGCTGTCTGTGGATGTTTTTTTATGTCCTTTTGAAATTGGCGTCATGACCATTCGCACTGAGATGAGCCATGATCATTATACCTATGATGATATTTTAGAATTCATGAATCATTTTCGTGTATTAGAACCGAAGCTTGCTGAAGAGCATGGATCCACCATTACCTATGAACATCATCGCTATAGCAAAGTACAAGATTATATTTTTTCACAGCTTGCGCCATTTTTGAACGAACACATCAAGAAAGAAGCCACGCGTGAACAGCACGTTGGGAGCCTTCCTTATTTTATCGATGAACGGATGTTTGTGTTAAGTTATGTAACGGTAAATAAAGAGCAAGAGATTAATTCCACAACTTTATTTCGTACTGGGCAGCTAAATAGCTATACGCCTGACGGGAAAGCGTTTATTTCTGCACACAATCATGAGTATATTAAAACGTATAATACTAAACATGTGTATGAAAGGTGGGCTCCTGAAACTTATTACGTCATAACAGACCATGTGTTTTCATGTATTTCTAAATCGGCAGACTCTAAAACGGATCAGCTTTTGATGAATCATCTATTTGGCCAGCATTACTATAATTTATTTTTACATTTTTTCTATAAAATCGTGTTGCTAAAACTATCTTATGAGTATTCTCAGCTCACGTTTCATAAAAATTCAGAGGGCATTGAACGACTAATCCGCTCTATTACCGTATTTTCAGGTAAATATTTATTTTTAGAAATTAGCTCTCGCACAGAAGGTCAAGAGTTTTCTGAGCTCTTTAAAAAAATCTTCCACATCAATTCTCTTTATCAAGAAGTCAAAGAAACCCTTGGTACTTTGTACCAAAATCAAGAGAAAATCGCAGCCAAACGTCACAATTACTTATTATTGATTTTAACGATTTATACGGTTCTTTCCGGTATTTACGGAATGAATTTAGTTATTAGCAAACTAAAGGGAAACATCAATTGGGATAGTATGAAGCAGTTTTCTATCTTTGAATATATCGCTTTAATAGTAGCTCTATCAGGAATTCTGATCAGCATTAGTCTCGGAGTGAGTTCCCTATGGAATTTATTAAAAGATCGATTTAAAACATAAAAGCTGTTCGCATCAGAAAACACATGATAAAAAAGAAGAGATTGAGACATAACTAAATCAAGCGAGTCTAAAGGAGAACAAATGGAATAAATAAGCTAGCAGGGATTGCTTGTGACACCGCGGTTGATTTCCGTGCAAGACTTCGCTTTCCGCGGGCGGCCGGTGAGCCTCCTCGTCGCTTACGCTCCTGCGGGGTCTCACCTGTTCCGCTTTTCCCGCAGGAGTCTTCGTCTTGCCCTCCAATCAACTGCTGGAAAGAACTAAACAAATAAAACCTACGTTTACCATAAAAAAACGAACCACTAATCAAACATGTTGATCAATGGTTCGTTTTTCACTTCGACTAAAATTCTTTTTTCCCAACCTCTTTTATCTATTACTAAATCACTGCCTACTCCGCTGAACCTTTTATCAAACGTTGTGCCGCTGTTGTAATATCAGAACAATCTAACATTATACTCTATAAGAAAAATATATACAAAATAATAAAATATGGTATCATAGGGTAGGAATTTTGTACCTTATCTTTGAAATAATTTGCAGGAGGTAATATGCTTAACTCATTTTTATCCAAAAGCCTGATTCTTTTATGTGTCATTATTCTCACATGGTCTCTATGGGGCAGTTACAGTGCGATGACAAATTCATTGGAATTAAAAGGCTTGGCTTTAAGTAATTCATTTATCATTGAAGGAATATTTATCACTTTCCTTGTCATTTTTCTAATAGCTATTGCAAGTAGATACATGAACAAAACTGTTTTTTTTATTTCACTGATCGTTTTGACCTTAGGTATTCGACTAGCATGGATGCTTTCTGTTCAAACGCCTGTAAAATCTGACTTTCTTGTCATGCTAGATGCCGCGCGTAATATCGCAAAAGGAAATTATGAATTTAACCAAAGCGTTTATTTCACTACATGGGTATATCAGCTAGGCTTTTCATTCTATGAATCTGTTATTATTCGCTGTTTTGGAGATAATATTTTTATATTAAAATTGTTAAATATTTTTTATTCCACTGGAACCGTTATTTTTATTTATTTAATTGGCGCGAAAGTATTTAACGAACTTGCTGGGAGAATGGCAGCTTTTCTATACGCGTTCTACATTCCGAACATTCTCTATAGCTCAGTGTTAACTAACCAGCATTTGGCTACTTTTTTATTTTATGCAGCTTTTTACCTTATTATAAAAAGATTTGCTCATAGCAAGTTTAGCTGGCTTTATATTGGCCTTCTATTGTCGTTAGGAAATTTAATGCGCCCTCTAGGACCCATTATTATCGTTGCTGTTTTCATTTATTTCATCTTGCAAATTCTTCAACCTTACATTAAAACGAAGGATGCTGCTGAGTTAAAAGTTCGCCGAAAACAAATAGGAAAAAACCTCGTAGGCATACTGGCTACTTTTTTTATTGCAAATGCGCTGATCAACTATTCTTTTGTTGCTAGCGGTATTTCTAAATATCCTTTAAGTAACAGAGATCCTTTATGGAAATTCGTCATTGGCTTTAATTACGAAACAAGCGGTTCTTATTCTTCAGAGGATGCTAGTCGTTTTATGGGTATGCCAATTGGAGAAAAACGAGCTGAAGCAGAAAAAAAGGTAATTAAAGAGCGGGTAGCAGATAAAGAGCAGCTTTTAGATCTCTTTCACATTAAATTCCTAAATATGTGGGGAGGAACGGATGCATCTACATTTTGGAGCATTTCATTAACTCCTCAAGAAGATGTACCTTTTAATAAAGAAAAATTAATTAGTGCTGCTCAAAGTTATGAAAGAATTATTTATGTTTCAACTACTATTCTTTCCATTATTGGACTTATATGTTTATTCCTGAAGAAGCAGGATAAATATCCGTATACACTGTTTTTATTACTAATCATAGGATACGTTCTTATTCACTTGCTTATTGAAATTCAAACTCGCTATCGATTCTTTATTTTTCCAAGTTTTATGCTGCTCGAAGGGTTTGGTATTTCAGTGATTCTATCCTATTTAATAGCACGATTTACTAAAAATAAGCCCCAGACAAAATATGAAGAGATAAATTAAATGGAAGGGATTATGCAACCGTGATAAAATTCCTGAAATTCGGATTTGTAGGTATAATGAATACCCTGCTCACTATTATCAGTTACTTAGCACTCATTCATTTTGATATGAATTATATATTGGCTAACGTACTATCTTATTTTATTGGCGTCATAAACAGCTACTATTGGAACAAATCGTGGGTGTTTCAAGCAACTGTACATAAATGGATGCTAGCTCAATTTTTCATCGTAAACCTTATTACTTTAGCAATTAATACAAGCTGCTTATTCCTTCTTGTACACTATACACCTGCTAATCCAATAATTGGACAACTGTTGTCTACTTGTATAGGAATGTTTATCAATTTTTTCCTTAATAAAATATGGACGTTTAAGCACACAAACCATCACTCGATAGGAGGTAAAGCATGAGAGAACTAATTTCAATTGTGGTACCTATGTATTTTGAAGAAGAAGTAGCCAATGAATGCTACAATCGCTTGCTTTCCGTCATGCATAAAAACCACATTAACTATGAATTCATTTTCGTCAATGACGGCAGCACCGACCGAACAATTGAAATCTTGAAAGACGTAGCGGCTATGGATTCTAATGTGAAAGTTATTGATTTTGCTCGTAATTTTGGGCACCAAACTGCCGTAACAGCAGGCATTGATTATGCTCAAGGTGATGCTATCGTTATTATTGATGCGGACTTACAAGATCCGCCTGAAATGATTCCCGAATTAATTGCTAAATGGCAGCAAGGCTATGAAATTGTATATGCAAAGCGCAAGAAACGAAGCGGAGAGACCTTTTTTAAATTAGCCACGGCTAAGTATTTTTATCGCTTTTTAAATTATATGTCCGATATCGAAATCCCTAAAGACACGGGAGATTTTCGTATTATCGACCGAAAAGTAGCGGATGTATTCAAAAAAATGACTGAACGTAATCGTTTTGTACGAGGAATGATGTCTTGGATTGGCTTCAGGCAAACATATGTAGAATATGAGCGCGATGAACGCTTTGCTGGTGAAACAAAATATCCTTTAAAAAAGATGATCAAGTTTGCTTCAGATGGAATTATTGGGTTTTCAACGAAGCCTTTGCGTTTAGTAATGGTTATTGGCTTAATATCGGTTTTTGTATCACTTTTAGTTTTAAGTTATTCGATTGTTGTTTGGCTGATAGGTAAAAACATTCAGCCTGGCTGGACTTCCATTATGGTAGCTATCACCTTCTTTAGCGGCATTCAGCTACTTGGATTAGGTCTAGTCGGACAATACATCGCAAGAATTTACGACGAAAGTAAAAATAGACCTATTTACGTTGTACGTGAAACCATTAACTTCTCAAAAGCTTCAACAGATTCTCCAAACGTCCGTGAAAAAGTATATAGCTAAAAAAACAAGGAAGAAAACAACTGTTTTCTTCCTTGTTTTTATTCTTTTTGAAGCTGTAAATCACTTGGCTCCCAGTCCGGAATTCCATCATCTTCATCAAATTCAATAATGACATCCGTTACTCCTTTTTCCTGTAAAATACGATTTTCCAGACGATCTTTAATATCATCAGCTTCGGCCACTGTTAAAGAAGGATCAATTTCTACTTTTAATTCAACGTGAAGCTCTTCTCCTTCTTTCATCACCATTAATGTTTGAATATCACGCACTTGCACATCTTGCATGACAATCGCGCCAATTTTTATTTCCATTTCTTTATCTGCTTCACCAAGGGCTCCCGCAGCGTTGTCTAAAAATACTCGTCCTACTACAAAAAACATCATAAGCCCAATTAAAATAGAAGCAATTCCTTCAGCTTGGTGAAAAGGTGTAAACCGTGAAATGAAAACAGCGATTAATGCCAATACGCCTCCTCCAGTAGCTACCAGATCTTCCATAAAGACCAGCTTGGTTGCTGGCTTTGCTTTCTTTAAATGAACAAAGCTTTGGGTAAAAACATTGACCTGTGCGGTATTCATTCCGACATCGTGCAAAATTTCTTTCATTGCCTTAAATAAGACAAACATCTCAAGCAATACCGAGATGCCAAGTACTGCAATATTTAAAATAAAGCCTGAAGACTTCGTCGGATGAAGAATGTGGTGATATCCTTCTTTAATCGTTTCAAACGCCATAATCCCTACTACAAGAACCGCTCCTAATAGAACAAGATTAACCAATCGGCCGAAACCGTTTGGAAATCGTTTGGTCGGGGCTTTTTTACTTAATGCCGAACCTATAAAAACAAAAAACTGATTAGCTGCATCTCCTAAGCTGTGCATCGTTTCAGCAAACATCGCTACATTCCCTGTTAAGGCGAAAGCAATTCCTTTAATAATGGAAATAATGGTATTCACTATAGCGGCCATCATGGCCGATTTATTTCCTTTTCGCAACAATTTAATTAATTCACTCATGTAATCCCTCCGTTTGCACCTTTGATGAGATTCGATTACGGTTAGTGTATGTGAATTTAAAAATTAAAAACCTCCAACATACAAGTTGGAGGTTTTTAGTCATGTTTCATTATTTTTTAAAACGGTACGGTACAGTTGTAACAATTACATTTTTGCGGTAAAGCAAATGTGCTTTTAACAGCAGACTGGACTGATTGTGAAGAATATTTTGCCAACTTTTTTTCGTAATGAATTGCGGAATAACGACCGTAATGGCCATGTTATTTTCTCGCGCTTTTTCCTCAGCCATATCGATGAATCGAAACAGCGGCCGCACTAAGCTGCGGTATTGAGAATGAAACGTAACAATACGAATATCAGGCTGCCACTTCTCCCACTTCTCTTCCATTTTCTTTTCGCTTTCTCGATCAAAGGCCACATGCACTGCAATAACGGTATCACCAATCGTTCGTGCATAATTTAATGAATTTTCTACTACCTTTGTCATTCCTGCTACAGGAACAATGACTACACTTCCTTCAAGCTTTCCAATCTTTTCTCCTTGCTTAATGCGAAGCTGCTCTCCTACCGCTTCATAATGCGTATGAATGCGATGAAAAATATAAACGATAACCGGTAAGAAAATGAGCACGGACCATACTTGTGAAAACTTCGTTGTAAACAAAATAATTAGCACCGTTAAGGTTATGAGGGCCCCAATTAAGTTAATAGTTAGCTTCCCTTGCCAGCCGGCCGGCTTTTCTCTAAGCCATTTGACAATCATGCCTGTTTGAGAAAGCGTAAATGGAATAAACACCCCGACTGCATAAAGAGGAATTAATTGTTCAGTCGCTCCTTTAAAAGATACAATTAAGACAATAGAAGCAATTCCAAGGGTCACAATTCCATTCGAATAGCCTAATCGATCGCCACGAATTTGAAACATTCTCGGCATGTATTTATCAGACGATAGGTTGACAGCAAGCAAAGGGAAAGCAGAAAAGCCCGTATTCGCCGCTAGCACTAGAATTAGAGCTGTTGTGCCTTGAATAAAATAATAAAATCCATTTCGTCCAAACACACTTGATGCAATTTGTGATACAACCGTTTCATCTGCTTTTGGAGAAATGCCAAGCCAATAAGCTAAAAACGTGATGCCAGAAAATAAAACGGCTAAAATACCGCCCATCAGCATTAATGTATGAACAGCATTTTTTGCACCTGGCTCTTTAAAGTTAGGCACTGCATTTGAAATGGCTTCTACACCTGTCAATGCCGAACACCCTGATGAAAAAGCTTTTAATAATAAAAACAAACTAATACCTGGCACTACTGTACCGAGAGAGGGATGAAGCTCAGGTGAAACTTGACCTGTCGCTATTTTAAACAAGCCTACCGCTATTAACAAAATAAGAGCAATAACAAATAAATAAACCGGATAAGCTAATACAGAAGCGGATTCTGTTACACCACGTAAATTTAAGACGGTAATAAAAATCACTAGCAAACACGCAATTACTACATTGTAATGATGCAGCGTTGGAAAAGCCGAAGTTAAAGCATCGGTTCCTGCTGAAACACTCACAGCAACTGTTAAAATATAATCTACCAACAGTGATCCCCCAGCGATAAGCCCGGGATTTTCTCCTAAATTGGTTTTGGAAACAATATAAGCTCCTCCGCCTTGCGGATACGCATAAATAATTTGACGGTATGAAAGAATTAAAGCCGTCAGTAGCACCAATACCCCAATCGCAATTGGAATTGAATACCAATAGGCAAGGACGCCTACTGTTGCAAGTACAATCAAAATTTGTTCTGTTCCATAAGCCACTGAAGATAAGGCATCTGATGATAAAATAGCCAGTGCTTTAAGCTTACTAAGCTTTTGATCGCCTAACTCTTTTGTTTTAAGCGGCTTTCCAATCAATAATCTTTTGAGAACTGAATAGTTCACGTAATTTCCCTCCGATGATTGCCTAGCTACTATTTACTGTTCATTGCTAAGCTCCGTTACAAGTTCACGAATAAGTGATATTATTCCTAAAAAATACTTTTTTATGTTAAAAAAGCGCACAAAAAAAACACTAAGGGTTCTCAGCGTTTTTACACAGCTTAAACCTCCTCTCCAAAACGCTTATGGGGTTAGCTGTCGGATTCGGGCTATGAGAGTAGCCCTACCTTTAAAAAAGGATTCACCCCAAGTGACAATGCACAAATTTGGGTCCCCCACTCCTGACGAATTAAGCGATAACAGGTCAATATAATTTTCGGTTAAAGAGTATGATTGATAACATGTTTCTTTCATAACTATCCTTTGTTCTTAGATAATATACTCCCGTACAAATGGTTTGTAAAGCATTATTTTACGTAAATTATAAAATAGTGCTTAAGACGCTTTTAATGGGAAAACAAAAGGCCTTCTGCCTGCTTACAGAAGACCTTCTTGCTTTAACTTTTTGCTTTTAAAACGGCTGCTAGCTTGTTTTTCGTTTGAGGACCATAAATGCCATCTACATCATAAGGAAGATACATAAGCTGAAAACGTCTGACTGCATCTTTCGTTTGAACTCCATATATTCCGTCTACTGACCCTACTTTAAAATTAACCGCGTTTAATGCTCTTTGAAGCTGTTTCACAGCTTCTCCAGAATCGCCTTGTTTTAAAATTCCATTGGGAAGTGGATATTGTTCAGAAGGTGGTGTTGGAGATGGTGTTGATGAAGTTCCTGAAGGAATAACAATTGTTTTTCCAACCTGTAGTGTTAAAGGATCAGAAAGCCCTGTATTCGCTTCTTGAAGCGCCTGTACTGTTATGTTGTACTTCTGTGCAATACTGTAAAGCGTATCTCCTTGCTTGATCGTATACGTTTTTGTACCCGGTTCAGAAGGTGAAGGATTTGGTGTTGGAGATGGGGATGGATTTGGAACTGCACGACGCGGTAAATTTAAATATACGGCAATTCCTTTTGCATACGATTCACCCATGCTTTTTAAAAAAGCTTCATTTTGAAGAAGTGCTGCATCTGTACTGTTATCAATAAAAGCTATTTCAGTGAGTACTGCGGGCATATTTGTTAAGCGAAGCACCGCATAATTGGCTGATTTTCGACCGCGATTCGGATGATTATACGACAGCAGCGCTGGCTGTACTTGGCCGTGTACAATCGATTGAAACGTTTTACTGGCATTGCTAGCGCTTCTATAAACATAATCTTCGTACCCTGTTCCTCCACCGGCATTTACGTGAATAGACATAAATGCGTCTGCGCCCCACGAATTAGCTTGAGAAGCGCGCTGAGATAACGATAAAAAAACATCTGTGGTACGAGTGGTTTTAATCGTAAAATCACTGTACGTGCTATTTAAATAGCTTATTAAATATTGTTGAATTTTCAAAACTAGGTTTTTTTCATACAATCCATTCGCTCCAACTGCTCCTACGTCTGCCCCACCATGTCCTGCATCGAGATAAATTTTTTTCATATTACTTGTCCCTCCTTATTGCTAACATATGCATGAGGGAAAAAAGTGCTACAGTTACTAGCCTACTTAGTGAAAAATCACTAAAAAAGGAGATTGTGCCATAACGAAACCACTCCAATCTAAAAACGAACAAATGGGACAAGTGCTCTAGTAGGGATTGCTTGTGACACCGCTGTTGATTTCCGTGCAAGACTTCGCTTTCCGCGGGCGGCTGGTGAGCCTCCTCGTCGCTTACGCTCCTGCGGGGTCTCACCTATTCCGCTTTTCCCGCAGGAGTCTTCGCCTGCCCTCCAATCAACAGGTAGAAGCAACTAAATAGATGAAATCTACGTTCACGTTACCAATAAAAAAATCCGCACGATTCATCGTGCGGATCTTCTTCGACCTAACACTTTTGATCTTTATAACGTTAGGACCTATTTAAAAAGCAGAACGCCTATAACAATGAGAATAATCCAAATTGGAATGCTTATTAATATGCCTATTACTAAACCTTTGAAAAAATTTCCTTCTTGCATTTTCATTCCATTCCTCTCCAACAGTATTTTCTAATAACACTACGCCTGGCTGAAAATTCTCTGAAGTTATACTGAAGTGCAGAGTGAACGCATAAACAATCTCTCTATCTGTTATACACTACTTTTACATATAGATTCAATGAGACAAAAAGCTTATCCTTTTTAATTTATATAACCAAATTCTTTCCTGTATCTAACAAAACAATAAAAAGCCTCCCGTAAATTGTACGACAGGCAGCTATACTTGTTTTATGAACAGCTTAGTTCGATATTTAATATACGCATGCAGAATGTTATTCATTTTGAAAAACAAAAAAGTCCAAGAGAACGTATAAACGATCTCTCGGACTTTTAGGAATTAATATTGGCTCATGTATTGGTCACGTTCCCAAGGATGAACTTGTGTACGGAACATATCCCATTCGATTTCTTTCGCTTCAACGAAGTGCTCTGCTAAGTGTTCACCTAATGCAGAAACCATAACTTCGTTTGATTGGAAGCTATCTAAAGCTTGAGCTAATGTTGCAGGTAAATCTACGATACCTTCTTCAATACGCTCTTCTTTTGTCATTACATAGATATTACGATCGATAGGTTTTGGAGCTTCAAGGTTGTTCTTGATTCCATCTAAACCAGCTTTTAATAGAACAGCCATTGCTAAATATGGGTTAGCAGCTGGGTCTACGCTACGTACTTCAACACGAGTTCCTACGCCGCGAGAAGCTGGGATACGGATTAATGGGCTACGGTTGCGAGCAGACCAAGCAACATAACAAGGAGCCTCATATCCAGGCACTAGACGCTTATAAGAGTTTACAGTAGGATTTGTTACTGCTGTAAAGCTGTGTGCGTGCTTGATGATACCTGCGATAAATTGACGAGCCGTATCACTTAGCTCTAGATTACCGTTTTCATCATAAAATGCGTTTTGACCATCTTTAAATAATGAAACGTTACAGTGCATACCTGAACCATTCACACCAAATAATGGTTTTGGCATAAATGTAGCATGTAAGCCATGTTTACGTGCAATTGTTTTTACAACAAGTTTGAACGTTTGGATATCATCACAAGCTTTTAATGCAGCAGCATATTTGAAGTCAATCTCGTGTTGTCCAGGAGCTACCTCATGGTGAGATGCTTCAATTTCAAAGCCCATTTCTTCAAGCTCTAATACGATGTCACGACGGCAGTTTTCACCAAGGTCAGTTGGTGCTAAGTCGAAGTAGCCACCTTTATCATTTAATTCTAATGTAGGTTCGCCTTTTTCGTCTAATTTGAATAAGAAGAACTCTGGCTCAGGTCCAAGGTTAAAATCAGTAAATCCTAACTCTTCCATCTCTTTTAACACACGTTTTAAGTTATTACGTGGATCGCCATCAAACGGAGTTCTATCTGCATTGTAGATGTCACAAATAAAACGTGCTACTTTACCTTTTTCAGATGTCCAAGGGAAAATAACAAACGTATCAATATCTGGGAATAGGTACATATCTGATTCTTCAATACGTACAAATCCTTCAATAGAAGAACCGTCAAACATCATCTTGTTGTCTAACGCTTTTTCTAATTGACTTACTGGAATTTCAACGTTTTTAATTGTTCCTAAAATGTCAGTGAACTGAAGACGAATATACTTTACATTCTCTTCTTGAACTTTGCGGAAAATATCTTCTTTTGTGTACTTTGCCATCGTGTGATCCTCCCCTAAATCTCTATATAATATTTATAATCTATACCCCTCATATACGAACGGCATAAATATTGATAACTTTATTAATGAAAGAACCTGGACATATCTCCTTGATTTAAAGTTGCTCGATTAAAACGGCCTGCTTGCATAAGTTCTGCACGAAGCATTTTTCGCAATTCATCGTCCGTTAATTCTGGCTTTGCTGTTGCTGCCACAACTTTTTCTTCTTGCTTATGCCCTTTTTGCTCCTTTTGAAGATGAAACAGCTGTTTTACACCTGCTAAGTTTACACCTTGTTCAATAAGATCACGGATTTCAAGCAGCTTATCAACATCGTTAAATGAGAATAATCGTCGATTTCCCTCTGTTCTTACTGGTGCAACCAATTCATGTTCTTCATAGTAGCGAATTTGGCGAGCCGACAACTCAGTTAACTGCATCACAATTCCAATTGGGAAAAGTGGCGTATTTCTTCGAATGTTGTCACTCATTTCAGTTCCTCCTTTGGATTAACTATTTACATTGTATGCTATGTTAGTTCACCTGTCAACCGAATGTTAGTAATTCTAACATAAATTTTTCTGAACATTTCTTCTATACAAATAAATAGCACTTCGTTTATTTTTGTAAGCCTATCTTTTCTTTCTTAGCGGGGAGAAAAATAGTCTTTCTATCTTATATTTTATAAAAGTTCTTTCGTCAGCATTTGATCTACTGCCATACATATTGCTACTTTTACGTGAGCATACGTTAACCCGCCCTGCACGTAAGCGACATATGGAGGCCTGATAGGCCCATCTGCCGTCAGCTCGAGGCTTGCTCCTTGTATAAACGTTCCAGCTGCCATAATTACATCATCTTCGTACCCTGGCATATAAGCAGGATAGGCCGTTACGTGTGAATTAATTGGTGAAGCGAATTGAATAGCCTGACAAAAAGAAATCATTTTATCGCGGTCATCGAACTGCACGGATTGAATTAAATCCGTTCGTTCACTGTTCCACTTCGGTTCACTTTGCATCCCTAGCTCTTCGAACATAGCGGATGAGAAAACCGCTCCTTTTAAGGCTTGACCGACTACGTGCGGCGCCAAGAAAAACCCTTGATACATTTCTTGCAAGCTATACAGCGTCGCTCCAGCTTCTGCACCGATTCCAGGAGTTGTCATTCGGTATGAACAAGCTTCCACTAGATCTTTTCGTCCTGCAATATAGCCGCCGATTTTAGCAAGACCTCCACCAGGGTTCTTAATAAGCGACCCCGCCATCAAATCTGCTCCTACATGCGTTGGCTCGATTGTTTCTACAAATTCACCGTAGCAGTTATCGACAAATACTATAACGTCAGGCTTGATACTCTTTACAAACGAAATCATTTCTTTTATTTGCGCGACTGTAAAAGAAGGACGAATGCCATAACCTTTTGAGCGCTGAATGCCTATCATCTTTGTATGCTCATGAATAGACGCTTTCACTTCTTCAAAATCCACTTGACCTTGCGCTGTTAAATCTACTGATTTATAGCTAATATTATATTCTTTTAAAGAGCCTACGCCGCTTCCTCGTATACCAACAATTTCTTCAAGGGTGTCATAAGGCTTTCCAGTTATATATAATAGTTCATCTCCAGGACGCAGTACACCAAACAGCGATATGCCAATTGCGTGCGTACCTGAAATAATTTGCGGACGGACCAGGCAAGCTTCTGTTCCAAAAACATCCGCGTATACTTTCTCCAAAGTATCGCGGCCTAGATCGTCATATCCATACCCCGTTGTCGGATTAAAATGTGAATCACTCACTCGATTTTGCTGAAAGCTTTGCAGCACCCGAAATTGATTTGCTTCAATGCGCTCGTCAATTTTCTCATGCACAGGCTTAATTTGTTTTTCTACTTTTGTAGCAAGTTCCCGAATGCGTGCCCCGTTTTTTAACTGATCAAACATCATTTCTTTGTTCCTCAACTTTCTTCAAGCGTTTGTAGCTTTTTGTAAAGGGGATGCTCTTTTGCAATATACCCTTTGCACTGATACTTCTCAGTTTCTTCATTGAATTTTAACGACTCAACAATAGAGACCGTTTTGAGTTCAGCGAGCATTTTCCCTTCATAAGCCGGCAGCAGCACATGAAAGAACGCCATTTCTTTTTTCATTTCTTCTTGAATTCTTTCTCCAAGCTTCACTAAATCAGCGGATTTAAAAGCGCTCATTGATAACGATGTCGAAGCGGATGGGACAAATAGTTCATGCTGCATATCTTCTTTATTGTAAACTGTCAGCATCGGAATGTCCGTTACGTTCAGCTCTTCTAGTAAGCGATGCACTGTTTTTTCGTGGTTGTTGTAATCTGGATTAGATGAATCTACCACGTGCAGAACAAGGTCAGCTTCGGTTACTTCTTCAAGTGTTGAACGGAACGCGGCTACTAACGTTGTTGGAAGATCTTGA
Organism: Priestia sp. Y58; assembly: GCF_029522095.1. Taxonomy (NCBI): domain Bacteria; kingdom Bacillati; phylum Bacillota; class Bacilli; order Caryophanales; family Bacillaceae; genus Priestia; species Priestia sp. Y58. The sequence goes on from NZ_JAKWFL010000001.1 coordinate 318,160, forward strand.
ATAAATCCAACCGTATCCGTTAACAGAGCCGTTAATCCTGACGGAAGCGTATACTGTCTTGTCGTTGGATCAAGAGTTGCGAACAGCTGATTTTCTTCAAAAATACCAGCTTCTGTTAAGCGGTTAAAGATCGTCGATTTACCAGCGTTCGTATAGCCTACAATTGCAATTTGATAGACATGATTACGCTTACGTCTTTCTCGATAACGTTCGCGGTGACTTACCACTGTCTTTAGCTGACGCTTAATTTCATCAATTTTACGGCGAATATGTCTGCGGTCACTTTCAAGTTTCGTTTCACCAGGACCTCTTGTTCCAATTCCGCCTCCAAGACGCGACAAAGCGGTACCTTGTCCTACTAACCTAGGTAGCAGATAATTTAATTGAGCAAGTTCCACCTGCATTTTTCCTTCTCGCGTTTGAGCACGCTGTGCAAAGATATCCAAAATCAGCTGCGTGCGATCAATAACACGCGCAGATAACCCTGCTGACAAATTGCGGATTTGACTCGGTGACAATTCATCATTAAATACAATTAAATCAGGCTCTAACTCTTCTTCAAGAGCCACAAGTTCTTCTACTTTCCCTTTTCCAATATAAGTAGCTGGATGAATACGATCGCGCTTTTGCGTTAACCTTACCAGCACTTCGCCTTTTGCAGTCTCAGTTAAAGATGCTAGCTCATCCATTGAATATTCAAAACGTTCGTCATCGTCATGGAGCTGACATCCGACTAAAATTACGCGTTCAAGTTCAGTATTCATTTCTGCTGTCAAAGATTTTTCCTTCCCTTACTATTAAATTGACAAATCATTCATATCATATCAAAAAAATGTCCATTTCTCCATCTTTGCAAAAGAGACAGAATACATTGTCTTTTACTAGTTTAACACCCTTTTTAAAATCTATAAAACGATGATTAAAAAAACATTGAAATATCACGAAATTCTGTATACAATTTGAGTTGGTTTACTTATCGAAATTTGAATCAGGCTGCCTGATTTTAAAATAATAGTCGCTACTTGGTGAAAACAGAATAAAGGGGATAGCATCATGACTTGGGACGTACTTAGCATTATTGGAACGATTGCTTTTGCAATCAGCGGGGCTTTCATTGCCATGGAAGAGGAATATGATATTTTAGGCGTTTACATACTGGGAATCGTAACGGCTTTTGGCGGAGGAGCCATTCGAAACCTGCTTATCGGTGTACCGGTGTCTGCCCTTTGGGAACAAGGACTCTTTTTTCAGATTGCTTTATTATCTATCACTGCCACTTTTTTATTTCCAAACAATATCTTAAAGCATTGGAAGCGATGGGGAAACTTTTCGGATGCCATTGGCCTTGCAGCATTCGCGATTCAAGGAGCGCTTTATGCCACTCATATGAACCATCCGCTTAGCGCGGTTATTGTAGCTGCGGTCTTAACAGGAAGCGGCGGCGGGATTATCCGAGATTTATTAGCACGCCGAAAGCCTACTGTTCTTAAAGATGAAATTTATGCGGTATGGGCGATTATCGCAGGATTTAGCGTAGGGCTGCATATTACAAACACGCCTGTAGAACTTTATACGTTATTTATCTTACTTGTAGGTCTTCGGATGTGTTCATATATTTACAAATGGCGCCTGCCAATCAAAACGATTCGACAGCCAAATATGTAGAAAAAAAAGCCTTTCATAACGAAAGGCTTTTTTTCACAGCTGAATATCGCTTGACGTTAAAGTTAAAAGCTCGTTGCGCTCAAAGCTTTCTTCTTCTAAAAGCCTCATGGATTGAGTGCGTATGGAACGTTCGATAATGTTTCGCACATATCGACCGTTACTAAAATCCCTGGGCGTCTGATTGTACTTCACGTCCATGAAATGATCTTTTAGCTTTTTATAGGCTTCTGTACTAAACTGATACTGCCTGTCATTCATCATGTGACCCGCAATGTCCATCAGTTCATTTACATCATAATCCGGAAAATCAAAAATAAACGGGAACCTAGAGCGCAGCCCTGGATTAAGACTTAAGAAATTTTCCATTTCTCTTGGATAACCAGCTAAAATCAATACAAACTTATCATTTGAATCTTCCATATGTTTAACCAATGTATCAATCGCTTCTTTTCCAAAATCTTTTTCTCCCCCTCTTGCAAGAGAATAAGCCTCATCGATAAATAAAATACCTCCAAGCGCTTTTTTTACCAGATCTCTCGTTTTCTGAGCTGTATGACCAATGTATTCTCCAACTAAATCTGCCCGCTCTGCTTCAATTAAATGCCCTTTAGACAAGATGTTCATATTCAAAAATAATTTACCTAGCAGGCGGGCTACCGTCGTTTTCCCTGTTCCTGGATTTCCTTTAAACATCATATGCAGCGCCTGCTTTCCCGCTTTTAAGCCCTGTTCCTCTCTTTTTTTGTTAATATATAACCACGCATATATTTCTTTTATCATTTTTTTCAATTCTTCCATTCCAACCAGTCCGCTCATTTCTCGTTCAATTTCCCGAAGCGGCTCATGATTTATGACAGCTTTTTTGGCAGGACGCGGAATTGATGTCGTATACGATTTTTCCTTTTTTGTTTCATTATTTAAAATGATATTAATTTGCCCATTATTTTTAAGAGTTATCGGCTGTTCCACCATGTTCACCTCTCGTTTCATCCCACTTCTCTGTATCGCATAGCTGCATGCGATGAACGATACGAAGACAATGATCTCTTATTACCGAAGAAATAATCGTCTATTATAAGGTTTATGTTCAATGAGTAAAAACAATGTTAAGAAACTTTTCTAAGCCTTTATTTGCATAAAAAAAGCATCCGAATATGCGGATGCTTCTCTTTAATCTCTATTCAAGTTCTACTGTAATATTTTTATTTGGTACAAATGTCGAAATAGCATGTTTATAAATCAGCTGCTGTTTTCCTTCAGATTCAATTAACACAGTAAAGTTATCAAATCCTTTAATTAGTCCTCTTAATTGAAAACCATTTAAAAGAAATACCGTCACATAGATATTTTCTTTACGTAATTGATTTAAAAATTGGTCTTGAATATTAACTGATTGTTTCATTATTCGGCCTCCTCGTTTCTCTATCTGTTTACTTAATTCGCTTCTTTTTTCAGCTTTCCTGCAATATATGTAAAAATTTCAGCAAACTTTTCGGGAAATTTGTCAACTTCCATCTCTATCCATTTTACAGGCATTTTATTTCGAAACCATGTTAACTGACGCTTTGCATATCTTCGTGAATTTTGTTTCAACTGTTCAACGGCTTCTTCGAGCGTGCAGCGTCCTTCAAAATAAGCATACAGCTCTTTATAGCCGATAGCTTGAATTGATTGTACATCATGCAGACCACTTTCGTACAATGATTTGACTTCATCAAGCAGTCCAGCCTGCATCATCATATCGACTCGGTGATTAATTCTCTCATATAATACGTCTCTATCCATTGTAAGTCCAATAATGCTTACGTCATATAATAACTCTTGTGACTGTTCTTTTGTATAGTCACTGAATTTTTTGCCGGTTACTTCATAAACTTCAAGCGCTCTGATTACACGGCGATGGTTATTTTTATGGATAGCAGCTGCACTGTCTGGGTCAATTTCTTTTAGCTTTTCATACAGGGGATCAATACCATGAGCTTTAATAAATACTTCCATTCGTTCACGAACTTTTTCATCACTAGGAGTTTCTGTGAACTGATAATCATAAATAACGGATTGAATATAAAGACCCGTCCCTCCAACAATCATCGGCATTTTTCCTCTAGCGTGAATATCATCGATTTGTTTTCTTACAATCTCTTGAAATTCTGCCACAGAAAACGATTCATCCGGCTCCTTAATATCGATCAGGTAATGGGGAATACCCTGCATCTCTTCTTCTGACACCTTTGCTGTTCCGATATCCATCCCTTTATAAATTTGCATGGAATCACCTGAAATAATCTCTCCATCTAACTGTTTGGCAAGTTCAATACTCAATTTTGTTTTACCAACCGCAGTTGGTCCAATAATGACAATAAGTTTTGGTTTCTCTCCCGTCATAACAACACTACTTTCATCTATAGGCATTCACATCATTCCATTTTATCCAAATGGCCATGATTTATTCAACAAAACGGCTAGCTGCAGCTAGCCGCATTGCCTACATCACTCGCTTAAACATCTTTTCCATTTCATACGTCGAATGATGAATAATAATTGGTCGTCCGTGCGGACACGTAAATGGATCCGTTGTTTTTCTCAACGTTTCAAGTAAAGCAAAAATCTCATCGTTTCGCAAATGATGATTCGCTTTAATCGATCCTTTACAGCTCATCATAATAGCCGCTTCTTCTCGTAACTTTTCGATATTGACACGTTTCATCGTAAAGATTTGCTGAATCATTTCTTCAATAGTTTCCTGTTCCTCTCCTTTTGGAAACCACTGCGGATGCGAACGAACTATATAGGAGTTTTGTCCAAACGGTTCTAAAAAGACTCCTACTTCAGCAAGCATGTCTTTGTATTCTTCTAAAACCAAGGCTTCATTTCCCGAGAACTCTAGCGTAAGCGGCATAAGCAGTTCTTGAACTTCTGAATCTACTTCTCCAAGCTTTCGCTTAAAATATTCGTACTTAATTCTCTCCTGTGCCGCGTGCTGATCAATAATAAATAATCCTTTTTCATTTTGTGCCAAAATATACGTTCCGTGCATTTGGCCAATTGGGTACATCGCAGGAACACGCGGTTCTGGCTGCTCTTTGGCTGAATGGTTTGGCTCTGGAATAGGGGCGTTTTCTCCCACCGATTCTTCATATTGTTCTATTTCTCGAAACGTTGGTTCAAGTTCTTCATCTTGACGTATGACCTCTGTTTTAACAGGCGGCATGATCTCGTCTACACGAGCAGGAGCCTCCTTAAAGCTAGGCTCGCGAACCGTATTAGACGGCTGATAGCCAGACGATTTAGACTGATGATCAAATGTAAAGGTCTGCTGCTCAGTTGGCTGCACAACTGCTTTTGACTTAGTTGGCACTACAGCATCTGGAATTAACTGCTGCTTTTTAAAAGCAGCTTTCACTCCTTGTTCAATAAGCTCAAACAGCTCCGCTTCTTTACTTAAGCGTACTTCTAATTTTGCTGGATGAACATTCACGTCCACTAATAAAGGGTCCATTGTAATGGTTAAAAACACAATCGGAAAACGACCGATAGGTAAAAGGGTATGATAGCCCTGCTGCACTGCTTTTAACAACCCGTAGTTTTTAACAAACCGACCGTTAATAATGGTGGACATATAGTTGCGAGAAGCCCTTGTGATTTCAGGAAGAGCGACGTAACCATTCACTTCATAATCAAGTGACTGAACATTAATCGGAATCATTTTTTTGGCTACTGCCATTCCATAAATAGCGGCAAGCACTTGGCGCACATCTCCGCTCCCGTTCGTATACAGAAGCTGTCTTCCTTGATGCATCAGCCTAATTGAAACTTCAGGATGAGACATCGCAAGACGATTGACGACATCCGTTACGTTACCAAGCTCCGTATTTACCGTCTTCATATATTTTAAACGTGCAGGTGTGTTAAAAAATAAGTTTTCAATAACAAGTTCGGTACCTTTTCGACTTGACGTTAATTCGTGATGAACGATTTCTCCGCCTCTAAGTTTAAGATGAGTGCCGGCTTCTTCTCCCGTACTCGTTTTGAGTTCAAGCATTGAAACCGAAGCAATACTTGGCAAAGCTTCACCGCGAAATCCTAACGTTCGAATTCGAAATAAATCTTGCTCTGTTTTGATTTTACTTGTCGCATGTCTTTTAAAAGCGGTCAAGCAGTCTTCAGAAGCAATGCCGTCTCCATTATCCAATATACGAATTTTTGAAAGCCCAGCTTCTTCTAGCTCAATTTCAATAACTGTACTGTTTGCATCAATAGCATTTTCGACTAGTTCTTTCACCACCGAAGCAGGTCGTTCAACAACCTCTCCGGCAGCAATTTTATTTGAAAGTTCGTCTGAAAGCTGCACAATTTTACCCACAGACTCACTCCTCTCACTCTATTTCTTCTTTAATGATTTTTGCAGTTCATACATCGCATTCATTGCGTCTAAAGGCGTCATTTCTAAAATATCCAGCTCTTTTAAACGATCTATAATTGCTTTTTCCCGTTTCGAAAGCGCAGGCTTTTCTTTTTTCTCTTCTATTTCAAAGAACGAAAGCTGATTGGCTTCATCTGCTTTTTTATTATCTGCACGTTCTTCTTGAACCAAAGAAGCACCTTCTTGTGGAACTTGTTGTGTCATCTCTTCTCTTTTTGGAGCCTGATGTACAGGTTCACGCTCAGAAGATTGTTCTAAATCGTGTAAGATGACGCGAGCTCGCTCTAGAAGCGGATCTGGAAGTTCCGCTAGTTCCGCTACGTGAATACCATAACTTTTATCTGCGGCACCATCTTTGATTTTGTGTAAAAAGACGACTTTCCCATTTTTTTCAACCGCGCTTACATGAACATTTTTAAGCGCAGGAAGCGACTCATCGAGTACGGTTAATTCATGATAATGAGTAGAAAATAGGGTCTTACAGCCAATATGTTCATGAACGTATTCAATAATTGCTTGAGCAAGAGCCATTCCGTCATACGTAGACGTGCCGCGTCCAATTTCATCTAACAGAATTAGACTCGACTGAGTGGCATTTGTCACTGCATTTTTCGTTTCTAGCATCTCGACCATAAACGTACTTTGACCTGAAATTAAGTCATCGGCTGCTCCGATACGTGTAAACACTTGATCAAAAATCGGCAGAACCGCTTCGTCTGCTGGCACAAAACAGCCAATTTGAGCTAATATCGCCGTTAAAGCGACCTGACGCATGTACGTACTTTTACCAGACATATTCGGTCCTGTAATCAGTAAAATTGAACTATCATCCGTCATTTGACAGTCGTTTGGCACGTATTCCTGCGAATTCATTACTTTTTCTACCACTGGATGGCGTCCATTTTGAATCGAAATATCTTCACTTGAAAAAATAGGCTTCGTGTAATGACGTTCTTCACTGATTTTTGCAAAGCACTGCAGTACGTCAAGCTCACTTACTTTTTTAGCGAGTTCTTGCAGCCTTGGAATATATGCTTTTACTTCTTCACGAATTTGTAAAAACAATTCATATTCCAGCTCTACAATTTTCTCTTCCGCTTCTAAAATCAGCGCTTCTTTTTCTTTCAGCTCAGGGGTAATAAAACGTTCTGCATTGGTTAACGTCTGTTTTCGTTCATACATTCCTTCAGGCAAAAGATGGAGATTTGCCCGCGTTACTTCTATATAATAGCCGAACACGCGATTATAACCAATTTTCAGTGAGCGAATCCCTGTTTTCTCACGCTCTTGCTGTTCAAGTGACGCAATCCACGTTTTTCCGTTTCGGCTTGCATCTCGGTATTGATCAAGCTGTTCATGATAGCCGTCATTAATAATGTCTCCTTCTTTAATTGACAAAGGAGGGTGCTCTTTTAATCCTCTTTCAAGAAGATTAGCTAATCGCTCACAAGGATCAATGTCTTCAACAAGCTTTGTGGCATAAGGGTGATTCAAACGATTCACAACCTCTTGGATATGAGGCACATTTTGCAATGATTTTTTTAATTGAATTAAATCACGAGCATTTACATTACCAAAAGCTACTCGACCAGCTAAGCGTTCTAAATCATATACGTCTTTTAGCAACTCCCGCAGTTCTTCTCGTTCAAAAAACTGTTTCATTAAGACATCTACCATATTCAAACGATTATCAATATCCGCTTGTTTTAAAAGCGGACGGTCAATCCAATTTTTTAATAAACGGCCGCCCATTGCCGTAACGGTCTGGTCTAATAACCATAGAAGCGAGCCTTTCTTTCCTTTTGAACGAATCGTTTCGGTTAACTCTAAGTTTCGCTTAGAGAACAAATCAATTTTCATATATTCATTGATTTGATAAAACTGCACGGGCTGTAAGTGTTCAAGCGAACGCTTCTGCGTGCGAGTTAAATACTGAAGAATACGAGCAAACGTTGTAATAAGCTTTTGCTGCTGAAGCGACTCTACTAAATAATCTAGTCCTTCTACTTGCTCTGTACTATTCTCATAAGAAATGGTAATCGTCATGCGCTCTTTTAGTGTTTGTAATAAGTCAGCAGGAAACTCAGAGCTTACAACGACTTCTTTTGCTTCTTTTGCATAAATCTCTGAGACGATATCATGAAACGAACTAACAAGCGTTACGCTGTTTTCTCCTGTAGACAAATCAGAAAGAGCAAGACCAAACGTTTGATCCTCGAACCCAGTAACAGAACAAATATAGTTATTTTCCTTTTCATGCAGTCCGCGTTCGTTCATCAGTGTTCCGGGTGAAATCACCTGTACCACTTCTCGCTTTACAACACCTTTTGCATGCTTAGGGTCTTCTACTTGCTCACAAATAGCTACTTTAAATCCCTTTTCAATTAAACGCTCGATATACGTAGGAGCAGAGTGATACGGAACCCCGCACATCGGAATTCTCTCTTGTCCTCCTCCGTCTCGACTTGTTAATGTTATTTCAAGTTCTTGAGAAGCTGTCGTAGCATCTTCAAAGAACATTTCATAAAAATCACCTAATCTAAAAAATAAAAAGGCATCTTGATACTCTGCCTTAATTCTCAAATATTGCTGTATCATTGGCGTATACGCTGCCATACTATTCCTCCATACCACATCTAGTTGTGCGTTTTTGCTACACGTATTATAACATAAGTCTTTCTTAAACTTAATTTATTCAAATAGAACAATCTTCAATTTCTTTTCATAAAACAAATAAAAAAGCTTCGGACGAAGGAAGAAGCTTGTCCGAAGCTTTTCATTATTTACTGCTGTTCAAATGACTATGCTTACGTCCGTATAAGAAGTAAACCACTAGCCCTAGTACAAGCCAAATTACGAAACTAATCCATGTTAACTTTGGAAGCTGAAGTGCTAAGTATAAACAGAACACAAAAGCTAAAATTGGAATCACCGGCACGAACGGTACGCGGAAACCAGTCGATTCTGAAGTTTGTTTTGATTTACGTAAATATAAAATTCCAATTGATACGGTCATGAAAGCAAAAAGAGTACCGATGTTTGTTAACTCTGCTAATCTTCCTAATGGTACTAAACCAGAGAAGATGGATACTAGTAAACATGTAATCCACGTATTTACTACTGGCGTTTGTTTTTTCTCACTGATTTTTGAAAAAGGCTTCGGCAATAGACCATCTCGACTAATCGCATAAAATAAACGAGTTTGTCCATACATCATAACGAGTAATACCGTTGTAATACCAACAATTGCGCCTAATGAAATAAAACCTGCTACCCAGTCTTGGTTAATGTAGCTTAAAGCAAATGCTACAGGGTTTTTAACATTTAATTCTGTATAAGGTACGATTCCTGTTAAGATAAGCGATACGACGATATAAAGGACTGTACAAATCGCAAGTGATGCGATGATTCCGATTGGCATATCCCGCTGAGGCTTACGTACTTCCTCGGCCGCTGTTGCTACAGCATCAAACCCAATGTAGGCGAAGAATACAGTTGCTGCTCCTGTCGCTACTCCCGAGAAACCAAACGGCATAAAAGGCGTCCAGTTTTCTGGTTTAACATAGCTAACTCCTACCCCGATAAATAGAAGTACAACAGCCAGTTTAATAATAACCATGATAGCATTAAAACGTGAAGATTTTTTTACTCCTTGCGTTAAAAGTAATGTGATTAAGAAAACAATCATAATTGCTGGAATATCAATATATGTGCCGTTTGCAGGATTATATGCACTTGTTAAAGCTTTTGGAAAATGTATGCCAAACCCTGCTAACAATCCTTGGAAATATCCCGACCATCCGCTGGCTACAGCAGAAGAAGCAAGACCGTATTCCAAGATAAGATCCCATCCTAAAATCCAAGCGATTAATTCACCAAATGTTGCATAACTGTAAGTGTATGCACTTCCTGAAACGGGAACTGTTGAGGCAAATTCTGCATAACAAAGAGCTGCAAATACACACGCAAGTCCTGACATAATGAAAGATATAACTAAAGCTGGACCGGCATGTTCAGCGGCGGCTACGCCCGTCAATACAAAAATTCCGGTTCCGATAATGGCACCAATTCCTAACATCGTTAAATCGAAAGCGCCTAAATCCTTTTTTAATTTAACACCTTTAGAGTTGGTTTCACTAATTAACGTTTGAATTGATTTTTTACGAAATAAGCTCATAGTAAACCCCCAAAATACTTATCTGATATAACTAAATTTTCTGAAAATTAATGCATTAATTTCTTTAGATTTACTATACACTGCGCATTCGACAAAAAGCAATATATTTTTTTAATTTTATAAGAATTTTCTTAAAATAATAAAAATAAAAAAACTAGGAAGAACTTCTTCCTAGTTACTCATCGTCTCCTAATATAAAATCAGGATCCAAATCTTCAAATTCATCGTCATCTACGTCTAAATCAAACTCGTCTTCATCATCGCAGCCTTTCGGATTTACGGCAACACAAACCTTGGTTTCGCCAATCACTTCCGCCAACAATTCTCTCTCTACTTGAACAATCGTTTTATTGCCATTTGGTGAAATTGTGCACTCTAGGCAATTTGGCTGCTGCAGCACGCGAACAATTACTTCGTAATCGTCTCCAATCGAATCTTCGTCTTTATAGCGCAGCTTAATATTATCTTTGTATGATACGGTTTCCGTCCAAACTTCGGTTTTTGTATTATTATTGTACGAATACCAGATGTTAATATCATATCTGCCGTCAACTTCTACATTGCTGCCGCTTTTCTTTGCTTTGTACTCATGGTTAATCACCCAGCACCCTAAGATGCTTGTTGGTCGATTTTTCGGTGCAAGCGTATGAGACGATTGTGTAAACTTGCGACCTTTACCTACGACTGCTTTTGTAATAATTTCTCTATAGTGTTGTGACATGTGAGCATACCCTCCTCAAACTATCTTCATTTCATCCTATGCAGGCTCATTCACTTGTTTGCACATTATTTTTAAGAAACTAGGTTTAAGGCATAAAAAACCTATGTTCCATTGTATGCAAGGATATAGAAAAACGTGACAATTATTAGAGAGAAAATCTGCCCAATTTTCATGCCATGAGATGCACAAAAAAATGCCTCAGCAAATTGCTGAGACATTTTTTCTTTATGAGCAGCTAGATCCAGGGCTGTTTCGCACCTGTGAACCTGTTTCACCGCGCAGTAAATCACCATCTGTTGACACAATAATTTCATCAGTTACTGTGGTTGAAATAGTGTTAGCAACAAGTTGAAGCAAATCATTCACGTTTATTTGAGACTCTTGAAACTGCTGAATAATCGGCAGTTCATCCAGCTCTTCCTGTAAACGATCGATTTTTGCCTCCACTTGTTTTAACGCTTCTGTCTTACCATAATGTTGGAAATTAACAGCTTGTTTTTGCAAACTTTTAATGCTTGCAATGGTTTCACGCACTTTTTGATTTTCGTTAAGCTGAGCTTCGGCACGCTTGAAGAAATCTACTTCTTCCGTTTCAGCAATCATTTTTGCCAGCTCTTGAGCACGTTTAATTACGTCACTCTTGTTATACTGCGCCATATTACTTCACCTCTGCTGTTTCTTCTACCATTTCCCCGTTTAATGTCCATGTTTTGGCTTTTGTAACTTTTACTTTTACAAGTTGCCCAATCACTGACTTAGGTGCTTTGAAGTTTACAAGCTTACTTTTTTCCGTGTAGCCTGCTAATACTTCCGGATTATTTTTACTTTCACCTTCTACTAATACTTCGACAACTTTACCTTCATATTCCTTCAATTTCTTTGCAGAAATTTCATTTACAAGAGCATTTAAGCGCTGAAGACGCTCTTTTTTCACTTCCATTGGTACATTGTCTTGCATCTTAGCAGCCGGAGTACCTTCACGAGGTGAGTAAATAAACGTGTACGCACTATCAAATTCAACCTCACGATATAGTGACATTGTTTCTTCAAACTGCTCATCCGTTTCATTTGGGAAACCAACAATAATATCAGTTGTTAATGATGCCGTTGGAATGGCTTCTTTAATTTTACGAACAAGATCTAAATAATGTTCACGAGAATATTTTCGTGCCATAATTTTTAAGATGTCGCTGCTTCCTGATTGCACAGGTAAGTGAATGTGGTCGACAAGATTTCCGCCTTTAGCTAGAACTTCAATTAAACGGTCATCAAAGTCGCGAGGGTGACTTGTTGTAAAACGAATACGGGCAACATCAATTTTACGGATTTCATCCATTAAATCCCCTAAGCCGTACGTCATGTCTTCAAAATCTTTTCCGTATGCATTAACGTTTTGGCCTAAAAGCGTAATTTCTTTATAGCCTTGAGCAGCTAAATGACGTACTTCTTGGATAATGTCTTCTGGACGGCGGCTTCGTTCTTTTCCTCGCGTATACGGAACGATACAGTACGTACAGAACTTGTCACAGCCGTACATGATGTTAACCCATGCTTTGACGCTGCCTTTACGTGCTCTTGGAAGGTTTTCAATAACATCCCCTTCTTTAGACCATACTTCAATTACCATTTCTTTTGCTAAGTATGCTTCATTTAGAATGTGAGGCAAACGGTGAATGTTATGTGTACCAAAAATCATATCCACGTGCTGATGTTTTTGTAAAATTTTATTTACAACTGACTCTTCTTGAGACATACATCCGCAGACGCCGATTAATAATTCAGGGCGCTCGCGCTTCAAGGCCTTCAAGTGTCCTAATTCACCAAACACTTTATTTTCCGCATTTTCACGGATTGCACACGTATTCAATAAAATAACATGAGCATCTTCAACAGAGTCAGTTGGCTCGTAGCCAAGGCCTAGAAAAATACCAGCCATTACTTCTGTATCGTGCTCATTCATTTGACAGCCGTACGTACGGATATAAAACTTGCGTCCCTGTCCCATTCCGTGAAACTGTTCATCGATTGCAAAATCATTGTGATAGGAAACTTCTTCTTTTCCTCGTTTTTTCGCATCTTTTAAAGAAGGTGGCATGTATACTGTTTGAAAATATTTGCTGTAATCCTTTTCGGATTTTTTGTCCGCTGGATTAACTTGGTTGCTTTCTAAACGTTGTTTTTCATTCATAAAAAAATCTCCTTTCGCCATGACAATTGTCACGTTGCACCTGTAAATCGCAAAAAAATGTGACAACTTTATGCTTATGCATAAAACTCATCACATTAACATAGTATATAACTTTCAAGTAGCGAACACAATCATATACCTATTTTCTATACCTATCACTATGAAAAAATCCGAACGAGCTGGATTCTCCATTAAGAATCTTAGTTCACCGTTCGGATTTTCCCTCTACTAAACTGCTTTTATTGCAGCCTCTTTTACATAAATTCAGCTACTAGCTCATCAAACTTTTCCTCAGTCATACCTAAGTCTGCTTTTGACAGCGGCTCTTCACTATAACCGTGAACAAGCTGCTGATACGACGGCTGATGCGCATTTTGATAAATAAGCCCTGTTACTAAGCCGTTATGCTCCATTAACGTCTGCATAGCTTGCATACGATTGTTTGCATCATAACCTTCAATTGTGCTAAGACTAGTTAGATTTTCTTTAAACCAATCATACGTGTTCACTTTATTATACGTTACGCACGGGCTAAATACGTTAATTAAAGAAAAACCTTTATGCTGAATGCCTTGTTCAATTAAGCTTGTTAACTCTTTTAAATTCGTTGAAAAGCTTTGTGCCACAAACGTTGCTCCAGAAGTTAACGCCAGCTCCATGACAGATAAAGACGACTCGATTGATCCTTCAGGCGTACTTTTTGTCTTGAATCCTACTTCACTGCGAGGAGATGTTTGTCCTTTTGTTAAACCATAGATTTGGTTATCCATTACGATATACGTTACATCGATGTTTCGGCGAATCGCATGTACCGTGTGTCCCATACCGATAGCAAACCCATCTCCATCGCCCCCAGATGCGATAACGGTTAAGTCACGATTAGCCATTTTTACACCTTGAGCGATTGGAAGCGCACGTCCGTGAATACCGTGAAAACCATATGAATTAATATAACCAGAGATACGTCCAGAACATCCAATACCTGAAATAACAGCAAGCTCATGAGGTTCTAAACCTACGTTAGCAGATGCGCGTTGAATGGCTGCTTGTACGGAGAAATCTCCACACCCCGGACACCAGTTAGGTTTTACACTGTTACGAAAATCTTTAAACGTTGCCATTTAACACAAACATCTCCTTACTTTTTGCGTATACTTCTTGCGGAAGAAATGGATTTCCATCATACTTCAATACGCTTTGAATTTTATCATGACTTGCAATATTCATTTTTAAAATATTAGCAAGCTGTCCAGTAGCATTGTTTTCAACGACGACTACTTTTTTAGCTCCTTGCACGTAAGGAAGCAGTTCGTCAGCTGGGAAAGGATGAATTAAACGAATATGAGCGTGATTTACTTTTATACCGTCCTGTTCCAAACGTTCCATTGCCTCTTCAATAACTCCACGCGTCGAATTAAATCCAACAAATAAAATATCAGACTCTTTTTCATGAGAGTGAACATGAATTGGCGTATTAAAACGAATTCCTTTTGTTTTACGAAGACGCTTATTCATTTGATCATCGCGGTTCACCGGAGATTCAGATGGCTTTCCTGTCTCATCATGTTCTACTCCCGTCACGTGATGAATGCCATGCTTCATTCCAGGAATGACGCGTGGTGATACGCCGTCTTCTGTTACGCGGTAGCGCTTGTAGTACTGTTTTTCTTCCAGCTCTTCTAGCTCTCCTTGCTGAAGCTTACCGCGGCGGATTTCAACGCGGTTATAGTCAAGCGGTTCTACTGATTGCTTCCCAAGTGAAAGCTGTAAATCCGTTAGCATAATAACTGGACACTGATATTCTTCTGCTAAGTTAAACGCTTCAATCGTATCGTAGAATGCTTCTTCAACCGTACTTGGCGCCATGACGATCTTCGGAATTTCACCATGCGTACCGTAAATCATGGCCATTAAATCAGACTGTTCTTGCTTAGTTGGAAGCCCTGTACTTGGACCGCCGCGCTGCGTATCGATAATCACAACAGGTTGCTCAGTGATTCCCGCTAATCCAATCGACTCCATCATTAATGATAGACCAGGTCCAGCTGATGCTGTCAGCGCACGTACGCCTGCATAGTTAGCTCCGATAGCCATCGTACATGCTGCGATTTCATCTTCTGTTTGAATAACGGTTCCACCAAATTGAGGAAGCTTTTTAATTAAGTATTCCATGATTTCTGAAGCAGGGGTAATTGGATATGCTGGCATAAAACGAGCCCCACCGGCTAAAGCACCTAGCGCAATCGCATCGTTTCCAATCATAAACATACGTTTTTTACCATCCGCTGGATCTAGTTTCATTGTTTCTAATTGTTCGCCTAGCTGTTCACGAATGTAATCTGCACCTTTTTTAATAGCTTCCATGTTTTTTTGTACAACTTTTTGGCCCTTTTTACCGAAGATTTCAAGCACTACTTCTTCAAATACTTCTGTGTCAATATGAAGCACAGCACTTGAAGCGCCAACAGCAACCATGTTCTTCATTAGAGACGTTCCTAGTTCTGTTGCAATTTCCGTAAACGGAACAGCATATAGCGTAGCAGTTGTACATGTTTCGGGCAGACTTGGGTTGAATTTCGCATCTGCAATTACAACGCCACCTACGCGCAGCTCATGGACGTTTACATCGATTGTTTCCTGATCGAACGCAACTAAAATATCCAAATCATCTGACACAGATCGAACCTGAGTTGTACTCACTCGGATCTTATTATTTGTATGTCCACCTTTGATGCGAGAAGAAAAATGACGATAGCCGTATAAGTAATAACCTAATCGATTTAAAGCGGTTGAAAAGATTTCTCCCGTACTTTCGATTCCCTCACCCTGCTGTCCGCCAACTTTCCATGAAAGTTGCTGTACCATAAATCAACGCCACTCCTTTAATTGCTCTTAATATAGAAATCTATTTTATTGATAAAAACTGAAAAAGGTAAATTAGCAAACGATTTCATTTGCTTCTGCATTTCACGAACCAAAATCATTCGCAAAACCCCCACAGCACCTTGTCGCTGTGCAGGATACGTTTCTGCTTGAGCAGCTCCATAATCCGTTTTCAATTTTATTCCGATTGCCAGAAAAATGCAACCCTTTCCATTGAATTCTCAATCGTTTTAATTATATTTATATTTAATGAATAAGATGAAGTTTTTTAATGATCTTTTCTGCTTTCACATGAGGCATTATTATATAAATAACTTCTATAAAAAAGAGCTTTTCCAAGAAGAAAAAGCTCTTTTTTTATTAGCTGCATACACGATCAGCAAAGTTTTGAAACAGAAAACGTTTTACCTGCTCCTCAGTGTAATGCTTAAGGAGTTCTTCGATTAAATTCGTATACTGTTCATATCTTCCGAGACGATGAACCGTTTTGTCAATGCCGTCAAAGTCAGAGCCAAAACCAACGGAGTATTCGCCTCCTCTTTCACACATGTAATCAAGATGACGAATCACATCCGCTATTTGTGCTTTGGCAGAACTCGTTAAAAATTCAGGGACAAACGTAATGCCAATCACGCCGTTTCGCTTTATTAAAGCTTGAATTTGATCGTCTCTTAAATTCCGGGGATGAGAACACAATACGTGTGAATTGGAATGAGTAGCCACTACATATTGCGCTAGCTCAATCACATCCCAAAAACCTCTTACCGATAAATGAGAGACATCCGTCCACACTTTATGTTCATTATTCAATTCAACAACTTCTCTTCCAAAAGAAGATAACCCCGCGCCTCGAGATTCTAAAATACCGTCACACACAGCATTGCTGTAATTCCATGTCAAACCTACTGAACGTACACCCAATGAAAAAAGCGTCTTTAAGCGTACTAAACTTGTATCAATGGCATCGCACCCTTCAAGCGTCAGCATTGCTCCTATTTCACCTTTTTTCAAGCTATCTATATCGCGCTTTGAACAAACCCATTTTACACCGGGAAGCGATAAAATATGACTCTGAAACAGCTGGATCATTTCTAACGCAACATCAAAGCGCTGAGCTGCCGGAACCGCTTCTGGAATATAAATAGCAAATAGCTGAACTTTCCCTTTTGCTTTCTTTATTCCTTCTAACGTAACATGCAGCGCTGAATCATATGTAAAAGATAAACGTTTATTTAACCAGAGCTTCATCAATACATCACAATGAGCATCAAATATCACAACCCACACCCCTTTAACTCTATACAAAAAGGACCTGTTTGGCTTCTATGCTTTACAGGTCCGTGGTTTTTATAATTATCGCGGCTCTACAATTAATTTAATGGCTGTTCGCTCTTCTCCATCAATTTGAATATCTGTAAAAGCTGGGATGCAGATTAAATCAACCCCACTTGGTGCAACGAACCCTCTTGCGATTGCTACAGCTTTTACTGCTTGGTTAAGCGCCCCGGCCCCAATGGCTTGAATTTCTGCTGCGCCGCGTTCGCGCAGCACGCCTGCTAAGGCACCAGCAACTGAATTTGGATTAGACTTTGCTGAAACTTTTAATATTTCCATATCTAGCTCCTCCTTATTCTTTACAATGTATGATGAGAGATCATTAGACCAATGACTTAATTGATTTCAATGTTACTATATTCACGATATGTCAAACGTATTCCTGCTTGTTTTTCCTAAATATTCAAAAACTTATATTTCTACACCTTTCTTTTTTCTTTTTACGTTTTTGACAAAATAAAAAAGCCAATGTATCGTCTTTCGACACATTGACTTTTTCCCTTTATTCAAAAAACGGATGGTCTTCGTTAATTAAAATCCGCTCTGTTTTTGTTGCTTTCCCCGTCTTTTGATCAATATCAATAACGATTCCACTAAGCTGCGTTCTTCCTTCTTTGGGCACTTCAAATCGAACAGGAAGAGACGTTAAAAAACGCTTAATAACAGCTTCTCGCTCCATCCCTAAAATGCCGTCATACGGTCCCGTCATTCCTACGTCAGAGATGTAAGCTGTTCCTTTTGGCAATATACGATTGTCAGCTGTTTGAACGTGCGTATGAGTGCCGACAACAGCGCTGACACGGCCGTCCACATACCAGCTAATCGCTTGCTTTTCACTTGTTGTTTCAGCATGAAAATCAATAAAAATAAGCGGAGTGCGCTGACGTGCTTCTTCAATCAGTTCATCTGCTTTTTGAAATGGACAATCAAGCGGGGCCATAAACGTGCGCCCTTGTAAATTAATCACGGCTACCTCAAGCTGATTATACGTAAAATACGTAATTCCCTTGCCCGGTGTACCTTCAGGAAAATTAGCCGGACGAACAAGATTTTTTGCATCGTCAATAAAATCAAAAATTTCACGCTTGTCCCACGCGTGGTTACCAAGGGTAATAATGTTAGCCCCTGCTTGTAAGAACTGACGATAAATCTTTTCAGTAATGCCTTTGCCCGAAGCTGCATTTTCTCCATTCACAATTGTAAGTCCCGGAGAGTATTTTCTTTTTAATCTTGGTAAATATTCTTCAACCATTTCACGGCCTGGAGAACCAACTACGTCTCCAATAAATAAAATTCTCATGTAAAAGCTCCTATACTTCATTCTTAATCTGCATCTTCATCTCTACGAAAAAAAATAAAGTGGCGAAACGCCACTTCATTTTTATTTTGCATACTCTACTGCTCTTGTTTCACGAATAACGGTTACTTTGATGTGGCCAGGATAATCCAGCTCATCTTCAATTCGTTTTCGGATATCTCGAGCAAGTCGATGCGCTTCTAGATCACCAATCGTATCTGGTTTCACCATAATACGAACTTCACGCCCTGCTTGAATTGCAAATGATTTTTCAACGCCTTCATAAGACTCTGAAATTTCTTCTAACTTTTCAAGACGACGAATGTAGTTTTCTAACGTCTCACTGCGAGCACCTGGTCTTGCAGCAGATAATGCATCCGCTGCTGCGACTAGTACAGCAATGATTGATGTTGGTTCTGTATCTCCATGGTGAGAAGCAATCGCGTTAATAACAACCGGATGTTCTTTATACTTGGTAGCTAATTCCACACCGATTTCTACGTGACTTCCTTCTACCTCATGATCAATTGCTTTACCAATATCATGTAACAATCCTGCTCGTTTGGCTAACGTTTCATCTTCACCTAATTCAGCAGCCATAAGTCCTGATAAATGAGCTACTTCCATTGAATGTTTCAGCACATTTTGACCATAGCTTGTTCTGAATTTTAAGCGACCAAGAATTTTCATCAAGTCTGGGTGCAACCCGTGAACACCGACTTCAAACGTCGTTTGTTCACCAACTTCACGAATATATTCGTCCACTTCACGGCGAGATTTTTCAACCATTTCTTCAATACGTGCGGGATGGATACGACCATCTTGAACGAGTTTATCAAGTGCAATTCTTGCTGTCTCACGACGAATTGGGTCAAACCCTGATAAAATAACTGCTTCTGGCGTATCATCAATAATAAGATCAATTCCTGTCAAAGTTTCAAGCGTACGGATGTTTCGACCTTCTCGACCGATAATTCGGCCTTTCATTTCGTCATTTGGCAAGTTAACAACTGAGACAGTCGTTTCAGCAACATGATCTGCTGCGCAACGCTGAATAGCAAGTGAAAGAATTTCTTTCGCCTTTTTATCGGCGTCTTCTTTTGCACGGTTTTCTGTTTCTTTTACCATTATTGCAATGTCGTGGGAAAGTTCATTTTCAACACGATCTAAAATAATCGCTCTTGCATCTTCTCTTGTTAAGCTTGAAATGCGCTCTAGCTCTGTTTGCTGTGCACGTACTACTTCTTCAACTTTGCTTTCCATCTCTTCAATATGCTGTTGTTTAACAGTAAGAGAATCATCTTTCTTTTCAAGTAACGCTTCACGTTTATCAAGTGATTCGTCTTTACGATCAAGATTTTCCTCTTTTTGCATTAATCGATTTTCTTGTTTTTGAAGTTCTGCTCGACGATCACGAATATCTTGTTCTGCCTCTGTACGAAGCTGATGGATTTCATCCTTCGCTTCTAGTAAAGCTTCTTTTTTCAAAGCTTCCGCCTCGCGGGTTCCTTCATCAATAATTTGTTCTGCACTAGACTTTGCTCCCGCAATTTTAGCTTCAGCAATCGATTTACAAACAAAAAAGCCAACAACTGCACCGACGATTAGGCCAAGCAAAGCGAAGATGATTGTATTAGTATCCATCATTTCACCTCCCCTTGCTATAAACTTGTAAGTTTTAAATTTCATGTCGGCATGTACATCGTATTCACCTTTCAATATACACACAAAGGCTTTTAAACGCTAAAATGTTTTAAAAAGGGAAAATATACATCTTAATTGTAAATCTGTGCATTTTTATTGTCAAGCCTGCCTCTACAGTATATATTGAAATTTCGTATGTTACTTTTCTAGCATTAACAATTTTTACAAAAAAAAGACCCCTTCTTTGAAATAGAGGAGTCTTTTTTTATCTCGCAGCAAATTAAATATTTAAATCGCCTTGATCGTCATCCTCAGGAGCTGGCTCTCCATCTTGGTCTAAACCATGATGTTCACGCACTTGTCCCGCAATTTCCTGACGAATATCAGTATTTTCTTTTAAGAATTGTTTTGCATTTTCGCGACCTTGACCTAGACGCTCGTCATTATATGAATACCAAGATCCACTTTTTTGAACAATATCTAGTTCAGAAGCGATATCCAAAATTTCACCCTCTTTTGAAATACCTTCTCCGTACATAATATCTACTTCAGCAGCACGGAAAGGCGGAGCTACTTTGTTTTTCACAACTTTAATTCTTGTTTTGTTACCTACAATATCGTTTCCTTGCTTTAACTGCTCTGCACGACGCACTTCTAGACGCACTGAAGAATAGAATTTAAGCGCACGTCCACCAGGAGTTGTTTCAGGGTTACCAAACATAACGCCGACTTTTTCACGAATTTGGTTAATAAAGATAGCGATTGTTTTAGACTTGTTGATAGCTCCAGATAGTTTACGCAACGCTTGAGACATTAAACGAGCTTGTAGACCCACGTGAGAGTCTCCCATTTCCCCTTCAATTTCCGCTTTTGGCACTAATGCTGCTACTGAGTCAACAACGATAATATCTACTGCACCGCTTCGAACTAAAGCTTCAGCGATTTCTAAAGCTTGTTCTCCCGTATCAGGCTGAGATAATAATAGCTCATCAATATTCACACCTAATTTTTGAGCATATACAGGATCTAACGCGTGCTCCGCATCGATAAATGCAGCCTGTCCGCCCTGCTGTTGAACTTCTGCAATCGCATGAAGAGCGACTGTTGTTTTACCTGAGCTTTCGGGACCATATACTTCAACTACACGTCCACGTGGATATCCACCTACACCTAAAGCTATATCTAACGCTAATGAACCACTTGGAATTGTAGAAATTCTTTTTTCCGTTTGTTCACCTAATTTCATAATTGAACCTTTACCAAATTGCTTTTCAATTTGTTTTAAAGCCATATCAAGGGCTGCTTGACGATCGTTCACTCAATTTCCTCCTCTATCTCTTTAAAATCATCTATAAACTGCAAACTTACTACGATGTAGTAGCAATGTCGAATTAACAACTTTCTATAACTTACTATACTAGTTTTTGAGTCGTTTGACAAGCAAAAAGCGAATAAATGTTCGTTTATTATTTTATAAAAAAAAGGCTGTTTTGGAAAAACTAA
Source organism: Priestia sp. Y58 (assembly GCF_029522095.1). Classification (NCBI taxonomy): domain Bacteria; kingdom Bacillati; phylum Bacillota; class Bacilli; order Caryophanales; family Bacillaceae; genus Priestia; species Priestia sp. Y58. Next base: position 339,996 of record NZ_JAKWFL010000001.1, read on the forward strand.
ACAGCCTTTTTTTCTTTATTTTTTTATCATCTTTAATACGTAATGACAGCCATAATTAACCGTTCGTGAACGAATCCCCTGGCGGCTTCCAGATAGCTGCAGGCTGTAAACTTGAGGAGCTTGATCTTTATAGGCTACTCCTATATATACTGTTCCTACAGGATGTCCTTCTTGTTTGGAGGGTCCAGCTACACCTGTAAACCCGATGCCAATATCTGTTTTACATAACTGTTGAATACGCTGAGCCATTTCAGCCGCGCACTGCTCGCTAACGGCTCCGTACTGATTCAGCGTGTGTTCGCTCACTCCGAGAATATTTTGCTTGATTTCATAATGATAGGCGACCAGGCTGCCTTTTACTGCTTCTCCAGCACCTGAAACAGTTGTTAAACGTTCGCTGAATAAACCGCCGGTTAAACTCTCGGCTGAAGCAATCGTTAATCCTTGTGCCGTTAATTCTTTTACCAATTCATTATGTAAAGAAGTTGTTTCATACCCATATAAATAATCGCCTACGCGCTCTGAAATGGTTTTTTCCACTTCGTCTAACATGCGCTGTGCTTCAGCAGTATCAGCGTGCTTAGCAGTTAAGCGAAGCGTCACTTCTCCATCTCCTGCTAGCGGCGCAATCGTCGGGTTGGTTTGCGCATCAAGCAAATCTTCAATTTCCGTCTCAAGCTGTGATTCTCCTATTCCGAAAAAGCGAAGAACGCGTGATTCAATACTTTCTTTTAATTCAAGCTTTTGAGCTAGAAATTCTTGACCATACGATTCATACATTGGATAAAGCTCTTTTGGTGGCCCTGGAAATAGCATATAGTGTTTTCCCTCTACCGTAAGCCCCATACCTGGAGCCATTCCGTAATCGTTAGGGAGCACTGCTGAACCTTCTAGCACAATTGCCTGTTTTTTATTGTTAGGTGTCATGACACGATTTGACTGTTTGAAATAGGCTTCAATGCTTTCAAGTGCTTCTGCATTTGTTGTCAGCTCTACTCCTAGCACACTCGCAATTGTTTCTTTTGTTAAGTCATCTTTTGTAGGACCAAGCCCGCCTGTGAAAATAATTAACTCTGCACGCGTTTGAGCTGTAGCAATCACTTCTTTTAAGCGCTGTGCATTATCTCCTACTACCGTATGATAGTAAACATTAATTCCAAGTTCGGCTAATTTTTTCGATAAATACTGAGCGTTTGTATTGGCAATTTGTCCAAGCAGCAGCTCAGAGCCGACTCCAATAATTTCAGCGTTCATCATATCATCTCCATCTTGCTTATTTTGAGTTAACAAAAGCCTGTTTGTTTTTAGCAAAGTAGTCCCAGCCTGAAATAACCGTAAAAATCACTGAGATCCAAAGCATTACGCTAGCAAATGGAATGGAAACCCATTCAAAAGGCAAGTTATACAACAGAATAGCTGAAATAGCTAAAATTTGAGTCCATGTTTTAATTTTACCTAACATATTTGCTGCTACAACTTCCCCTTCCCCTGCTAGTACAAGTCTTAAACCAGTGATAGCAAATTCACGGCTAATAATGATGATAGCAGCCCATCCTGCACCTGCAATTAAATCTAAGTCAACAATAGCTACAAGCGCAGCTGAAACCAATAGCTTGTCTGCTAGTGGATCTAAAAATTTACCCAAGTTCGTGACTAAATCGTACTTTCGAGCATAGTATCCGTCTATCCAGTCTGTTGTAGATGCAATAATAAATAATGCTGCCCCTAATAGGTGAGCGATCGGAATCTCTTTTCCTGCCGCCTCCACTGTGCCAAATGGTAGCGGCACCATCATAAAAATGAGGAATACGGGAATTAGAAAAATCCGCGAAATGGTAATCTTGTTTGGTAAATTCACTTCTTCTGCCTCCAATTACTGTTACAAACTGAAAGCGTGCAAACGAAGTTGTTTGCACGGCTTTGGTTTTATTATAGCGTGAATGAATGATTAATTCACATATTATCTTTATTTACACCCTGATCACTTTTTAAAACAGGGTGTTTACTGTGCTTCTGCCGGCTGATATTGAATCGTTACAACTTGTCGAACTTGCTTGGATGAATCAAACGGCAAGTCAACCGCTTTTCCATTTACTTTTAACTCTACTCCAGGTGAATAACCGATGTTGACACGAGCTTCAGTTTCTTTCGTCAAATCAAATTGTTTTGTTTCACCTTTTTTTAGAATGGAGCTAAAGAAGGCATTTCCTTTTCCATTTTTCACATCTAACCAAGTATCTGCTTGAGTGGATGTTACTTCTAGATTAAATGCATCTGTACCGGAAAGAGCATACGTAGCACTTCTGCCTGTTTTTTGAACTTCCTTGTATTCTTGTTTACTGCTGTCTTTCTTTTCTTTTTCAGCTTTTTCTTTCTCAGCTTTTTCTTTTGCGGCTTTTTCTTTTTCAGCTTTTTCTTTTTCTTGTTCTTTCTTATCAGCAGCACTTTGTTCATCTTCTGACTTGCTATTGTCATTTTTTGCAGTAGTTTCATTCGTTTCTTCCTGCGTGTTAGACTGCTGAACTTCGCTGTTTGGAGCTTCTTGGTTAGCCTGCTCCTTGTTTTTATCCGAGACGATATTTTGAGCGATTACCCAAATAATAATCCCAACAACTACAACTCCCGCCACCACTAGAACAGTTGGAAGGTAGTCATATGCTTTTGAAACTCCTTTTGTATGCTGAGGAATTTCTTTGCGGCTGCGAACGCGCGAAAGCTGCTGCGGCATGTCTTCTGTTTGAGTTGAAGGAATGTCTGATTTGTATTCTTCAAAAATAGCATCTGTGTCCAACCCAATTGCTTCGCAGTATTGCTTAATAAACGCTCGTACGTAAAATTTCCCCGGCATAACCTCATAATTGCCTTCTTCAATGCCAAGTAAATAGCGTTTTTGAATTTTCGTTAGTTTTTGTAAATCCTCTAACGACAATCCTTTGCTTTCTCGTTCTTGTCTTAACCTTTGTCCTAACTCTGTCAATGCTAACACCTACCAATTATGCTAAAAATCAAACATCGATAATCCACCGTCTTGAAACATTTGAGGACCTTCCATTATTTCATATGTAATTTTCTCATTGGGGTCGTTTCTTATTTCAATAATGTAGGCAAAATCATCTAACGAATACTCGGTATTTTGTACAAATACATCCGGATGCTCCACAATTTTTGTCGCGGGTACATTCATTACTTCTCGAACAAGCTGCCAGTGCTTTTCATTCGCTCGTTTTGTCGATACAATCCCGTCAATAATAAAAATATTATCAGCGTTGTATTCGTCAGCAATAAGCTGACTGCGAATCGTTTGTTTTAAGAGTGTAGAAGACACAAAAAGCCACCTTTTGTTCGCACATACGCTAGCTGCTACAATGGATTCGGTTTTGCCTACGCGCGGCATCCCCCGAATGCCGATAAGCTTATGACCGTCTTGTTTAAACAGTTCCGCCATAAAATCTACGAGCAAACCTAATTCATCTCTTACGAAACGGAACGTCTTTTTATCATCTGCGTCCCGCTGAATATAGCGACCGTGACGCACTGCTAACTTATCACGCAATTTAGGCGGTCTCATTTTTGTCACAATGATATTATCCATTGTTTTCAAAATAGATTCAAGCCTGTCTATTTGCTCATGTGAATCACAGCGCAGCAATAATCCACGGCGAATATCATCCACTCCATTGATTGTGACAATATTAATTGACAACATTCCAAGAAGCGATGAAATATCACCTAAAAGACCCGGACGATTTTTTTGTATTTGATATTCTAAATACCACTCAATTTTCTCCATCAAACCCCTCCCATTTCTTGGCTGGCCTTCGAGAGGTGCCCCCTTTTTTTCACCTAGTTTAACTATAAATGATTTCCATTATATTATAAACCCTAAAGACAAGTAGTTCTACATTTGTTATGTATGTAAGCGCTTATTTATTTGTACTATTTAATTCTAAGAAAAAAGGAGCTTTCACACGCGGTGAATTAGCTCCTTTTTAGAAACGATAAATTATTTTACTGATCCGTTATTTTGAACTAATTTCACCATGCTGCTCGCAATCGCATGCTGCTCTTCTTTAGAAGCAACGCTCCAAAGGTCTGCTAAAATTCGCTCTTGATCATTTTTTGCATCAACTTGGTTTGCTAAATATCCACCAATTTGATAAGCAAGATCATGAATAACTTCTTCTTGCATTCCTTCGTTTTGCGCATGATGTAAACGGTCGCCTAAAAAATCTTTCCAGCTATCCCAGTTTTCTAATACTGACATGAGTAGCCCTCCTTAAGGTTTATTCATATCATAGTTTGTACCGTGTTTTTGATTTTATGCACACTTTATATGTACCAACCACCATTAACCGATAATATTTGTCCCGTTATGTAGGAAGCTCGTGAAGATATTAAATATGAAACAGCATCTGCCACTTCTTTTGGATATCCTATTCTTCCTAAAGGGATCTCTTCAGCCAGCTCCTTGACCTCTTCTTTTGAATAGCTGGCCATCATATCCGTTTCAATCGCTCCAGGCGCAACTCCATTTACTCGAATCCCACTTAGTGCAACCTCTTTTGCCAAAGCTTTTACAAACGTATTTTGTGCACCTTTTACCATGGAATAAAGGACTTCAAACGAAGCTCCTGTAAGTCCCCAAATGGAAGAAATCATGATGATTTGTCCGCTTTTAGCACTAATCATTTTAGGTAATAAAGCTTTGGTAATAACAAAGGGAGCCGTGATGTGAAGATAGATCATTTCTTCGGTTTCTCTTGCCTGAGTATCTGTCATTAACCCGCTAACACTTCGTCCGCTGTTATGAATAATCACTTCTACGGGAACAATAATTTCCTCTAAAAACTTCTCCACTCCCTCTTTACATGATAAATCCGCTTGTACCGTAAACACGGTTTTTACCTTTTCAGCAAGCTCATGTGCAAGCTCCTCTATTCTGTCTCTTCGTTGGTGGTAATGCAAAATAAGCGAATATCCTTCCTCAGCCAATTGCTTAGCAATTGCTGTGCCAATTCCTCCGCTTGCACCTGTCACAAGGGCAAATTTCTCCATAACCTTCTCTCCTTTACATGCAAAAAAGCTGATGAACATCAGCTTTTTTGGCAACAATCATCTTCATTTAGGTACTACTTCACAAACCGTAAAGTTCTTTTCATCAATAATCTCGTTTAGCACATCTTTTATTTCGTTCACCTTCAATTTTTCCAGCGTTTCAACAATATCAAATAAATTCATATCATTAAATGCATAGCGTGTAAACTGATTAGCGATAAACTCAGGTGAGTTTAATGAACGTAAAAATCCGCCGATTTTCTTTTTACGGATACGCTCAAGTTCTTCTTCAGTTAGTGATTTTGTTTTCATTTCAAGTAAAATTTGTTTAACTCGATCATACAGCTGCTCCGGTTGGTCCGTATCTCCTCCAATAAGAGCAAAACCAAATCCTCTTTCCTCCGTATAATCATAAGCAAATGTTTCATCAATAAGCCCGTCTGCATATAACTCCTCATAGTACGAAGAGCTTTTGCCAAATGCGTAATCTAAGATAATATTCATTGCTAACTCATATTTAAGCATTTCTCCACCTGAACGCTGCGGATTTTTCGCTTTTAGACCCACCATACATTTAGAAGACTGCACCGGCATTTTTAGTACTTGTTTTTCTTGATCCACCGTTTCAGGCTCTTCGTCAAAATGACGCTGTATGTCAGATATTTCTTTATAATCTTTTTTCTGCTGATTTTCTCGAACTTGCTTCATTACCTTTTCTGCATCAACAGGACCTACAATGAACAACAGCATGTTGCTTGGATGGTAGAACGTTTCATAGCATGTATACAGCAAATCTTTATTGATATGTGAAATCGATTCGATCGTGCCTGCAATATCAATTTTAACAGGGTGGTTTTTGTACATATTTTGAATGGTACCAAAATACAAGCGCCAGTCCGGATTGTCGTCATACATTGTAATTTCTTGACCGATAATGCCTTTTTCTTTTTCGACCGTTTTTTCTGAGAAGTACGGCTCTTGTACAAAATCCACTAATGTTTCAAGGTTTTCTTCAAAATTTGACGTACAGCTGAATAAGTAAGCTGTGCGGGTAAAAGAAGTAAACGCATTGGCCGAAGCGCCTTGTTTACTAAACTGCTGAAAAACATCCCCGTCTTCTTTTTCAAATAATTTATGCTCTAAAAAGTGTGCGATTCCGTCCGGAACTTTTGTCATTTCATTTTCATTTAGTGGTACAAATTGATTGTCAATCGATCCATAGTTCGTTGTAAAGGTAGCAAACGTTTTGTTAAACTCCGGCTTTGGCAAAATATATACTTGCAGCCCGTTATCCATTTTTTCATGATACAGCTGTTCCTGAAGCTGCGAAAATTCAATTTTCTCCATTTTCTTCACCGCCCGTTCCTGTTAAGAAATAAATTGTATCCATCTCAATTTTCTCAGCCACTTTAATAATTTCCTGCTTAGATACCGCATCAATATGCTTTAAGTATTCGTCAATTGAAATATCTTTACCTGTTAATTCATTATGATACATAACCTCTACTAGTCCTCGTGGAGTATCCACCGTTTCAAGCAGCTGATTGTGAATGACGGCTTTTGTTTGAGCGATTTCGCCGTCTGTAAACGACCCTTGCTTCATCTCCTGCATTTGTTCTTTAATAATGGTAACGGCTTGGTCGTAATTTTTAGCATCAATACCCGACATAACCATCAGTAATCCCTTATGACTTTCTACCCTTGAAGCGGCATAATAGGCTAAGCTTGCTTTTTCACGCACATTGATAAATAGCTTAGAATGTGAGAAACCTCCGAATATACCGTTAAATACTTGCAGAGCAAAATACTGTCTATCTCCATATACAACATTTGTGCGGTAGCCAATATTTAATTTCCCTTGTTTTACTTCTTGTTTTTCCACTACTTCATTTACTTTTGAGATATCTTTAGACGTAATAGAATCTTCAATATCTTTTTGCTCGCGCTTTGGTAACGTAAATGTTTCTTTTACTGTTTGTAAAACCTCTTCGACTTGCAAATCTCCAATAGCATAAAGGTGAATGGCATCTTCTTTTAACACCTTCTGATAATAGGCGTACAAACTTTCACCTGTAATTTCTTCCACGTCGTCAATTTGACCGTTTACATGTAAAGAGTAAGGTTCTTCTTTACACATTTCTTCAACTAGTCTTAAATTAGCATAGCGCATTTTATCATCAAATACGGCTTGAATTCTCTGACGAAGCGAACGCTTTTCTTTTGTCATAATATCCTTTAAAAAAGAGTCCCCTTCAACTGCTGGCTTTAATAAAATATCGCCAAGAAGCGCTAACGCTTTTTGCAAAAGCGGAGTTGAATCTTTCAAATATTTTTCATTTGCTATATCAATGCGAATCGTAATATCGTGGTTATCACCTTTTTTTGTTAAGTCTACTTGTAAAGTAGCACCATAAAGCTCATCTAAATATGTACGAAGCTTTGTCGTAGACGGCAGCGACTCGGTAGCGCTTTGAAGCACATAAGGTAAAAGGGCACGCATTGTCACCGTTTTCTTATCTAAAGGGGCATTTAGTTTTAAAATGAACGTGTTTGTTTTGTACTTAGCTGTTTGAATGGTATGAACAGTCAATCCTTCTAGTTCATGTTTTTGTTCAGTCAATAATTTCATATATAAACCTCCTTTTAAATTTTGATGTATTAACTAGACAATACTTCTATTTTGAATCTTTAACGCTAATTTTAGTCTTATAACCACTATATCGAATTCAAGGAAACATTTTCAAGTAACTTGCCGCGCGCTTCCTCATTTCTTTTCATATTCTTTCTCTCAATGAAAAAAAGGCGGAGAAAAGAATATGATTTCTTTGTCTCCACCTTCTATATTTATCCAACTTTAGTCATTGTTAGACCTTATATAGCGGATTTATTAGCGGCGGCCTTTTTCATAAGGAACGCCCAGCGCTTTAGGAGCCTCAGCACGTCCTACAAAACCAGTAAGTGCTAAGATTGTTAATACGTACGGTGCAATAGTTAAAAGGACGGATGGGATATCTTGAATAACCGGAATCTGAGCTCCCGTGATACTCAAAGACTGTGCTAATCCGAAAAACATGGCTGCACCTAAAGCACCAATAGGATGCCATTTTCCAAAAATCATAGCTGCAATAGCAAGGAACCCTTGTCCAGCAATCGTTCCCGCTGCAAAGTTTGTAGCGATAGACGTAGCATACACCGCTCCGCCGATTCCAGCGAACATGCCGGAAATCATAACGCCAACATAACGCATTCTCACAACTTTGATCCCCATCGTGTCTGCTGCCATTGGGTGTTCACCAACTGAACGAAGACGAAGACCAAATGGTGTTTTATAAATGATGTACCATACAGCAAAAGCTAGCGCAATTGCAATATAAGACGTAATAGGAACATTCGAAAACAGAATTTTACCGATTACTGGAATATCTGATAGACCTGGAATACTTACTTTATCGATACGGAATTGGATAAAATCTGTTTGTCCTTTCCCAAAAATCTTTTTGATTAAAAAGATCGAAAGACCCGCAGCTAGAAAATTCAGCGCTACACCACTTACCGTTTGATCTGCTTTTAATGTAATACTTGCAACAGCATGAATCAGCGAGAACACAGCGCAAACAACAGCCGCAATTACTATCGCTACCCACGGGGCCCAAGCACCTAATGAATCCTGAAGTAAAAGGGTTGAGACAATACCTGTGAACGCGCCAAACATCATCAGCCCTTCTAATCCGATGTTCACGACCCCGGAACGTTCACTAAATATCCCTCCGAGCGCGGTAAAGATAAGCGGTGCAGCTGAATAAAGCGCCGCTGGAATAATAATGGCTAACACCTCTAAGAAGTTCATTTTGCTCCCCCCTTGCCTGCACGGCCAAGCACCCAGCGAATTAAATAACTAGATGCAACAAAAAAGATAATAAGCGCAATGACAATTTGAATTAATTCAGACGGTACCCCTGTCATAAAGTTCATTTGAGGAGCCGCCGTTTGCAATCCTCCGAAAAAGAATGAAGCTAATAAAATTCCAATTGCGCTGTTAGCTCCTAAAAGGGCTACGGCGATACCGTCAAACCCCGTACCTGTAAACGCAGTGAATGTGCCCATATACTGAAATGTTCCAAGCCCTTCCATTGCCCCGGCAAGCCCGGCAAAAGCGCCTGAAATCGCCATGGATAACACAATGTTTCGGCCTACATTCATTCCTGCATACTGTGAAGCATGCTGATTAAAACCAACAGCTCTTAGCTCGAAGCCCTTAGCTGTTTTATTCAAAATAAACCACATTACAACGGCTGCAGCGATGGTAATAAGAATGCCGTAATGAAGGCGAGAGTTATTGGTTAACTGTGCTAAAAAGCTTGATGCTAAAGATGCCGATTCTTTAATATCATACGATTTTTCATTACCCGCATATAAATACGTACGGATTAAGCTGCTCGTTGTATAAAGGGCAATATAGTTCATCATTATGGAAACAATTACTTCATGAACATGAAATTTTGCTTTTAAAAATCCTGGAATAAACGCCCAAACTGCTCCAGCTGCAGCTGCTGCTAATACAGCTAAAGGAATATGAATGACTGCTGGTAAATCAAACGCATATCCAACCCATACTGAAGCCAACCAGCCAACTAAAAGCTGTCCTTCTACTCCAATGTTAAAGAGACCGGTTTTATAAGCAAACGCAACCGCGATACCAGCCAGAGCAAGAGGAGTCATGGCACGAATCGTTTCTCCAATGGCTTTTGGCGTTCCAAACATCCCGTCAAAAAGAGATTGATAGCCAAGCATTGGATCATAGCCGCCTAGTAACATAATAACCGCTCCGGCAATGAGTCCTAATATGGCCGATACAACAGGGATCAAAATCGTCATTACACGTTCATTTTTCACAAGTTTATTCATGCTGTTCCACCCGCTTTCTCACGCGTACCGCCTGCCATTAATAAGCCTAACTCTTGTTCATTCGTTTCTTTTGGATCTACAATGTCGACTATTTTCCCTTCGTAAATAACCGCAATGCGATCGCTTAAATTTATTACTTCATCTAGTTCTAGCGAAACGAGCAGCACTGCTCGTCCTTTATCTCGTTCTTCAATCAGCTTTTTATGAATAAATTCAATGGCTCCTACGTCCAGCCCCCTCGTTGGCTGAGCTGCAATTAATAGTTCCGGACTACGGTCTACTTCACGGGCAATAATGGCTTTTTGCTGATTTCCGCCCGATAGCGATCGCGCTTGTGTAAATTCACTAGGCGTTCGCACATCATATTCTGCAATTAACTCTTTTGCTTTTTTATACAGCTCTTTATAATTCAAAATACCTGATTTAGACATCGGCTTTTGATAATACGTTTGAAGACCGATATTTTCACCAATTGTATAATCTAATACCAGTCCGTGCTTATGGCGATCCTGCGGAATATGTCCTACTCCTGACTCCGTAATTTTACGAGTCGATAACGTAGACAGTTCTTGATTTTTTAATGTGATCGAACCCGACTTTATTTTTCTCAGACCCGTAATTGCCTCAATCAGCTCTGTTTGACCATTTCCATCTACACCCGCGATGCCTACAATTTCGCCTGCTCGAACGCTTAGATTAAGTGAACTTACAGCCTCTACTCCTCGGCTGTCTTCTACTACTAATTCTTTTATTGTTAACACAGCTTCTTTTGGAGTCGCTGTTTTCTTTTCAGTTTTAAAATGAACTTCTCTTCCTACCATTAAAGCAGCAAGTTCATCAGGGTTCGTCTCTTGCACATTTACCGTGCCAACTCCCACACCTTTTCGAATAATTGTACAGCGGTCGCACACTGACATAATTTCTTTTAATTTATGCGTAATTAAAATAATTGACTTTCCTTCTTGAATTAACTTTTTCATAATTTGAATTAATTCCGTAATTTCCTGAGGTGTTAAGGCGGCAGTAGGTTCATCAAAAATAAGAATATCGGCTCCTCTGTAAAGCGTTTTTAAAATTTCCACTCGCTGCTGCATGCCAACTGAGATATCTTGAATCTTCGCATATGGATCTACCGATAATCCATATTGATTTGAAAGCTCTTGAATATCTTGAGCTGCTTTTTTGATGTTGATTTTCCCCGTTCGCGTCGGTTCGTTTCCAAGAATAATATTTTCTGTTACTGTAAAGTTTTGAACAAGCATAAAGTGCTGATGAACCATCCCAATCCCTAAGTCGTTCGCTACGTTAGGGTCCGTGATTTTGACTTCTTGACCGTTTACACGAATCTGCCCTTTTTCAGGCTGATAAAGTCCAAATAAAACGTTCATCAGCGTTGACTTACCGGCACCATTTTCTCCTAACAAAGCATGAATTTCTCCCTTTTTCACTTGGAGTGTAATATTGTCATTAGCGACAATACCGGGAAATTCTTTGCGAATATCTAGCATTTCAATAACATATTCCACTGCTTTCACTCCCTATTCCTGCCTGCTACAGGATTCTGTCTTCGGTTTTTTGGCTATGAAAAAGGCTAGTTTTCACTAGCCTTTTATACTCATATAATCATTGCTTAACAGACGTCAGCTTATTTTTTTAGCGTTTTTTCAAACTCTTTAAATTCTTTATCCGTTTGAGGCACTGTAATGTCACCGTCTAGAATTTTTTGCTTATACTCATCAACTGCTTTTAACGCATCTTTACTTACATTATCTTGTGATGGAGCAATTCCTACTCCGTCTTCTTTTAAGCCAAACACAACTTCTTTACCACCAGGAAATTTGTCGTCCATTGCTTTTTTGGCAACATCTTCTACAGCCAAGTCAACGCGTTTAACCATCGACGTTAACGTTACGTTTTCAGGCATACCTTCTTCATGCTGATCGCGGTCAACTCCAATTACCCAAACCTTTTTTTCTTTCCCGCCTTTTGAACGGTTTTTAGCTTCTGTAAATACGCCGTTTCCAGTACCGCCAGCCGCTTGATAAATAATATCAGCGCCTTTGCTGTAAATCGTAGAAGCAATAGCCGAACCTTTTTCTGGAGAGTTAAAACTTTCTGCGTATTGAGAGATAACTTCAGCATCTGGGTTTACAGATTTAACACCTGCTTTAAATCCGTTTTCAAACTTCTTGATTAATGGAGATTCAACGCCTCCGATAAAGCCGATTTTGTTCGTTTTTGTTTGTTTAGCCGCCACTACCCCTACTAAGAAGGAGCCTTGCTCTTCTTTAAATAGAATGCTTGCCACGTTATCTAAGTTCTCTGACTTTAGCGTATCGTCTACTAATGCAAAGTTAGCATCAGGATACTGCTTTGCTGCTTTTTTAATATCTTCTTTTAATAAAAAGCCAATTCCATACGTCAAGTTGTAGCCACTCTCAGCAAATTTAGAAAGATTGCTCTCGTATTCAGATGCTTTTGTAGACTGCAAATACTTATATCCAGTCCCTTCATCAAGTCCGTTATCTTTCCCGAACTTTGTCAGACCTTCCCAAGCAGATTGGTTAAACGATTTATCATCTACCCCGCCCGTATCTGTTACCATTCCCACTTTAAAATCCGCCGCTTTTTTATCTCCGCCGCTCTTACCTGCGTCGTCTGAGCCACACGCGCTTAAAAGTGTTCCTGCCGCTAATACTAATGATAATGCAAGTCCCGTTTTACGTTTTAACATGTTTTAACCCCCTGAATAGTTTTAAAAGTATAAAGCCAATTTTCTATTTCGTCCTTGTGACCTACATTTGACACCTCCTTAAAAGGACAATGTTAAACAGTTGTAAATTTTCTGACATTTAAACACAAAAAAACTAGACGCGCTTACGCAGTACTTGGAAACTGAATTGATCAGCCTTAAAATAATTGATGGAATATAAAATAGGTTCATCATACTGGTCATAATGCATTTGTTTCAGTACAAGCAAAGCGGTTTCTGGTTCGCATTGTAAAATAGGAGAAACTTTTTCATGATAGCCTAGAGGCTCAATGTTTGCCACGGCGTATGAAATGTGCTTTCCTGCTTGTTTTTCAAGGATTTCTAGCAAAGACTCTTGTTTATATTCAAAATTTTCAGGCAATATTTTTTGAGGAACCTTGTCCATGCAATATACCACCGGCTCTCCGTTTGCCGTTCTCACCCGTTCAACAAATAAAATCTGTTCATCTTCCCCGCAAGCAAAACGTGTTAAATCATTTTCAGACAACTCTTGTATTTGAGAAGATAAGAAGATTGTTCCAGCCTTCATACCGGCTTGTTCAATCATATGTGTTATACTATTTAATTGCTCAATTCCTGACAAAAAAGTAGGCTTCGTGTTGACAAATGTTCCCACGCCGTGTCTGCGAACAATAATATTCTCTTCTTCTAATATGCGAAGTGCCTCACGTAGCGTTGCGCGGCTAACCCCTAGTTGCTTTGATAAATCAAACTCTGAAGGGAGTCTTTCCTTTTCTTTAAAAATTCCTTTTTCTATATTTTGTTTAATTTTATCAATCACTTGTAAATACAAGTGCCGATTATCCGCACGTATAGACATCACTCTTCCTCCATATTAAAAAGTCATCAGACCTCTGATGTTCGACTACTTAATCGAAAATAATATATCATTTTTCGACAGATAAATAAATAGGTTATATTAATTTTTTATTAAAATTTTTAATATTTTTTTAAAAAAATGAATTTTTGTTATTTTTTAATGTCAGCATACCTAACAACCTGCTTTTCTTCTAATATTAGATAAAAACCAAACATTTTAGTCATTAAATTTTTTAATATTCGTTTTTATTTCATTTATTTAGCATGACATATTTTTGTATGATACTATTCTTACCGTCTCTTATTCCATAAAAATGAGGTTGAGACATAACGAAATGAATCAATCTAAAGATGAACAAATGGAATACATGAGCTGAACATCTTGTGACACCGCAGTTAATTTCCGTGCAAGCCTCCGGTTTCGACGGGCGATGAGCCTCCTCGTCGCTTGCGCTTTTCCTGCAGGATCTTCGCCTTGACCTTCAATCAACTGCTAGAAGGAACGAGACAGATGAAACCTATGTTCACCATAACAAAAAAAACGAACCGCTAATCAAACATGTTGATTAATGGTTCGTTTTTCACTTGAGCTAAAATACTTTTGTCCCAGCCTCATCTTTTCTAGTAACATTATTAAGATCCAACATCCTCATTTTGCTGAGAAATCAGCACGGAACGCGGCTTACTTCCTTCATAGGGTCCTACCACTCCACGCTCTTCCATCGCATCGATTAAGCGCGCAGCCCGGTTATAGCCAATTCGAAAGCGTCGCTGCAGCATAGAAACAGAAGCTGTTTGCATTTCTGCTACAAGCTGTACCGCTTCGTCATATAGCTCATCTGCAAAATCATCAACTTGTTCAGGAGCATCGGTTGGAATCATTTCTTCTTGATACTGCGCTTTTTGCTGTGCAATTACAAAATCAACAATCTCTTCTACTTCTTCATCTGATAAAAAGGCACCTTGCACACGCACAGGTTTTGAAGCTCCAACAGGCATGAACAGCATATCTCCTCTTCCTAGAAGCTTCTCAGCTCCTCCCATATCTAAGATTGTACGAGAGTCAGTTTGTGAAGACACACTAAAAGCAATTCGGGAAGGAATATTTGCTTTAATAACTCCCGTAATAACATCTACTGATGGTCGCTGCGTAGCAATAATCAAATGAATGCCGGCAGCACGAGCCATTTGAGCAAGACGCGTGATCGAATCTTCGACGTCAGATGAAGCAACCATCATCAAGTCAGCCAACTCATCGACAATCACCACAATATAAGGAAGAGTCGGCTGTTTTGCATCGGCGTCTCCATCATCATTCATACGTTTTACTAAATCGTTATATCCTTCAATGTTTCTCGTTCCGCTGTGTGAAAACAGCTCATAACGTCGCTCCATTTCATTTACAACTTTCTTTAAGGCTTGAGAAGCTTTTTTCGGATCCGTTACAACAGGAGCCAATAAATGTGGAATACCATTGTACATATTGAGCTCAACCATTTTAGGGTCAATCATCATTAATTTTACTTCATGAGGCTTTGTCCTCATTAAAATACTAATAATAATACCATTGATACACACACTTTTTCCGCTTCCTGTTGCCCCTGCTACAAGCATATGAGGCATTTTATTAAGCTCTGCTAGCACAGCTTCGCCTGAAATATCTCTTCCTAAACCAACTAATAGCTTTTTATCCGGTCGGTTATTTTCAGTTGCTTCAAGTACTTCTCTAAGTGAAACCATCGCTACTTCTTCGTTCGGCACTTCAATTCCTACCGCTGATTTCCCGGGAATTGGAGCTTCAATCCGAATATCTTTGGCAGCTAATGCAAGTGCTAGATCATCACTTAAATTGACAATCTTACTTACTTTTACTCCTACATCAGGATATACTTCATATTTTGTAACAGCTGGTCCAAGGTGAACTTTTGCCACTTTTGCTTTTACGCCGAAACTTTGAAACGTTTTTTCAAGTTTTTCGGCATTTTTATAAATGTTTTTATGCTCTTTTGCCTGGTTGCTTTTCTTTGGCATCGTTAATAGCTTGATAGGAGGAAGCTCATACTCTTTATTTTCCGTTTCAGTAAATGTAATCATAGGAGCTTTTTCTTCTTCCTGTTCCTTTTGCGGCCTTGGCTGTTGCGGTGCAGCAGCTACAGGCTTCGATTCCATAACCGGCGGCACCGGAGCTATAGGAGCAGCAGGAGGTTGACTAGACTCTTCCTCTCCGTAGTCAAAGTGTTCAATAATTGGAGGCGAAGGTGCTTCTACTTCTATTTCCATACTTTCTTCAGGTTCTTGAACAGCTTTTTCTTGGCGTCTCTTTTTTGTTGTTTTAGGGGCTTTTTTCTTTTTATGTTTCCACGTCTGAATATCTTGCCAGCCTTCTTTTAACTCCGTTGTTAAAAAATTCACTAGAGGTGACAGAAGTTTTAATACCGTTTCGTGAAGCGAACGTCCGGTAATAAGCAGTACACCAATCACAATAAGCAAGGCAGCGATAAGTTCTGTTCCTAAGCTATCAAATAGATAGTAGAACATGGCAAACATAATAGCTCCCATCATCCCTCCGCCTAAATCGCTGTGATTTGATTGGCCCGTTGCTTCGAGCATATACAAATCCCACGTGTTCATAATGACAGACGGATCTGTAAACGTTCCGTTTTTTGATAGATTTTCAAATAACGTAACATGACTAAACAGTAAAATAGATAAAATAATGAGATATGTACCGATAAGCTGCCGCGTCACTAAAGGAGGCATTTCCCTTTTCCAAATAATATAAACAGATAGAATAGCCATTCCGATTAAACACAGCATATACCATTCGCCAATAAATAAGCGGACCACTAGTACAAGGGCCTGTCCTACAGCACCAAGTCCTGCCATGGCAATTAACGTTAATGCTAATAAAAATAAGCCAATAAGCTCAAAGCGCAATATGCGTTTCCATTCATCCTTTTTTATTTGACCTCTTCGTTTTTTCTTTGCCATTTTTCCACTCCAATCAACGTCCAACACTCTATGTTGATTTTGTTTCTTTTATCAGTTGAATAAAAAAGCAGCCAATACAGCGGCTGCCTTCTTCGTCATATTCATTATACCATATTCACCATAATTATACTGAAATCCTTACGACAAAATTTGACCAGGATAATAATTTTCATTCAAATAATCTTGAGGATTCGTGCTTAAAATCCTCACAATTTGCTGTTGCTTTTGTTCATTTTCTTCAACAATAACCGGGATTCCATTATGGTTAATAAGCTTTGGCTGAGATTGTTCTTGATGATAAGACTGCTCAAAGATCAGTTCTTGCGGCATCATTGTATACAAAATCATTGCAGCAGCTGCTCCTCATTCTGACGTCCTTGTTCAATCAGTTCATTCAATTTTTTGATCGCTTGAGCAACTCCGCCTACTTCGTTAATTAACCCGTATGAAACAGCATCTCCGCCAACTACATTTGTCCCGATATCACGCGTTAAGTTCCCTTTTGAAAACATAAGTTCTTTAAACTTTTCTTCTGAAATATGAGAATGTTCTCTCACAAAGTTAATCACGCGCTCTTGCATTTTATCCAAGTATTCAAATGTTTGCGGTACACCAATAACAAGACCTGTTAAGCGAATAGGATGAATGGTCATGGTCGCTGTACCGGCAATATACGAATAATCAGTTGAAACCGCAATTGGAACACCGATTGAATGTCCGCCTCCTAACACAATGGACACAGAAGGCTTGGATAACGAAGCAATCATTTCAGCAATTGCAAGACCCGCTTCTACATCTCCACCTACTGTATTCAAGATGATAAGCAATCCTTCAATTTTTGGATTTTGTTCAATCGCCACAATTTGCGGGATGACATGCTCATATTTTGTCGTTTTGTTTTGAGGAGGCAGCTGCATGTGCCCTTCGATTTGTCCTACAATCGTTAAACAGTGAATATTAGAATCCTGAGGAGGCTGAGCCACGTTGGTCTGTCCTAATTGTTGAATTTTATCTAATATTCCGCCCTTGCTTTCTTCATTTTTATTAGGCTGCTGGGGCGCTTCATCAGAATGTAATCTTTCGTTATTTTCAAACATATTCTAGCTCCTTTCACTTATTGATAGTAGTAGTATGAACTTCTCATAGTTATTACATCCGCATCAGCTGCAAATAAAAAGCCTTCCCAGCGGGAAGGCTTCACATTAGATTTCCATGATAATCGGTAAAATCATCGGTTTACGACGGGTTTTTTCATATAAAAATTGATTTAAACTTTCTCTCATTTTTAATTTTAATGAGGACCACTCGATCACTTTGTCTTCCATACACTTTTCTAAAATTTGCTGAACAATCTTAGTTGCTTCTTCTAAAAGCTTTTCTGATTCTCTTACATAGACGAATCCGCGCGAGATGATTTCTGGCCCCGCTACTACCGTTTTTTGGCGTTTATTAATCGTAACTACTACCGTTAAGATTCCGTCCTGTGAAAGCAGCCTGCGGTCTCTCAGAACGATATTTCCAATATCACCGACGCCTAGTCCATCAATGAGCGTATTTCCTGCTTGAATAGAACCGCTAGGGTACATGCAAGCATCTTTAAACTCAACTCGCTCACCTTTTTCAAGCAAACAAATATGATCTTCTGATATTCCTAATTGACCGGCCAGCTTTGCATAAGCTTTTTGTTTTCGATACTCTCCATTCACAGGCATGACATATTTCGGCTTTGTTAAGTTAATCATAAATTTTAATTCTTCTTGACTGCCGTGTCCGGAAGCCTGCACTTTCTTCTGAGCAAACACTACGCTTGCTCCTAAACGAAAGATGACGTCAATTGTTTTTGAAAAGGTCGTTTCGTGCCCCGCTACAGGTGTAGCAGCCAGCAGGACCGTATCATCTTGTTTGATTTGAATAAATTTATGGGACTGTTTAGCCATTCGAGTAAGACCTAAAATCGGCTCTCCGTGATGACCTGTTGTTAAAATAACCGTTTCATGTTCTGGAAGATCTTTTAGCTTTTGCGCAGGAACAATTAAATCCTCAGGCAGCTGCAAATGTCCAAGTTTTGCTGCAATATCAATGATTTTCAGCATACTTTTTTCCATAACGATCAGGTTACGGCCGTGCTGATATGCGGCATGAATGATTTGCTGAATACGGTGGAGATTGGAACTGTATGCAGCAACAATGATTCGACCTTTGCTTTTATAAAAAGCGTCGGTAATATTTTGTCCGATAACCGCTTCGGAAACTGTATAGCCCGGCTTATCCGCATTTGTACTGTCTGAAAGCAAACACAGCACGCCTTTTTCCCCAATGGCAGCCATTTTTCCAATATCAGCGCTTTGAATGCTGACTGAATTTTGATCAAATTTAAAATCACCTGTATATACAATCGCACCTTGATTTGTTTGTAAACAAATGCCGACTGAATCTTGTATGCTGTGCTGCGTTCTGAAAAATGAAATATCCACTCCTTCAAACGATAAAACCGTTGACGAAGTGATAGGATGTAAAGCTTCATATTTTTTAATTCCATACTCTTTTAACTTTTCTTTGATGAGTGCTAGCGTTAATTCTGTACCATATACAGGCACATCCAATTTTTGAAGTATAAAGGGAATAGCGCCAATTTGCTCTTCGTGTCCATGAGTAACAAATATGCCTTTTACGTTCTGCTGATTTTCTACTAAATATGTAATGTCCGGAATGACAATATCAATTCCCAACATTTCTCCTCCCGGAAACTTTGACCCTGCATCTAACACATATATGTTTTCATTGATTTCCACCACATACATGTTTTTTCCAAGCTCTCCGACTCCACCCAAGGCTGAAATTTTAATATTTTCTGTCTTTTCTAGTACCATAAGCTCCTCCTACTTACTTTCACCCGTACAATTTCATTTGCTTACATTATAACTGAAGTAAGAATTGGAATACAAGAGATTTCATTCGTCTATTTCCGTCATCTGCTCTTCTATTATCTTATAAGAAAAAAACGTCTCTTCATCGACTCGTATATACGGTCAATGAAGAGACGTTTAAAAAACATACTTATAGAGCTTATATCGTATTTAATGTGCTGACTAACGTTTGGCGTTCTTCTTCCGTTAACGGAACTAAAGGTAATCGTACCGATCCTACGTCTAACCCTTTTAGCTGTAAAGCCGTTTTAACAGGCGTTGGACTTGGAGCCGCAAAAAGAGATTTCATAACGGGTAAAATACGCTGATGAATTTTTGCTGCTTCTTTCGGATTTCCTGACTCATACAGCTTAACCATCTCTTGCATTTCATTTCCAATAACGTGAGAGGCAACAGAAATAATGCCAGTTCCTCCAATTGCTAATACCGGTAGTGTTAAGCCATCATCACCGCTGTATAAAGCAAAATCATCGCTTGTTTGTGCGATAATAGCTGTCATTGCGTCAAGGTCTCCGCTTGCATCTTTTAACGCTACAACATTTGGCAGTTCAGCTAGGCGTACAATTGTATCAATAGACATATTGATCACAGATCGCCCTGGAATATTGTATAACATGACAGGCAGCTCTGTACTTTCAGCAATTGTTTTAAAGTGCTGATATAAGCCTTCCTGATTCGGCTTGTTGTAATAAGGTGCTACAATCATAATCGCATCTACGCCGATTTCTTCTGCCTTTTTTGTTAATTCAATTGATGCATACGTATTGTTGCTTCCCGTACCAGCAACAACAGGTACACGGCCGTCTACTACCTTTACTGAGTGGCGGAACAGCGCCAGCTTTTCTTCCGTTGAAAGCGTAGGAGATTCACCCGTTGTTCCTGCAATAACCAACGCGTCCGAACCGTTGCTGATTAAATAGTTAATAAGCTGCGTTGTTTTTTCAAAATCAATATTTCCTTTATGATCAAAAGGCGTTACCATCGCTGTTGCGACTTTCCCAAAATCAATCATGTTTTCACTCCTTGAAATTGCATTATCCCTATTCATGTAATGAACCGTTAGCTTATAGCTAACGGAACATGTAGTTTATCTCTTTTGCGGTGCTTTTGACAAGTCAAAGGCACCATGAAGAGCATTAACGGCTTTCTTTAAATCCTCTTCTTTTACAAGCACCCAAATCGTCGTATGGCTGTCAGCAGATTGTAAAATCTGAATACCTTCGCCAGAAAGGGCTGTAACAATTTTAGATGTAACACCAGGCACCCCTGCAATTCCTGCTCCAACCGTTGACACTTTGGCACAGTTGCGAATAACAGCCGGCTCATACCCCAGCCCATGAAGCACATCAATCGCTTTGTCAGTTGCTTCATCTGTTACCGTATATACAACACCCTTCGGTGATATATTGATAAAATCTACGCTGATTTTTTCTTGTGCCATTGCTTTGAATACTTCTGCTTGCGTATCATAATGGCCTTCTTTACTAAAAACTTTAATTTGAGTGACGTTGGATACGTGCGCGATGCCTGTTACAAGGCGTTCTTGCACATCGCTTCCACGCTGCTGTGCTTCACCTTGAGATGTAACGAGCGTACCTGCTGAATCAGCATACGTGGAACGGACGCGCATCGGCACTTTTGCTTGCATGGCGATCTCTACGGCACGTGGGTGAACCACTTTTGCACCTTGATAAGCCATGTTGCATATTTCGTTATATGTGACAACGGATAGCGGTCTTGCATCTTCTACAATACGCGGGTCCGCTGTCATCACACCTTCTACATCTGTGAAAATGTCAATATAATCAGCCATAAGGGCTGCACCTAAAGCTGAAGCAGATGTATCGCTGCCTCCGCGTCCAAGCGTTGTTGTATCACCTTCAGTAGTTGCCCCTTGAAAGCCTGTTACAACAACGACATCATATTCTTCTAATTCTTTTAACAAACGGTCGCATTTCATCTCTAGTATCTTGGCATTGGTAAAATCATCATTCGTCACAAACCCGGCCTGTGCGCCGTTTAACGCTGTAGCTTTAATACCATTTTCGTTTAATAAATTCGTAAACACAACCGATGAAATCAATTCTCCACATGCCATAAGCATATCAAGCTCACGTTTATTAAGAGACGCTTTATTTCCATCAACAAGTGAAAGCAATGTATCCGTTGCATACGGCTCACCTTTTCGTCCCATTGCCGATACAACAACGACTACTTTGTAACCCTCACTTAACGCATTATTTAAATGATAGATTGCTCTCGCTCTTCCTTCTTCGTTACGAACGGAAGTTCCTCCAAATTTTTGGACGATTATTTTCATACTTACACCTCATCATGTTCCGAGACACTCTGGTTGCGCTTATTTTACTAAGCTAAGCTTAATAAGTGATTCTGCAATTTGTACAGAATTCCAAGCTGCACCTTTTAACAAGTTATCAGAAACGATCCACATATGGAAACCGTTATCGCGATCTAAGTCTTTACGAATACGGCCGACAAACACATCTCGTTTACCTACACAATCTGCTGGCATTGGATATACTTGATTTTCTGGATCATCTTGCAATACGATACCAGGTGCATCAGCCAATAAATTTTTCACATCAGCTACCGTTACACCGTCTTTTTCAATTTCAATGTACACTGACTCTGAATGACCTGTTACAACCGGTAGACGAACACAAGTAGCAGCTACTGGCAATTCAGGCATGCTCATAATTTTCTTCGTTTCATTAATCATTTTCATTTCTTCAAATGTAAAACCGTTATCTTGAAATTTATCAATTTGCGGAATAGCATTAAAAGCAATTTGATAATGTTTTTTATCTCCACCAACCGGTAAAATTTCCGGTGTAAACTCTTTTTCTTCTAAAATAGCTTTGGCTTGTTCTTTTAATTCATTAATTGCAGCAGCGCCTGCTCCAGAAACGGCTTGATACGTTGATACTAGCACTTTAGATAAGCCGTATGTTTCGCGCAACGGCTGTAATGCTGCAACCATTTGAATTGTAGAGCAGTTTGGATTAGCAATGATTCCGTTATGTGCGTGTAATGCGTCTTCATTCACTTCCGGCACAACTAACGGGACATTTTCATCCATTCGATAAGCGCTTGTGTTGTCTACAACGATTGCTCCGCGTTTTACTGCCTCTGGTGCAAGTGCTTTTGAAATGCTCCCGCCTGCACTGAATAAAGCAATGTCTACGCCTTCAAAGCTATCAGGAGTTGCTTCTTGCACAACAACTTCTTCTCCGTTAAACAACACTTTTTTACCAGCTGAACGAGCTGAAGATAATAACGTTAATTTACCAACTGGAAAATTACGCTCCTGTAGGGTTTTAATCATTTGTTGTCCTACTGCACCTGTTGCTCCTACTACTGCTACATGTAATTCTCTTGTCATTTTAATACCGCCTCCAACAATTTTCAACTACTCAACATTTATCTGCATATACTGACTATTTTAACATATTATTATGCTTCATTGCGTCAAAGAAGAGAAGATTTTTAAAATCTTCTCTTCTTTGAGATTGAGAGTTCTCTTACAGCCGCAGTATTGAATAGATTCATGCAACAGCAAGAGGCATATATGTCCTATGACTCTTGACCGTCGCGGAACCTTTCGACAATAACAGGCTGAATCTGTTTATCTTCAAGCGCTGCGTACACCGTGTCTGATAACATCGTCATACGCGCTACCATTGAATTCGGCTTAAGCACCGGGTCATCTTGACCAAATGGAATAAAATAAATATTTTTAGTCGCCATTAGCCTCATTAAGTTTACACCATTTAGCCCTAGTGCGTCATTAGTCGAAATTCCCAGTACCACCGGCTTATTATTACGAAGCGTTGCTTTAGCTGCCATGAGTACCGGAGATTCAGTCATTGCATTTGCAAACTTACTCATCGTATTCCCAGTAATTGGGGCAACCACCATACAATCAAGCGGAATTTTTGGTCCTAAAGGCTCTGCTTTTACAATTGTATTGATGACGGCGTGACCTGTTAATTCCTCAATTTTCTTCACCCAGTCTTCTCCATCTCCAAAACGAGTATTTGTGGATTGTACAGTGTAAGAAACAACCGGTAACACTTCTGCTCCCAAATTAACAAGCTTTTCAATTTCTGGCATAACCGCATCATACGTACAGTGAGATCCTGTCAAGCCGAATCCTATTCTTTTACCTTTTAATGACATTATTTTTTCTCCTCTCTCGCATCCGCAGCGTCTTTTAATAAATTCACTAATACATTAGCGACAATCTGACCTGCTGTTTTTGGAGCCACAATTCCTGGAAGACCAGGTGCTAAAATAGCTTTAATTCCCCGTTTTTCTGCATAGCGGAAATCGGTTCCTCCAGGCTTTGAAGCTAAATCAATAATGAGCGCATGGGTCGGGACATTAGATAATGTCTTAGCCGTTAAAATGGGGTATGGAATGGTGTTAATACATATATCACTATCAGCAATTTCTTTATCGAGTTCAGAAAGATAAAAAGGTTGCAAACCCATTTCAGCAATACGTGCTAAATGTTCAGATTTTCTAGCTCCTACTTTTACATTGGCACCGAGTGCAGCAAAGGACCTCGCCACACTCATTCCTACTCTCCCTAAACCTAGGACAGAAATATTTGAACCGTGAATAGTAAAATCCGTATGTTGAATAACAAGCATGATGGTACCTTCAACAGTAGGAATAGAGTTATAAATTGCTACATCATCACGCTCAAATAGCTGAACGAGTTTACGGTTTGTCGTTTTGACTAATTCGTTTAAATACCCATTGCTAATACCCGAATAAATAATGCAGTGCTCAGGCGTTTTTTTAAGTATTTCTTCAGTCAGCACTACTTTTTCATTTGAAAAAATAGTATCTACTTGCCCTTCGTGATTTGTTCCAGGCACTGGAAGGATGATGGCGTCAACATCTGAAAAATCCAGCTCCTCTATCTGATATTTCGTCGCACCTGTAAAACCATGATCTAGCTGATCAAAACCAATAAGAGAGGTTTTTGCATCTAATTGAATTAATTTTCGAATGACTTCAAGCTGCCTAGCATCACCGCCAATTACAGCTATGTGCAAATCCGTTAACATGTTTCATTTTCACCTTCTTTAACATTAAATAGATGTATCTTTCGCTTAAACCATCGAGATGTAAAGTGCTATCATTACGCCCTAGAATGCCTATTGCTTTTCTCCAACATACTATGTAAACACACAGGAATCGGTGAATCTTTATCCCGGAAAATAAAAGAAACGAGATGCAGGAAGCATCTCGTTTCTTATTTTGTTGACTGATTGTTTATGTCTTCTAGCTGCTGGACATTTACAATCACCATATCTGTACCAATTTTTTCGATATTCCCCCACGGCACTCGCACTTCATCTCCTTGCTTTCGAAACCCAAACCACTTCACAGATGGAATAATAAGCGCATTAATTTGTCCCGTATGTTCATTGATTTCAAGATCTGTTTGCCCTAAAATACCCAAACGTTCTGCTCGCTTAACATCTACAATTTCTTTTCCACTCAGTTCGCTTAATCTCATAGTATCCCTCCTTTCATCTAATTTATTGAACAACCATACAAAAAATGACAAAAAAATAAGGCTGGCTCAATTATTTTAGCCAACCTTACTGTTACTGTTTACTTTCCTTTAAAACCTTTAGGTAAATCTCCACTTGGGCTTATTAATGAAAGAGCAAATTCATCTTTGAAAATATCTCGCGCAAGACCATTTACACTATCTTTAGTCACGGCATTAGCAAGGTCTAAAATCTCATCTAATGAACGGTGATAGCCTAGCATTAACTCATTTTTTCCGTTTCTGCTCATACGGCTATTTGTACTTTCAAGACTCAGCATTAAGTTTCCTTTCAGCTGCTCTTTGCTGTTAGCAAGTTCTTTATCCGTAATACCTTTGTCTTTCAGGTCATAAAGCGTTTCTTGAACCGTATCATATAATACGTCGAGCTGATGGCTTCCCGTCCCCCCATAAATCGTTACAAGACCGCTGTCTCGATAAGAAGAATGATAAGAGAAAACAGAATAAGCCAAGCCGCGCTGTTCGCGGACTTCTTGGAACAAACGACTGCTCATGCTTCCGCCAAGCACGTTATTTAATACAATTAAGCTGTATACATCTTCTCCGCCGATTGGCAAACCTTTAAAGCCAAGGCAAAGATGAGCTTGTTCTGTTTCCTTTTTGCGCGCAATATGATTTGTATGGAACTCTGGCTGAACATATTGATGAGCGGAATGACTTGACGTATATGTACCAAAATAGTTTTCCACCTGTTGAATAAAACTTTCATCAATGTTTCCAGCTACTGAAATAACGATGTTTTCGGGAATATACATTTGCTCCATATACTGACGAAGCGAATCACCGTTAAATGTTTTTAACGTCTCTTCCGTTCCTAAAATTGGATAGCCTAATGGATGGTTTCCATATACGGCTTTTCCTAATAAATCGTGTACGATGTCATCAGGTGTATCTTCATACATTTTAATTTCTTCGTATACCACATTTTTTTCACGAGCTAATTCCTCTTCATCAAATGAAGAATTAAAGAACATATCCGCCAGCACATCTAGCGCTTGATCTGCGTGTTCGTCTAATACTTTTGCATAGTAGCACGTGTATTCTTTAGAAGTGAATGCATTTACTTGTCCGCCAATGCGGTCGAAGC
The DNA here is from genome assembly GCF_029522095.1 of Priestia sp. Y58. Lineage (NCBI taxonomy): Bacteria > Bacillati > Bacillota > Bacilli > Caryophanales > Bacillaceae > Priestia > Priestia sp. Y58. The sequence goes on from NZ_JAKWFL010000001.1 coordinate 366,164, forward strand.
TTTCTGCAATTTCACGAGCAGATCTTGTTTTTGTTCCTTTAAAAAACATATGTTCAAGAAAATGTGATACACCATTAATTTCAGGGTGTTCACTTCGAGAACCCGTTCCGATCCAAACCCCAATGGCCACAGATCGAACAGTTGGGATATTTTCCAATACAATTCTTACACCATTTTTGCACGTATATCGTTTTATCAAGCTAGTGCCTCCCTTTTGCTTATCTCACTTACTTCTTAGTAGAAGAAGGTATTTTCATCATTCGTTCTTCATCTAGCATTGTTGACACATCGCTAACTTTCAGGCCTTTGCGTTCAATATCGGTTAACAATTGGTCAAGCGATTCGGCCGTTGATTCAGTCGGGTGCATCAGTACAATAGCCCCTGGGTGAATCTTTTTCATTACTCGATTAATTAACACTTCTGAACTTGGCTTTTGCCAATCGATTGTATCAACTGTCCACATGATGGTACTCATTTTTAACTGAGAAGCAAGCGTTACTACTTCGGGGCGAAAACTGCCGCTCGGCGGAGCAAACCATTTTACTTTTTGTCCCGTAGTAGATGTAATAATATCATTCGTTTTTTTAAGCTGCTGATTGATTTGACTAGCCGATAAAGTGGCCATATCAGGATGAGAATAAGAGTGGTTTCCTACTTCATGCCCTGCGTCTACAATCATTTTTGCCATATCTGGATTATTTTTAACCCATTTTCCTTCTAAAAAGAAGGTTGCTTTAGCATGGTGCTTTTTTAGCACTTCTAACATTTTAGGCAAATACTCGTTCCCCCATGCTACGTTCACTGTAAACGATACCATAGGCTTTTCATCGTGTCCACGGTAGATAGGTTCCTGTGGTAAATCACTCAAGTGAACCTTTGGTCTAACCTGTTTGTACACTAGTTTTTTTTCATCAAATTTACCCGCAGGTTTCATATTTTTATAAGAAGCAGCAAGATCAACTTTTATGCCGTTATAGCCAGGAACCCGTTTCCAAACGGGATCGATTCGTGCATTCGCTGCTGGCTTTTCATAATCTTTTGCTTTTTCTTCAATCTTTTGATATAACGCATCATGCTGAGCAGATACAAGTTGTACATCGGATTTAAGTGCTTCTATATATGCTTCAGCAAAAGGATTATAAATAGATTTATATGTAATTGCCAGTAAAAATAGAAATGCTGTAAATTGCACAATGGTTCTCTTCACTTATCCTTCCCCCTTTACCATTTAAAATATGTATAAAGAGGACAAGGTAGAACAAACATCTACAAACGATAAAATCGCCCTACACATGGATTTTCTTCATGTATGGACGATTTCACAATATCTATATAGTAGTAAAAGAAGATTATTTTGTTTCTTTTGCTTTTTCTTCTTTTTCTTTTTGTTCTTTTAAAATTGCTTTACGAGATAAGTTAACGCGGCCTTGTTTATCAATTTCCATAACCTTAACTAAAATCTCGTCGCCAATCGATACAACGTCTTCTACTTTTCCAATACGCTCTTCTGCAAGCTCTGAAATGTGAACAAGCCCATCTTTTCCGCTGAAGATTTCTACAAATGCACCGAATTTTTCAATTCGTTTTACTTTTCCTAAGTACATTTGGCCGACTTCAACTTCACGTACAAGATCTTCAATGATTTTCTTCGCTTTTTCATTCATTGGCTGATCAATAGAAGAAATGAAGATTGTACCATCTTGTTCGATATCAATTTTAACGCCTGTTTCTTCGATGATTTTATTAATTTGCTTACCGCTTGGTCCAATAACATCACGAATTTTATCAGGGTTAATCGCCATTGTAAGGATCTTAGGCGCATACTGAGAAAGCTCTTGACGAGGCGTAGCAATCGTTGACATCATATGATTTAAGATCTGCATACGGCCTTTTTTTGCTTGTTGAAGGGCTTCGTCTAAAATTTCACGAGATAACCCGTCAATTTTAATATCCATTTGAAGCGCAGTTACGCCATTTTCTGTGCCTGCTACTTTAAAGTCCATATCTCCTAGGTGATCTTCCATTCCTTGAATGTCCGTTAGAATCGAGTAGTGTTCACCTGATTTGATCAGACCCATGGCAATCCCTGCTACAGGTGCTTTAATTGGAACCCCAGCATCCATCATTGCAAGCGTACTTGCACAAATACTTGCTTGTGAAGTAGAACCGTTTGACTCTAATACTTCAGATACAAGACGAATTGTATAAGGGAAATCTTTTTCATTTGGAATAACCGGCTCAAGTGCACGTTCACCTAGCGCACCATGTCCAATTTCACGACGACCTGGTCCGCGCATCGGTCTAGTTTCACCAACACTAAATGAAGGGAAGTTATAGTGATGCATGAAGCGTTTAGATTCTTCTACACTTAAACCATCTAAAATTTGTACATCGCCAAGTGCACCTAATGTACAGATGCTAAGCGCTTGAGTTTGTCCACGCGTAAATAATCCAGATCCGTGTGTACGAGGAAGCAAGTTTGTTTCAGAAGAAAGTGGACGAATTTCGTCAATACTACGGCCATCAGGACGCACTTTTTCTTCTGTGATCAAGCGACGCACTTCACTTTTAACAAGCTTCGATAAAATTTCATTCACTTGATTTAGTACTTCTTCTTCTACAGCTTGCTCTTCAAATTTTGCAGCTACTGCGCTTTTCACTTCTTTAATCGCATTTTCGCGCGCATGCTTTTCTTGAACTTGAACGGCACGGTTCATGTCACCTTCTGCAATTTCGCGAACTTGACGCTCAAGGTCAGCATCAACAGTGTAAAGCTCAACTTCTACTTTTTCTTTGCCTACTGCTGCTACAATTTCTTCTTGGAACGCAATTAATTTTTTAATTTGCTCGTGTCCAAACATAATTGCTTCTAGCATTACTTCTTCCGGTACTTCATCCGCGCCTGCTTCAACCATGTTGATCGCGTCTTTTGTACCAGCAACCGTCAGATGAATATCGCTTTTTTCAAGCTCATCTACCGTTGGGTTTACAACAAATTCGTTGTCTACACGGCCTACGATTACGCCTGCAATAGGACCTTCAAATGGAATATCAGATACTGATAATGCTAATGAAGAGCCGAACATTGCCGCGATTTCTGAAGAACAGTTTTGATCTACGCTCATTACAACGCTGACAACTTGAACTTCGTTTCGGAAACCATCTGCGAATAAAGGACGAATCGGACGGTCGATTAAACGGCTAGCCAAGATTGCTTTTTCACTTGGTCTGCCTTCACGCTTAATGAATCCACCTGGGATTTTACCGACTGCATATAAACGCTCTTCATAGTTTACTGTTAACGGGAAGAAATCTACATTTTTAGGCTCTTTTGAAGCCGTTGCTGTACTTAATACAACTGTGTCTCCATAGCGGATTAATGCTGCGCCATTTGCTTGTTTTGCCAACTGGCCAACTTCAACTTCTAGCTTTCGTCCAGCTAGATCTACGGAGAACACTCGTTTTTCTTGTTCCATATCGACGAGTACCCCTCTCTACATATAAAATATGTATGTAATCAAATGTGATAGTTTTATTATAAACGAAATATCCAAAAACAATAGCTTTTTTCACATTATGTAGCATCTTTAATGTTTCTTAAATGTACATACTAAAAAAGCGGGAATGCTCCCGCTTTCTTCTTATTATCGACGTAAACCAAGTTTGTTGATTAACTCACGATAACGAGTAACGTCTTTGTTACGTAGGTAGTTAAGTAAGTTACGACGTCGACCTACCATTTTTAAAAGACCACGACGTGAATGGTGATCCTTTTTATGAGTACGTAAGTGACCGTTTAGATTGTTAATTTGCTCTGTTAGGACAGCGATTTGAACTTCTGGAGAACCAGTGTCGTTCGCATGAGTTTTGTACTCACTAATGATTTCATTTTTACGCTCTTGTGTGATAGCCATCCTATTCACCTCCTTATTATTAAACCCCAGTTACCGAGCAAAACGTTGGTGAATCGTAATGCCAAGCAATGGTTGTTTTACATACAAGTGTTATGTTACTACTTATTGAAGCAAAAAGCAAGTCGTAGCAGCTATTTATATATATTTTTTTATTTCTTATGCTTTTGAATTCCTTCAAAATAAGCAAGGGCTTCTTCCTTGTCCTTTGAGATCTGACCGACAAGCTCTTCGATGCCGTTGAACTTTTTTTCTGACCGAATCATTCGGTGCCATTTCACCGTTACGTGCTGATCGTAGATTTGTTCGTCAAATGATAATAAGTGGACTTCGATTGTTGGCTTTTCTAAATTATCGTGAAAAGTCGGCTTATAGCCCACGTTGCATACTCCTGCATACCACTTGCCGTGGAGCTGAAGCTCAACAGCATACACGCCGATGCGCGGAAGTAAATACTCATCGTCTAAGGCGATATTAGCAGTTGGAAAACCTATTTGCCTGCCTCGCTTTTCTCCATGAGTTACTGTGCCTGACACTTCATAATAGCGCCCAAGCAGCTCTTTTACTCGATGCATGTCTCCATTTGCTAAATTTTCGCGAATAAGCGTTGAACTAATTTTTTCTTCGCCATTTGTTAACTTATCAATTGTTGTTTGAGTGAATTTTGATCGAGAATGAAATGGTAGTATTTCCATTGTTCCTTTACCTAACTTTCCATACGTATAGTCAAATCCAGCTACCACATGCTGCACATTCAAGCCAATAATATACTGATCAACAAACTCTTGAGGCAATAGTGCTGCAAACTGTTTATCAAAATGAACGATATATAAAAAGTCAATTCCCATTTCCTCAATGAGTTTCTTTTTTTCTTGAAGTGGTGTGATCATATCAATGTGCTGCACGTTGCGCCCGAGCACCACAGAAGGGTGAGGAGTAAACGTCATCACAGCACTAGCTATGCCTTTTTCATCGGCTAACTGTTTTGCTGAATTTATCACTTGCTGATGCCCTAAATGCACACCATCAAAATAACCAAGCGCTAACACTGATTGTTGAACAGCTTCTCGTTGAAAGTGGTGTGGATGTCGAATTTCAATCGTTTCCAAAACACAGTTCACCTTTTCCCTAACCGGTCTAGTCGATTGCCAACACTTTAACCGGCTTCATTAAATGTTTTTTCGTTGGGTGCTGAGCATAAATTGCTAAGCACTTGCCTGCAGAATTTATCATTAAAAAGAATGGTTCCTTTTTTAACTCTTCATCTTCTGTGCACGGCAATACCGCGCCATTTTTCACTTTCTCTGCTAATGTATCACTAATTTGAAGTTTCGGCAAATGATTAAGAGCTTCTTCGATCGAATGCAGTTTCTCATTAATCGTTTCTTCTTCTACCGCCCGTTCAATATCTTCAAATGTCACACAATCTTCTAGTGAAAACTGCCCTGAACCCGTTCGCTGCAAATAAGACATATGAGACGGATAGCCAAGAGCTTCTCCAATCATCACAGCAAGCGTTCGCACATATGTACCTTTGCTGCACGTTACGCGGAATTTGAAGGAAATTTGTTCTCCCTCAAATGTAGCGCGATCATCCAGCAGTTCAAAGCTATAAATATGAATATTTCTAACAGGGCGCTCTACTTCAATTCCTTGCCTTGCATATTCATACAGCTTTTTACCTTTGACTTTTACCGCGGAGTACATTGGAGGCACTTGCTGAAGTTCTCCTGTCATCGAAGACAGCACTTCTTCGATTTGAGCACGTGAAAAAGAATCCACTACTTTCTTTTCTTCTACAATCTCTCCGGAAGAATCTTCTGTTGTTGTAGAAAATCCGAGTGTCACTTCTCCCTCATAGGTTTTAGTAGCTCCTGTTAGATACTCTACAATTTTGGTAGCTCTACCAATACAAATAGGCAATACCCCTGTAACGTCTGGGTCTAATGTGCCTGTATGCCCTACTTTTTTAGTGCGAAGCAGCTTTCGGACTTTAAACACACAGTCGTGCGAAGTCAGGCCAGCTGGTTTATGTAAAACTAAAACACCGTCCACTCATTCTTCATCTCCTTTTCATTTAAAAAAGGGTGTCTCAGAAGCAAAAACCACTTTTGAGACACCCTTTTTTGTTTCTACATTCACTGATCTTATTCGTTCTCTTGATGGTCATCGCTTTCTTTTTTAATTTCATGAAGCAATGATTCAATTCGATTACCATAATCAATTGATTCATCAAACTCAAACGTAATTTCAGGTGTTTTACGTAAACGAATGCGCTGACCGATTTCTGAGCGGATAAATCCTTTTGCTTTCGCAAGGCCTTTTAACGTATTCTCACGCTGTTCAGCATCTCCTAAAACAGAGATATAAACTTTCGCTTGCTGTAAATCCCCTGATACTTGAACATCTGTTACAGTCACAAAACCAATGCGCGGATCCTTGATTTTACGATTTAAAATCTCGCCCATCTCTTTTTTCATTTGTTCTCCGACTCTAGTTGCTCTTATGTTCATCTGTGTCACCCCTTTTATAACCAATCAAAAGTTGTAATGGTACGTTCAATCTCTGGAAAAGAATCAATCAAGCTTAGCGCTTTTTGCAGTTCTTGTTCCGTTGTGACACGGCTAGATGAGACTGCGACAATGCTAATTTTTGTTCGTTGCCACACATCTTGAAAATCAGTTTCTGAAACTGATACGTTAAACCGCTGCTTCAAGCGCATCAAGATGCGCTGAAGCACGGCACGTTTTTCTTTAAGAGAAGCAGCGTCGTAAATTAAGCATTCACACTCCACTAGTCCAATCATTTAGGATCAATTTGCTCCATTACATATGCTTCAATAATATCTCCTTCTTTAATATCATTGAAGTTTTTAATTGTAATACCACACTCATATCCTTGAGCGACTTCTTTTGCATCGTCTTTAAAGCGTTTTAGCACATCTACTTCACCTTCAAAGATAACAATTCCGTCACGGATTAAACGAATTCCACTGTTACGCGTAATTTTACCGTCTGTTACGTAACTTCCTGCGATTGTACCAACTTTTGATACTTTGAATGTTTGACGTACTTCCACCTGACCGATGATTTTTTCAGCAAATTCAGGATCAAGCATTCCTTTCATCGCAGATTCAATTTCTTCAATTACTTTATAAATAATGCGGTGAAGACGAATATCTACGTTTTCTACGTCAGCTGTACGTTTTGCTCCAGCATCCGGACGCACGTTAAAGCCGATAACGATTGCGTTAGAAGCAGTTGCAAGAATGATATCAGATTCTGTAATCGCACCTACACCCGTATGGATAATACGAACATTTACACCCTCTACATCAATCTTTTGAAGAGCAGCAGCCAATGCTTCTACAGAACCTTGTACGTCTGCTTTTACGATAAGGTTTAAGTCTTTCATTTCACCTTGTTTAATTTTTTCAAATAAATCATCTAAGCTTACGCGAGATTTTTCACCGCGCTGTTGTTCAAGCTGCTTTTGAGCACGTGCTTCTCCAATTTGACGAGCTGTTTTCTCATCTTCAAACACTAAGAAACGATCTCCAGCTAACGGAACTTCGTTTAAGCCAGTAATCTCAACCGGAGTAGATGGTCCTACTTCCTTCACACGGCGGCCGATATCATTTACCATTGCGCGAACGCGGCCAAACGTATTTCCGACTACGATTGGATCACCTACGCGTAGTGTACCAGTTTGAACAAGAAGCGTTGCTACAGACCCACGGCCTTTATCTAACTGTGCTTCTACAACTGTACCTGCTGCACGACGGTTAGGATTTGCTTTTAACTCTTCTACTTCACTTACAAGTAAAATCATTTCAAGCAATTGATCGATCCCTTCACCTGAAATGGCTGAAAGCTTACAGAAGATTGTTTCTCCGCCCCACTCTTCAGCTACAAGGCCGTGCTCCATTAGTTCTTGCATCACGCGATCTGGATTTGCTGCTTCTTTATCCATTTTGTTAACCGCAACAATAATTGGCACTTCTGCTGCTTTTGCATGGTTAATCGCTTCAATTGTTTGAGGCATTACACCATCGTCTGCTGCAACAACAAGGATTGTAATATCCGTTACTTGCGCACCGCGAGCACGCATCGTTGTAAATGCAGCATGCCCTGGTGTATCAAGGAATGTAATTTTCTTTTCGTCAACCACAACTTGATAAGCACCGATATGCTGCGTGATACCGCCTGCTTCTGCAGCCGTTACTTTTGTGTTACGGATAGAATCAAGAAGCGTCGTTTTACCGTGGTCAACGTGACCCATGATTGTAACAACTGGAGGACGCACTTGAAGGTCTTTTTCGTCATCAATGATTTCTAATGATTCAAAAGCAGTGTCATCTACTACTACTTCTTCTTCAACTTCTACACCGTATTCTCCGGCAATTAGTTCGATAGAATCTTTATCTAACTCTTGGTTAATTGTTGCCATTACACCAAGCATAAATAGTTTTTTAATAATTTCAGAAGGCTCTTTGCCTAATTCTTTTGCTAACTCAGAAACCGTTAAGCTTCCGACAAACGTTACTTTTTCCGGTAACTCTTTTGCAGCTGCTGGAGCTGGTCTACCTTTTGGTGCCTGTGACTTTTGTGCCTGTGGCTTTTTGTTACCTTTATTGTTTCCTTTGTTAGCTGTTGATTTTGTATTTTTATTCAATACTTTCACCCCCATAAAATTAACCGAGCATCGTTGCTAGCTTTTTAGCAAATCCCTCGTCCATAACGGCCACCACAACTCGAGCATCCTTACCAATCGCTTGACCTAGCGTGTAGCGATCGGGAACGATTTTAACCGAAACATTGTAGTAAGAACATTTATCCGTTACTTTTTTCTTTGTGTTTTCAGACGCATCGCTTGCTAAAAGTACTAACTTTGCTTTTTGTTTCCGAACTTCTCTAACCACAAGTTCTTCTCCAGAAATCAATTTGCGTGCACGGTTTGCAAGCCCTAAAAAGGAGATCCATTGTTCATTCATTAGCGTGACTGTTTCTCCTTTTCTACAAGCGCTAGCAACTCTTCATAAACCGCTTCATCTATTGACGCGCCTAAATGTGTCGAAAGCACATTTTTCTTTTTTGCCAATAAAATTGCTTCTTTATCCTTGCTTACATAAGCTCCGCGCCCGGACTTTTTACCCGTTACATCAACTGAAACGTCGCCTTCTTTTGAGCGTACAACGCGTACTAGCTCTTTTTTAGGCTTCATTTCTCCAGTGGCCACACATTTTCGCATCGGGACTTTTTTACGATTGTTCACCTTGGCTCACCTCTTATTCCATATCTTCATCTGAATCAAATGCATGTTGACTTACTAGCATATCATCGCTGTTTTTTACAACCATACCTTCTTGTTCAGCTTCTGATTGACTTTTAATATCAATTTTCCAGCCTGTCAGCTTAGCAGCTAGACGTGCATTTTGTCCACGTTTACCAATTGCAAGTGACAGCTGATAGTCAGGAACGATAACAGTTGTTGCTTTTTCATTTTCATCTACAATCACATCTACTACCTTAGATGGACTTAGGGCATTGGCAACAAATTCAACTGGGTCATTTGACCAGCGAACGATGTCAATTTTTTCACCTTTTAGTTCATTTACAACAGCCTGTACGCGCTGACCTTTTGGCCCAACACAAGAACCGACCGGATCTACTTCAGCATACTCAGAATGAACAGAGATTTTTGAACGGTCTCCAGCTTCGCGAGCTACTGATTTTAATTCAACTGTACCGTCATAGATTTCCGGTACTTCTTTTTCGAAAAGACGTTTTAAAAGACCTGGGTGCGTACGTGAAACATAGATTTGTGGGCCTTTTGTTGTTTTTTCTACTTTCGTAATATACACTTTAATACGATCATGAGGTTTATACTGCTCATTTGGCATTTGCTCGCTTTGAGGAAGCAATGCTTCAATTTTGCCAAGGCTCACATAGATGAAGCGAGAATCTTGACGCTGAACAATACCTGTCATAATATCTTCTTCGCGATCGCTGAACTCTGAATAGATAACGCCTCGTTCCGCCTCACGAACACGCTGTGTAACAACTTGTTTTGCTGTTTGAGCCGCGATGCGTCCAAAGTCTTTTGGCGTTACTTCGATTTCTACAACATCGTCTAGCTGAAAGTTAGGGTTGATTGTTTGTGCTTCTTCAACCGAAATTTCCAGGCGTGGATCATATACTTCATCAACCACATCTTTGCGAGCAAACACGCGCATTGAACCTCTTTCTAAATTTAAATCAACGCGTACGTTTTGCGCTTGGTTAAAGTTGCGTTTGTAAGCAGAAATTAGCGCTGCTTCAATTGCTTCAATAATTACATCTTTGCTAATGCCTTTCTCTTTTTCAAGAATGACTAAGGCATCAAATAACTCACTGCTCATCGTTGGATAATCCCCCTTTAATATTGGCCCCTACACATTAAAATACAATCGCTAATCGAGCAAAAGCGACTTTGTCATATGGTAAAACCACCGTTTTTGTGCGTGTTTTGATACGAATAGATAATGTGACAGTTTCTCCGTCAAATGATTGTAATTCGCCTTCAAATTCTTTTGCACCTTCAATTGGTTCATATGTTTTTATGTATACATGCTTACCAATTGCACGTTCAAAATCTTTATCTTTTTTTAATGGGCGTTCCGCACCAGGCGATGACACTTCTAAGAAATAGTTATGAGGGATTGGATCTACTGCATCCATTTTCTCACTCAATTTTTCACTTACTGCTCCGCAGTCTTCGATATCCACGCCGGTATCAGAGTCGATAAACACACGTAAAAACCAATCTTTTCCTTCTTTTACGTATTCAATTTCAACAAGCTCTAAATTCATTTCCTCCAAGATAGGGGAAACCATTTCTTCCACTGTTTGTTTTACATTTTTACTCATTCTAATCCTCCCTTCGAGACATTGCATGGTATGTTTAGGTTACGCGTTTTTTATGTCTCTTATATCAAAAAAGAGTGGTTTATTTGCTATTTTTATTTTGCACTCTATAAGAGGTCTAACCTACTAGAGTGGAAATGTTGTCATTTGTGTTGCAGGATTTTAAACGTCACATAATAAATCAATCATGGTGATTGAAAATCTACAGAAAAAACGAATCATGCTAGAAGCCGATTCGTTCTCCATACTACTTACTATGTCAGTAAGTTCATATCAATAAGAAAGAGCGGGTTTCCCCACTCTTTCTCGTCCGTATCCTTAGCATTTCCACAATTACTATATCATAACCGCTTATTTTATGCAAATGTTAGAAAAGAGAAAGCTGGTTCTGATCAGGTAATGATTCAAGGCATCCATGGTTGTCTAGATACTCTAAAATCGTCTTCGATACTTTGCCTCGCTGCTGCAAGTCTTCTTTCGATAAAAACTCTCCCGTTTCACGAGCTTTTACAATGTTCAGCGCTGCATTTGTGCCAAGACCGGGAATAGCATTAAACGGTGGAACTAAAGACGTTCCGTCAATTAAAAATTCGTCCGCGCTCGATTCATATAAATCTACTTTTTTAAATGAATAGCCTCGTTCGCACATTTCTAAAGAAAGCTCAAGCACCGTTAATAAGTTTTTCTCTTTAGGAGATGCATCTAAACCTTTGGCATTGATTTCTTCCATCTTCGCTCGAATGGCAGTTGAGCCTTTGATCATCGTATCAATATCAAAGTCATCTGCACGAACCGTAAAGTATGCTGCGTAATAAAGAAGCGCGTGGTGCACTTTGAAATAAGCAATACGCACGGCCATCAATACATAAGCAGCCGCATGGGCTTTAGGGAACATATACTTAATCTTTTTACAAGAATCAATATACCAGTCCGGAACACCATTTTTGATCATTTCTTCTTCAAATTCAGGTGTTAGCCCTTTTCCTTTACGCACAGATTCCATAATTTTAAAGGCAAGTGAAGGTTCTAGACCTTGATAAATTAGATAAACCATGATGTCATCACGACAGCCAATTACTTCACTTAAGTTGCAAATATCATTGCGAATTAGCTCCTGCGCATTACCAAGCCATACGTCCGTCCCGTGCGACAGTCCCGAGATTTGAACAAGCTCTGAAAACGTCGTTGGTTTCGTATCTTCTAACATTTGACGCACAAAGCGCGTTCCAAATTCAGGTATGCCAAGCGTTCCTGTTTTACACATAATTTGCTCTTCTGTTACGCCAAGTGATTCCGTTCCGCTAAAAATTTTCATCACTTCAGGATCATCCGTCGGAATCGTTTTTGGATCAATTCCACTTAAATCTTGAAGCATGCGAATCACGGTCGGATCATCGTGTCCGAGTATATCAAGTTTTAATAAATTATCATGAATCGAATGGAAGTCAAAATGAGTTGTTCTCCATTCGGAATTACGGTCGTCAGCTGGAAACTGGATCGGTGAAAAATCGAAGATATCCATATAGTCCGGCACAACGATAATCCCCCCTGGATGCTGACCAGTTGTACGTTTTACGCCCGTACATCCTGCTACTAAACGATCCACTTCTGCGTTTCGTAAATGTAAATCACGGTCACCAGCATAGCCTTTTACATAGCCATAAGCTGTTTTTTCGGCTACTGTACCGATTGTTCCCGCGCGGTATACATTATCTTCTCCAAACAATACTTTTGTATAGTTATGAGCTCGCGGCTGATACTCTCCGGAGAAATTCAAATCGATATCGGGAACTTTGTCACCTTTGAATCCTAAGAACGTTTCAAACGGAATATCGTGTCCATCTTTAATAAATGGTACGCCACAATCGTCGCAGCTTTTGTCCGGCAAGTCGAATCCGGAACCAACGGAACCGTCATTAAAAAACTCGGATTTCTTACATTTTGGACAAACATAATGCGGCGGCAGTGGGTTTACTTCTGTGATTTCCGTCATCGTCGCAACGAATGAAGACCCTACGGAACCACGTGAACCAACTAAGTAACCATCATTCAAGGATTTTTTAACGAGTTTATGCGAGATCAAGTAAATAACGGCAAACCCGTGGCCAATAATACTTTTCAACTCTTTCTCTAGACGAGCTTCTACTACTTCAGGCAGCTCTTCACCGTAAATGCTGCGTGCCATCGCATAGCTCATTTCACGCATTTCTTCGTCTGCACCTTCAATTTTCGGCGTATATAAATCATCTTTAATTGGTTTAATATCGTCAATCATATCCGCTATTTTTTGCGTATTATGAACAACAATTTCTTTCGCTTTGTCCCCATCTAAAAATGAAAAACAATTCAGCATCTCATCCGTTGATCTAAAGTGAACATCCGGCAGCTGATGACGGTTTAACGGATTAGCCCCGCCTTGTGAACCAATTAAAATTTTTCGATAAATTTTGTCTTCCGGATTGAGATAGTGAACATTTCCTGTTGCTACAACCGGCTTTCCAAGCTTTTCACCAAGCTTCACAATATTGCTGATAATATCTTTTAAAGCTTTCTCATCTCGCACTAAATCTAGTTCAATTAAGTGCTTGTAGTTGTCAGGAGGCTGCACTTCGATGTAATCATAAAATTCAGCTGCTCCTTCTACTTCATCGATTCCTTTTTGCATCATGCCTTCGAATACTTCGCCCCGGTCACATGCGGTTCCAATCAAGATGCCTTCTCGATATTTGTCGAGCTGAGATCTTGGAATTCGCGGAACTCGATAAAAGTAATTTAAATGAGAAATCGAAACGAGTTTAAATAGATTTTTTAAACCTACGTCGTTTTGTGCTAAAAGCGTAGCATGATAAGGACGGGCCCGCTGATATGCATTCCCTTCTCCCATATAATCATTTAAGCGATCGTGCATCGTAATTTCGCGTTCAAATGCATCTTTCAGCATTTTATTTAACAAATAGCCTGTTGTTTCCGCATCATAAATCGCGCGGTGATGCTGCACAAGTTCAATATCAAACTTTTTAGCAAGAGTATTTAAACGATGGTTTTTCATATGCGGATACAAAAATCTTCCGAGTTCAAGCGTATCAATAACGCCGTTGACTGCTTTTTCTAATCCGATTTTTTGCAGTCCCATATTTAAAAATCCCATATCAAAGCTTGCATTATGAGCGACTAAAATACTGTCGCCCATCCACTCGTGAAAATCCCGAAGTACTTCTGAGATTTCAGGCGCATTTTGGACCATATCATCTGTAATACCCGTCAGTTCAATTGTTGTTGCAGACAGAGGATGATGAGGATTTGCAAACCGTTCAAATCGATCGATGATTTCGCCTTCTTTCATCTTCACGGCAGCAAGTTCAATAATCGTATCGTATACGGCTGACAAACCGGTTGTTTCCACGTCAAATACTACGTAAGTTGCTTCTGTCAAATCCACATGCTGCGGATTATAGGCAATCGGAACGCCGTCGTCTACTAAATTGACTTCCACTCCGTACAGTATTTTAATACCGTTCTTTTTCCCGGCTCCATACGCTTCAGGAAACGACTGTGCAACCGCGTGATCAGTTATCGCTACAGCCGGATGTCCCCATTTTTTGGCTTGTCCGACTAAAGCTCCAACAGATGAAACGGCATCCATTTGACTCATTGGCGTATGCAAGTGAAGTTCCACACGCTTTTCATCTTCAGGCGCTGTATCCTGTCTAGCGGGACCGGTAATCTCGTTGACATCATTTCCAATCATAACTAGATCACGGACAAATGTATCGTTTTGTACACTTCCGCGAACCTTTACCCACATTCCTTTTTTAATTGCTTGAAGTAAAGGAATATCTTCTTTGTCACGTGAAAACATTTTAACCATAATAGAGTTTGTATAATCTGTCACTTTAAAAATAAGAAGCGTACGTCCGCTTCGTAATTCTCTAGTTTCTGCATCAAATACGTATCCTTCAACGGCAATTCGCTTTTCTTCATCCACAATGGAGTCCAGGCGAACCGTCTCGTCTTTAATCGTATATCCAATTGTAAGCGGACCTTTTGGTAGGTCTGGTCCATCACTTTTTTCATTTTCTTTATTCTGCATTTCTGTGATGGCTTGTAATACTTTTTCTGTATCTTCTTGTTTTCGTTGCTCTACAAACTGCTGAAATGCTTCTTCTGAATGTACAACTTCCGTCATTAGCTGAAGGTTTGGAAACCCATAGGACGCATACTGATCAGCAATTAACTGACTATACTTTTTACGTAAAGCCGTTCCTTCTGCATCATGTCGTGCGTTCACAATCAATTTGGCACCGTTCAATCTCGGCATTTGATCTTGTAAAAGCGACTGTAAAAGGGGAGATATGCCCTGCATTTCTCCAATACAATGCTTCCAATATGACTGTACATGCTCTTCCCTACATTCTTTATTAACGGTTTGAATAGAAAAAGAAACACTCGCAATATGAGAAAAAGCTGAAGACATGCGAGCATGGAATAACTCATAAATCTCAAAAGGTAATAACCCTTCTAAAGAAAAATGGAAATGCCATTTTTTTTGTTCTTTCTGAATGACGAGCTTTTCAATCGCTGCGTTTTCAAAGTAAGGAACAATTTGATCACTCGTCAGCTCTAACTGCTGCAGCAGCAACTTAAAACGCTCTTTTTTTCCTAGCGTTTGTGCTTCCAAGTTTTCTGCCTCCTTTTATAAATGAGTGCAATCTATTTTAACATAAATGACTTCTATTCTGTCATATGTTCTGTTTATAAACATAAAAACAGCAGGGATACAAATCCCCGCTGCTTCATTACTTCGCTAGCAGTTCTTTCACTGTTGAAACAAGATTGTCAACTGACACTTCTAATGACTCCCCAGTTTTACGTACTTTTACTTCTACAATTCCTTCAGATGCACGTTTACCAACTGTTACTCGAACAGGAAGACCAATTAAATCTGAATCTGCAAATTTTACTCCTGCACGCTCTTGGCGGTCATCTAACAGCACTTCAAAGCGATTATCTAATAACTCATTATATAATTTCTCACCTAGTTCACGCTGTTCATCATTTTTCACGTTAACTGGAATAACGTGCACTTGATAAGGCGTAACAGCTTCTGGCCATAGAAGACCGTTCTCATCATTAAATTGTTCTGCAATCGCAGCTACTGTACGAGAAACACCGATACCATAGCAGCCCATAATCATTGGCTGGCTGCGTCCGTTCTCATCTAGATACGTTGCCCCCATCGCTTCACTGTAGCGAGTTCCTAGTTTAAAGACGTGGCCCACTTCAATACCTTTAGCGAACTTGATAACGCCTTGTCCATCCGGTGACTGATCCCCTTCTTGGATGAAGCGGAAATCTTCGTAAGTTGCATTAAAGTTACGTTCATTTACATTTGTGTAGTGATAACCTTCTTCATTTGCTCCGCATACACCGTTAACAATTGCTTTTACCGCATGATCAGCTACCACTTCTACTGAATCACTTACACCAATCGGTCCTACTGAACCAACTGCGCATTTTAATACTTCTTTTGTTTCTTCTGGAGTTGCCAGTTCAACAACGGAAGCTTCAAAATAGTTTTTCACTTTAATATCGTTTACTTCGTGATCCCCGCGAACAAGTACAAGCACAAAACGATCATCTACTTTAAATAAAAGAGACTTGATACAAGAAGTCGCTTCAACATTTAAGAAAGCAGCTACGTCTTCAATGCTATGCTGATTTGGTGTTTCCACTTTTGTTAATTCTTTTTCAGCTTCACCTGATTTTTCATACGTATTTACAACCGGTGCCATTTCAACATTTGCTGCATAAGAAGATGTATCTGAATAAGCGATTGTATCTTCCCCGATTTCAGAAAGAACCATAAATTCATGCGTATCTTTTCCGCCCATTGCACCTGAATCAGCGATAACCGCACGGAAATTTAATCCGCAGCGCTCAAAGATGCGGCTGTAGGCAGCAAACATTTTATCATATACTTCATCTAAACTTTCTTGAGAAGCATGAAACGAATATGCATCTTTCATAATAAATTCACGACCGCGTAATAAGCCAAAGCGTGGACGTTTTTCATCGCGGAACTTCGTTTGAATTTGATATAAATTTAGCGGTAAACGTTTGTATGACTTCACTTCGTCACGAAGCAAGCTTGTGATAACTTCTTCGTGTGTTGCTCCCAAAGCAAATTCGCGGCCGTGACGATCTTTCATACGCATTAACTCAGGTCCGTATGAATACCAGCGGCCAGACTCTTGCCACAATTCAGCTTGTTGTAAAGCAGGCATTAATAATTCGACAGAACCTGCACGGTCCATCTCTTCACGAACAATTTGTTCAACTTTTTGCAATACGCGCTTACCAAGCGGTAAAAAGCTGTACACGCCGCTTGCATTTTGGCGCATATAACCTGCGCGCAATAGAAGCTGATGGCTTTTTATATCCGCATCAGCTGGCACTTCTCTTAATGTAGGAATCAATGTAGAACTTTGTCTCATAACCTCGCACCTCTTTGCTTACTTCTCTATCTTATTTTTTTAAGGCGGACCATGCCGCAATTTTCATATAATCAGCGAGGGAATATCCCTCGCTGAGCGTATGTCTTATAAAAAGAACTTTTGAATATCGTTCCACGTTACAACAAGCATCAGCAGCATTAATAAAGCAAAACCGATAAAATGAACAATGCCTTCTTTTTGACGATCAATTGGCTTACCGCGAATGCCTTCTACAGCGAAGAACAATAGTCGTCCTCCATCTAAAGCAGGAAGTGGAAGCAAATTGACAATCCCTAAGTTAATACTTAAAACGGCTGCCCATTTCATTAGATAATAAATGCCTGACTGTGCTACTTGATCGGTTGCTGCGTAAATACCTACAGGACCAGAAAGCATATCCAGTTTGAACTGTCCTGTCACAAGCTTCCCTAGACCCGTTAAGATTTCTTTCATCCACGTATATGTCTCAGTAGCTCCGTGCGTGATCGAACCAATGAATGACTTTTCAACCGGTGCATATACGCCAATTAATCCAATTGTCTGTTCCCCAACTTTGCGACTTTCAGGTGTAATCGGAATATCTAGCGTTTTGCCGCCGCGCTGAACCGTGAATGTAATTTGCTGTTCAGGATGTTTTTGAATTACTTTTACGACATCATCCCACGTTGAAACACTTTGTCCATCAATTGCTTGAACTTTATCTCCTTGTTTGAGTCCCGCATCAACGGCTACTCCATCTGATGTTAATTTGCCCATCACGGGTTTGTCAACAACATATCCTTGAGAAATCCCAAGAACGATAAAAATAACAAAGGCTAATATAAAGTTCATTAGCGGACCAGCGAAGATGGCTAGCGCACGCTGACCAAGAGTTTTAGAAGCAAACTGACGGCTGTAAGGTGCAATTTGAATTTCTTCTCCGTCCATAACGAAGTAAGATTCTTCTGCTACATCAAATTTTTTCAGACGTTCATCTTCACCTTCTTCATAACCTGAAATAAATAGATTATGCTCTAAGTCTGCTTGCTCTACCTCAATAACTTTTGCATTTGGATGCTGTTCCTTGTTATTAATAATGACTTTATTTACTTTGCCTTCCTTATCAAACATGAGGCCCACCATTTGACCAGGCTTTACTTCGATCATTTCTGGGTCTTCTCCAGCCATTCGAACAAATCCACCTAGAGGAAGCAAGCGAATGGTATAAACTGTTTCATCTCGTTTAAATGAAAAGATTTTGGGACCAAACCCAATGGCAAACTCACGGCATAAGATGCCTGCACGCTTTGCAAAAACTAAATGACCAAGCTCATGAAAGAATACAAGAGCTCCAAAAATGACGACAAACGCAATGACTGTGTTCAATGGGTATTACCCCCTTCATGTAATAGAGTCAAATCTCCACCCACCTGAAATAAGTGAGTGGCTTCTCTCGCACGCACATTATCGAGAGATGGCGGATCTAACAAACTCTCTTGCTTCTAAATCTACTTCTTTAATAGTAGATAAACAAGGTTTCTGTATTACAGTATGTTCATTCATTGCTTTTTCAATCACATCTTCAATTTGTAAAAATGTAATGTGACCATCTAAAAAGGCTTGAACAGCTTCTTCATTAGCTGCGTTTAAAACAGTCGGAAGTGTTCCACCCGCTTTGCCAGCCTCAAATGCAAAAGCTAAACAGCGAAAACGCTCTTCATCCATTTTAGCGAAGTGAAGCTGGCCAATATCCGCCAAACTTAAACGCTTGGTGTTAGGCAAAGACATGCGTTTTGGATACGTTAATGCGTATTGGATTGGCACGCGCATATCAGGCGTTCCAAGCTGAGCAATAACGCTTGTATCCGAATACTCTACCATAGAATGAATGATGCTTTCCTTATGTAACAATACATCAATTTTCTCATAGGGAAGATCAAAAAGCCAATGTGCTTCAATCACTTCTAATCCCTTATTCATCATCGTTGCCGAATCAATTGTAATTTTAGCTCCCATCGACCAGTTTGGATGATTTAATGCATCTTCAACCGTTACTCCCTGTAGTTCTGCTCTCGTTTTATCTCGAAAGCTTCCTCCAGAAGCCGTTAAAATTAAACGGTCTATTGCTTTTTGATCTTGCCCTTGCAAACTTTGAAAAATAGCTGAGTGCTCACTGTCTACCGGTAAAATATCAGCGCCATATTCCTTGGCTGCTTCCATAACAAGGTGACCAGCAGTAACAAGTGTCTCCTTATTTGCAATAGCAATCGTTTTTCTCATTTTGATTGCTTCTAGCGTAGGAGTCAACCCTACACTTCCAAGAACAGCATTTACTAAAACTTCTGTGGATGGATGAGTTGCCACTTCCACAAGTCCTTCTTCTCCATAAACAAATCGAATAGAAGGGAATTCTGCTTGCAGTGACAGACAATCTTCTTTCTTCATCACAGAAACAAGGGCTGGCTTACACTGCTGAATAATCTTTCTTGCTTCATTAATATTTCGACCTACAGAGATTGCTGAGAGCTCAAAATGCTCAGGATGCGCTCGAACAATATCAACGGTTTGAGTACCGATTGAACCTGTAGCTCCTAACAAGGAAATTTTCTTCAAGTATATTCACTCCTATTAAAACAAAGACATCTTTTTTATAGAGATAATAAAAAAGCTAAAATTGGCATGATGAACATCAAACTGTCAAAACGGTCTAAAATCCCACCATGACCGGGTAAAATCTTCCCTGAATCTTTTACGCCATAGTGGCGTTTGAACGCTGATTGTACAAGATCACCCATCTGTCCAAATAACGATACGATAATACCAATTGCAAGTAGTTCAATCATAGTTTGATCAATATTTGCTAACAGCTTAAATACAATGGCTACTACAATAGCGCATACGACGCCACCAACAAAACCTTCAATTGTTTTATTGGGACTGATTTCCGGCCATAGCTTTCGTTTCCCCATTGCTCGTCCAATAAAATAAGCTCCCGAATCCGTCGCCCAAATAATAAGAAAAGCAAAGAACAAATAAGCTAATCCGAACTCTTGACGAACCTCGATAAAATAATGAAAGCCAAAGCCAACATATACTGTCGTTAATAAAATAAACCCAACGTCATCGAAGGTAAATTTATTTTTAACTACAACCGTGTACATTAATAAAAGAAGGACAGCAGCAAGCGCTACTTCTATCTTATGTTCACTTAAGAATTGAAATGCAACATCTCTTCCATTTGGTAGTAAAAACACCCAGGTTAGCAATAAACTAATGATACTTGGAAAAGACATTGCTTTCAAATGTTTCATTTTTAAAAGCTCAATTACACCAACTGTTCCGATTACATACATGATAAGGGTAAAAGGTAACCCTCCAATTAAAACAATCGGCACAAATACCGCAAGTGCTACAATCGCGGTGATAATGCGCTGTTTCATCTTGTTTTCCACACCTTCTTATACACCACCAAAGCGGCGACCACGCTTTTGAAACGCCTCGACTGCTTCGATTAAATGATTTTCTTTAAAATCTGGCCATAATACTTCTGTAAACCAAAACTCTGTGTAAGCTAGCTGCCAAAGCATAAAATTACTTAAGCGAAGCTCACCGCTTGTACGAATAAGCAAATCCGGATCTGGAAGGCTTTTGCTCATTAAATAGGAAGAAAATAAATTTTCTGAAATAGAAGAGGAAGCTACTTTTCCCTGTTCTACATCTTCCACCAATGACTGAATAGCACCCATGATTTCGTGACGGCTACCGTAATTGAGCGCGAAGTTTAAAATCAGCCCTGTGTTATGCTTTGTTTTTTCAATTGCGTTATCCACGGCTCGAATCGTATGGGCAGGGAGCTCACTTTTATCCCCCATAATACGAACTTGCACATTTTTTTCAATTAGCTCAGGCAGAAAGGTTGTTAAAAATTCCTCTGGCAGTTTCATTAAAAACTCGACTTCAATTTTGGGGCGCTTCCAATTTTCAGTGGAAAATGCATATAAAGTTAATACTTTAACACCTAATTCATTGGCCAATCTGGTCACATGACGCACTACCTTCATTCCTTCATGATGGCCCATCATGCGAGGAAGAGCTCGTTTTTGCGCCCAACGACCGTTCCCATCCATAATAATTGCAATATGTTCAGGAACAGGGTGCTGTTTCACTTGATCTTTTCGTTCTGACAAAGACAGTGTATTTAAATCTTGACTTTTCTTCCATGCTTGAAATTTTCTTAACATGCAAAGGTCCCCCGTTGTACGCTCTCACATAAACGTGTGGCTTATGTGAGTTTTTTCTTACTACACATTATTAACAAAAAAACCCCCTGTAAACAATAGAGGGTCTTTTACAATATATTTTACCTTGAAATGACTTAAACCGCCATAATTTCTTCTTCTTTATCTTTCGCCACTTTATCCACTTTTACGATATGATCATCTGTTAGTTTTTGAATGTCATCACTGTAGCCGCGTAAATCGTCTTCAGTAATTTCACCTTTTTTCTCTAACTTTTTGAAATCATCGTTTGCATCACGGCGTACGTTACGAACCGCAACTTTTGCTTCTTCAGCATATTTTTTCACCATTTTCACTAACTCACGACGACGTTCTTCCGTTAAAGCAGGAATCGATAAACGGATAATCGTTCCATCGCTTGTAGGTGTTAACCCTAAGTCAGATTTTAAAATAGCTTTTTCAACTTCACCAATTTGTGATTTGTCATAAGGCTGAATAACAAGCATACGAGCTTCAGGCACGCTTACTTGCGCCAATTGGTTAATTGGTGTTGGTGCACCGTAGTATTCTACCGTTACGCGGTCAAGAAGTGACGCGCTTGCACGTCCAGCACGAATTGATGCTAGTTCGCGGCTAAATGATTGAATTGCTTTTTCCATTCTTTCTTTTGCGTTTTGCAACACTTGTTTTGGCATGTTTATTTCCCCTTTACAATTGTTCCAATGTTTTCGCCTGTAACGGCACGTTTAATATTGCCTTCTTCCGTAATTGAAAAAACAATTAGCGGAATATCGTTGTCCATACATAATGAAGAAGCTGTAGAATCCATAACAGCTAGTCCATCTTTTAAAACATCAATATACGTTAATGTTTCGTATTTTACAGCATCAGGTACAAGCTTAGGATCTGCATTATAAACGCCATCTACGTTGTTTTTAGCCATTAAGATCACGTCAGCTTCGATTTCAGCTGCACGCAAAGCTGCTGTTGTATCTGTAGAGAAATAAGGGTTTCCTGTACCCGCGGCGAAAATAACAACGCGTTTTTTCTCAAGATGACGAACAGCTTTTCTTCTAATATAAGGCTCTGCTACTTGTCTCATCTCGATAGAAGTCTGAACTCGTGTTTGCACACCAATGTTCTCTAAGCTATCTTGAAGAGCCAAAGAGTTCATTACTGTTGCTAGCATTCCCATATAATCAGCAGCGGCACGATCCATACCCATTTCACTGCCAATTTTACCACGCCAAATGTTTCCACCACCAACGACTACAGCAATTTCCACACCTAATTCATAAACGGCTTTTACTTGTTCAGCAACAGATTTGATGATGGATGGGTTAATACCAAAACCCTCTTCACCAGCTAATGCTTCTCCACTTAACTTTAATACGATACGATTATATTTTGCTTGACTCATGCTTACCTCCATCGTTAACGGTGAGATCTCTTTTGTAAAAAAGGGAACACACAGTGTTCCCTATACGGTCAAACCCTTACTTTTTAACTTGGTTCATTACTTCTTCAGCGAAGTTGTCTTGACGTTTCTCAATACCTTCTCCTACTTCAAAACGAACGAAGCTTTCAACAGTAGCGCCTTTGCTCTCAACGAACTGACGTACTTTTTGATCAGGATTTTTAACAAATGTTTGATCTAGTAAGCAAATATCTTCGAAGAATTTGCCAAGGCGACCTTCAACCATTTTTGCAACGATTTTTTCTGGTTTGCCTTCGTTTAATGCTTGTTGAGTTAATACTTCGCGCTCGCGCTCAGTTTCTTCAGCAGAAACTTGATCACGAGAGATGTATTTAGGGTTGATTGCAGCAATGTGCATAGCAACGTCTTTTGCAACAGCTTCTTCAGTTGTACCAGATAATACTGTTAACACACCGATACGTCCGCCAGCATGTAGGTAAGCACCGAATGCATCAGCATCAGTTTTTGTTGCTACAGCGAAACGACGTAGAGATAATTTTTCTCCGATTGTAGCGATTGCAGAGTTGATGTGTTCTTCAACAGTTGCACCGTTTTCCATTTTTTGAGTAGCAGCTTCAGCAGCGTCAGCTGGTTTGTTAGCTAAGATGTGAGCAGCTAATTCTTTTGTTAACTTTTGGAAACCTTCGTTTTTCGCAACGAAATCAGTTTCAGAGTTAACTTCTAAGATAACAGCTTCGTTACCTTGAGTTTCGATGTAAGTTAGACCTTCAGCAGCAATACGGTCTGATTTTTTAGCAGCTTTTGCAATACCTTTTTCACGTAAGAAATCGATTGCTTGCTCCATATCACCGTTAGTTTCAGTTAACGCTTTTTTACAATCCATCATACCAGCGCCAGTTTTTTCACGTAATTCTTTTACCATTTGAGCAGTAATTGCCATAATGTGTAGCCTCCTTGTTTGGGTATGTAATTAATGTATATAAATGGGTTAAATCTTTTCAAAAAAAGGTGATAAAAGGCTATTCCCTCTTATCACCTTTCACGGAATTAAGCAGTAGTTGTTTCAGTTTCAACTGCTGTTTCTTCACCTTGTTTAGCTTCTAGAATAGCATCAGCAACTTTAGAAGTTAAAAGTTTAACAGCACGAATTGCATCATCGTTTGCAGGGATTACATAATCAATTTCGTCTGGATCACAGTTAGTGTCTACGATACCAACGATTGGAATGTGTAATTTTTTAGCTTCCGCTACTGCAATACGCTCTTTACGAGGGTCAATGATGAATAATGCATCTGGAAGTTGTTTCATATCTTTAATGCCGCCTAAGAATTTTTCAAGACGCTCTAACTCTTTTTTAAGTTGAACTACTTCTTTCTTAGGTAGTACTTCAAAAGTACCGTCTTCTTGCATTTTTTCGATATCTTTTAAACGTTTGATACGTTTTTGGATAGTTGAGAAGTTAGTTAATGTACCACCTAACCAACGTTGGTTAACAAAGTACATACCAGCGCGAGCTGCTTCTTCTTTAACAGAATCTTGAGCTTGTTTTTTCGTACCTACGAATAAAACAGTACCGCCGTCTGCAGCTAATTCTTTAACGAATTTGTACGCTTCTTCTACTTTCTTAACTGTTTTTTGAAGATCGATAATGTAGATGCCGTTACGCTCAGTGAAGATGTATTTCTTCATCTTTGGGTTCCAACGGCGAGTTTGGTGACCGAAATGTACACCAGCTTCTAGTAATTGTTTCATTGAAATTACTGACATGTGTTTTTCCTCCTAATGGTTTTAAGTCTCCTCCGCTTATTTCATCTTCAGCCGAAACTACAAAAAGTAGCACCATCAACCGAATCAACAAGCGTGTGTAATAACACCAAAAACAAATATAGCACACTCCTTTTTCACAAGCAAGCGTTTCATTAAGTTTATTGATGAAATTTCAATAATAATTCGATTTCAGTTTTCCCTCTGTGTAAATGTTTTGCAATTTCTTCAATTGTTAAACCTTTTCTTTTTAAATAAACGGAAAATTCTTTTATCTCTTCACCTGACAAATCTTGAATTTGGTCTGTAGTTAATTCGTCAAAAGATGTGCGTATATGTTTCTGATTTTCTTCTATAGAAAGAAGTTCATGCAGCGACTGGGAAGGCTCACTTTTTAGATCTACCCTTTGAACAAGCATGTCTTCTTCATCTACCAAAGGTGATTTTACGCTGCTTTTTTCTACTTCCGAAGAAAGCGAAGTGGAACGCTCTCGAAGCTGACTTAAAAACTGCTCGTTTTGTTCCTGAAATTCAGCGAGATAGGAGCTCATCGCAGCTTCCATTTTATTGATATTTTGCTGGTGCAAGCGTTCAATTCTTTTCACTTTGGTCACTTGCATATATAAAAGAATAATGCAAAACAGTGATAGACCATGAATTAAAAAACTAACTGTGAGTAAAAACCCCATTCTTTTACCTCTTTGCTAAATTATTTTACTTAAACTCGTACGCATTTTAAACAGCGCTTTCGAATGAATTTGAGAAATACGTGAAGTAGATAGCCCTAACAGCTGTGCGATCTCTGTGAAAGTCAGCTCTTCTTTATAGAATAATGAAACAACGAGCTGTTCTTTCTCATTTAGCTGCTCGATAACTTCAGCAAGCTCTTGATATCGTTCGTCGTTAATTAGCTCCTCTTCAGGAGAGAGCATTTTTTCATCTTTAATCGTATATTTTTGTTCTCCATCTTCATACTCTTTTGGCTGTTCTTCCATTGACAAAACGTTAGCTAAGAAGCCTTCATTCATCGTATGAACGACATCTGCTTCTGCCATGCCTACTTCTTTTGCAACTTCACTTGGTGCAACTCTACGCAAGTATCTTTGTTCAAGTGCTTCCGTTGCTTGCTCAATTCTTTTCGTCTTTTCCCTTGCGCTTCTTGATAGCCAATCTTCTTTACGAAGTCCATCTATTATCGCCCCTCGAATTCGAAAAGACGCATATGTATCAAACTTCAAGTCTCTACCGTAATCAAACTTTTCCAACGCATCGTAAAGGCCGACTAACCCTAAACTACGAAGCTCTTCTTTATGAATATTTTTAGGCAGCCCTACACTAATCCGCTGAACATGATAGTTAACAAGCGGCATATACTTTTTCACAAGCATGTTTCCCGCATGTGAGTCTCTCGTCTCTATCCATTCCTGCCAAATTTTATGTTCTTCAACTTCTTGTATACTTTTCAAGGGTCTTTCAACTCCTTTTTATAGCGCTATTAAACGGTAACGGTCAGGGCACGCTTTATATCGTTTTTATCCCTTCGTTAATCGTGCGAACCTTTAAAATAGCCGTTTGAGGATCAAATTCAATTGTGCGTCCGTTGTGTCCTCCTATAGCTTTTGCTGCAATTTCTACACTGTTTCTATGCAGCTCTTTCTCTACTGCTTGAACATTTCGAAGGCCAATTCGCATGACATCATTTCTTGGTTCAAATTGAAACATCTGCGCGCCTCCTGCTATTTTTGCTTTCAACAATTTTCTATGTGCGCCTTGTTTAATCAACATATTTATCAAATCAAAAATGGCTGTATCTGCATATTTAGCTCTATTAAAAGGACATTTGGACCCGCTTGAATCCGGAAGCATTACATGAGCGAGCCCAGCTACCGAGTGAACAGAGTCATAAACGACAACTCCTACACATGATCCTAATCCCGCTGTTCGAAGCACTGCGGGTGCATGTGTAACATTCATCTCGGCAATTCCTACCTTAATCACTTGTTTATCATCTCTCACAATTCTTCAACTCCTAGAAACTTCAGCGTGATATCCATTATTCGCTTGGCTCACTGGAGGTGGTCTTCTAAAGAGAGAACTTTAGGTAAATTTAGAAGAACAATTAAACGGCTATCTACTTTAACAACTCCGTTCAAGTATTCTACAGCTGTTCCTTCAACTGTTTCAGGCACTGAAGCAATCGTTTTTTCATCAATGTCTACTACATCATTTGCCGCATCCACAATCAAACCTGCTTCTACATCATTAAGACGAACCATAATAATACGTGTCAGCTCATGGTTAAGCTGTTCTTGCAAGTTAAAACGAGTGCGCAAATCAATAATCGGTGTAATAACACCGCGAAGATTAATAACACCTTTTACATATTCTTTTACTCCAGGAACGCGTGTTATGTGCTGAATCTTTTCAATCGATTGCACTTCTTCTACTGAAATTCCGTACTCCTCGTCCCCCAATTGAAACACAATAATTTTCATGCCTTTCTCCCTTTCTTTTTACAGCATTTGTTATTTGATCAAAGCGTTGCAATCAATGATAAGTGCTACTTGTCCATCGCCTAAAATCGTGGCTCCTGAAATAGCAAATACACCCGGCAGATAATGACCTAAAGATTTTAAAACGATTTCCTGCTGACCGATAAAAGAATCAACAATTAGCCCGGCGGTCTTTTCTCCTTTTTTCACAATAACGACGGAATAATGATCTCTTTGTACCGAGTTAGGCACAGTAAATAGTTCTTTTAAATCAATAAGAGGAATAATGGCTCCTCGAAAGTCAATAACCTTTTGACCGTGTACATGCATGACCTCTTTCGGCTGAACAATAGCTGTTTCAATAATCGAAGAAAGCGGTAAGGCATAGCGCTCTTCACTCATTTGCACGAGTAAAGCAGAAATGATAGACAGAGTGAGCGGCAGTTGAATAGAAAAACGCGAACCGTATCCTTCGTTAGAATCGATCGTTACAGAACCCCCTAGCGATTCAATCGTGTTTTTCACGACATCTAGACCTACTCCTCGTCCGGAAACATCTGAAATTTGTTCAGCCGTCGAAAAGCCCGAAGCGAAAATGAGCTCGTACACTTGTTTATCCGTCAGCGTTTCAGCTGTTTTCTCATCAATAATTCCTCGATCTAACGCTTTTTGCAGTACCTTTTCACGATTGATGCCCGCCCCGTCATCTTCTAAATCAATAAAGACATGATTTCCGCTATGATAAGCTTTAAGGCGAATCGTTCCCTTTTCATTCTTTCCGCTCTCTAAGCGTGCTTGAGGCATTTCAATTCCGTGGTCAACGGCATTTCTTAATAAGTGAACAAGCGGATCTCCAATTTCATCAATGACAGTCCGGTCCAGCTCTGTATCAGCTCCGACAATTTGAAGTTCAATTTGTTTCCCTAAATCTTTTGAAAGCTGTCTCACCATACGGGGAAAACGATTAAAAACGGTTTCTACAGGCACCATACGCATATTTAAAATAATCGTTTGCAAATCTCCAGAAATACGAGACATCCGCTCTACCGTTTCGTCTAATTCGCTATTATTCAATTCTTTTGATATTTGTTCTAACCTGCCTCTATCAATAACTAGTTCTTCAAACAAGTTCATGAGGCTGTCCAAACGGTCAATATTAACTCGAATCGTCTTGTTATTTGAGGGCTGTCTTTTCTCTTCAACAGGCGATTTAGAAGGTGCTGATACAGTAACTTCCTGTATGGCTGCTGCTACTTCTGGTGAAACAAACTCCTCCATTTTTGTCTCCTTTTTTACGGGGACCGCAGCAATGTTCACGCTTTCTACTTCAGAGACTTCCATAATGCTTGTTTGCAGCTTTTCTTGCGATTCGTTTGTTACTAATACAACGATAAAAGATGATTCAAATTTTTCTTGTTCGATATCTTGAACAGTTGGCGCTGACTTAATGACGTCTCCTGCTTGCTCTAACACATCAAATATCATATACGCACGCGCAGCTTTTAACAGACAGGTGCGTTCAAGCTGTACGGTTATTTCAAACGCGTTAAACCCTTGGTCTGCGGTTTGACTCAGCAATGTTTGTTCAAACTCATCATATTCAATAGAAAAAGTCGCAGGCTGTTCTACGGGTTCCTCTGCTACAATACGCTGCAGCTTTTGAACAAGTAATTTGACATCAAGCCGACCATCACCGCCTTGTGAAATGGATTGAACCATTATTTCTAGCGCATCGACTGATTCAAACAAAGCATCAAGAACTTCCGTATGAACGTCGAGTTGGTGATTTCGAACAGCATCTAACACGTTTTCCATTTTGTGAGTTAATTGTGCTAAATCATCAAATCCCATTGTTGCAGACATACCTTTTAACGTATGAGCAGACCGAAAAATTTCATTTACATAGCCAAGATCATCGGTATTTTTTTCAAAACGCATTAGCTGGTCATTAACGTTTTGAAGATGTTCTTTGCTTTCTTCAATAAACACTTCTAGATATTGATTCATATCCATCGTAACTTCCCCTCCTATTTCTGTGCGTAGCGAGAAATAAAGCTTCCAACGTTTCGCAGCGGTTCAATATAATCAACAAGTTTTGTAGAAACGGCTGATTTGGGCATCCCATAAATGACAGCTGTTTCTTCAGATTCAGCTAATATAAGCGCGTCTTTATTTTTCTTTAAATCAATAACGCCTTCCGTTCCATCCGCTCCCATTCCCGTCAACACAATGGCAAGTTTTTGATAACCTGAAATTTTACTAATCGACTGAAACAAACGATCCACTGAGGGGCGATGTCCTTTTACAGGTGAAGAAGTGTCTAAACAAATGCTGAGCTGCCCCTTGTTCTCTACAACCGTCATATGAAAACCCCCAGGCGCAATATACGCACATCCTGAGCGAACGATTTCATTGTCTTTTGCTTCTTTCACTTCAATATCAGACAGCTGATTTAATCTAGCTGCTAATGATTTTGTAAAATTTGGCGGCATATGCTGCACAATAAAAATAGGTGCGTTTATGTCTTTTGAAACAGTTGATAATACTTCTTGCAGTGCACGCGGTCCTCCAGTAGAAGTGCCAATACAAATCATTTTGTTCACTTTCGCTTGTGTCGGGAGGTTATATACACTGCTGTTTTGCGCGTGCTGATGACTGCTTGAAGATATGTTGGCTTTACTAGCAAGCAATAGTTTAGAGATAAGCTCATCTTTCACTTTATGTAAGTCCAGCGAAATAGCTCCCGAAGGTTTAGCAACAAAATCAACTGCGCCGTACTGCATAGCGGTCAGCGTATTTTCAGCGCCTTCTATTGTTGTACTCGATAACATGACAACAGGAAGAGGCTTCACGCGCATGAGCTGTTTTAACATATCTAAGCCATTCATTTTGGGCATTTCAATATCAAGTGTCACAATGTCCGGGGATAGCTCGATTGCTTTTTTTAATCCTTCTTCACCGTTGCGTGCTGTACCCACAACGTGAAACCGATTGTCGCCTGCTAAAAAATCGCCAATCAGCTTTCGCATAAATGCAGAATCATCTACAATAAGCACCTTTATTTCATTCACTCTACTTTCCTACCTTTCAAGAAAAAATCGTTTGAGGCGCCGAATAAACATTCCTTGTGTGTTAGTGGCTGTCCTATCGTCTTGTGGAACAAGAATATTTACCATATCCACCAGTGATGTACTAGCTTTAGATTTTGGGTCTTGAAGAAAAAAAGGGATTTGACGATTAACTGCCTTTTGGACAGCTTGATCATCTGGGACAATACCTAATAGAGAAATAGATACGTTCAAAAACTGCTGAACAGCTCGATTAAATCGTTCATACGTCTCATTTCCTTCTTTGTCAGAAAGCGTTTTGTTAATAATAAGACGAATCGGTGCGGATACAGAGTAGGAAGCTGCTAGTTTAATAGCAGCGTAGGCATCTGTTATAGCTGTAGGTTCTGGTGTTGTGACCACGATCATTTCATCTACAGCTTTTAAAAACTTAAGCACACTCTCTGACATGCCCGCTCCCATATCAAAAATCATATAATCATATTGATTTGTTAACGAATTCAATTCTTTTATTAAATGAGCAAGGTCTGATGGAGACCATTCAAATACAGAGGAAATTCCTGTTCCACCAGCCACATAAGCTAAATTTTGAGGACCTTTTTTAATAATTTGCTGGATGGAAAGCTTTTTTTCCATCAAATCAACCATCGTATATGAAGCAGTTTGACCAATCAGAATATCAATATTTCCCATCCCTATATCCATGTCAAAAAGAAGAACTCTTTGCTTTTGCTTCGTTAGCGCAAGAGATAAGTTTAATGATAGATTCGACTTTCCAACTCCTCCTTTTCCGCTTAACACGGCTATCGTTTTACAATTCCTTAAAGAGTTTTGATGTTTCTTTAACACTTTTTCTCTTAAAACTGCTGCTTGATCATTCATCTTTCCAATCTCCAAACACATCGTCGATAAACTCTTCTATTTTAAATGACGAAACATCTTCTGGTACATCCTGCCCGTTTGTTGTAAAAGCAGCTCGTTGGCCGTAACGATACAACATATTTAAAAGCGAGCCTTTGTGAGTTGTTTCATCTCGCTTCGTAAAAATCAGTTGATCAACAGGGAGACTAGCAAAACGTTCATATATAACTTTCATATCTGATGCTTTTGACGTTAGTGCTAGAACAAGAAACGTTTGCAAATCTTCTTGAAACGTAATAATTTTCTTTAAATCATGTACATATTGCGGTTCTAAAAAGTTACGGCCTGCCGTGTCAATAAAAATCACATCGTACGCTTCTGTTTCTAGCAAAGCTTTTTTAAAATCTGCTCCGTTATAACAAATCGTTAAAGGAGCATTCAAGATCGAAGCGTACGTCTTGAGCTGCTCAATCGCTGAAATTCTATACGTGTCAGTTGTAATAAATGCTATTTTTTGATTGTGTTCCAGGACACACTTTGCGGCCAATTTAGCAAGAGTTGTTGTTTTACCGACACCTGTTGGTCCTACTACACTTACATATTTTTTGAAAGGACCGCTCCATTCACTTGCTTTAAACTGATTGACAAACCAGCTCTTCGTCCACTCCATCAGTTGGTTTGAGTTAGAGCGATGTAAGTAGTAGTACTCTAGCATAGGAGCCTCTACGCTTTTTAAAATAGCTTCGTCTATTTCTTGCAACCGCAAATAGGCAAGCACATCCTCCACTGCTTTTGGATATGAACCTGAGGAAACCTTTGGCATTTGATTCATTTGTGAGACAAGAGTATTTAACTCACTGAGCTGCTGCTTCATAAAAGATTGATTATCTTCCATACTGGATTCTGGCGGAAATGAGTTCTTCTTTACGCCCAGCTTTTCTACGGAATCGACAGCTGCCAATACTTCTATTTTTGCCTTAGTAAATAAGCCAAGAAACCCTCCTGTTCGAATTTGTTTTGAATGTAAAATAACCGCTTCCTCACCTAAATCTGAACGAATGGCTTTCATAGCTTGCGGCATAGATGCTACTACGTATTTTTTTACTTTCATCAGATATCCACCACTCCAACACTTTGAACTTCAACATTTGCTTCTAGCTCGTTATATGATAAAACCGCCATATGGGGAAAATACCGCTCAGTGATTTGGCGCACGTACATCCTCACCGCAGGAGAACATAACACAATTGGAGACTGTTCTTGAAAAGAAAGTGTTTCTGTTTGCTTGGCTATACTTTCTACGATAGCTTGTGAAACGTTAGGGTCTAGTGATAAATAATTCCCATGCTCCGTTTGTTGAACAGATTCCGCCATCGTTTTTTCAACTTTTCCTGAAAGGGTAAGAACTCGAAGCAGACCTTCTTGGACCGTATATTGACTGGTAATTTGTCTTGCGAGCCCTTGCCGGACATATTCAGTTAACAAATCGGTGTCTGACGTCATTTTTCCGTAGTCGGCCAGCACCTCAAAAATAATGGGTAAATTTCGAATTGAGACGCTTTCTTTTAAAAGCTTTGCCAGTACCCTTTGAATGTCTCCAACGGAAAGAGGATTAGGCGTTACTTCCTCAATTAAAATAGGATACGTTTCTTTTGTGTGATCGATTAGTTGTTTTGTCTCCTGCCTTCCAATCAGCTCATGCGCATACGATTTTATAACTTCTGTTATATGCGTAGACACAACCGACGGTGGGTCAACAACGGTATACCCGAACATCTCAGCCTGCTCCTTCACCGACTCACTAATCCATTTTGCAGGCATCTTAAAAGCTGGCTCTAACGTATCAATTCCTTCAATCAAATCATCATCCATTCCCGGACTGATTGCTAAGTAATGATCGAGCAGAATCTCCCCTTTTGCCACTTCATTGCCCTTTATTTTAAGACAGTATTCGTTGGGCTGAAGCTGGATGTTATCCCTGATGCGAACAACTGGAATGACTAATCCTAGCTCAAGTGCCAGCTGACGTCTAATCATAACAATCCGATCGAGCAAATCGCCTCCTTGATTCGTATCAGCAAGCGGAATTAATGCATAACCAAATTCAAATTCAATCGGATCAACGCTTAATAAATTGACAACACTCTCCGGACTTTTCATTTCATTGTCTTCCATCTCTTCTTCAGTAGGTGCCATTTCTTCACGAACCGCCTGATGCTTAGCCCGAGACAAATAATAGCCTCCCACTCCTAACAAAATAGCAATAGGCATTGTAATAACATCATTAATTGGCGTAATTAAACCTAGAGCCGCAATCGTTCCTCCAGTGACATAAAGCATAACTGGAAAAGCAAACAGCTGCTGTGTAATATCTTCGCTCAAATTGCCTGTTGAAGCAGCTCTAGTGACGATAATACCTGTCGCTGTTGAAATCATAAGGGCTGGAATTTGACTCACTAACCCATCGCCTACTGTTAACAAAGTAAAGGTTTGGGATGCTTCAGTGATGGACATTCCCATTTGCAGCATGCCGATAACAATCCCAAACAAGATATTAATAAGGGTGATGACAATCCCTGCAATGGCGTCACCTTTGACGAATTTACTAGCTCCATCCATTGCTCCGTAAAAATCTGCTTCGCGCTGAATTTTTTCACGGCGGTCAATTGCTTGCTTTTCTGAAATCATACCTGCATTTAAATCTGCATCAATACTCATTTGTTTACCCGGCATCGCATCCAAGGTAAAGCGGGCAGCTACTTCAGAAACACGCTCCGCTCCTTTTGTAATAACGAGAAACTGAATGATAATTAAAATAATGAAGACAACAAAGCCGACTAACGGGTTTCCTCCAATAACGAAGTGGCCAAATGTTTCCACCACTCCGCCTGCTTCTCCTGTTCCTAAGATTGAACGTGTTGTCGATACATTCAAACCTAATCGAAATAGCGTAAGAACCAGCAGCAAAGACGGAAATACCGATAGCTCTAAAGGTTCTTTCATATTCATGGAAACGAGCAGTACAAGCAGCGCAAGAGAAATGTTAATCATGATTAAAATACTTAATAACCATGAAGGCAACGGAATAACAAGCATAACGATAATGAGTACAACACCTATAACAACTGGCAGTTCTCTTGCAGACATTAATTTTTCTCTCCTTACAATAGCGTAACGTTACATTTTATTTTGAATGCGGTATACGTAAGCTAATATTTCAGCCACCGCTTTAAAAAACTCTTCGGGTACTGCATCCCCTACTTTGGTTTGGTCAAAAAGTGCTCTTGCCAGCGGGCGGTTCTCTACCATGATGATTTCATGGCTTTTGGCAATTCCTTTAATCTTTTGAGCAATAAAGTCTACGCCGCTGGCTACAACATAGGGAGCATCCATTTTTTCTTCATCATATTTTAAAGCAATGGCATAATGAGTAGGGTTTGTAATGATGACATCTGCTTTTGGAACTTCTTGCATCATGCGAGACATTGCCATTTCCCGCTGCTTTCGCTTTATTTTTGACTTGATTAGAGGATCCCCTTCAATGTTTTTATGCTCATCTTTGATATCTTGCTTTGACATTCGAATATTTTTCTCGAAATCAAACTTTTGGTACAAATAATCAAGCAGCGATAAAAATAAAAGCATAAGCGAGGCTGCAAGTCCCATTTGAAAAACAAGCTTAGATAGAACAACCAGCGAGTCCCCTATACTTTTTTGAGATAAATTTAATACATCTTCTATGTGAATCCATAAGATAAAAAACGTGACGGCTCCGATACATATAATTTTCAGCGTTGACTTGATTAGTTCTACCAGCGCTCTCATGGCAAAAATCCGTTTGGCTCCGCTAATAGGGTTAATCTTTTCTAACTTAGGCTGAAGAGCCTCCGTGGAAAAAAGAATACCAACCTGCATATAATTCGCTCCGAGCGCAGCAATAAAAGCTGCGAGCATAACAGGACCTGCTGCAAGGGCTACTGAAGGAAGAAGGTACTTAAACATCGCAAATACGCGCTCTGCCGTCACTTCCTCAAGCATATACGTTTGAAAAGCTTCTCTTAACAACTTCATCATTTGCTGTAAAAACTGTTTGGCTCCAAACAAAAAATAAAGAAAAACCATTAAAAGGATGAGCGCTGTTGTAACATCTTGACTTTTAGCTACCTGTCCTTTTTTTCTAGAGTCTTGCTTTTTTTTAGGTGTAGCTTTTTCCGTTTTTTCTCCCGCAAAAAATTGCAAATCAACTTTTACTAAAAACAAAGCTACACCCCTCCTAATATGCGGATCATCGCGCGCATCGCTTCTATCATTTGTTCAAATATGATTTGCATCATATAAAACATGCTCCCCATCACGACAATCAGCAAAATAAAGGCAACAATAATTTTTACCGGAAACCCCACTACGAAAATATTTAACTGCGGAACGGTTCTTGCGACAATTCCAAGCGCGATATCGACTAAAAATAATGAACCTACCAAAGGCAAAGACATTTGAACAGCTACTAAAAACATCGATGAGAAAACGGTTATGATGTGTGTAGCAAATGCTTGGCTTCCCACAGGGAAAGCTACTTTGTCTAACGGAATAATTAAATAACTATTATAGATGCCGTCTATTAATAAATGATGTCCATTGGTCGATAATAAAAATAGAAGAGCAAATACATATAAATATTGACCTAGTATCGGGCTTTGCGCACCTGTCTGCGGATCTATTACGTTGGCAATCGCAAATCCAATTTGAAAATCGATAAGACCTCCGGCAATTTGAATAGCCATAATAAATACATAAGCGGTCAAACCAATAAACAAGCCAACAGCGCATTCTTTTACTACTAAAAGTACAAACTGTGCGTCTAACGAAACGACAGGTAAATCAATCGTTGT
Source organism: Priestia sp. Y58 (assembly GCF_029522095.1). Taxonomy (NCBI): domain Bacteria; kingdom Bacillati; phylum Bacillota; class Bacilli; order Caryophanales; family Bacillaceae; genus Priestia; species Priestia sp. Y58. Next base: position 402,204 of record NZ_JAKWFL010000001.1, read on the forward strand.
CGCAATAATGACGGATAGCGAGGCAGACAAACCTACCTTATGAACTGCGGGAATCGTTTTGTATGAAAATAGCGGAACCGTGATAAAAAAAGACGTTACCCGCACTAGCACTAGTAAAAACGCGGGATAGGATAAGATCAACTGACTCATAGCTACCCTACGTACCGATACAGATTTGAAAAAATTTCATATGTAAATGAAATCATTTTTGATAACATCCACGGACCAAAAAATACAATCCCTACTAAGACCGCTACAATCTTAGGAACAAAAGCAAGAGTTTGCTCTTGAATTTGGGTAGTTGCTTGAAAAATACTAATAATGAGCCCAACTACAAGGGCCAGCAGCAATAAAGGGCCAGATACAATTAGGATTGTATACACGCCTTTTTCTGCTAACGAAATGACAAATTCTCCATTCATTGTCTATCACCTATTGAAAACTTATTAATAATGATTTAACAACTAAATTCCAGCCGTCAACCAGTACAAATAGTAAAATTTTAAACGGGAGCGAAATCATAACGGGAGGAAGCATCATCATTCCCATAGACATCAGCACGCTTGCTATAATCATATCGATAATGAGAAAAGGAATAAAAATCATAAATCCAATTTGAAATGCTGTCTTTAGCTCACTGATTGCATAAGCCGGAACGAGCGCAGTTAAGGGAATATCTTGAACAGAGGATGGTTTATCTATATCCGCATATTCTAAAAAAAGAGCTAAATCTTTTTGTCTTGTATGAGCACTCATAAATTCTTTCATTGGTTCAGCTGCTTTTTCATAGGCTTGATTCAGCGTGATTTTTTCTTTTAAAAGCGGCTGAAGCGCCTGTTCATTTACCTGAGAAAAAGTGGGTGCCATAATAAAAAACGTTAAAAACAGCGATAATCCAACTAATACTTGGTTAGGAGGCATTTGCTGTGTCCCGAGCGATGTACGTACAAACGAAAGCACAATGACAATACGTGTAAAGCAGGTCATCATAATTAAAATTCCAGGAGCTACTGAAAACACCGTCAGCAGCAACAAAAGCTGGACAGACGTTGAAACATTTGTAGGACTGCTCGAGTTAAAGAGATTCATCACTTCATTCATCGTTCTTTTTGTTCCTTTCTAACTCTTTCAGTACGTTTTGCCTTTTTGTTTTCATTTCATTCATTTCTCGCTGAAAAAGCTGTTGAAAAGAATGACTAGATTTCTCTTCTTTTTTAGAAGTTAATTTTTCTAAAAAGGACGGTGGTACCACTTTGTATTCGCCTTCGTTTCTTTGTTGTTCCTCATACTGCGTGAGCAGCTGCTGTTTCTCCTGCCCCGTAATTTCTGAAAGAAGCTGCACGTTTTCGCCGACTCCAATGACAAAAAGCTGTTCTCCAACTTTTACCACTTGCACCGACTTGCTGCTTCCCACATTTGTACCGCCTAAGTTTTGTACTACTTTATTCTTTTGAAGCATTTTTCCTTTTTTATTTACAAATTTTAAGAGCGCAAAAAGCAGCCCAATTACAAGTAAAAACGCGAATATCATCTTCATAATATCTCCAGCTGAGAGCGTAGGCGTCCCCTGGAGTGCAGTTTTTTCTTTTGAATCAGCACTCTCATTCTCTGAACACTTCTCCGTTTTTTCCAAACATTCTTTTACCGATGCAGATCCACTTTCTGCATAGACGATTTGATTTGATCCTGCTAATACGCTTATTAACAGCGCAGCAATTACGAACTTTCGCAGCAATGCCTGCCACCTCTTACTTCAACATAGTGTAAGATTAGCGGGAAAGCCCCGCCAATCTGCTGTTTATCCAATTGCTTTTGAAATTGCCTCTAATACACGATCTGCTTGAAAAGGCTTAACGATAAAATCTTTTGCCCCTGCTTGAATCGCATCAATCACCATTGCCTGCTGGCCCATGGCTGAACACATAATCACCTTAGCATCACTTTTTATGCTTTTAATTTCTTTTAAGGCCGTAATTCCATCCATTTCAGGCATCGTAATATCCATTGTGACAAGATCTGGTGCATGCTCTTTAAATAACTCCACAGCCTGCTGACCGTCTGCCGCTTCCGCTACTACTTCATATCCATTTTTCGTTAAAATATCTTTGATCATCATGCGCATGAATGCAGCATCATCTACAATTAAAATTCGGTTTCCCATCTCTACTCCTCCTAAAAATCATTACTTTAGTTTGTTAATACGGTCTCTTTGACTAATAATATCGGTTACGCGAACGCCAAAATTCTCGTCAATGACGACCACTTCACCTTTTGCTATTAATTTGCTATTAATCAAGATATCTACTGGTTCGCCTGCTAGTTTATCAAGTTCAATGATTGCACCAGAAGATAATGCTAAAATCTCTTGAACCGTTCGCTTAGTTCTTCCAAGCTCCACGGTAACTTGAAGCGGGATATCAAGCAGCATGTCTAAATTTCGTGAATCCCCTTGAGGAGAAGACACGTGCTCGAACTCTGAAAACGATGCGGGCTGAATATCAACTGGTACATGAACAGATTCTACCTGCTGTGTTTCTTCATGCTGTACGTATTCAGCTGACGGCGGTTCTGTTTGCTTTTCGTTAAAATCTGATTCTTTTTCAATAGAAGCTGCCGTATCTTCTGCGCTTGGAACTAAAAGCTCTTCCACCAAGCTTTTGGCAAAAGATATCGATAAAAGCTGCATAATATTCGAATCGATTAATGTGCCTACCTTCAAATTAAAAGAGACTTTTACAAAGACGTCATCTTGGGGAATAAGCTCTGTGCCTTCCCCTTTTTGAATATTTAAAATATCTAAGCTCGGCGGAGAGATATCAATTTTCTTTTGAAATACCGTGGACATAGACGTCGCTGCAGAACCCATCATTTGATTCATCGCTTCCTGCACTGCACTCAGCTTAATTTCATCCATGATTTCCGTCGGATTCTCACCCGTTCCACCAAGCATCAAATCTGAAATAACAGCTGCATCTTCATGTTTAATAACTAACAAATTCGTACCAGAAAAGCCTTCTGTATACTGAACTTGCACAGCGACATGAGGATTTGGAAATTCATCCGTCAGCTCTTCTTTATATACGAGCGATACAAACGGTGTGGTAATATCGACTTTTTGATTCAATAAAGCCGATAGCGCTGTTGCTGAACTGCCAAACGAAATATTTCCAATTTCGCCAAGCGCGTCTTTTTCCATTTCCGTAAAGTAATCATCTACTTGACTTGACTTATTCGGCTCTGAAAACTCGTCAAGTGAAGAAGTTCCTTTTAACAACGCATCAATTTCATCTTGCGAAAGCATGTCATCGTTCATTCCTTTCGTTCCTCCTCTTAACATCATCTAGAATTTGCACAGCGACTTTCCGACTGACTTTTCCAGGCTGTGCAATAAATTTAGGTTGTTCTCCGACGTAAATAGTTAACGGATTATGAACGCTTGTTTGCAGTCGAATAACATCTCCCGCATCTAATGCTAGGAAATCTTCAATTGAAATATCCGCTTTTCCTAGCTCGGCTACAACCTGCAATTCCGCATCATTGATTCGTTCCTTTAGCTGCTCAACCTCTTGTACGTTAGGTTCTTTTTTCGAAGATTGCATCCAGTAATGAACGGACAGTTTGGACACAATCGGCTCAAGCGTCACGTGCGGAATACATAGATTGATCATGCCCGTTTCATCTCCAATTTGTACGTTTAATGAAATGACGATGACAATTTCATTTGGTGAAATTACCTGCAAAAACTGAGGATTCACTTCAAACTCTGATGTTTCAGGTTCAATTTCCGCAATAGAACTCCAAGCTTCTCTCATACTGTCTAACGTTTTCTCTAACAAGTTTCGAACCAAGCTCGTTTCAATCTCCGTTAAGTTACTAATTTTCCCACCGCTCTCGCCTTGTCCCCCGAGCAAGCGGTCAAGCATCGCATAGGCAATGTTCGGATTGACTTCCATAATGATATGCCCTTCTAAAGGAGGGACGGCTATCACGTTTAAGATGGTTACTTTCGGAACAGAGCGAATGAACTCCTCATACGGAATTTGATCCACTGATACAACAGACACTTGTACAACGTTACGAAGCTGCGCCGAAAAGACGTTGATTAACATGCGCGCATAATTTTCATGAATTCGCGTCAAACTGCGAATCTGATCTTTTGAAAAACGCAGGGCGCGTTTAAAATCATATGTACGAATACGCTGTTTTTTATTTTCCTTTTTTAGCTCATCCGCATCCATCTCTCCGGTTGATAACGCGGATAATAGGGCGTCAATTTCATTTTGTGATAATACATCCCCTGCCACTAGCTTCCCTCCCTTTTTCTTTACTGCAACACTTTAGACGTTGTATAAATTTTAACAACATGTCCGTTTTCCATTAATTGATCAATTTGCTTTGCAATATCTGTTTCTAACGTGCTGAGTCCTTGCGTTCCTTCAAAATCTTGAGCACTCATATCTGAGAGCCTTTTGATAATAATGTCTCTTACTTGAAAGTCTCTTTTTTGAAGCTCTCCCGCTGCTTTTTTGCTATCCATTTGAATTTTAAAAGAGATGCTGATGTAATTATTGCTTTTTAAATTGGTTTTGATATCCGTTACATCTACAGAAGCTTTAATCACATCGTCGATAGATGGACCTTTTTCAGTACCTGCCTGCTCCGTGTACTTTAACGTCACAATAACCGCAATGCTTCCTATTAAAGTAAGAGAAAGCAGGATAATAATCATCTTACTAATTAGCTTATTTTTGAACACACTTTATTCCTCCGTCGTTTGCTGCAGCCCTAATACGTTAATTCGCTGATAATAACGCGTTACTTTCTCATTCACTTCTTCAACCGAATCCTTTACCACCAGCTTTTTATTATTCGTTAGCGTAATCGTCGTATCAGGAAATGCCTCAACCTGCTCGATGTAAAGAGCATTTAACGTAAATGTTTTGCCGTTTAGCCTTGTTAAAGTGATCATAATCAACCGGAGTAATACCTACTCCTTCCTCCCGCCTATCGTTTTAGATTCACTAATTCTTGCAGTATTTCATCGGATGTTGTAATAATCCTTGTGTTCGCTTGAAATCCGCGCTGTGCAACAATCATGTCCGTGAATTCTTCCGATAAATCAACGTTGGACATTTCAAGGGCGCTTGAAATTAAAGTTCCCGTACCGCTGTTTCCAGGAGTAATGTTTGCAGGAGTTGTAACCAGACCAGCATTTGGAGTATTAGCGAACAAATTTCCTCCTGCTTTTTGAAGCCCTTCATTATTAGCGAATTTTGCAAGCTTGATAGTCTGAGGATTCGGAAGCATAGTTCCGTTTAGACCAACAATATTAACGGTCCCATTTGCCCCAATACTGTAGCTTTTAGCTGTAGTTGGATCAATTTTAATTCTTCCATTGTCATTAGTACTAGTAGATTTCACAAACAACCCATCACCTGTCACAAGGTAACCATCTTTATCTAAATAGAAGTTCCCCGCTCTTGTGTAATAGTCTGATGTTCCATCATTTACAACAAAATAGCCGTCACCAGAAATAGCTAAATCTAGCGGACGTCCCGTTGACTGAATGCTTCCTGATGTTTGAACTGTATCAATTGTGCCAATTTGCGAACCTAATCCGACTTGTTTAGCGTTAACACCTCCACGGTTCCCAGCCGGTCCTGTTGCTCCTGCTACCTGCTGACTTACTAAATCTTGAAACGTTGTACGTCCTTTTTTATAGCCGTATGTATTAACATTGGCAATATTATTTCCTAGGACATCTAATTTAGTTTGAAAATTTTTCATGCCGCTGATTCCTGAATACATCGAACGTAACATAAAATCACTCCTTAAATTTGGTTGGTTAACTGCTTACTTCTAAGATATCGTTTAGCGAAAGTACCGTATGCTTTTCATCGTTGATAGTAAACGATATCTCATTGTTTTTGACGGATGCTGTTGAAATGACTCCTTGCTTTTTATTTCCTTCTTCATCTAACCATGCAGCGGTTTTACCAATTAATTCGCTTCCTTTTAAAATAGGAGAAGCCTGAGACTGCGTTACAAACGTATTGAGCGATGTGCTCATATTTGTCATTTGTTCAAGAGATGAAAACTGAGCCATTTGAGCAATAAAGTCTTTGTCTTCCATTGGATTCATTGGATCTTGATTTTGAAGCTGAGCAATCAAAAGCTTCAAAAAGTCATCTTTGCCAAGCGAGCTGTTTCCCGTTTGCTTCACTGGTATGTCCCTATTGCTTAAATACAAGTCAGACGTAATTTCATTTGTCATTGTTATCACCTATACGTTGTAGTTAATGAGCGCTGCTTCAAAAGAAGATAGAAAGGAAGCCGATTCTTCCAATTGTTGTGAATCTTGATCTTCTTCTTCTTTTTTAAACGCTTCTTTTTCCTGTCTTTCTTTTTGCTGGTCGTTTTCATTGTTATACAACATCGCTTGTTCTGACAGTAGCACATCGATTTTATCAATGGATACATGCTGAGACGCGAGACCGTGCCGCAAAGTTGAAAAGTTGGAGTCTAATAACTCTTTTGTTTTTGCTGACGATACGACAATTCGCGCAACCGTTTCACTGTCTTTCTGAAGCATTTCAATTGAAATCGCACCTAGCTGTTTTGGAAATAACTTAATGAGAAGCTTGGATGTTCCCTCTTCGGTACTAAACGAAGCTTTACTCCATATTTTCTCAAGCTCGTTTACCAAATTGCTAGACTGTTGATACTCAGATTTTGCTTGCCCTAGATAAATAGAGAACTGCTGAAGCTTAGGCATTTCTCCACTTCCAAAGGATGATGGCTGATTCTCTACTGTCGCCCCGGTTGTGTGTGTACCTGCCGGACTTTCGCTATTTTTTAAAAAGCTATTGGTATCTATACTTCCGCTGGGTACAACCACATCTTTTTTCCATGGAAGCTGATGGAAAAACGGTACTTTTTCTTCTTTACGAAAAACATTCATATTTTCCACAGAACTTTCTGAAGCTGTATGAACAGCGTCCACACCGACTTGCTCAACGGATACATGCTGAGACGTGAGAGCTTGTCGTAATTTGAAAAGGTTGGCGTCTAACAGCTCTTTTGTTTTCGCTGACGTTACCACAACCTGCGCAACCCTTTCATTTTCTTGTTGAAGCACTTCAATTGAAATCGTCCCTAGCTGCTTTGGCAATAACGTAACAGAAAGCTTAGATGCTCCTTCTTCAGTACTGATCGAAGCTTTACTCCATATTTTTTCAAGCTCGTTTACCAGATCGCTAGACTGTTGATGGTCTGATTTTACTTGCCCTAAATCAATAGAAAGCTGCGGCCCTTTTTCTTCTTTAGCAAGAGTGTTCATATCTTTTACAGAACTTTCTAGAGCTGCTTGAACAGCGGCCACATCGACTTCATCAACGGATACATGCTGAGAATTCAGAACTTGCCTTAAAGTCGAAAGGTTGGCGTCTAATAGCTCTTTTGTTTTCGCTGACGTTACCACAACCTGCGCAATTGTTTCATTGTCTTGTTGAAGCACTTCAATTGAAATCGTCCCTAGCTGCTTTGGCAATAACGTAATAGAAAGCTTAGATGCTCCTTCTTCAGTACTGATCGAAGCTTTACTCCATACCTTTTGCAGCTCGTTTACCAGATTGCTAGACTGTTGATACTCAGATGTGACTGGTCCTAAATCAATAGAAACGTTCGGTATTCCTCTAGATACAAAAGATGATGGCTGATTTTCTGATACCACCGTGGTTATGCTTTTTCCCAAAGAACCTTCACTATTTTTTGAGAAGCTATCTGTATCTATACTTTCGCTGTGTAATACCACATCTTTTTTCCATGGAAGCTGATTAAATAGCGGCCCTTTTTCTTCTTTACGAACAGCGCTCATATCTTTTAGAGGACTTTTTGGAGCCGCATGAACAACGGCGAAGAAACCAGCAGAGCGCTTTTCATGTAAGGTATCGGTTAATACACGTGGTTGTTTATGAATTTTCTCTATTTTTTCAGCAGCAGCTTTCTGCAAGCCTTGAAGCTGCGAATCTGAAAGCTTCACTGACTGCAGCTGCGGTTTTTGTAGTTCTTCCATCAGCTGAGCGAACTCTGTTTGAAAAACAGCTGACGTATTTTTACATAGTTCCAGCAAGGTAGAAATAGAAGTTAAATACTGTTCTTGACTGTCTGTTTCAGGTGAAACAGGTCCCCGCTGCATGTCTGTTAGCACGTGCTGCAGCTTTAGAAGCGGCTGTTCCAAATCTGGACTACTTGGAATCCTATTAATCATTTCGATTAGATGTTCGTATAAGACAGCCGGTTCCATTTCTTTATCTTCCGCTTCACTTAACTGAATCGCAATTAACCCAACCGCCTGCAAGAGGTTTTGATCTACCGCTGTTTCATCTGATGATTTATCCTCGGATGCTGAAGGCTGCGTATCTAACTGCTGAAGCTGCTGAACAATTTCTTCAAAAAAACCCTGAGTCTGACTAGCAGCTGCTTTTTCATCGCAGTTTACCTTTGATGCAGCTGCTGGACGTAGTGAAATTTCCACTGTTTTCACCTCTGCTTTTATTCATCAATCTGATCTGTTAACAATGTCGTATAGCGTGCAGCTACTTTCGGATCCATTTTTTCTAAGATTGCCGTTCTTGTACTCGCTTTGAACTGCTTAAGCATCGCAACCGCTTTGTCTTCTTTTAATTCGGCAAAGATGAGCGCTGCATTTTTAGGAGACATATTTTCATAGGTAGCAATGACATCTTTTTTTGCCAGCTGATTGTTCTTTTGTTTTTTCGCTTCATCATCGGCTTTTTCTTCCATATCGCGCATTTCAATTTTTAGTTCATCCATTTGACGATCTTTTGTAGCGATCGTTTTCTCGTAAGCTGCGATTTGCTTTTCTTTTGTGCTCAGCTTTTTTTGAAGACTCTCAACCTGCTTTTGTATCTCTTCATTGCTTTCTTTAATATTTTCATTTTTTTGCGACTGTTCACTTGATACAAACGGAATGGCGTGTGTAATAGCTGAAACTTTATCATTTACATTAACGCCTAAAAGCGTCAGAACAATATAAGCCGCCAAGATAAGGAACACTGCTGGAATAAAGATTAAAAATAAAAACACTTGGCTTTTACTGTAAGACTTTTCTTCTTCGTACTCTTCTCTTAATTCTTTTCGTTTAGCCATGTTTTTCACCTAATTTCTATGCAGCATGTACTGCTGTAAAGACAGCTCATCCATTTGCTTCGCTTCTAATTGTTTTTCCGCTGTTATATAAGAATCGTAGTCTTTCTTTTTTAATTTTTCATACTTCTTTACTTCTATATTCTTTTCTTCTAGCTTCAGTTTCTTTAAGTTCATTTGCTGTCTGGCAAACATGACCTCTTGTTGCAGCCTTTCAATCACTCGTTCGGCACTTGTTAAAAACTGCTGAAATGATGTAATTTCTAAAATAGAAAGCCCCTGCTTCATTTTGCCCGTATGCTGTTCAATCAGCGTTTCTTTTTCTTTTAACTTTTTATAAAGCTTTTCACCCGCTGTTTCAAACTGCTGTAGGGATTGATTATATTGAGATAGCAGTTCATCTTTTTCATTTGACTTAATTGCCATTATTTTAGATAACCTAAATTCATATGCCATATTTACTCACCTTTCACAAACAGTTCACAGAGCTTTGTTACACTTGTTTCAAACGATGGATGTTCGTTCGTTTTTTGCTTTAAAAATGCCTCAATGACAGGATGATAGTGGATTGCCTCATCAATGTAAACAGAAGATCCTCTTTTGTAGGCACCTATGTTAATTAAGTCTTCAGAATTAGCGTAGGTAGCCATTAATGAACGCAGTTTTTCAGCTGCTTCTTTATGCCGTTCACTTACGATATGGTTCATCACGCGACTAACGCTTTTTAAGACATTGATGGCCGGATATTGACCTTTATTGGCAAGCTCCCTGTCTAGTACAATATGTCCGTCTATAATGCCTCGCACCGTATCCGAAATAGGTTCGTTCATATCATCACCGTCTACTAATACAGTGTAAAAAGCGGTAATAGATCCATGTTGATTAGTCCCTGTACGTTCAAGCAGCCTTGGCAAGCTAGCAAAAACAGATGGTGTATAACCTTTGGTAGTGGGAGGTTCACCTACGGCTAATCCAATTTCTCTCTGAGCCATTGCTACACGGGTAACAGAATCCATCATCATCATGACGCTCAGCCCCTCATCTCGAAAGTATTCAGCAATAGAAGTAGCTGTATATGCTGCTTTCATTCGAAGTAGAGCAGGCTGATCCGAGGTAGCAACTACTACAACAGAGCGCTTTAACCCTTCCTCTCCAAGATCTCGTTCAATAAATTCTCTAACTTCTCTTCCTCGCTCGCCTACAAGGGCAATGACATTGATATCTGCTTTTGTATTACGAGCAATCATCCCAAGCAGCGTACTTTTCCCAACACCGCTTCCTGCAAAAATACCTATGCGCTGCCCTCGACCTACGGTTAACAAACTATCAATCGTCCGTACACCTACTTCAATAGGCTGTTCAATAGGCGGGCGCTCTAAAGGATTAGGCGGGTCTTGATCGGTTAAAACAAAAGGCAAATAATGAGAAAGTTCAGACCCATCTAAAGGGTTGCCTAACGAATCAAGCACTTGACCTATTAACTCTTTCCCCACGCTTACCTGCAGAGGTTTTTCTGTTGTTTCCACTAGGCAGCCAGGTCCGATATATCGAACAGACGTATAAGGCATTAAAACGACGTGCTCACCGTTAAAACCAACAACTTCTGCACGAATTTTATCTCCTCGTTCACTGAGATGAATAAAACAAACATCTCCTATTGACGTTCTAGGTCCTTTAGATTCAATCATCATTCCTACTACTCGGCTGACTTTCCCGTACCGTTTAAAAGAAGATGTGCGCGGGATTTCATGAATGAGTTGTGCGACTTTCATGTTTACTCCCCTCTAACAAACGTTCTTTTAATTTTTTCTTCATTTCCGTTAACTGACTATCAAAAGAAGCAACAAGACGCCCATAAGAGGAATCGATGACACAATCCATTTCCTGAAGATTTTCATCTGCATAAATAAACAGCCCGGTTTCTCCGTTTAATAAATCGAACAGTTCTCGTTTATGTTCACATACATATGCATATTTTTTGGGAGAAACAAAAAGCTGGATTTCTTTATGTTCTCTAACTTCTTTTAAAGACCTTGCAACAAGTGATAAAAATGATTCATCTCTTTGAAGCTGCTCATTTAAAAGCGTTTCTGCTAGGGTGAAACCTAATTCAAAAATGACTTCTTCAGATTGATTTATATATTCGTAGTACTGATTCTTTGTTTCGTCAACAATGTTTCGCGACATGGCTAATACATGTTCGTACTCTTGTTTCCCTTGAAGCAGCCCTTCTTCGTACCCTTCTTCATAGCCGCGTTTTTTTTCTTGTTGAAACAGCAGCACCTTCTCTTCTTCCCACTGCTTTTTCAAACGTTCAACTTCGTTTTGAGCTTGTTTGCGGTAAGCGTCTGCCTCGGCCTTTATCATTTCAGCTTCACTATGCGCTTGTTCAATAACGTGCTGTGCATTTTCTTGCTGAAGATGTTCTTCTGTGGGCTCATCTTGTATCGGAAAACCAAATGGAATGACTTGAATGTGCTTCGCATTTTCGTCTGAAAGTTTATTCGTATAAGTTGATTTAATGATATTAGACAATAATATCGTCTCCTCCACCTCGAGCTAGTACAATTTCACCAGCATCTTCTAAACGTCTAATTGCAGCAACGATACGTGACTGAGCTTCCTCTACATCTTTCAAACGCACAGGACCCATAAATTCCATTTCTTCTTTAAACGTTTCCACCATACGGCTAGACATATTTTTAAAAATAATAGATTTCACTTCTTCACTTGCTACTTTTAAGCTCAACAATAAATCATCATTTTCTACATCTCGTATCACACGCTGAATAGAACGGTTATCGAGCGTTACGATATCCTCAAATACAAACATTCGCTGTTTGATTTCTTCTGCTAATGCCGGATCTTGAATTTCAAGCGTATCAATAATAATTTTTTCAGTTGCTCGGTCTACTCCATTTAATACTTCAACTACTGCTTCTAAACCACCTGTTTGGGTATAGTCTTGGGTAACAGTAGCAGAAAGCTTTCTCTCTAAAATTTGTTCCACTTCATTAATGACTTCCGGAGACGTACTTCCCATCGTTGCAATCCGTCTTGCAATATCCGCTTGCCTTTCCTGAGGCAGTGATGATAAGATTTGTCCTGCCTGTGGCGGCTCTAAGTAAGATAAAATAAGGGCAATCGTCTGAGGATGCTCATGCTGAATGAAATTTAACAGCTGCATAGGATCAGCTTTTCTGGCAAAGTCAAATGGACGAACTTGCAAAGAAGAAGTTAATCGATTGATAATCATCATAGCCTGCTCTGGTCCAAGTGCTTTTTCTAACACCTGTTTCGCATAGCTTACTCCTCCTTTTTCAAGGTAGTTTTGAGCAAGCGTTAGTTGTTCAAACTCATGAAGCACAGCTTCTTTTAGAGACGGCTCTATTTTTCTCACTGAAGAAATTTCAAGCGTTAGTTGCTCAATTTCATCTTCACTGAGATGTTTATAGATAGAAGCTGATACATCAGGACCGAGAGAAATCAACAAAATTGCTGCTTTTTGCTTTCCAGTTAACTCATTTTTTTGCATAGCCTTTACCATTAGCTTTCCTCCTAATCCTCACTAATCCATGTTCGCAGCAGTTTTGCAAACTCTTCCGGGTCTTGCTTCGCTAACGTTTCAAGATTGCTTCTTGTTTGCTGCTCAGCACTTAAAACAGGGGCTTTTTGTGCCGCTTCATATGCTTCAAAAGTTTCATCATACTCTTCATCATATTCCTCTTCATCTAAGTCTTGACGTCTTTTCCTAACCAACAGCACAATAAGAACAACAATAATAAGCAGCAGTGCTCCTCCGATTATATACATCCACAATGGAATTGAACTTGCTGTGTTGTCAGCTGTTTCTTGTCCATTAAACGGCTGAACGGAAACGGTAATCTTATCGCTGACCGCGTTATCCGAGAGAGCTTTTGTATTTGCATCTTTTGAAATAGAAGTACGGACAATTGTACCTAACATTTTTTGAACGTCTGACTCCAGCGTATCGGAAACTTGTGATTTCCCTTTTGCATTGGACGGATCTATCATTACTTGAATGCCAAGGTCTTGAATTTTGTATGGACTTTCGACGATTTCTTTATGAATTCGATTCACTTCATAATTAATTCGTTCTTCGTTTTTTTCGTAGTCTCCGTCTCCACTTGTTGTACTAGATGAGTAATTTGTTGTATCTTCTTCTCCTGTTCCAGCAACGCCTCCATCTTGAGCGTTTTTTCCAGAAAATGTTTCATTAATTTTTTCAGCGCTAACGGCAATTCCTTGCATATTATCTTTATCAACAGGCTCTACTAGCTTTTCTTCGCGATTTTCCTGTGTAAAATCAAGATCTGCTGTAACAGAGACCATTACTTTGTCTTGACCGACCAGTCTTCCTAGCATTTGCTGTACTTGACGCTGAATATCTCGCTCAACTTCTTTTTTCGCTTCGTTCTGCGAAGCAAATGAGCTAGAAGCTGAATTCGTTTCGTTACCTTTTAAATCAAAGTACTCAAAATATTGGTTCATGATGACGATATTATCTGTAGGAAGGTTTGGCACACTTTTGGATACTAAATGATAAAGAGATTTAATTTGCTGATCATCAAATTTATAACCAGCCTTTGTATTAAGCACAATCGATGCTGATGCTTCTTCCTGCTTTTCATTCGCCCATACGCTTTCATTGGGAAGGGTAATCATCACTTTTGCATCGTTGACTCCTTGAATGTTTTTCATTAAGTTAGCCAATTCAGTTTGCATCGCATCGAGTTTTAACACATCAAATTCATTATCTGTCATACCAAAGCTCGCATTTTTCCCAAAAAACGAATAGTCGATACTTCCGCTATCAGGAATTCCTTGTGCAGCTAAATCAACTTTTAGCGAGTCAACACTTTGTTCAGGCACCGAAATGGTTGTTCCGTTATCAGAGATTTCTGAGGGAACGCTTCTAGCATCAAGCTCTGCTTTGATTTGTCCTGTTTCCTGAGCCGATAGATTGCTATAAAGAGGGACAAATTTATCCTTGTTTAAAAAAACAGATGCTAAACTAATGACTAGAATAGCCGCAAGAGGAGTAGCGATAAGTGCTATTTTCTGCCCTTTTTTGCGGTTATTCCAAAAGACTTTCATCTTATCTCGATAAAGAGCTATTCTTTCATTCATGGTATTCCTCCGGTTATTACTATTTTCATTTTCTTTAATAACCGCTCAATTACATTTGCATTCTCATCATTTCCTGATAGGCTTCAACAGCTTTATTGCGTATTTCAAGAGCCGTTTGCATCGTAATACTTGCTTTTTGAGCAGTAATCATTACATCTTGGAGTTCGACGTTTTCTCCTTTAGCAAGCTTTTCAGTCGCTATATCCGAAGCGCGTTGAGTATTGTTTAACTCATTGATTGAGTCTTTTAAAAACGTTGAAAACTGTTGAGTTGTTTGTCCAGTGCTAGTAGAAGCTGCTGTTTTTGCTAGTGCTATTTGATTGCTGATACCATTAATCATTTTATCGCTCCTTTATTTCCCAATTTCTAACGCCTTTGTTAATATACTTTTGTTTGTATTAAAGACCGTCACATTTGCTTCATAGGATCGAGTAGCACTAATTAAATCCGTCATTTCCTTTAAAGGATCTACGTTCGGCATCTGCACGTACCCTTGGTCATTCGCATCTGGATGCGTCGGATTATATACTAAATTAAAAGGAGTATTATCTTCTGCGATATCTGTGACTTTTACACCATTGTTTTGACTTTTATTTATTTCGGAGTGTAAGACGGACGAAAAAGAAGGCGAACGATCAGACTGCATGACAACCATTTTTCTTTTATAAGGCTGCCACTCACCATTAACGTACGTCCCTCTTGTCGTTTCAGCATTCGCCATATTAGATGAAACAACGTCCATCCTTAAACGATTGGCAGTTAAAGCTGAAGATGTAATATTCATATTTTGAAAAATAGTCAAACTTATTTACCTCCTCTAATGACTGTTTGAAGAGAATTGAATTTTCCATTTAAACGATCTACTAGCGCCTCATAGTAAATTTGATTTTCAGCCATATCCGCCATCTCTTTATCCATATCCACATTGTTTCCGTTTGCTTGATAGGAAGTGCTTCCTTGCTGGGTAATCACTCGCTGGGATGAACCGGAGAATGGGATATGTTTTGAATCAGTCTGATATGCTTCTAACTCGTTATGTAATAAATCTCGAAATTCACTCGTACGCGATACTGTTTTCGATTTGTAATTTGGAGTATCAACGTTTGCGATATTTTGTGCAATCGTCTGCTGCTTTTGTGACGCGTAGCTAATTCCATTTTCAATTGTTTGAAAAGTAGTTGAAAACAAACTCAATTCTTACACCTGCTTATCTATTCTATTTTCCTCAAAAATGAGACAAATTTCGACTTTAGTACCATAGAACTTATTGTAAGAAAAACTTCATGCAATGTCTATCCTTTTTTAAGAACTTTTGGACTATAAACCAAAATTTTCATTCTTTTTTCAAGCATATTTTAACATCAATGCTATACTTTAGCTCTATTTTTTAAATTTAAAATCAAAATATATACCATAAGTCCTGAACAATATGTAATAAAAGTAACGATTTGTAATCAACTAGTATCTTTTTACTATTTAAAAATTCTATAATATAATTTTTAGATTTTTATATGAAGTTTGTTAAGGATTTATAAAAATAGTGAACGAATCTTCTTAATCTTTTTGTACTGAGAGCATACAAAAAAAGCACACGGGCTCTGCCCGTGTGCTTTTTGGTTCATAAACTTAGTTAGATTTTAATTTTTCAAGCTCTACTAAGAATTTGTTGTTAAGAACTTTAATGTAAGTTCCTTTCATTCCTAGAGAACGTGATTCGATAACGCCAGCACTTTCTAATTTACGTAGCGCATTTACGATTACTGAACGTGTAATTCCAACGCGGTCAGCAATTTTACTTGCGACTAATAGTCCTTCATTTCCATTTAACTCTTCAAAGATGTGCTCAATAGCTTCTAACTCACTGTATGATAATGAGCTAATCGCCATTTGTACAACAGCTTTGCTACGCGCTTCTTCTTCAATCTCTTCTGCTTTTTCACGAAGAATTTCCATACCTACTACCGTTGCACCATATTCAGCAAGGATTAAATCATCATCTTCGAACTGACGGTCTAAACGAGATAGTACAAGCGTACCTAGACGCTCTCCGCCTCCGATAATTGGAACGATTGTTGTTAGTCCTGCATCAAATAAGTCTTTATTTTCAACTGGGAAAGCTGTATATTGACTTTCAATGTTTAAGTTAGAAGATGTTTCTTGAATGTTAAATAGGCTTTGAGTATATTCTTCTGGGAACTGGCGTGCTTCTAACATATCTTTCATACGCGCATTCTCAATTTGCTGTTTAACAGCGATTCCTAATAATTTACCGCGACGGCTTACTACGAATACGTTTGATTCGATCACTTCGCAAAGTGTTTCAGCCATTTCTTTAAAGTTTACTGGTTTACCAGCTGCTTTTTGTAGCATTGCATTAATCTTTCTAGTTTTCCCTAATAAATCCATTAGTACTCTTCCTCCTGCGATTTCAGTTCTATAAAATAAATTGACTCAAATCTTTGTTTTTAGCGATTTTTTCTAATTTTTCTTCCACGTACTGCGGAGTAATCACAATTTTCTCTAATGTTACTTCTGGTGCTTCAAACGATAAATCCTCTAGCAAACGTTCTAAAATCGTATGAAGCCTTCTTGCACCAATATTGTCTGTATCTTGATTTACCTGATATGCAATTTCTGCAATCTTACGTATAGCATCGTCAGAAAATTCAATTTGTATACCTTCAGTTTCCAATAATGCCGCATATTGCTTTAATAACGCATTATCTGGCTCTACTAAAATGTTTATAAAATCTTCAACGGTTAGCTTCGTTAATTCCACGCGAATTGGGAATCGACCTTGCAATTCTGGAATTAAATCCGACGGTTTTGATACATGGAAAGCACCGGCTGCTACAAACAAAACATGATCAGTTTTGACTGCGCCATATTTGGTAACAATCGTTGACCCTTCTACAATTGGTAAAATATCTCGCTGCACGCCTTCACGTGAAACATCAGCGGAAGATGAATTACCACTTTTCTGAGCAATTTTATCAATTTCGTCAATGAAAATAATTCCGTATTGTTCTGCACGATTCACAGCTTCTTGCGTCACTTCATCCATATCAATCAATTTTTGCGCTTCTTCATTTGTTAATACTTTTCGTGCATCTTTAACAGTAAGCTTGCGCTTTTTTTGTTTTTTAGGCATAAAATTGCTTAAGGCATCCTGCATGTTCATGCCCATTTGTTCCATACCCGAACCTTGTAACATATCAAACATAGAAGGTTGTTGCTCTTCTACTTCAATTGTGACATAATGATTTTCAAGCTCTCCTAAAGCAAGCTGATGAGCAATCTGCTTGCGCTTCGTTGCAATATTCGTTTCCTCATCTTGATCAGGATCCGCATCGCTTGACTGTGTACCGTTTGAAAAAATCATTTCAAACGGATTTTTAAACGATTGCTGCTTCTTTTTGCTTGGAACAAGAAGCTCCACTATCCGCTTGTTTGCATTTTCTTCTGCGCGATCACGCACGCCGTTCATTTTTTCTTCTTTCACAAGTCGAACTGACGTTTCCACTAAATCACGAACCATTGATTCTACATCGCGTCCTACATATCCAACTTCCGTAAATTTTGTTGCCTCAACCTTAATAAAAGGTGCACCGACAAGCTTAGCTAAGCGGCGTGCAATCTCGGTTTTACCCACACCTGTAGGACCAATCATTAAAATGTTTTTCGGCACAACTTCATCACGTAAAGATTCGTCCAGCAGACCGCGTCGATAGCGATTTCGCAGTGCAACAGCGACCGCTTTCTTTGCCTTCGTTTGACCAATAATATACTGATCGAGCTTTTCTACAATTTGTCGAGGTGTTAAATGAGAATTCATAAAAAAATCCCCTTTCCTACAGTTCTTCTACAATAATATGATCATTTGTATAAACACATATCTCACTTGCTACATCTAAAGCTGCTTTTGCAATTTCTTTAGCTGTTAAATGTTCGCCTGCATGTTGTTTTAATGCACGTCCCGCTGATAAAGCATAATTTCCGCCTGATCCAATTGCTAAAATGCCGTCGTCCGGTTCAATAACTTCACCTGTTCCTGATACTAACAGCAAGTTATCTTTGTTCATAACAATAAGCATTGCTTCTAACTTTCGCAATACTTTGTCACTTCTCCATTGTTTAGCAAGCTCAACGGCTGCACGCTGAAGATTTCCGTTATACTCTTCAAGCTTCGTTTCAAATAATTCAAAAAGAGTGAATGCATCAGCTACTGAACCTGCAAAGCCGGCAAGAACTTGCCCTTGAAATAGACGTCTTACTTTTCGAGCAGTATGTTTCATCACAACAGCATTACCGAACGTTACTTGTCCGTCCCCAGACATGGCACATTGACCGTTATGCTGAACCGCAAAAATCGTAGTAGCATGGAAAGTAGACAAATTAACTCCTCCTTTTATGCGCGAGGATGGTGATTCATATAAACTGCCTTTAAACGATCCTTCGTCACATGTGTGTATATTTGAGTGGTTGATAAATGTTCATGACCTAGCATTTCTTGAACTGTACGTAAATCTGCCCCTTCATTTAACATATGAGTCGCAAAAGTATGCCGCAAAACGTGTGGACTAATATGTATATTCTCAGCGGTCTTCTTTACTAACTGATCAATGACTAAGCGTATGCCTCGGTCTGTCAACGGTGTCCCCTTATAATTTAAAAAGAGCGAATGAGTATCAGAAGGAGCCTTTTTTAAAAGAAGCTTTCTTCCATTATCTATATATACTCTAAGAGCGTCCTTGGCATAACAGCCAAATGGCACGTACCGTTGTTTTTTCCCTTTTCCATATACGAGCAAAGTTTGAAGTGAAAAATCTATATCGCTAAGCTTAATAGATGCACATTCACTCACTCGTATTCCGGTGGCATACAGCAATTCTAATAGAGACTGATTACGCTGCCCTAACGGAGTTGTTAAGTCATTCATTTGAAATAATTTCACAATCTCCTCTTCATACAGGAAGCGAGGATTTCGCTCTTCCTTTTTAGGAAGGGTAACGAGCGCAAATGGATTATCTTCTACTAATTCTTCTCTATTTAAGTAACGATAAAACGTTCTCAAACAAGAAATTTTGCGTGACATCGATCTTTTTGAATACTGCTTTTCATATAGGCGTGTTAAAAACAGCCTTGCATCAGCATATGTAACACTTTGTAGGTTTTGTATTTGCTCTTCCTGCATAAAAGACATAAAGATAACGATGTCTTTTTCATAGCAGTCAACTGTATATTTTGAATAATTTTTCTCAATTTGTAAATATTCTAGAAAGGAATTTAATACATCTTTAACAAATTCCAAT
Organism: Priestia sp. Y58; assembly: GCF_029522095.1. NCBI lineage: Bacteria > Bacillati > Bacillota > Bacilli > Caryophanales > Bacillaceae > Priestia > Priestia sp. Y58. The sequence continues at coordinate 421,835 of NZ_JAKWFL010000001.1, forward strand.
GTTATCACCTCACAAGGGCTACTAAATATTATCACAATTAAGTAGCCCTTGCAAACAATTTTGATTATTTTGTTGTAAAATTCTGAATAGTTTCCAATGCTCGTTTAGCAAGCGTTTCATTTCGTTCTTGTTTGTTTTTAATTCGCACTTCCAATTCTTTGAATAAGCCAAAGTTGGCATTCATCGGCTGGAAATTTTTAGCGTTTGTATGTGTGATATAGTGAGCCATACTGCCAATCGCTGTTTCCTGCGGCAATACAACCAATTCTTCACCAAGTACAAGTCGAGCCGCGTTCATTCCTGCCATTAGTCCGCTCGCCGCTGATTCTACATATCCTTCTACTCCCGTCATTTGTCCAGCAAAGAATAAGTCATCGCGCTCACGATATTGATACGTAGGTTTTAACAATTTAGGAGAATTAATAAACGTATTTCTATGCATAACTCCGTAGCGTACTACTTCTGCATTTTCTAAACCTGGGATTAAGCTTAATACTTCTTTTTGTGCTCCCCATTTTAAATGTGTTTGGAAACCTACGATATTATATAGTGTACCTGCTGCATCATCTTGACGAAGCTGAACAACTGCATAAGGTCGCTTTCCTGTTTTCGGATCTTCTAACCCAACTGGTTTCATTGGTCCAAAGAGCATTGTTTTTTCTCCGCGTGAAGCCATTACTTCAATTGGCATACATCCTTCAAAATAAATTTCTTTCTCAAATTCTTTTAAAGGAACCGTCTCTGCATTGATTAATGCTTCATGAAAACGCTGGAATTCTTCTTTTGTCATCGGACAGTTTAAATAGGCAGCTTCCCCTTTGTCATAGCGAGATTTAAGATATACTTTATCCATATCAATGCTGTCTTTTTCAATAATAGGTGCAGCCGCATCGTAAAAATATAAATAATCTTCACTTGTTAACGCGCGCAGCTGTTCCGATAAATCTTTTGACGTTAACGGACCTGTTGCAATAACAGTTGGTCCTTGTGGAATTTCCGTAATCTCTTCGTTAACAACCGTTACGTTCGGATGGTTTTTAACGCTTTCCGTCACACGAGCGGCAAATTCGTGACGATCAACAGCCAGTGCTCCACCTGCTGGAACCGCACATTCGTCTGCTGAACGAATAATTACAGAGTCTAATAATCGCATTTCTTCTTTTAACACACCCACTGCATTTGTTAATGTATTCGCACGCAGTGAATTACTACATACTAATTCAGCAAATTTGTCCGTATGATGAGCAGGTGTTTGCTTCACTGGTCTCATCTCATAAAGACGGACTTTCAAACCGCGCTTTGCGATCTGCCAAGCTGCTTCACTTCCAGCAAGACCTGCTCCGATAACATTAATTACTTGTTCATTCATTGTAAATCCTCCAACTTCATTTCTATCTTTTCTATCATTTTCCTTATTCATTCACTTGTCTGTTCCTTTTTTAACAGGACAAAGAAAATGCGACATTACTCAATGTCGCTAATAACGTTTCCATTTTAGCACATGAAGCAATGTCGCCGCATCTTATATAACTGCTATTTTTAAATTTAAAGTGTGGGAATTCATCCCATTCTCTTTTACTGCTGAGCTTCCTCTTTATAATCACAACTTGTACAGACGACTTGAGTTCCTTTTTTCTGTTTCTTCTCTACAAGCAGATTTTCACATTTCGGACATTTTCTTGCAATTGGCTTATCCCAAGATACGAAGTCACAGCCAGGGAATCGATCACAGCCATAAAATGTACGCTTTTTCTTCGATTTTCGCTCAACGATATTTCCTTCTTCACATTTCGGACACTTTACGCCAATTTCTTTTACAATTGGCTTTGTGTTGCGGCAGTCAGGGAAATTAGAGCATGCCATAAATTTTCCGTAGCGTCCCATTTTGTATACCATAGGTGAACCGCATTCTTCGCAATCTTCTCCGGCAGGTTCATCTTTAATCTCCACTTCGCGCATTTCTTTTTCAGCATGTTCTAAGCGTTTTTCAAAATCACTGTAAAATTCGTCAATAACACGCACCCATTGAACATTACCATCTTCCACTTCATCCAAATCGTTTTCCATTTTAGCTGTAAACTCTACATCTAAAATTTCCGGGAAAAACTCCAATACAAGCTCTAGTACAATTTCTCCAAGTTCTGTTGGAACAAAACGCTTGTTATCGAGCGCTACGTACCCGCGCTTTTGAATCGTGTCAAGTGTTGGAGCATATGTAGACGGTCGGCCAATGCCTAGCTCTTCTAATGTCTTGACTAAACGAGCTTCTGTATATCTTGGCGGCGGCTGTGTGAAGTGCTGCTTTTCATCGATGTCCTTAGAATAAGCTACTTCTCCTTCTTCTAAGTCTGGAAGAAGATTTTCTTTTTCCTCCACTTGATCATCATTGCCTTCAACATACACTTTCATAAAGCCTGGAAATTTAACTTTTGAGCCGTTCGCTCTAAATGTTACGTCTCCATTTTTCAAATCTACAGCCATTGTATCCATAATTGCAGGTGCCATTTGACTAGCAACGAAGCGCTCCCATACTAACTTATACAGTCGATACTGATCACGCGATAAGAACTCTTTTACCTCTCCTGGTTTACGAAGAGCTGAAGTTGGACGAATCGCTTCGTGGGCATCTTGCGCATTTGAATTCTTCTTTTCTTTACGCTTTTCCGTTGCCACAAACTGATTTCCGTACGCGTTCGTAATGTAATCTCTAGCTTCTGTTTGAGCTGTTTCTGAAATACGAGTAGAATCGGTACGCATATACGTGATAAGACCTACTGTTCCTTCTTTTCCTAAATCAATTCCTTCATACAATTGCTGCGCAATCATCATTGTTTTTTTCGCTCGGAAGTTCAGTTTCCGCGCTGCCTCTTGCTGTAATGAAGACGTGGTAAAAGAAGGAGCCGCATTACGCTTTCGCTCACGTTTTGTTACTTTAGAAATTGAAAATTCATTTCCATCTAATTGTTTAACAATGTTGGTTACATCATTTTCATTCGATAGCTCTACTTTTTTCCCTTGATATTCGATCAACTGGCCTTCAAATTGGTCGTTCCCTTTTTGAAAAGTTGCTTTTACCGTCCAGTATTCTTCTGGGATAAACTTTGCAATTTCTTTTTCACGATCAATAATTAACCGCACTGCAATTGATTGAACCCTTCCGGCACTTAATCCTTTTTTCACTTTTTTCCACAGCAATGGACTGATGTTGTAGCCAACCAGCCTGTCAAGAATACGGCGTGCTTGTTGAGCATCTACTAAATCCATATTAATTGCTCGTGGATGTTTAAAAGATTCTTTAATCGCTTCTTTTGTAATCTCATTAAATACTACGCGACAGTCCGATGCAATGTCTACATCCAAACTGTGCGCCAAGTGCCATGCAATCGCTTCTCCTTCACGGTCTGGATCGGCTGCTAGGTAAATCTTTTTTGCTTTTTTAGCCGCTGTTTTTAGTTCTTTTAAAACCGGGCCTTTCCCGCGAATTGTAATATATTTCGGATTGTAATCCTGGTCAATATCAATTCCCATTTGACTTTTAGGTAAATCGCGAACATGTCCCATCGATGCTTTTACTTTATATTTCTTTCCTAAATAACGTTCAATTGTTTTAGCCTTTGCAGGCGATTCTACAATTACTAGGTAGTCAGACATCTATTTGTTCCTCCTCAAGAGGTAGAATAAAATCTTCATTATTATTAAATATTTGGTTCTTGTTTGTCAAATGTCAAAAAGATAAGTCATACGATTTCACTACGTATCTCACTAGTATTTCATACCATGCAAGAATATGACTACTTTGAAACATTCATCTTATATACATCATTTCATCTGTAATATCAGCAGCGCTTTGCACAAGTTTTGCCCCTAATTGGATTAACTTATTCGTTCCACATGATGTTTCTTCAAAAATAGAACCCGGTATGGCAAATACTTCTCTTCCTTGCTGAAGCGCCTGGTCGGCGGTAATAAAAGATCCACTTCTTTCTTTTGCTTGCACCACCAACGTGCCTCCTGTTAATCCGCTAATGATTCTGTTTCTGCGAGGGAAAAACCATTTCGTCGGCTTCATAAACGGGGCATATTCAGAAAGCAGCAAATGATGCTGCGCAATTTCTCTTGCTAAATTTTGGTTTCCTCTTGGGTAAATATTATAAAACCCGCCGCCTAAAACTGCAATCGTTTTAGCTTTTTCAGCGATAGCCAGTTCATGAGCAGCTTGGTCAATCCCTAAGGCTAGTCCACTTACAACGACAAATTCTTCATGCAGCATCGGCTTAACAATATGAGTCAGAGCTGCAGTTCCATATGAAGTGGGATTCCTTGTTCCTACAACGCTTAAGCTTGCCGGAGCGTGTAGAAGAGAAACCTTTCCTCTTGCAAATAATACCCAAGGCGGATCATAAATATGGCGCAAAAGTTCAGGATATTCATCATCTAGGATGGTGACACATTGAATATTCTCAGCGTCATATTTATCTAGAATATCTCGTATTGGAATAGTTTGCAAATCTTTTTTTATTTGATTAGCACGTTCAATCGAGAGAGTCAATAGTTTTTGAAGCTGTGATGGAGAGTACTCGTAGAGATTTTGTAATGAAGAATTCTGTTGAAGTAGCGCAAAAATTTGTTTCCAATTAACAGATGGACAATGTGCTAAATGAATTAATTTTTCCCGTAAATCAGACATTCTACAATCTCCTTTTTAAATGGACAAAATAGCCCCCGGTCAAAGGAGGCTATATGTCTTCTATTAATGAGTCTTACACTGCTCGTAAATGCCTTGTTCTTTTAACACTTTAATAAGTGTTTCTCCCATAACAGATGGTGTTTCAGCTACTTGGATACCGCATTCATTCATTGTTTTAATTTTTTCAGACGCTGTCCCTTTACCACCTGAAATAATAGCACCAGCATGGCCCATACGTTTTCCTGGAGGTGCTGTTTGACCGCCAATGAAGCCGACCACAGGTTTTGTCATGTTTGCTTTTACCCATTCTGCCGCTTCTTCTTCTGCCGTACCGCCGATTTCACCAATCATAATTACTGCGTACGTATCTTCATCTTCATTAAACGCTTTTAATACATCGATAAAGTTCGTGCCGTTCACTGGGTCACCACCGATACCAACAGCTGTTGATTGGCCAATGCCAGCTTCAGAAAGTTGATGAACAGCTTCATATGTTAATGTACCAGAACGTGAAACTACACCTACATGACCTTTTTTGTGAATGTACCCTGGCATAATTCCAATTTTACATTCTTCTGGTGTAATAACACCTGGGCAGTTAGGTCCCACAAGGCGCGTGCGTTTTCCTTCCATATAACGCTTTACTTTTACCATATCTAATACTGGAATACCTTCCGTAATACAAATAACTAAATCTAAATCTGCGTCAACTGCTTCAATAATGGAGTCAGCTGCGAATGCTGGCGGAACATATACAACAGAAGCCGTTGCGCCTGTTTTTTCTTTTGCCTCGGCAACCGTATTAAATACCGGAACACCTTCTACTTCTAAGCCGCCTTTACCTGGTGTTACGCCACCAACAATTTTTGTTCCATATTCTAACATTTGTTGTGTATGAAAAAGGCCAACTCCGCCTGTAATTCCTTGTACAATTACTTTTGTATCTTGATTAATAAATACGCTCATTCCTATCCCCCAGCCTTTCTATTTCACTAGTGAAACGATTTTTTGTGCGCCGTCTGCCATAGATTCAGCAGCTGTGATATTTAAGCCTGATTTTTGTAAAATTTCTTTTCCAAGTTCAACGTTTGTTCCTTCTAAGCGAACAACTAATGGAAGGCTTAATCCAACTTGTTTCGTTGCTTCAACAACACCTGTTGCAATAACATCACATTTCATAATCCCGCCGAAAATATTAACGAAAATACCTTTTACATTTTGGTCAGATAAAATAATTTTGAATGCTTCTGTTACTTTTTCAGCAGTTGCGCCGCCCCCAACATCCAGGAAGTTAGCAGGGTCGCCTCCGTAATGTTTAATAATATCCATCGTTGCCATTGCTAAACCTGCACCGTTTACCATACAACCGATATTGCCATCTAGTGAAATGTAGCTTAAGTCGTATTTAGATGCTTCAATTTCTTTAGCATCTTCCTCTTCAAGGTCACGATATTCAAGAATATCTTTTTGACGATACAGCGCATTTGAATCAAAGTTTAACTTCGCATCCAATGCCATAACGTCTCCGTCACCTGTTACAACTAGAGGATTAATCTCTGCAATTGAGCAGTCTTTTTCAACAAATACTGTATATAAACCCGTCATGAACTTAACTGCTTTTCCAACTAATTCTTTTGGAATATTAATATTAAATGCAAGTCTGCGAGCTTGGAATGCTTGTAAACCAATCGCAGGATCTACATATTCTTTAAAGATTTTTTCAGGCGTTTTTTCTGCCACTTCTTCAATTTCAGTTCCACCTTCTTCAGAACCCATCAATACAACTTGAGACGTTGCACGATCAAGAACTAAACCGATGTAGTATTCTTTCTTAATATCGCATCCCTCTTCAACTAACAAGCGCTTAACTTCTTTTCCTTCAGGGCCTGTTTGGTGTGTTACGAGGGTCTTTCCTAAAATATCTTGTGCATATGTACGAACTTCATCTAAGTTTTTTGCTACTTTGACACCGCCCGCTTTACCGCGTCCACCAGCATGGATTTGTGCTTTCACCACAGATACTTGTGAACCTAATTCCTTTGCTGCTTCAACTGCTTCTTCAACAGTAAAAGCTACTCGACCGTTTGGTACTGCAACCCCATATTTTCTGAGTAGTTCTTTTCCTTGATACTCATGGATATTCATTTCCCATCCTCCTAACATAATCAACCACAAAACTATACTGCACAAAATAGACTGCGCTTTCATTGTATAAAAATAATTGTCTAATTGTCTACTATTCTAGTGAAAAATATTGAAATAATAAGAAAATTGATATTTTTATGGAGATAGTACTTAACCATACCTTATGAAGTCGATGAGGCTCTGCGGACATTAAACGTGTGGTTGATCGTGTAAATCAACCTTCATAACTAAAGCAGACTGAGAGGAAAATAATTCACGAACTCCACCCGTAGCAATATCTCCACTTAAGTAGGCTATATCCTTTTTGAGCCTAAAATCCCGCATGTAAAACATGCGCTAAAAAGCAGAGATATGTTCGGGTATCATGTTCTAGTTTACTTGGTTTTTTATCGGTGCAAAAGATCGGCGGTGTTCTGGCAAAATTCCATATTGTTCGATTGCTTCTAAATGTTGTTTTGTTCCATATCCCATATGTTTTTCGAATCCGTATGCAGGATAGCGTTCACCAAGTTCTTTCATCATTCGATCTCGCGTCACTTTTGCAATAACAGAACTTGCAGCAATGGAAATGCTTGTAGCATCGCCTTTGATGATTGACTGCTGCGAAATAGGCACCGGCAGCTTCATCGCATCAATAAGCAGTTCATCAGGCTGAACAGCTAGAAGTTCAATTGCTTCAGTCATTGCCTTTTTTGTTGCTTCATAAATATTAATAGAATCAATGACCTCTGCGTCTATAATACCTATACCGATAGCGACAGCGCTTTTACAAATTTCTTCATAAAATTCTTCTCGCTTTGCCTCTGATAACTTCTTTGAATCCGTCAAACCAGGGAGAAAAAAATCCGGAGGCAAAATAACAGCAGCAGCTACTACCGGTCCTGCTAACGGTCCTCTTCCTACTTCATCTACTCCGGCAATATAGGTTGCTCCTTGATTGTATAATTCGTTTTCATATGCCATCATTCCATCAAACTGTTGCTTCAAGCGCTCAGCGGCTTCAAATTGCCTTTGTTTTTGAATAATAACCTGCTGCACACCTTTACGCTCATCTTGCGCATATGCCTTAAATAAAGCATCTTCCGGGCTTCTCACTCGCTTTAGTTCTTCTTTTATTTCCTTAATACTTTTTTTCATTAGCTCCACCTTCTTTATATCAACATTTTCACACGGCACCTTTACATAAAAAACGCCTCATGCTAAAAAGGCAGAGGCGTTTTTTGTTTCAGTTCGCAATGTATTGCTTACAGCTGTTGTTCAGCTTCACTTGGATCATCAAATGTAAAGGTGCCAATTTTATCCGTTCGAATTTCTCGAAGAACAAGTTCAGCCGTTTTATCGTAATCCACCATGCCGCCACCCATTAAACAGCCGCGGCGCGACCCAATTGCATCAAAAAGCTCTACAATGTCTTCAGGGATTTCATTTAAATCATAACGCTGCTTTAATTGTTCTGGGTAATGGCTAGTTAAGAAGCGCAGCGCATAAACAGCGACATCTTGCATATTTAAAATGGTATCTTTGATAGCACCCGTTGTTGCAAGCTTATATCCAACTGTTTCATCTTCAAACTTAGGCCACAAAATACCTGGCGTATCAAGTAGCTCCAGTTCATTTCCTACCTTAATCCACTGCTGTGCTTGCGTCACACCTGGACGGTCTCCGGTCTTGGCGATTTTTTTGCTGGCAAGGCGATTAATCAGCGTTGATTTACCGACGTTAGGAATCCCTACAATCATCGCTCGGATAGCGCGGGGTTTTTTAACTCCTTTTGCGCGCATGCGGTCAAACTTCTCTTGAAGAAGTTCTTTGGAAGACGAAACAATTTGTTTCATTCCTTTACCTGCTTGTGCGTCAATAGCTAAGGCATAAATACCTTGTTCTTTGTAATAATCTAGCCACTGCTGAGTGACGCGCGGATCAGCTTTGTCCACTTTATTAAGCAATACGATTCTCGGCTTGTTCACGATAATCTCATCAATCATTGGATTTCGCGATGATTGCGGAATGCGTGCATCAACCAGTTCGTATACAATATCAATCAATTTTAGCTTTTCAGTTACTTGTCTTCTGGCCTTGGCCATATGGCCAGGAAACCATTGAATTGTCATATTTTACTCACCTTTTATATTTTACTTTGCAAAACGCGCTTCTTTAATCGGCCAGTATACGGCACTCGTTTTACCAAGCACCTTGTCCATGCTCACAAAGCCAATCTGACGGCTGTCTTTACTATAGCGTCGATTGTCTCCCATCACGAACAAATAGCCTTCTGGCACGGTCTTTTTACCCGTTACGTCTTCTAGTTTAAAATCTTCGGTTAAATTACCGTCAATCACTTCTTTTTTATACTGATCTAAATAGGGCTCTTTATAAGCTTTTCCATTTACATATAGCGTATCATTTCGATACTCAATATGATCACCCGGCAGTCCGATAATACGTTTTATGTAATCTTTTTCCGCTGTAGCATGAAAAACAATAATATCAAAGCGATCAGGATCACCAATCTTATAGGAGAACTTATTTACAATCATTCGATTTTGGTCATGCAGCGTAGGCATCATAGAAAGTCCATCTACTACAATCGGTGCAAACAAAAAATAGCGAATTACAACAGCTAACAGTACGGCAATGGCGATTGCTTTTATCCATTCCCACAGTTCATTTTTCTTTCGAGCCATCTTCAGTCCTCCAACTCTTATGTCATACCTTTATTTTAAACGATAATGTTTGAAACGCCTAATAAATAAATAGAATAAAAAAATGATGACTTGTACGTCTATTTTTTACTGTCAGAGAACGAATCGTTCTAAAAAAACATTTGAAAAAAGGAGCTTGTATAAACAAGCTCCCCTTTACTATTATCGAATTTCTTTAATACGCGCAGCTTTACCACGTAATTCACGTAGGTAATAAAGTTTCGCACGGCGTACTTTACCGCGGCGCATTACTTCGATTTTTGCAATTTTTGGCGTATGAAGTGGGAATGTACGCTCTACACCTACACCGTAAGAAATCTTACGTACTGTAAATGTTTCGCTGATACCACCGCCACGACGCTTAATAACAACACCTTCAAATACCTGAACACGTTCACGAGTACCCTCAACGATATTTACGTGTACACGTACAGTATCACCAGGACGGAACGTAGGAAGATCTGTTTTTAATTGTTCTTTTGTAATCTCTTCGATTAATTTTTGCATCGCGTGTTTCAACTCCTTCCAACAGACGCTCATACCAATGCTTTTCAATCATTGCAGCGGAACATCGTTATAGGTGACCAGACATCTGCCCAAGCCACAAAATCTATCTTAGCACACTCTTATACCGTATGCAACAGAGTTTATGCATAAATTTTATGGATTTATGAAAGGCCGTTTTCCTCTTTTAATTGAGCTACTAGTTTCTTTTGCTCTTCCGTTAGCTCCATCTTTTCAAGCATATCCGGTCTTCGAAGCAACGTGCGCTTTAAAGACTCTTTTTGACGCCACTGTTCAATTTTTTTATGATTTCCTGACATAAGTACTTCAGGAACTGTTAAGCCTCTAAAATCAGCAGGACGCGTATAGTGGGGGTGCTCTAGTAAACCTGTACTGTGTGAGTCTTGTACAGCTGAATGATTATTGCCAAGCACATCGGGAAGCAGGCGAACAACGCTATCGATCACAACCATGGCACCAAGCTCTCCTCCAGTTAATACATAGTCACCAATTGAAATCTCATCAGTTACCAGCTGCTCACGAATTCGTTCATCATATCCTTCGTAATGACCGCAAATAAAAATTAAATGCTCTTCTGCCGCTAGCTCTTCTGCTTTTGCCTGTGTATAGCGTTCGCCCTGCGGACAAAGCAAAACTACCCGGGGCTTCTTAGCTGTTTCAGTCAGCTTCTCTACAGCGTCAAAAATAGGCTGAGGTGTCAATACCATTCCAGCACCTCCGCCGTAAGGATAATCGTCCACATTCTGATGTTTGTTCGTAGAATATTCTCGGAAATTAACTACATTCAGTTCAACCGCATTTTTTTCCTGTGCTTTTTTCAAAATTGATTCACCAAAAACACCGTCAAACATAGAAGGAAATAGCGATAGTACATCAATTTTCATTAGTCCAATAACCCTTCCATTACCGTAATAACAATCTCTTTTTCATCTATATCAATAGATTGTACAACGTCGTCGATGTAAGGAATAAGAACTTCTTTTCCGCCTTTTTTAACGACCCACACATCATTAGCTCCCGGCGTTAAAATTTCTTTGACCGTTCCTACCTCTACTCCGTCTTCTGTTTTTACTGTACAGCCAATAATTTCGTGGAAATAGAATTCACCGTCTTCTAAATCCGTTAGCTGCTCCTCAGGAATTTTCACTTCGCAGTTTTTGTACTGCTCGACATCATTTACGTTGTGATAGCCTTCGAATGTAAGCAGATCAAAATTTTTATGCCTGCGATGGCTTGCTACCGTTACTTCTACCGGCTCGCTTTGCTTCTCTTTGAAGATATAAAGTTTATTTCCTTTTTCATAGCGCTCATCAGCAAAATCCGTAGTTGATACAATACGAACTTCTCCTTTTACACCATGGGTATTCACAATTTTTCCAACCTTAAACCATTCCATGCTTCTTCACCTCTATCTAATCTCAACAACTTTGCTATCTTTTATAATAATTGTTTTACTTTCTTTTATCTTTTCCCAATCATCGCCGATTTTTACCTCTACTAAGGCATCGAGTTCCGTTTCAACGAGTTCGCTCCCTAAAGGAAGCTTTTCTAATTGCGTCAGCTGAAAGTTCAACACTTCAATTTTTTCAAGGCGAGCGGATTTTTCTTTTTCAAATTGACTATGTAATAAAGAAGAACCTTTATTGGCTTTTTCCATGTGCTTTAACTGAAATTTCAGCTGTTCCATTTCTTTTTCAAGCGCCTGCTTGCGGTTTACAAAACGATTTTCAAGATCTTGTTTGCTTGCTTCAGTTAACACTTGTTTCACAACCACTTTTTGAATAATGTTCAAAACGTTCCCTCCGCCCTCAAGATAGTGTCCTTGTGCTTTTGGCATGCATATTGAAATAGCTGCTTCTTGCTCGCAAAAGACTTACTGTGATCAAAACGTTCATCTTATCATAACATAAAAAAAAGGGCGAGGTTATCCCTCTCCCTTTTTGATTACTCTTGAATTTTCACATACACTTTTTTACCTTGCTGTGATGCTGCTGCATTCACAACAGTTCGAATCGCTTTTGCAACGCGGCCTTGTTTGCCGATTACTTTGCCGACATCTTCTTGGTGAACAGTAAGGATGTACGTCACTTGACGTTCATCTTCTTGTTCCTCCACTTTAACATCAGCTGGATAATCAACAAGCGGCTTTACAATTGTTTCGATTAGTGATGTCATCTCGAGTGAAATTATTTTCCTAATTTAGCATTATGGAATTTTTCCATGATGCCTTCGTTAGAGAAAAGGTTACGAACTGTATCAGATGGTTTAGCACCATTTTGTAACCATTTAAGAGCTAGCTCTTCATCGATTTTAACTTCAGCTGGTTGAACTACAGGATTGTAAGTTCCAACTACTTCGATGTAACGTCCATCACGTGGTGAACGAGAGTCTGCTGCTACGATACGATAGAAAGGAGATTTTTTAGCTCCCATACGTTTTAAACGAATTTTTACTGCCATTTTATAAAGCACCTCCGAATATGTTTCAACAAGATAATATAATATCAAATAGGTAAAATGTTTGTAAAGGTTTTTTTCTTAACACTAGAAAAATATTTTATTTTCTTTGGTTTTTCAGTCCAAATTAAGCGTTTTATCATGAAAAGAATGGAAGTTTCATACCCTTTTTCTTGCCTTTTGACATATTTGTCATTTGTTTCATCATTTTTTTCATGTCTTCAAATTGTTTAAGCAAACGGTTGACTTCTTGTACAGAACGTCCACTTCCTTTTGCAATACGTTTTCTTCGACTTGCATTAATGATTTCAGGGTTTGTTTTTTCCGCTTTCGTCATAGAACGAATGATTGCTTCTACATGATTAATTTGCTTTTCATCAACCTGCAGGTTTTTGAGCCCCTTTACTTTATTGGCGCCCGGAAGCATACCAATTAGCTCATCAAGCGGTCCCATTTGACGCACCTGAGCAAGTTGATCTAAAAAGTCATCAAATGTAAATGACTGCGTGCGCAGCTTAGCTTCAAGCTCTTTTGCTTTTTCAGCATCTACATTTGCCTGAGCCTTTTCGATAAGCGTCAGCACATCACCCATACCTAAGATACGGGAAGCCATACGCTCTGGATGGAATGCTTCAATAGCATCCATTTTTTCTCCAAGACCGACAAACTTAATTGGTGTATCGGTTACTGCACGAATAGAAAGCGCTGCACCACCGCGCGTATCGCCGTCTAGTTTCGTTAATACAACTCCAGTTAATCCTAATTGCTTATTAAAGCTATCCGCAACGTTTACTGCATCTTGACCCGTCATCGCATCGACAACAAGGAAAATTTCGTCTGGGTTAGAAAGCTCTTTGATCTGTTCTAACTCCTCCATTAGATTTTCATCAACATGCAAACGTCCCGCTGTATCAATTAATACATAATCGTGATGCTCTTCTTTCGCATGAGCAATAGCTTGTTTCGCAATCTCCACAGGACTTACTTGATCACCTAATGAAAAAACAGACATGCTAAGCTGTTTTCCTAGTGTTTCAAGCTGTTTAATAGCTGCCGGACGATAAATATCTGCTGCTACAAGCAATGGATTACGGTTATATTTTTTACGTAATAAATTGGCAAGTTTACCGGTTGTTGTTGTTTTACCTGCACCTTGAAGTCCAACCATCATAATTACAGTTGGAGCTTTTGGAGCTACTGCAATCTTGCTTTGCTCTCCGCCCATAAGTGCAGTTAATTCTTCTTGTACAACCTTAATAACTTGTTGTCCAGGCGTTAAGCTCTTAAGAACGTCTTGACCTACAGCACGTTCGCTTACGCGCTTAACAAAGTCTTTTACTACTTTAAAGTTTACATCGGCTTCTAAAAGGGCAAGTCTAACTTCACGCATCATTTCTTTAACATCAGCTTCGTTAACTTTTCCTTTTCCTTTTAACTTTTGCAGTGTGCTTTGCAAACGGTCGGCTAATCCTTCAAATGCCATATACGCCGCCCCCTAATCTAATTTCTCGAGCGAATCAAGAAGAGAAGAAAGCTTACTATTCTTGTATAAGTCGGCTGCAAGTTCGTCTTTCAGTTGTTGAACAATTGATTGACGCTCTTGAAACCGTTGAAATAACAATAGCTTTTCCTCATATTGTTCAAGCATTTGCTCTGTACGTTTTATATTATCATAAACTGCTTGACGACTCACATCAAATTCTTCCGCTATTTCACCGAGGGAATAATCATCCAAGTAATAAAGTGACATATAACTTCTTTGTTTGGGCGTCAACAGCGCCTGATAGAAGTCAAATAAGTAATTCATTCTTGTTGTTTTTTCGAGCATATGCACGCTCTTTTCAACCATCTGACCGCCCCCTTGTTAAGTGAAAAGCCTTTACATGTTATTAGTTTAACTAGGCGAGGTTTGAATGTCAAGTTTTTTCCTTAACACCTGACATTTTCCCATTTAAAAGAGATCGAGACATAACTAAATTATTTCAATTTAAAGACGAACAAATGGGATAAAGGAGCTCGTATGAATCACTTGTTACACCGCTGTTGATTTCCGTGCAAGACTTCGCTTTCCGCGGGCGGCCGCTGAGCCTCCTCGTCGTTTCCGCTCCTGCGGGGTCTCACCTGTTCCGCTTTTCCCGCAGGAGTCTTCGTCTTGCCCTCCAATCAACAGCTAGAAGCTTCTGCATACATGAAACCTACATTCACCATCACCATGAAAAAATCCGAACGAGTTTGATTCATCGTTCGGATCTTCCTTCAACTAAACTACTTTTGTGGCAGCCTCTTTTGAGATTATGCCTCTTTTTCTGTTTCTTCTTCTACAGCATTGGCAAATAACCCATAGATATATTGTTCCGTGTCAAACGGCTGAAGGTCGTCTACTTTTTCTCCAAGTCCAACGAATTTAACAGGAAGCTTCAGTTCGTTTCGAATGGCAAGAACAATTCCGCCTTTAGCCGTACCATCTAGTTTTGTTAACACAATTCCCGTCACGTTCGTTGCTTCTGAGAATGTTTTAGCCTGACTTAAAGCATTTTGCCCCGTCGTCGCATCAAGTACAAGAAGTACCTCATGAGGAGCACCAGGAATTTCTCGCTCAATAACACGCTTTACTTTCTCTAATTCTTTCATTAAATTCACTTTGTTTTGAAGGCGCCCTGCTGTATCACATAATAAAACATCTGCTTTTCGAGCCTTAGCTGACTGAACAGCGTCATACATGACAGCTGCAGGGTCAGAGCCTGCAGATTGCTTAATAACATCAACACCAACGCGTTCTCCCCATACTTCTAACTGCTCAATCGCACCGGCACGGAACGTATCTCCTGCTGCCATTACGACTTTTTTGCCTTCTTGTTTGAATTTATGAGCAATTTTCCCAATTGTTGTTGTTTTTCCAACGCCGTTTACCCCTACAAACAAAATCACCGTTAAATCATTTTGCTGCATATTCAGTTCACTAATCTGCTCTTCACCAGATTCATAAATATCAATTAATTTCTCAGAGATGACAGCCTGTACATCTTGAGGGTCCTTAATATTACGGCGTTTCACTTCCGATTTTAAGTCATCAATTAAATCTAACACGGTAGCCACACCGACATCAGCACTAATTAAAATTTCTTCTAATTCCTCAAAAAACTCTTCGTCTACTTGACGATAGCGAGACACTAGATCATTCACGCGTTCTGAAAAAGAATTGCGCGTTTTTGATAGTCCATCTTTAAATTTTTGTGTAACAGAATCGGTTTGCATTGTAATTTTTTCTTTTAGTTTCTTAAAAAAACTCATTCGTACCACCCTTTCATTCTATGAGTTAAACATATTGCTTTGATTCCTCTAAACGAACAGAGACTAATTTCGATACGCCAGATTCTTGCATTGTCACACCGTACAGTACATCAGCTTCTTCCATTGTACCTTTTCGGTGAGTAATAACAATGAACTGTGTTTGATTACTAAATTTGCGTAAATACGTAGCGAAGCGATGAACGTTTGCTTCATCAAGCGCCGCTTCCACTTCATCTAGCACACAAAACGGTACCGGACGTACTTTCAAAATAGAAAACAGGAGGGCAATGGCTGTTAACGAACGCTCGCCGCCTGACAGCAACCCTAGATTCTGCAGTTTTTTCCCAGGAGGCTGGGCAACAATTTCTACACCTGTATTTAATAAATCTTTCGGATCTGTTAATTTCAAATCCGCTTTTCCTCCTCCGAATAGGGAAGAGAACACTGTACCAAATTCATTGCGGATACGAGTGAACGTATCAGAAAAACGTTTCTTCATTTCCTCGTCCATTTCTTCAATCACTTGATACAGGGTATTTTTCGCTTCGTCAAGGTCCGCTCGCTGCGTATTTAAAAATTCATAGCGCTCTGAAACGCGTTCGTATTGTTCAATAGAACCTAAGTTTACGGTTCCTAATTCATCAATTGCCAGCTTAATGAGCTTGATTTTTTTTCTCGCTTCTTGAATATCTAATGTTAAAGGATATTTTTCTTTTGCTGCTTCAAAGCTAATTTCGTACTCTTCTGTCAGCTGCTGCAGACGGCTGTCTAGCTCTACGTCAATTCGATTGATTTTGACTTCTTCATCTTTTAAAGCATCCGTAATTTGTTTGTACTGACGCTGCAGCTCTTTTACAACTCTCTCTTCGTCTTCAAGTTTATTCTGGGCTTTCAACCGCTCTGATCTGCAGTCATCCATTAATTGTAACGTTTCTGTCTTTTCTTTTATTCGCTCATGCGCCGCTTCTTCGAGCTGAAGTTCACCCGAGTCATTGCTCGTGATTTCACTCGTTAAAAGAGAAAGATCATCTGTAGCTTCAGACAAACGCTGAATGGTTTGATCAAGCTCAAAGCACACTCTTTCATATTTTTCTTGCTGATTTGTGAGGAACTGTTCTTTTTTCGCAAGAAGCACTTTTACTTCTGTAAGCTCATGTTGAACCGTTTCTTTAGACGTTTGCTGTGTATGCTTGCGTGCAGCTAACTCTTCAATGTTTTTCTCTAATACATTTGCCTGCTGCTGATTTCCTTGCAAACTCGTATGCAGCTCATCAATTCGAGCGGACAAGCTTGTTTGATCTTGTCTAAAGCTAGCAATATCATGATCGTACATGGTTAAGCGGTCATTCACTGCTTTTTCTTCGATGTCAATTTGCTTTACTTCTCGGTCAGATTCCTGCTCTTTGTCTTTCAAGCGTTCCACAAATGCCTGCTGTTTATTAATTTCCTGTTGAAGCTCTTCAATCTGTGACTTTTTATCTTTCACATCTTGCTCGAGCACAATCGTCTTTTGTTCCATCTCTTCTATTTTTGCTGTAATGGCTTCCACTTCACGCTGACGGCCTAACAAAGAGTTGGACTTTTGCTTCATGGAACCGCCTGTCATCGAACCACCGGGGTTGACGACATCTCCTTTAACGGTCACAAAACGATAGCGATGCTGCACAAGACGGGCAAGTTCATTTGCACCTTTTAAATCATTAACAACAATAACGGTTCCAAGCAAATTTTTAATAACTCGGTCGTAGGTAGCTTCGTATTTAACAAGAGATGAAGCGATCCCTACATACGCTTCGTGACTCTCTAGCATAGAAATAGTTTGAGCCGGAACATAACGATCTTTTACAGCCGTCAGTGGTAAAAACGTAGCTCTCCCGTAACCATTTTGTTTCAAAAAGCCAATTGCCTGACGTGCACTTTGTTCGTCTTGAACGACAATATGCTGAGCTGCTCCTCCAAGCGCAATTTCAAGCGCTGTTTCATACTCTTTTGGAACATTGATTAGCTCAGCAATGGCGCCTTTGATACCTGCAAGCTTCTCATCACGCGCTTTTAATACTTCTTTTACACCGTGAAAATAACCTTCATAGTCTTCTTGCATCTCTTCAAGCATTTCTTTTCGTGATTTTGTCTGCTGCACGTACTGATAAGCTTGATAAAGCGTAGACTCTTGTTTACGATAGGCTTGCCTTAATGACTCAAGCTTCTCTCCTTGCTGCTTATACACTTGTACAGCCTGCTGAAGCTCTTGACGAAACTGAGCAAGTCTTTTGATCGCCGCTTCTTTTCGCTGCGTTAATTCACGGCGCTGTTCTACGTATTGCTCGTTGGATTTTGTTAAACGCTGCTCTTTTTCAAACGTTTGCATTTTTTGCTGCTCTAAAAATGAAATTTCATTTCGAGCGGATGTTTGAGCGTTCGCTAATTCAAAATACTCGCTTTTCATCTGTTCAAGCTTTTCTTCTAGATTCTCGCTGTACTGCCTGAACAGCTGTTCCTGCTCAGTAAGCTTCAGGCGTATCTCTTGTACTTCTTTTTGAGATTGCTCAAGATCTTTTCCTTCGCTGTCTTTTGCTTTACTTAGCTCTTGATGTTTATGAGTATACTCTTTTACTAAACGTTCCAGCTGCTCTTTATTTTGAAAGGCATTTTTCTTACGCTCTTTTAATACTTCTTTTTTGCCTTCTAGCTTTTCTACTTCTTCACTTACATATAGTAGTTTTTTATGTAAAGAGTCTAGTTGTTCATCTATTTGCTGAATGTGCAAACGAAGGGTCTGGATTTCTCCTTCACGCGTGCGAATATTCGTCGCGAGAGATTCTTCGAGCTGCTCGTGCTGAGCCATTTCAGCTTTTAATTTTTCCCATTTCTGATGAAGATCTTCAACTTCAAATACCGTAACAGCCACATCAATGTGCTCTAATTCTTCTTTTTTCTGCAAATAATCTTTGGCAATTGACGATTGAATCTGTAAAGGCTCTAACTGACCTTCAATTTCATGAAGAATATCTACCACTCGATTTAAATTTTCTTGTGTTTCGAGAAGCCGAAGCTCCGCTTTTCGTTTACGCGTTTTGTATTTTAATACACCTGCTGCTTCTTCAAAAATTTTACGGCGCTCGTCAGATTTACTGCTTAGTACTTCTTCTACTTTTCCTTGACTGATAATCGAAAAAGCTTCTCTTCCAAGTCCTGAATCCATAAATAAATCGACAATATCTTTCAAGCGGCACGACTGGTTGTTAATAAAAAATTCACTGTCTCCTGAGCGGTACACGCGCCTTGTAATACTAACTTCATGATAGTCAAGCGGGAGAAACTGGTCATCATTTTCTAACGTAAGCGTTACGTCAGCAACATTTACCGCACGGCGCGATTCGCTTCCTGCAAAAATAATGTCCTCCATTTTCCCTCCACGAAGCGATTTGGCTGACTGTTCTCCAAGCACCCAGCGTATGGCATCCGTAATGTTGCTTTTTCCGCTTCCATTCGGTCCTACTACCGCCGTTACACCTGGCACAAAATCTATCGATACTTTTTCTGCAAACGATTTGAACCCTGCAATATCTAATCGTTTGAGGAACATAGAAATCCCCCCTCACACATGTAATCTTTTCATAGCAAATCCCCCTTTATAACGAATACGTTAAGAGGGGGATCATTTTATTTCGTTTGACTTGCTCTAATTTTCGTAATAGCTACTTGAGCTGCTTTTTGCTCTGCTTCTTTTTTCGAACGCCCTACACCAACGCCGAGCTCTTCACCATTTAACGATACGCGAGATAAGAATTCGCGATTATGCGCTGGACCTTTTTCTTGCAAAACTTTGTATTCTAATTGTCCAACTCCATCACGTTGAATCACTTCTTGAAGCTGGCTTTTGAAATCCATCACATGAGAAAAAGCACCTTCATTAATTTTTGGAAAGACAACTTTTTTCAGAATCGTTACTACCGTATCAAGCCCTTGGTCTAAATAAAGAGCTCCGATAAATGCTTCAAATACATCGGCCAGTAAAGCCGGTCTAGATCGGCCGCCTGTCATCTCTTCACCTTTTCCAAGTAACACTAGTTTACCAAAATCCATTTCATTTGCAAAAGTAACAAGCGACGGTTCGCACACAACTGCTGCACGAAGCTTCGTTAACTCACCTTCACTCATCGTTGGATATTTTTTAAATAAAAATTGCGATACGGTTAGTTCTAATACGGCATCTCCTAAAAACTCAAGACGCTCGTTGTCTTCATACGGTCTTCTGCGATGCTCATTCACATAGGATGAATGTGTAAATGCTTGAAAAAGAAGCGCTTCATTTGTAAACTGAATACCAATTTCCTTTTGAAACTCTGCAAAATTTTGCTTGAATTTCACGTTTATCTTTCGATCTCGATTTGAATATTGTTTAGGCATAAAATACCTCCGCTTACCTGCTTCAATTGTTTCGTAGTTTTTCCCTAACATCTCTCATTATAAAACGAGGTATCCTAAAAGATACACTACCTTTTCAAAAAAAAGAGGTCTTTTTTTGAAATTCTTAAAAAGAAGAGAAAGCCCCGCTGTTTAACGGGGCTTTTCATACATATACTACAGATTAAATTTGGCTCTGTATGTAATTAACTGCATCTCCTACAGTTGAAATTTTTTCAGCTTCTTCGTCAGAAATTTCGATATCGAATTCCTCTTCAAGCTCCATTACAAATTCAACTACGTCTAGAGAGTCAGCACCTAAGTCTTCTTTGAAACTAGATTCTAGTTTCACTTCACTTTTGTCTACACCAAGACGATCAACAATGATTGTTGTTACGCGTTCTAGTACCTCTGCCATTGTTCTTCACCTCCCCTCAAGTCATTATAGATGATTTCCATCTAAAATACTATGGTTGAATAATAAAGTTTATCGGTCGCCTAGTAAACGTCCCTTTGTACTTTATCACCAAATTACACTTTTCGTAAAGTGCCTTTTTTACATCACCATTCCGCCGTCAACGTGAATCGTTTGACCCGTAATATAACGGCTTGCATCTGATGCTAAAAACGCAACTGCGTTCGCAACATCCTCAGGCTGGCCGAAGCTTGCAAGAGGGATTTGTTTTAACATTTCCGCCTGCACTTCTTCATTCAATTTATCCGTCATGTCTGTTGCAATGAAACCAGGAGCAACTGCATTCACTGTAATATTGCGGCTTGCTAATTCTTTGGCAGTTGTTTTTGTTAAACCAATCACGCCTGATTTTGCTGCTACATAATTTGCTTGTCCAGCATTACCGCTGACGCCGACAATTGATGAAATATTAATGATGCGTCCTGCGCGCTGCTTCATCATTTGACGAGTAACCGCTTTTGTACACAAAAATACGCCTTTTAAGTTTGTATTAATAACATCATCCCATTCGTCTTCTTTCATACGCATAAGAAGATTATCACGTGTGATGCCCGCGTTGTTTACTAAAATATCTACTGAACCAAATGTAGAAATCGCTTCTTTTATCATTGCTTGTACAGAATCACTTTCTGCCACATTTGCTTGTACAGCAATTGCATCCGTTCCTAATCCTTTAATTTCATCCACAACTTCAAGAGCTTTCGCTTCGCTTCCAGAATAGTTTACAACTACTTTAGCACCAAGCTTTCCCAGCTCAATTGCAACGGCACGACCAATTCCGCGAGAAGCGCCTGTTACAACCGCAACTTTCCCTTGTAACATGTTATTCTCCCCCTTTTAGTGCGTCAATCGTTGATTTTAATGATGTAAGATCATTAACAGCATACACAGTCGCACGGCGATTTACTTTTTTCACAAGACCTGATAATACTTTTCCTGGTCCAATTTCAACAAATGTATCTACACCTTCTGCAAGAAGTGTCTCAACTGTTTCTTCCCATCTCACCGGAGAATACAGTTGTTCCACTAGCTTGTTTTGAATATCTTGACTGTCAGTAACCGGCTTTGCTGTTACGTTTGCTATGACTGGAACTTTCGCATCGCTAAAGCCCACTGTTTCTAGCGTATCACGTAGTTTTTCAGCAGCTGGCTTCATTAAACTAGAGTGGAACGGACCGCTTACCACTAGAGGAATCACGCGTTTTGCACCTTTTTCTTTGGCAAGAGCTCCAGCTTTTTCTACACCATTTACCGTACCTGAAATAACAATTTGACCCGGACAGTTAATATTTGCAAGCTGAACAGCATCGCCTTCGCTTGTAATTTGAGCGGTAACAGCTTCTAGATCTTCCGCTGACATGCCAAGCACTGCTGCCATTGTACCTTGACCTGCTGGTACAGCTTCGTCCATATAGCGGCCTCTTTTGTGAACAGCAACAACGGCATCTTTAAACGATAAAACCTCAGCAGCCACAAGCGCACTGTACTCTCCTAGACTGTGACCCGCAACAAAATCGGGTGTAATTCCGCTCATTTTAAATGCTTCAAGCAGCATTGTACTCGTTGTTAAAAGAGCAGGTTGAGCGTGATAAGTTAAAGTCAATTCTTCTTGAGGCCCTTCAAAAATAATGTTTGAAAGACTGAACCCTAAAGCTTCGTCAGCTGTATGAATCAGCTTTTTCGCTTCCTCTGTTCCATCATATAAATCTTTTCCCATACCAACAGTTTGTGACCCTTGGCCTGGAAAGATAAAAGCAATTTTCCCCATTTCTTATCTCTCCTTTTCTTCATTAGCAGTTTGTTCGATTGCTTTTTGAATAGTGGAAGACACATTGTTTTCCACCATATTCACAGCTTGCTTAATCGCGCTAAATACTGCATTCGCATCCGACGAACCGTGCGCTTTGATAACAGGCGCATGCAATCCAAACAGCCCTGCGCCTCCATATTCACTGTAATCCATTTTCGCTTTTAACCCCTGCAGCTGAGGCTTCAGCACCGCTGCGGCTAACTTGCTTTTTAACGTGCTCATTAATTCTTGTTTAATCATAGAAAACAAGGAAAGCGCCGTTCCTTCAATGCTCTTAAGAGTCATATTCCCTGTAAAACCATCTGTTACAACCACATCCGCTACGCCGTTTAGCAAATCACGGGATTCCACGTTGCCTACAAAATTAAGATCAGCATTCTTTAGTAGCTGATAGGCTTGCTTTGTTAAGTCATTTCCTTTTTTATCCTCAGTTCCAATGTTCAGCAGTCCCACTCTAGGAGCTTGAATGCCGCGTACTTTTTCGGCATACACAGACCCCATTACAGCGTACTGGAGCAAATGTTCAGGCTTGGCATCAACGTTTGCACCAACGTCTAGCATTAAAAAGCCTTTTCCATCTAGTGTCGGAAGCGTCGGAGCAAGTGCTGGACGTTCAATGCCTTTGATGCGCCCTACAATAAAAAGTCCCGCTGTCATTAACGCACCTGTGTTTCCTGCTGAAATACAAGCATCCGCACGACCTTCGGCTACTTCATTTGCCATTAATACCATAGATGCTTGTTTTTTACGGCGCACAGCTCGCACTGGCTCATCAGTTGCATCAATGGTTTCTTCTGTATGAATAATCGAAATACGGTCTGAATTTGTTAAATACTTTTTTATTTCTGATTCGTTTCCAATTAACGTAATATGTAATTCTTTAAATTGAGCAGTAGCTTTTTCTACACCTTCAATAATGGCTTTCGGTGCATGATCTCCGCCCATTGCATCAATAGCTAGTTTCATGTTGCGTCTCATCCTTTTTATTATTTATCCTTTGTAGAACGATACATTTTAAAAGTGCCAGAGAACACTTGCTCTTGCCCTACATAGCTGTTTACCTCAACGGTGGTTCGCACTTCACTAGTTGACAGAACTTTCGCTTTTGCTATCACTCGTTCATGAAGCTTAACAGGGCGGTGATAACGGATCGACGCATCTGCTGTGAGCGCTAATTCGTTGTTAATAACAGCGACAGCTAACGAATTAGCCTGCGCAAAAAGGTGGTGACCACGAGCAATTTGATTACGCTGAAACACATGCTCTGTTTTCACATCAAAAATAGATATCGCTGATTGATCTAGTTCAATGTCGATAACTTCTCCAATTACTTCTTCAATCGGAAGCGAACGCACTTCCTCGTCTAGTTGTTTTGAAGCTACATGCTTAATACGTTCTCGCAGTTCAGGAATCGACAACTCTAGGCGGTCTAATCGAATTGTTTGAACGCTCACTGAAAAACGGTCTGCTAGTTCTTCATCCGTAATAAATGGGTTTTCTTCAATTGTCGTTTTTAATAGCTGCTGTCTTTCTTTTTTACTGCGCTTCATTGTCCACCATCCGAACTTTTAATACTAGGTACTAATAGCAGTATATAATCATTGCCTTCTAATTGCAACATTTTTCACATGCTGTATTCTTTGCATCGCACTATGGATATCTATAACTATTAACAGTCGCTAAAAACATCTACATACATGAAACCTGCGTTCACCCTACCAATGAAAAAATCCGAACGAGTTGGATTCTCCATCAAGAATCTCGATTCATCGTTCGGATTTCCCTTCAACTAAACTACTTTCAGCTTCTTTTACTAATCAAATTTTTCTCCAGTTAATACGCCCGTTGCTTCTAATTGTATTCTCAGCAGTGCAAACTGATCTTCTGTCCAAAAGCTGTCGGAATTTACAAGCTTAGCAGCATCTTCTCGAGCTACTTCAAGCGCACGGTAATCGTGCACCATATCGGCTACTTTAAACTCAGGCATCCCGCTTTGTTTTCTACCAAAGAAATCACCAGGCCCACGAAGCTCTAAGTCTCTTTCTGATAATACAAATCCATCGTTTGTTTCCGTCATAATGGTCATTCGTTCTTTTCCAACTTCTGATTTCGGATCTGCGAGCAGAATACAATACGACTGTGCATCTCCGCGTCCTACGCGTCCTCTTAGCTGATGAAGCTGAGATAACCCAAAGCGCTCTGCATCATAAATGACCATTACGGTTGCATTCGGAACGTTCACTCCTACTTCTACAACCGTTGTTGATACTAAAATCTGCACGTCATTTACGCTAAACTGTTTCATCACTTCTTCTTTTTCATCAGGTGACAATCTTCCGTGCATGAGACCAACGCTTGCTTTTCCATTAAAATAGTGAGTGAGTGTTGCATGCACATCAATTGCATTTTGAACATCCAGCTTGTCCGATTCTTCAATCAACGGACAAATAACGTAAGCTTGTCTGCCGTCATGTATTTCTTTTTCAACGAAATGTAAAATACGTTCAAGCATATCATGTTTTACCCAGTATGTTTCAATTGCCTTACGTCCTGCTGGCATTTCATCGATAATGGACACATCCATTTCTCCAAACACCGTAATGGCAAGGGTTCGTGGAATAGGAGTCGCCGTCATAAACAGTACATCCGGACTTTCTCCTTTTTCACGTAAAACCCGGCGCTGTCCAACTCCAAAGCGGTGCTGTTCATCCGTAATGACGAGCCCTAAACTATTATATATAACTTCGTCTTGAATTAAGGCATGTGTACCTACTAATACATGAACATCTCCGTCTTTCACTCGCTGAAGCAGCTCTCTTCTTGCTTTTCCTTTAACAGACCCTGTTAGCAAGCCTACGCTGATTCCTACCTTTTCAAGCATCGCAGTCAATGACTCAGCATGCTGTTCAGCTAAAATTTCAGTCGGTACCATTAAAGCACCTTGATGCCCTGCTAAAACAGTGGCGTATAAAGCAACCGCTGCTACGACTGTTTTACCGGACCCTACATCACCTTGCAACAAGCGATTCATGCGATAAGGCGATTTCATATCGTGCGTAATTTCGTTTACTACACGTTTTTGAGCGTTTGTTAGCGGAAACGGCAGCAAGTTCGTGAAGTTTACCAGCTCAGTTGAATCAAATGCTTGCTTCATTCCAGGCGTTTCTTCTCTTTCGCGCTTTCTAAGCGCCTGCATTTTTAATTGAAAAAGTAGAAATTCTTCATAAACAAATCGACGTCTTGCTTGTTTTAAATCTTCATGATCACGAGGTAAGTGAATACTTCTAACCGCTTCTTCACGCGTTACTAGTTTGTATCTAGAACGAATAGAGGCCGGGAGCATATCCTGAATGCTGCTGCCATAATTCTTCAACGCAAGAGAGACGAACTTCCGCATTCCTTTGACCGTTAAGCTGCCTTTAACCGAGTAAACAGGCTCAATCGTTTGATTTTTAACAAACGGAGAAAATTGAAGCTCCTGCAAGTTAATCGTTTGCCGATGCTGATCCCATTTCCCCGTAACCGTAACAGTTTGATCGATTTCTAACTTTGATTTATAGTAAGGGCGATTAAAACAAGTAACCGTAATCAAATAGCGGTTTACTAGCAGCCGAAATGTAAGGCGCGAACGTTTTTTTCCGTAATACGTAAGCGAGGGAACGCTGTGAACCTTTCCTTCTACGGTGACCTTTTCGTCGTGCTTTGCTTCAGCCAAATCTTTTAACTCATAATCTTCATAGCGGTATGGGAAGTGTTCTAACAAGTCATGCACACTGTGAATATGCATATCCTCTAATGCTTGTGCTGTTTCATCTCCAATACCTTTAATGGTTTTAATTGAAATAGTTGTTAGTTCATTCACTTTTATTTAATGCAATACCAAAGATCTTCGCTTCAAGCTCGCGACCTGTTGGTGTTGCCGCTAAGCCTCCTTGTGCAGTTTCTCGTAATGCAACCGGCATTGTTTGACCAATTTTATACATAGCATCAATGACTTCATCACATGGAATACGACTTGTAATGCCTGCTAAGGCCATATCTGCTGCAATCATTGCATTCGCCGCTCCCATTGCGTTTCGTTTCACACATGGAACTTCTACTAGCCCCGCTACTGGGTCACATACTAATCCTAGCATATTTTTGAGAGTAATTGCCATTGCTTCAGCTGCCTGACTCGGTGTACCTCCTGCCATTTCAACAATCGCTGCAGCTGCCATACCTGAAGCTGAACCAACTTCTGCTTGACATCCGCCTGCTGCTCCTGAAATAGACGCATTATTGGCTACAACAAATCCAAAAGCACCTGATGTAAATAAAAATTCAATCATTTCTTTACGAGTTGGGTTTAGCTTATGTTGCACTGCAAACAGCGTTCCTGGTACTACCCCCGCAGATCCAGCAGTAGGCGTTGCACAGATTGTCCCCATTGCCGCATTTACTTCGTTTGTCGCTACAGCTTTGCTGACTGCATCTAAAATTAAATTTCCAGATAAAGATTTTCCACTTTGAATATAGTTTTGAAGCAGCACTGCATCTCCGCCTGTTAAACCTGTAACAGACTGTACCCCTTTTAAACCGCGTTCAACCGCTTCTTCCATAACCGTTAAGTTCCGGTCCATTTTTTCCATGATTTCTTCACGAGTAACTCCCGTGATATCTATTTCCTGTTGAATCATAATCTCTGCAATTTTCACATTTTGACTTTCTGCTAATTCTACTAGTTCTGCTACGTTTCGAAACATAGTAACCTCCGCTATTATTCTGTCTTATTTTCACTTTAGAATCATCTATAACCACTCGGCTCGAGTTATTCTCTCAAGCCGTTCCTATTCGCTCTATCCTACTCAACCATTCTTGTTACTTGAATAATGTGAGGCAATGTTTTTAACTCTTCAATTACATCATCTTCAATATTTGTATCCATTTCAATTGCCATGAGCGCTACTTCTCCGCGCTCTTTGCGAGATACTTCCATATGTCCGATATTAATTGAATGTTTCATCAAAATATTTGTAACGGTCGCAATGGCACCAAATCGATCATTATGCACAACGAGAATAGCTGGATTCATGCCTGATAAATTTAATTCAAATCCGTTCAGCTCCGTAATTTGAATTTTTCCTCCGCCAATTGAAATTCCAACAACTTCAATTTCCTTTAATCCGTCGCTCATTTTAATGCGAGCAGTATTAGGATGATCTGTGATTGCCGCTTCCTCAACAAATGTGACGTCAATTCCTTCTTTTTTAGCTAAGTCCAAAGATTGCGGAATACGCTGATCGAATGTATCAAAATCTAGAATACCGCCAATCAACGCTACGTCTGTTCCGTGCCCTTTATATGTTTGAGCAAAAGAACCGTACAGTGAAACCACAACTTTTGTGGGCTGCTTGCCAAAAAGCGTCCGTGCAACGCGTCCAATACGCGCTGCACCAGCTGTATGTGAGCTAGATGGTCCAATCATTACCGGACCAATAATATCAAAGACAGATTTATATTTCATAAGGATTTTCCCCCTGCTATTTAGACATTGTTATTACTTATATGTTACTTGAGCTTTTGACTTTTTGGAAGCTTTGTTTCACGCTCTTAAAAAATTTAAAAATTCTCATTTTTATTAGAGACTCCCGCACAAAAAAAGCGGTGTATTTATCCATAAAAATAAGATAAGCACACCGCTTTTTTTGCTATATTATGCAGGAAAAGATGAATTACTTAAGCTGCTTCTTGCTCGGAAGCTACATCGTCTACTGTTTTAATTTTAAAGTTTTTAAAAACAACTGAACCTATAAACCCAGCTAATGCTCCCGCTAGTGCGCAAAGCACTGCACAAATTGTGACTTTCATAGGGTCATTAAACCCAAACATCACTGCAAGTCCTGCGATTGGTGTTGCCGTGCCTGCAGCATCATTTACCAATCCGAACAGAGCCACAACCACACCGGCTAGTGCACCTCCAACAAAGTTTGTAATGTAGATAGGAATCGGATTTGCTGAAATAATATTCGCTTGTGTTAAAGGTTCAACTGCAACTGAAATGGTTGTACGACGATCCCCAATTTTTAATCGATCAAACAGCACATAGTTCATGAAAGAAGAACCAAACACAGCAAGAGCTCCAATCGCCATAGGCAATCCCGTTAACCCTAGCATAGCCGTTAAAGCCATTGAGCTAAGCGGAGCCGTTGCTACTACTGTAATAACTCCCCCTAAAATAATTCCCATCAAAATAGGGCTAGCACTTGTTGTATCTTTGATAATTCCTCCAATATTTAAAAGCGTCGCATCTACAATAGGTGAGAATGCATTACCAATTAATCTTGTTAAAGGTGCCGCAATTAAAATATTCCCTAATAAGTCGAGACCAGCAGGTGCCTTTTTCTCAATAAATTTCACGACAAATGCCATGAGGTATCCCGCAAAAAATCCAGGGAGCAAGCCTAGCCCTGAACATACCACCCCCATCATAAGAGCATATACAGGAGATACTCCTAAAGCCAAAGCAACTAGTGCTGCCGCCGCAACTCCTCCCATTCCTCCTGCAGCCTTTCCAACTTCACCTAAGAATGAAATACCTAGTAAATCTCCTCCTACATATGACTGAAAGGCCTCTACGAGAAACGCAGCTACCGCTCCGCTTGCCAGAGCCCCCATTGCTTTCATGCCATAAGGTGCCTTGTTGCTAAACAACCAAAATAAAAATAAAACTAACAATAATAAACCTGTTCCTTTTAAAATATCCACTGTTGTCTCTCCTCTCATGCTGTTTTCTTTCACATTTGACTCAATCAGTTTTCAAAACTACCATACAAACGGGTTCTTTTCAACTAATATACCTAATATAACGAACGATTACAACATTTATAAATAAAATAGTTCGTATCTAACTTAAAAAACATAAAAAAGGAAGCACCCCTCGAGAGGGATGCTTCCTTTTTGGTTATTCAATTGCAAAAATGTAAGAATATAAAGGTTGATCTCCTTTATGAAGCTCTACCTCAACTTCTTCAAACGTTTCTTCTACAAACGATGTTAGCGCTTCAGCTTCATCGTCTGAGACATCCTCTCCTTGAAGAATCGTAAGGATTTCCGCTTCGTCATCAATCATATAAGTCAATAGCTTTTTTGCTGCTTCTAATTTCTCTGAATCTTTTACAACGATTTTCTTTTCGGCAATACCCATAAAATCGCCTTTGGCTAATTCAAGACCATCAATATTTGTATCGCGAACTGCATACGTTACTTGTCCTGTTTTCACGTGCTGTAGAGCTTCTGTCATTACTTCCTCGTTTTCTTTTAAGCTTTGCTGAGGATTAAATGATAGCAGCGCTGTCATTCCTTGAGGAACCGTTTTAGACGGGACAACCGAAACGTGACTGCCGGCAACAGCAGCCGCTTGGTTAGCAGCCATCACAATATTTCCGTTATTAGGTAAAATCAGTACCTGTTCAGCATTTGTTTCTTCAATCGCCTTGACAATATCCTCCGTACTTGGATTCATTGTTTGTCCGCCTTCAATGACAACCGTTGCCCCAAGGCTCTTGAACAATTCAGCAATTCCTTTTCCCATTGACACAGTAACAATGCCAAACGGCTGTTTTTCAGCCTTTTTCACTGCGGGCTTTTCTTCATCTGAAACAATGCTGCTATGCTGTTCTCTCATGTTTTCAATCTTCATTTTAATTAAACTTCCGTACTGCTGCCCGTAGTTTAACACTTCTCCAGGATGCTCGGCGTGAATATGAACTTTCACGATTTCATCATCAGATACTACAAGCAATGAGTCGCCCCATTTACTTAAGTCTTGACGAAACGTGTCTTCAGAAAATGTTTTAGCTGCAGGCTTATCCTCTTCCAGCCTTACCATAAATTCTGTACAATAGCCAAATTCAATATCTTCTGTATTCATATGGCTTTGCGCATGCTTATGATGCTCAGCATTTACGAGTTCATTCATCGAAGGAGCTGACATGGGTACACCCGGAAGTTTTTCACCTTTTAATTCAGCTAAAAAGCCTTCATAAATTAAAACAAGCCCTTGACCTCCGCTGTCCACTACGCCTACTTCTTTTAACACGGGTAAAAGATCTGGCGTGCGATTTAACGAAGCATTAGCTTCCTTAAGTACTTCTTCCATGAACAGAATCATATCAGATTGCTTTTTAGCAACAGCCGCTGCTTTTTTAGCAGTATCCTTAGCTACTGTTAAAATGGTTCCTTCGATTGGTTTCATAACAGCTTTATAAGCAGTTTCTACACCAAGCTCAAGAGCTTCAGCAAACTCTACTGTTGTAATCGCTGACTTTTGCTCAACCGATTTCGCAAAACCGCGGAATAATTGAGATAAAATAACTCCTGAATTACCGCGCGCCCCCATCAATAAGCCCTTAGATAAAGCTTGACTCACTTGGCCGATGTGATCAGATAGTTTATTTTTTACTTCTTTAGCACCAGACGTAATCGATAAGTTCATATTTGTTCCAGTATCGCCATCTGGTACAGGAAAAACGTTCAGTGCATCTACATAATCTGCATTGTTAGATAGATGCTGGGCTCCTTGAAGCACCATTTCTCTAAACCGCTTTCCGTCCAACGTTGTCATTGACACGAATCTTCCTCCTTAATTAAACGTTCGTTACACGAACACCCTGCACATAAATATTTACTGAATCAACCGTTAAACCAACCGTTTGTTCCAGCGTGTATTTTACTTTTGTTTGCACATTATGAGCAATTTCAGAAATTTTTGTTCCATAGCTTACGATAATGTACATGTCGATATGTACGTCATCCTCTTCTTGTCTTACTACAATACCTCGTGTAAAGTTTTCTTTGCGAAGAATTTCTGTAAGACCATCTTTAAGCTGATTTTTTGAAGCCATTCCGACAATCCCGTAACAATCAACAGCTGCTCCTCCAGCAATTGTTGCAATTACATCTGTAGAAATATCAATTTGACCATACTTCGTTTTCATTTCGATGGACATACTCGTTCCCCTTTCTACTTTCATAGGTTATAAATATTCTACTATAATCAATCTCGTTTTAAAAGAGGCGTCCAGCTTGTCCCTTTTAAAGATGACAGTATTAGGTATCAACTTGTCTTAAAATAAGTAATAGCCCAAGTTATACCTATTTCTACTCTCTATATTATTGAACATAGATTCATTTTATATGTCAAGGAAAATTTCTTGAAAGCTTTTCTCCAGAACTATTGCATTCTCTGTAAGGCTGTGATAAATTAATATAGTATTTCTCAAAACAGAATTGAGTAGTTTTTTTGGTGTTAGGAGGGAAAATCATGGCACGCAAATGTGTAGTAACTGGTAGAAAAGCTCGTTCAGGTAACGCACGTTCTCACGCAATGAACGCTACTAAGCGTAAATGGGGTGCTAACGTTCAAAAAGTACGTATCTTAGTGAACGGTAAACCAAAACGTGTGTACGTTTCAGCTAGAGCCCTTAAGTCTGGTAAAGTTCAACGCGTTTAATCTTTATAATGAAAAAGCACCATATTTTATGGTGCTTCTTTTATTATTCCGGCGTTGTTAATCTTTTTTGAACGAATTAAGCATGACCTTTACGATGCCACCTAAAAACTTTGGAAGTTTGATTGTATAGAATTTCATACTGTCCCTCCTAACCGTCTCCACACTTTATCTCCTTTTAAAGAAAGCCCTATGTCCTGCTCTCATTTTCCATACTTCATCACAAGCAACGTTTATCATTGCTTCTTACCATCATTAATATGCCTTTTGTAAATGAAAAAGTACCTCTTTGTTGAATAAGTTCATTGCTAATACATAAAGTTGAGCCGAGTTCTACTTCATGCTTATTGAGCGGATATTTGAAACCTTCTAGCGTAAGCTCTTTTACACTGCCTGCAAAAGGAACGAATGAAATATAGTGAAACTCCTTTAAACGATCTACATGATAAGTGCCTGGTTCAAACAATTGAATGATATTTTGATTGTCAATCATTTGGACACTCGCTTTCTTTTTTAACCCTTTGTACAGGAGCTGAATGCTTCCAAACATGTGGTCAAGCCTTCCACCTGTTGCTCCAAATATACAAATACTGTCCGGTTTTTGCTCTATTGCCCACTCAAAAGCAAGTTCCAAATCCGTCGCATCTTTTTCCGCAGGATACAGTTCAACATCTTGTAATGCTTCTCTCACTAGCTTAAGCTGCGCATTTGTAATGGAATCAAAATCTCCGAATGCTTTTACGGGCAAAATGTCTTGTTGAAGAAGAAGGAATACGCCGCGGTCTACTCCTACCCACTTTACATCATTTGATTGGTGAAAGGGCGGCATATGTTCATCCGGTCCCCCTGCTAGAATATGAATTTTCATTATGTATATGCTCCTTTTCTATTAAAAAATGAACGAAATAAATATGTTTTCTTTATCCTAAAAGAAAAAGCTGCTGTGTACAAGTTCTACTCGTTGTACACAGCAGCTTTTATTACTTACGCTTGAACAGTTGTGCGAATTTGACTAATTGCGCCAGCTCTGTCTTCTTGATTATAAATAGCTGAGCCAGCCACTAAGACATTTGCTCCTGCTTCCACACATTTTCTTGCTGTTTCTTCGTTAATTCCTCCATCAACCTCTACTTCAATAGAAAGGTGACGAATTTCAATAAGCTGAGAGATTTGCTCAATTTTCGGCAGTACATTTGGAATGAAGTTTTGCCCTCCAAAGCCTGGGTTCACCGTCATTAATAAAATAAGATCGATATCTTCTAAGATATGCTTCACCACGTCAATTGGCGTTGCAGGATTTAAAGCAACGCCTGCTTTCATGCCGTGCTCTTTGATTAATTGAATGGTGCGGTGCAAATGAGTACACGCTTCAGCATGTACCGTTAAAATATCAGCACCTGCCTTTGCAAACATTGGAACGTATTGATCTGGGTTTTCAATCATTAAATGCACATCTAATGGCAGTGTTGTGACAGGGCGTACAGCCTCAACGATAAGCGGTCCAATTGTAATATTAGGAACAAAATGGCCATCCATAACGTCTATATGGATGTAGTCTGCTCCACCTGCTTCAACTTCACGAATTTCTTCAGCAAGCTTTGAAAAATTGGCAGATAAAATGGAAGGTGCGATTTTTGTCATTTTTAATACCTCGGCTTTCTTTGCTTAATTTCCTCAATAAATTGCAAGTAATGTTCGTAGCGATAACTCGGAATTTCTTTTTGCTCGTATGCTTCTTTCACCGCACATTTTGGTTCTTTCACATGCAAGCAACCTCGAAATTTACACTGTTCACTCAAACGCGACATTTCAGGAAAACAATCGGCTAACTCTTCTACTTCTAATGTTAAAAATTCCAGTGAGCTAAAGCCGGGCGTATCGGCTACTAACCCTTCACCAAACGAAATCAGTTCTACATGACGTGTTGTATGCTTTCCTCTTCCAAGTGACATTGAAATATCATTTGTCTTTAACTCAAGCTCTGGTTTAAGCGTATTTAACAGTGAAGATTTACCTACACCTGACTGTCCGGCAATAACCGTTACGCGATCTTCAAATAACGGCTGAATTTGTTCCATGCCTTTTTCTGTGACTGTCGACGTTAAAATGACCTCATATCCTATTTTACGATATTCTTCAGCATATTGCTCGATTTCTTGCTTTTGCTGCTGTGATAAAAGATCTACTTTTGAAATACAAATAATAGGTTCAATATGATTAGACTCCACTAACACTAAAAATCGGTCAAGAAGCATTGTGCTAAAATCAGGTTCAATCGCTGAAAAAACAAGCAGCGCCTGATCAACATTTGAAATAGGGGGACGAACTAATTCATTTTTACGTTCTTTAATTTCAAGTATATATCCTTCAAGCTTATTTTCCGCCTGAAATACTACATTGTCACCGACTAAAGGCGTTACCTTCTTTTTACGAAAAACACCTCGTCCTCGACATTGCGTTACTTGTCCGTCATGAAGAACATAATAAAATCCGCTAAGGGATTTAATAATTCTTCCTTCTGGCATAACCTCACTCCTATCACTCTGGATATTCAACGTCTTTTTCTTCAATAACTTCCCCGTCTCGGACAATTTTATAAGACGCTTTTTCATTTTCATCAACTAAAACATCGAACGATTCTTTTGTTGTTTCAGTAATCGTTAGTTCTTTAGCAGGAACGGACATATCGTTATCTGCATCTTCGATATAAATTTGTACTTTTTGTGGCTTTGGCTTTGGCTTTGGCTTTTCCTCTTCTGTTCCGGTGGCATCGCCTGTTTCCGTTGCGTCGCCTTGTTCCGTGCTTGCTTCCGTTTCAGTCTCTTCTTTATACGGAATAGTCACATCCACTGACACCGTTTGAGGAGCTTTTGGCTCCTTGCCCATTGAGACCGTAATGGTGAGCTTATCACCTTGCTCGATACTCTGCTCCGCTGCAGGCTTTTGAGACATCACAAGACCTTTTTCAACAGTGTCGGAATACGCTGTTTTTACGTCCACTTCAATATCTTCATCTGACGCATAATCTTTTACGCTTTTTTCCGTCCAGCCCGAGAAATCCTTTAATGTAATCTTCGGCGGACCCTTACTTACCCATAGCGTAACCGTTGTATCTTCCGGCACCACTTGTTCGGTTTCTTTAGGCGTCTGATCTGTAATATTGCCTTTTGGTTCTGTGCTTTCAACTTCGATGGATTGGATATCTTTATAATTCTGCTTTTCTAACAGACTTTTTACTTCCGTAAAGCTTCTTCCAATGTACCGGTTAAATGCTTCTTTTTTCTTTCCTGTACTTCGATAAATAATGACATTAGATCCTTCTTTAATAACGTCTCCCGCTTCTGGCATCGTTTTAACCACGTCGCCTTCTTCCACCTTATTATCAGATATATCTTTAGGATTCTTTACTTTAAAGCCTAAAGAAACTAAATCGGTTACTGCTGATTCATAATCTTGATTATGTAAATCAGGAACCTTTACGTCTTTTGGAAGTAATAGAGCCGGAATAAATGTAACGGCGGCTACGCTAGCAGCTGCCAGCAGCAAAAAAATTAAAACAAGCGTTACAATCAGCTTGCTTTTGCCTTTTTTCTTTTTCTTCTTTTTTTTCTTCGGCTTTAACTCTTCTTCCTCTTGTTCTTCGCGCTCTAAGTGAGGCGGTTTTCTCACAGGTACGTGCGTTTCTTCGGATTCAACAAAATCCTCCTTAATAACTGGGATGGCTTTTGTCACTTCTTCATCATCAGGCACCGTAAACCTTTGTTCATTATAACGATTTGGATGAACAGCAGACTGTAAATCCGCTTCGAGTTCTTCGACGGAACTGTATCGGTAAAATGGATCTTTAGTTGTTGCTTTTAATACAACATTCTCCACGCTTTGAGGGATAGATGGATTCCATCTTTTTGGAGAAGGTGTTTCTGTCTGTAAATGTTTTAATGCAATTGACACAGCCGATTCCCCAGAAAAAGGGACTCGACCCGTTAGCAATTCAAATAGGACGATGCCAAGCGAATAAATATCAGAACGCTTATTCGCAAGCCCTCCCCTTGCCTGTTCAGGAGATAAATAATGAACAGAGCCCAAAACAGAATTAGTGTGCGTAATGGTTGTAGAACTTAGTGCTACGGCAATGCCGAAGTCAGTAACTTTAATGGTATCATCATGATCAATTAAAATATTTTGAGGCTTGATATCCCGGTGAATAATTCCGTACTGATGAGCATGGGCAATAGCTGATGTAATCTGCGTCATAATATGTATGGCTTTATCAAGAGATAGTGGTGATTCTTGCAGAATGTATTGCTTTAATGTCATACCCGGTACATATTCCATGATGATATAGTAAATATCTTCTTCTTCTCCAACATCATAAATGCTGACAATATTAGGATGAGCAATACTCGTAGCAGATTGTGCTTCTCGATGGAAACGCTTTATAAACGCATCGTCACTTGCAAAGTCTAAACGAAGCACTTTAATTGCCACATCACGATCCAAAATCATGTCGCGACCTAAATAGACGTTTGCCATTCCGCCTCCACCAATTACTTGCAATACCTTATAACGGTCGTTTAGCCGTCTACCTATTAGCAACACTCTCACCCACTTTCAGATGTAAAGTCCACAATTGCAAGTGTAATATTGTCTTCTCCACCAAGCTCATTTGCTAATTGAATCAGGCTCGTACCCTTTTCGTGAAGTGATGAACTTGTTGATAACGTTTCGCTCAGCTTTTGTTCCGTTACCTTATTTGTCAGTCCATCTGAACATAATAATAATCGATCTTCTTTTTCCACTTCAATTGTTTTTACATCTAAACTAACATTTTCTTCGGTACCTAGTGCTCGCAATAAGATATTTTTTCGTGGATGATGCTCGGCATCTTCTTTTGTGATTTGACCATTTTTTACGAGTTCATTTACAAGAGAATGATCTTCTGTTACTTGTTGAAATCCATATTCATTTGAAATATAGCATCTGCTGTCTCCTATATTACCAATCGCACAAAACGTATCAGCGCATAAAGCAAGTACAACTGTTGTACCCATCCCTTTACACTCTTCATGCTCCTGAGCATACTGATAAATATCTTGATTAATTTGCGAAACATGCGTACGAATCCACTGCGTCGCCTCATCAGGAGACGTTACTTTGTCCGCTTCTTCCCACGCTGTTTGCAATTTTTGAACCGCCATCTCACTGGCGACGTCGCCAGCTCGATGACCTCCCATACCATCAGCCACAATTGCAAGCAGCTGATTGTATTGGTTCAAAAATACCCCTCCGTTATCTTCATTGTGTTGTCTAACTCTCCCTCGGTCTGTCATGAAGACAGTTGCCATACAATCACCTCGTCTCTTCTTTACGCTCCTTCGCACGTAATTGGCCACAAGCTGCATCGATGTCATGACCTTGCTCACGTCGGATAGTCACGTTAACGCCACGCTTTTTAAGCGTACGTTCAAATGCAAAAATCTGTTCACGCGGTGTACGAACATAATCACGCTCAGGCACATAGTTTACCGGAATCAAGTTCACGTGACATTTAACGTCTTTAATCAAATCCGCTAATTCCTCAGCATGCTCTACTTGATCGTTTACGCCTCCGAATAGACCATACTCAAAGCTAATACGTCTTCCCGTTTTATCCGTATAATATTTAATGGCTTCCATCAAATCAGGAAGTTTGTACGCACGGTTAATCGGCATTAAGCGTGAGCGGATGTCATTGTTTGGAGCGTGAAGTGAAATCGCAAAATTGATTTGCATTTTTTCATCAGCAAACTTATAGATTTTCGGAATGATCCCACTTGTCGATACTGTGATATGACGTGCACCAATATTTAATC
Source organism: Priestia sp. Y58 (assembly GCF_029522095.1). NCBI lineage: Bacteria > Bacillati > Bacillota > Bacilli > Caryophanales > Bacillaceae > Priestia > Priestia sp. Y58. Next base: position 459,672 of record NZ_JAKWFL010000001.1, read on the forward strand.
CATCATCACTATTAATTGTTTTTAAGAAGCGCATCATTTCATCATAGTTATCAAATGGCTCCCCAATACCCATAATTACGACAGAGCTCACGCGTTCTCCTTGTTCATCTAGCGCTTTTTGTACTTTTACTACTTGTGCTACGATTTCTCCAGCTTCTAAGTTACGCTTTAAACCTCCAAGAGTAGACGCACAGAATGTACAGCCGATGCGACAGCCAACTTGAGTTGTGACACAGACAGAATTTCCGTATTCATGACGCATAAGCACCGTTTCAATTGTATAACCGTCATGGAGTTCGAATAAAAACTTCATCGTGCCGTCCCCAGACGTTTGCTGAACAACTGTTTTTAATGTCGTTAATGCAAATTTGTCTTTTAACTGTTCACGTAATCCTTTAGATAAGTTTGACATATCGTCAAAGTCCGTTACGCGTTTAACATATAACCAGTCAAAAATTTGTTTAGCACGGAACTTCTTATCCCCGTGTTCCACTAACCAATTTTCTAGGTCGTGCATTTCTAATGAATAAATAGATGGTTTTTGCGCTTTTTCTTCTGCTTTTGCTTTTCTTTTAGCTACTTCTTCCATTTTTACACCTTCTTCTGTAAACATGCAATATAAAATCCATCGCTTTGTGCATCTGGCAGCAATTGAATTTCACCATGTTTTACGTTTTTTTTAAGCTTTTGCGGCATGCGTGCAGCAAGTGTTTCATCTTTTTGAAAATCAGCATGATCTGCTAAAAATGCTGCTACAACATCCCCATTTTCATCCCGGTCAATTGTACATGTACTATATACAAGGGTCCCACCTTTTTTTAATAAAGGCGCAACCGCATTTAAAATATCTTGTTGAATACGCGCCAGCTGCTTTACATCTTGCTCAGTTTTTGTATATTTCAAATCAGGTTTACGTCTCATTACACCAAAACCTGAGCACGGAGCATCTACTAAGATGCGGTCAAACATTTCTTTATCAAACTGTTCGCCTGCTTTGCGGCTGTCTTGAACCGTCGGCTCAATATTGGTAAGATGCAGACGCTCTGCCTGCTGGGCAATCAGCTTTACTTTATGGTCATGAATGTCCAAGGAAATAACTTTACCACTGTTTTTAAGCTGCTCTGCAATATGAGTTGATTTTCCTCCCGGTGCAGCACAGCTATCTAAAATTAGCTCTTCTGCCTCCGCACCGAGCGCATGAGCCACTAACATAGAGCTTTCATCTTGAACGGTAAACATTCCTTCACGAAATGCTTGTGTATGAGCTGCATTTCCTTTTTGAACTTCTAGCGCTTCTTCTACAAAATGGCCTGGTTCTACAACAATACCTTCTTTTTCAAGCGCTTCTTTTACTTCATTTTGCGTAAAGCGTGCACTGTTTACTCGGATTGTTTGTTTAGGGGCCATTAAATTAGCTAAACAGATTCCGCGTGTTTTGTCCAATCCATATTGTTCCACCCAGCGTTTTACAAGCCACAATGGATGACTCGTTTCAATCGCCAACCGCTCCACAGGATTTTGTATTTCTTCTAAAGAAGGCGTGCCACTGCGCTGAATATTTCGTAAAACGCCGTTTACCATTGAGGCAATTCCTTTGTGGCCGCGTTTTTTAGCAATTTCTACTGCTTCATGAAGGATTGCCCGGTCAGGCACTCGGTCTAGATATACCATTTGGTAAAGAGATAAACGAAGCAGCACTCGCACCCAAGGCTGTAGTTTTTTTGGATTTTTCAAGAAAGGCGCTAACCCATAATCTAACGTATCACGTCTTTGAATCGTTCCATACACAATTTCCGTTAACAACCCTGCATCTTTTCCTTGAATGCCGCGTTTTTGTATACTGTTATTTAACAATAGATTGCTGAATGCCTGATTTTTTTCAATAGCTAGTAAAATATCTAAAGCTATGTCTCGAACGTTGTACTTACTCATTGACATCCCCTAATACTGTTCCGACTTCAACGGATGTACCTCGTAAATACTGCGCTGCATCCATACGTTTTTTTCCAGCCGGCTGAAGTTCCGTCACTTTAATAGCTGTTTCATTTCCAGTTGCTACTATAAATCCATCCTCTTCAAGTGATAAAACGGTACCTGGTTTGCCTGATGCAGATACTTTCTCACCCCACCAAATTTTCATGACCTGACCGTCTGCTGTTGTATAAGCAACCGGCCAAGGGTGAAGTCCGCGGATATGATTATAAATTTCTTCTCCTGTACGAGCCCAATCAATTTTCTCTTGTTCCCGCTTAATGTTTGAAGCAAATGTCGCTTCGTCATCGTTTTGTTGAACCGGCGTAATTTCACCTTTTACAAGAGAAGGAATGGTTTCTGAAAGCAGTTTTGCACCAGCAGCGCTGAGTTTATCATGAAGCGTGCCAACGTGATCACGTTCTTCAATCGGAACTTCTACCTGTGTTAAGATATCACCTGCATCTAATTTTTCTACCATATACATAATTGTAACACCAGTTTTCGGCTTACCTTGTAGAATTGAATAATGAATCGGCGCGCCTCCGCGCAGTTCAGGTAACAGAGAAGCATGCACGTTAATACAGCCGTATTTAGGCGCTTCTAAAATAGGGGTTGGTAAAATTTGACCAAAAGCCGCTGTTACAATTAGGTCAGGCTCATACGCTAATACTTTCTGATATTCTTCTTCTAAACGAATCTTTTCTGGCTGCAGTACAGGTATTTCATGCTTTAACGCCTCAACTTTTACTGGAGGAGGTGTTAATACGCGCTTGCGTCCTTTTGGTCGGTCCGGCTGTGTAACCACTGCGACCACTTCATATCCATCTTTAAGTAATGTTTGTAAAACCGGCACTGAAAAATCCGGTGTTCCCATAAATACGACTTTCATCGTGTAAAACCTACCCTTCTAGTTCATCCTCTTCGTAATACTTTGTTACTTTTTCCGTGAACAATACACCGTGTAAATGATCAATTTCATGTTGAATTGCTCGTGCTAAAAAACCTTTTGCTTCTATAAAATAAGGTTTTCCTTTACGATTTTGCGCACGTACTTTCACATAATCAGCTCGAGCCACGTCACCAAAAAGGCCCGGAAAACTTAGGCAGCCTTCTGGACCGATTTGTTCGCCTCGTTGCTCAATAATTACCGGATTAATTAACTCAATTTTACCGTGTCGGTCATCCACGTCTACCACTGCCACTTGCTGCAGAACTCCTACTTGAGGAGCAGCTAGACCCACACCGTCTGCTTCAAGCATTAAATCATACATGCCGTTTAGTAATTTCGCTAATTTATTATCAAAGTTTTTAACGACTTCACACTCTTGTTCAAGTACTTCATTAGGATGGTAAACAAGCTTAAGCTTAGCCAAATAGGCACCTCCTTTATTCTTTCTATTTATATCCAAAAACCTTCTTCTTTAACGCAATCAAGACGACTAGTTACATCATCGAGTATGGATTCAAATCAATAGTGATCGTTAAATTCTCCTTCTGCATTTCCGCTTGATAACGTTCTAATATATATTTCAACAGCGGAATCAGGCTTGGTTCCAGCTTGTATTTTAACATGCATTGATAGCGATATCTATCTTTTATCTTAGCAATCGGAGATGCGACTGGCCCTAAGATCGTTGTTTGCGGCGAAAGTTTCTGACGCAGATACTGCGAAATTTTGTCTGTAACAGACACCACTTTTGCAATATTTTCATGAGATACGGTGACAAGCGCCAAGTAAAAGAACGGCGGATATTTATGCATTTTACGAATTTCCATCTCCTGCTTATAAAACGCATCATAATCATGCTGGCTCGCAAGTTGAATGCTGTAGTGTTCAGGCGTGTACGTTTGAATCACTACTTCCCCTGGAAGTTTGTGGCGTCCTGCTCTTCCGCTTACTTGTGTTAAAAGCTGAAACGTTTTTTCAGATGCACGAAAGTCAGGTAAATTCAGCATTGTATCTGCTGTTAGAACGCCTACAAGCGTGACGTTTGGAAAGTCCAGTCCCTTCGCAATCATCTGGGTCCCTAGTAAAATTTGCGCTTCTCCACTTGCAAACTTGTTCAGGAGCTTTTCATGCGCGCCTTTTCTGCTTGTCGTATCAACATCCATTCGAACGACTCTAGCCTCAGGCAGCACTTTTGTTAATTCTTCTTCCACTTTTTGTGTACCAGATCCAAAAAAGCGGATATGTTCGCTGTGGCATTCTGGGCACTCAGTGTGCACTTGTTCTTCATGTCCGCAATAATGGCATTTTAATTTATTTTGATAGCGGTGATACGTTAGTGAAATTTCACAGTGCTCACATGTCGGAACGTAACCGCAGTCTCTGCACATAACAAAAGAAGAATGACCTCTTTTATTTAAAAATAAAACGATTTGCTCCCCTTTTTCCAAACGGTCTTTCATCTTTTCAAACAGCAGAGTTGAAAACATAGAGCGATTGCCGCTGCGAAGCTCTTCTCTCATATCAACGATATCCACCGACGGCATTGATGACTTATTCATTCTTTGCTTTAACGTCAGCAGCTTATACACACCTTTTTGCGCTCTTGCAAAGGACTCAAGCGTTGGTGTTGCACTTCCTAAAATGACTGGACACTGATGATGCTGCCCTCGGTAAATAGCTACATCTCTGGCATGATAACGGGGGTTTTCTTCTTGTTTATAACTCGTCTCATGTTCTTCATCGATAATAAGAAGGCCCAAATTTTCAAATGGAGCAAATACAGCAGAGCGGGCCCCTACTACAACGGATACTTCTTTTCGCTGAATTTTTCGCCATTCATCGTATTTCTCTCCAGTAGACAAGCCGCTATGAAGCACAGCAACTTTTGAGCCGAACCGCTCTTTAAACCGCTTGACCATCTGAGGGGTAAGTGAAATCTCCGGAACAAGCATAATCGCTTCTTTTCTTTTTTTCAGCACTTGATCAATTGATTGAAGATACACTTCTGTTTTTCCGCTTCCGGTTACTCCGTACATTAAAAACACATCGTGAAGATTTTCTTCGATGTCCCGCAGAATCGGTGTAATTGCCTCAGCTTGTTCATCGGTCAATTGAAATGGCTTTGATGGTGTAAAGTATCGATCTTGATAAGGATCACGGTATATTTCAATTTCTGTTTCCGCTAAGAGTCCTTTATTAATCAGCGTTTTTATAGGAGCGGAGGTAATCTGCAAATCTTCGGCTATTTCTTTTATGGCTACTTCTTCACTTCGCTCGAGCATAAAAGACAGCACTTGTTTTTGCTTTTCTGCCTGCTTATTTAACTCGCTCATAAACTGCTGAATTTCTTCAAGGCTTTGATTCAGTTTTACGCCTTTTGCCGTTTTTTTGTTTCCTTTGTTTTTCACGACGTAGACGACTTCAATTAAACCTTTTTGAATATCCCGGTAAAAAACAGAAGCAGCGGCTGTTTTTTCTACTTCACTCCACTTCAGCGAGGATCTTGACTGAAAAAACGGCTTTACTTGCTCATGAAGCTGTTCGTATGCCTCTTTTGAAAGGAGTGACAGTTCTTTATCATATTTTGCTTTCATCGCCGCAGGCAGCATGACTTGAAAAGCCGATATCATAAAACAAAGCGTTTTTTCGGTTAGCCAGTGCCCAATCTCTAACAGTTCGGGAGTCAGAACCGGCGTTAAATCAAGCAGGTCAGCGATTGGTTTAACACGCTTAACTTCGGCCTCTTCTTTAAGAGCCACCACAAACCCTTGAACTTTTCTAGGACCAAACGGAACGACAACCCGCATACCCGGAACAATAATTCCTTTCCATTTGTCAGGAACAGCGTAGTCAAAAGCTCGATCTGTTTGCTTAGCAGCCACGTCCACAATTACACTAGCTACACTCATTTTTTCAGCCCTTCTAACATTTCCTTCACTTCTTTTAACACCTCGGTAGCTACATCGTGTTTTGAAAGAATGGGAAGTTTCCTAGACTCTCCGCTTCGCTTATAGAGCGTTACAATATTTGTGTCCGTCCCAAAACCTGCTCCCTCTGTCGTTACGTTATTGGCTACAATCATATCCAAGTTTTTAGATGAAAGTTTCTTTTGTGCATATTCATCCACTTGTTCTGTTTCTGCTGCAAAGCCGACTAAAAGTTGGTGTTCTTTTTGCTCTCCAAGCGTGCGTAAAATATCTGTTGTTCTCTCTAGCTCTAATACTGCTGCACCAGGCTGCTTTTTCATCTTTTGATCAAACACATGCTTTGGCCGGTAATCTGCCACTGCGGCTGATTTGATAACAACATCTGCTTCATGATAGCGCTGCATAACAGCTTCAAGCATCTGCTGCGCACTTTCAATTTGAACAACCTGCACTCCTTTTGGATACTCTAAATTCGTCGGTCCCGTTACAAGTGTTACCGATGCGCCTAACTTAGCAGCTTGTTCTGCAAGGGCATAGCCCATTTTCCCGGTAGAACGATTGGTGAAAAATCGGACGGGATCAATGCGTTCTACCGTAGGTCCTGCTGTAACCAATACATTCACACCTTCAAGGATCTTTTGTGTATCTGATGCTTGTGAGAAATAAGATCCGATTAGTGAAACAATTGTTTCTGGCTCTTCAAGACGGCCTTTTCCTACATAACCGCATGCCAAATACCCTTCTCCAGGTTCTACAAAAGAGTAACCAAATGATGAAAGAGTGCTCATATTTTTTTTAACAGCTGGATGATCATACATATGAACATTCATTGCAGGTGCAATCCACACAGGTGCAGTAGCAGCCAGCAGCGTTGTGGAAATCATATCATCTGCAAGACCATTTGCTATTTTCCCTATCATATTTGCCGTAGCAGGAGCTACTAAAATTAAATCAGGCCAATCTGCTAAATCAATATGTGCAATCACAGATGGATCTTTTTCATCAAACGTATCTGTATAAACTGGGTTTCGAGACAGAGCTTGAAACGTAAGCGGCGTTACGAACTCGCATGCCGAAGCAGTCATCATTACTTTAACTTCCGCTCCCGCTTGTACTAATTTACTTGTTAAAGCTGCGGCTTTATATACGGCGATCCCGCCGCTAACACATAATAAAATTCGTTTTCCCTTCATCATTATGCCCCCATCTATTTATCCCGCTCAACCAGCATCCGCTTGTTTACTCGGGTAACTATCTAAAGCTTTTCAATTTAATTATTATACCATTTTTGTAATGAGACATTCACTATCCTGCTTGAATACAAACAAAAGCATCAAAAAAATAACAACCTATAAAGTAGGTTGTTATTTTTTCACTTACTGATGTTTAGAATCTTCTTCTGCTACACCTTGCTTATAGCTTAATTGTTCAGCATTAATTTCTTCTAAAGCACAGCCTACAAATTTATAAGAAACCGGCTTTTCAATCGGTGTATCATTGTGAAGCTGTAATTGACGTGCACGTTTTGCAGCTACTGTCACAAGCGTGTACTTAGAATCTAATTTTTCCATTAGGGAATCAATTGATGGATAAAGCATGTTTATTCTACCTCCAGCATTCTTTTATAGCGCGCAGAAATACGATCACGACGGCAGTGTTCAGCCGTTACGATAGCACGGATGCGAGCACAAGCATTTTCTACTTTGTCATTTTCTACAACATAATCGTAGGCGTCCATAAGTTCAATTTCTTCTTTTGCCACGCGCATACGGTTATTGATTAAATCTTCTGTTTCAGTACCGCGGTTTACGATACGACTTTTAAGCTCTGACAAACTCGGCGGTGCCAAGAAGATGAACAAACCTTCTGGAAACGCTTCTTTCACTTGAAGAGCACCTTGCACTTCAATTTCTAGAAATACGTCTTTGCCTTCAGATAACGTTTGTTCTACATAATCAACCGGGGTACCGTAGTAGTTACCTACGTATTCAGCCCACTCTAATAATTTCTTGTTTTCAATCATGCGCTCAAACTCTTCGCGTGGTTTGAAGAAATAGTCAACACCGTCTACTTCACCTTCGCGGGGCTTTCTTGTTGTTGCAGAGATAGAATACTGCAATTTAATGTCTTCTTGCTCAAACAATGCTTTTCGTACCGTTCCTTTTCCAACACCTGATGGTCCGGAAAGAACAATTAATAAACCTCTTTCAATCATCGGTTCAAGTGACCTACCCTTCTAATAATTCTTCTTTGTTTATAAGTCGCTGTGACACAGTTTCTGGCTGTACAGGAGCTAAAATAACATGATCGCTATCCATAACAATAACAGATCGTGTTTTACGTCCTTGCGTTGCATCTATTAAAGAGCCTCGATCTTTTGCATCTTGAATAATGCGTTTGATTGGAGCTGATTCAGGATGAACGACAGAGATTATACGATTAGAAGAAATAAAATTTCCAAATCCAACGTTCACTAATTTACCGCTCATAAGAAGCCTCCTGCTATAACAATATAATCTTTATCTTACACGAAGGCTATTCAATATTTTGAACCTGCTCTTTTATGCGTTCTAATTGTGCTTTCATACTAATAACATACTGAGCAATAGTACCATTATTTGCCTTCGCACCGATTGTATTCATTTCACGATTCAGCTCTTGAACAAGAAAATCCAGCTTGCGTCCTACTGAATCAGGTGTATTTAATGCTTGAATAAATTGTGAAACATGACTTTGAATTCGCGTAAGTTCTTCGCTAATATCTGCTTTTTCAGCAAAAATAGCTACTTCAGTCAGCACTCGCTGCTCATCGAAAGTACCTTCTAAATAATCGCTCAGCTTTCTTTTAATACGCTCGCGATATTGTTCAGCAACTTCAGGAGCAAGCTGTGTAATTTTTTCGCGAATGTCTTGAATATCCTGTAAGTACCCCATCAAATCGTGATACAGCTGTGATCCCTCTCGTTTCCGCATATCCACTAACTGATGCACAGCAGCGTCAACGGCTTCAAAGATTGCACCATGAATACTCGTCTGATCAGCTTCTTCTTCATAAGTTGTCATCACTTCAGGCATGTGTAAAATGTCTTGAATTTGAACAGATTGTGACAGCCCATGCTTTTCTTGTACTTGCTGCAACGCATTCATGTATTCCTCAAGCAGCTGCCAATCCGTCTGCAGTTTCTTTTTTGCCATTTCTTCACCTGAAATAGTAACAAATACTTCTACTCTACCACGTTTTATGTATGTTTGAACGATTTTTTTTATTTTATCTTCAATTTCAATTAATTGTCTTGGCATACGAATAACAATTTCACAAAAACGATGATTAACAGACTTCATTTCCACTGTTACTGATCGATTTTCCACTTCCGCTTTTCCGCGGCCAAAACCCGTCATACTTTTTATCATTATCATCACATCCACTATGTACATCTTACATAAAAAGTATCATAAAAGAAAGTGTTAGCAAAAAAAAGAAATCTCTCTTCTTTATTCAACCTGTAAAGGCTGCCTTCATGAGTTTTCTCATTTAGGACAGCCTGTATTAAAGTATAGCACAATTTATGAAGGTTTTCTTGTTAAAAGTGAACCGGCAAGTAAAAAAGTTGGAAGGCTTGCAAGTCCTAGAATAACGAGCCATTCCCGCGGTGCAATAGCCATTGTATGGAAAATAGGCTGCAGGGGCGGATAGTAGATGGCCACCAGCATAAGGATAATAGATGAAATAACGGCTCCTACAAGATATAAGTTCTGAAATGGATTGCGATCAAAGATTGATTTTTCACTCCGGCAGTCAAATACGTGAATAAGCTGTGCCATGACAAGTGTGGCAAATGCAATCGTCTGTGCATACTGCAGCCGATCTGGGTCATTGTCGTAAACAATCATGAATGCAGCAAGTGTAGCAGCTCCAATTAAAAATCCGCGGCTGACTACTTTCCACCCTAATCCTCTTGCAAAGATACCTTCACGCGGATGCCTTGGATGGCGCTTCATCACGTTGTCCTCTGGCTGGTCTAAGCCAAGAGCCATCGCAGGCAAACCGTCTGTTACTAAGTTTACCCATAGTATTTGAATGGGTACTAGCGGTAGCGGAAGTGCTAAAATCATCGCAAAGAGCATAACTAAGATTTCTCCTACATTTGATGCAAGCAAGTAACGGATAAACTTTCGAATATTTTCATAGATGTTTCGTCCTTCTTTGATCGCTGATTTAATAGTAGCAAAATTATCATCAAGCAAAACGAGTGAAGACGCTTCTTTTGCTACGTCTGTCCCCGTGATGCCCATCGCGATGCCTATGTCTGCTGCTTTAATAGCCGGTGCATCATTTACGCCGTCGCCCGTCATGGCTACAATGTGATCTTTTGCTTGAAGAGCCTTAACAATTTTAAGCTTATGCTCAGGTGATACCCTGGCATATACGTAAACATCATCCACTACTTCTTCTAGCTCTTCCTGCGTCATTTTGGATAAATCCGTTCCTTCCAAGACTTGACCGTTTTTCGGTAGAATGCCTAGCTGTTTTGCAATCGCCTGTGCTGTAATGACGTGATCACCTGTAATCATAACGGTTTTAATTCCTGCGTCTCGGCATTCTTTGACCGCTTGATTGACTTCTGGTCTTGGCGGATCAATCATTCCTTGAAGCCCGAGGAAAGTCAGGTCTTTTTCCGCTTCGTTCTCTGTATGAACGCTCTCATGGTCTCCTAACGGCCGATAAGCAATAGCAATTGTTCGAAGCGCTTGGCTAGCTAACTGATCAATCGCTCCTTTTACTTCATTATGAACTGTTACCGACAGCGTTTGTTGTCTGCTTTCCCACAAAATATTTTTGCTGTTTACAAGCAGCACATCCGGAGCACCTTTTGTTATCACATAGCGTTTATGAGATGCGTCTTCAATGACTACACTCATCATTTTACGCGTTGAATCAAATGGAAACTCTTCAATAATCGTAAACTGCTTTTGAATATTTTCTTTTGTCAGCCCTGCTTTCATCGCGGCAACAAGCAAAGCCGCTTCAGTAGGATCACCGTCGATGACATATTCTTTATCTTTTCTCGAAATGGACGTTTGATTGCAAAGCAGACCAAACACCAAAAGCTGCTGAAGTGGTTTTTCACTCCGTGTATCAACTTCTCTTTCCTCTCGCGAAAATACGCCCGTAGGTTCATACCCTGTCCCTGATACCCTCCACGTCATTCCTCCTGACCAGAGGTGAGTAACCGTCATTTTATTTTGCGTTAATGTGCCCGTTTTGTCCGAGCAAATGACTGACGCGCATCCTAGTGTCTCAACAGCAGGAAGTTTGCGAACAATGGATCTTTGCTTAATCATGCGCTGTACACCCAGAGATAGCGCCACGGTTACGATGGCAGGAAGACCTTCGGGTATGGCAGCAACAGCTAAGGAAACTCCCGCTAAGAACATACTGTATAAATCATGCCCTTGCAGCACACCAATCCCAACAACTAATACAGTAAGTGCAAGAGCTACAACGATTAAAATTTTACCTAATTGCTCTAACTTCCGTTGAAGAGGAGTAATCATGGCTTCAGCATTTTGAAGCAAATCAGCAATTTGTCCCATCGCTGTTTTCATTCCAATCCCTACAACGATACCTGTTCCGCTTCCTCGCGTCACAAGCGTACCCATAAACGCCATATTGTCCTGATCTCCAAGCGGCACTTCATCTCCTGGCAAAGCTTTTATTTGCTTGGCAACAGGCAAAGACTCTCCCGTAAGCGCTGATTCTTCAATTTCTAGACTTTTGGCTTCCATAATTCGAAGGTCAGCCCCGATACGGTCTCCGCTCGAAAACTTTACAACGTCTCCTACTACCAGCTCTTTAGATGGTAACTTAACCCATTTCCCTTCACGCATAGCTGCTACTTGAGGAGCAGAAAGCTCTTTTAATGCATGAAGAGACTTCTCGGCTTTTCTTTCTTGAAAAAAACCTAGAAATCCATTAATTACTACAATGGCAATAATAGCAACCGCATCGATGTATTCGCCTAAAAGCCCTGAAATAAGCGTGGCAGCTAGTAAAACCAGTACCATAAAATCTTTAAACTGCTCTAGAAACACAAGAATGGCCGGTTTTTTCTCACCTTCAGTCAATTCATTAAATCCTTGCTGCTGCTGACGTGCTTTTACTTCTTTGTGTGTAAGGCCATGCTGTCTGTCTGTTTTTGTTACTTCTACTATTGCTTTTTCACCTAATTCATACCATTTCATTGCATCTTTTCACACCCTTTTATTTGTAAATGCACCTATTAGATTGTTACAATCTTATATCGTATGCTTATTCAGACTCGTCCTAAAAAATGCTATACTTTTCTATAGGACAATTTTCAATTACTTAAGGATGTGAGCACTATGTCATTTGATGGTATTTTTACATATGGCATTTTACAAGAATTATCTGAGACCTTGGTTTCAGGACGAATTTCAAAAATATATCAGCCGTTTCCAAACGAGTTGATTTTACAAGTACGCGCTAAAGGTGAAAACCGCAAACTTTTAATCTCAGCTCACCCTAACTATTCACGCGTTCATTTTACAAATGAGCCCTATGAAAATCCATCTGAGCCTCCTATGTTTTGTATGCTTCTTCGCAAACATTTAGAAGGAAGCATTATTGAACAAGTGTATCAGCTTGGATTAGACCGCATTTTAGTCATTGAAACAAAAGGACGAAATGAAATTGGCGACGTGACGTACAAGCAGCTTATTATTGAAATCATGGGAAGACATAGTAATGTTGTGCTTGTAGATAAAGAAAAACAAACGATTATCGACAGCATTAAACACGTTCCAATGGCCTTGAACAGGCACCGTACGCTTCTACCCGGAGCACCTTACGTACTGCCTCCTAGCCAAGATAAGCTTCATCCATTTGAAGCCGACGAGGAAACCGTGGTTAAAAAAATTGATTTTAATAGCGGAAAGTTAGCGACTCAGCTAGTGCAAACCTTCTCGGGGCTTTCTCCTTTAATTGCAAATGAAGTGGTGTTTCGCTCTGGCTTAGCGAATCGTTCTACCCTTCCAAAATCATTCGTCGAAACGATGACGCTGATCAAAGAAGGTCAGTTTACACCGACTCTGACAACCGTTAATCAAAAAGACTACTTTTATTTACTGGAATTAACGCATTTAGAGGGTACGAAAAAAACGTATGCAACCATCAGCGAGCTTCTTGACCGCTATTACTACGGAAAAGCAGAGCGAGATCGTGTAAAGCAGCAAGCGCATGATTTAGTACAGTTTATTTCTACCGAAAAAAAGAAAAATGAGAAAAAAATAAAAAAACTTGAGCAAACGCTGCAAAATGCAGAAAAAGCATCTGATTATCAGCTAGCCGGTGAACTCCTTACCGCAAATTTACACCTTGTCAAAAAAGGAGATGCGAAAGTGGATGTTATTAATTATTATGATGAAAATAGCGGTACACTTACGATTTCATTAGATCCGCAAAAATCACCGTCTCAAAATGCTCAAAGCTTTTTCACAAAGTATCAAAAAGCGAAAAATTCCGTTTCGATTGTAATCGAACAAATTGAAAAAGCAAACGAAGAAGTACAGTATTTTGAATCACTTATTCAGCAAATGGATACTGCTACTCACAAAGACATTGCAGAGATTCGTGAAGAGCTTGTGGAAGAAGGATATTTGCGCAACCGTCAGCAAAAACAAGCAAAAAAACAAAAAAACACCACGCCTACACTTGAACAATACGTTTCAAGCGACGGCACGACGATTTTAGTTGGAAAAAACAATAAGCAAAATGAGTATTTAACAAATCGCCTTGCTGCTCGTGATGACATTTGGTTTCATACAAAAGATATACCGGGTTCTCACGTTGTTATCCGCAGCCAAGAGCCTTCAGAAGAAACAATTTTAGAAGCGGCTCACCTTGCTGCTTACTTTAGTAAAGCTAAAAATTCAAGTTCAGTACCTGTGGACTATACAAAAATTCGCCACGTCAAGAAACCAAGCGGTGCTAAACCTGGTTTTGTGACGTACGATAATCAGCAAACAGTATACGTAACGCCTAGCGAAGAACTTGTACTGAAACTGCGTCAGTCATAATAAAACCCCCTTTCTATGGGACTGACCCCTGATTTCGAGACAGGGATCAAAACACCTTTTAAACAGCCAGTTTTCGGTATTGTACCGGTGACTGGTTGTTTAGTTTTGTTTGAATACGGATATGGTTATAATAAGTAATATAATTTTCGACGGTTTGTTCTACGATGGCAGTCGTAGTACATGATAACTCGTCGAGGTAAAACGTTTCAGACTTTAGGATGGAATGAAACGATTCAATGGAGGCATTATCAGCTGGTGTCCCTTTACGGGACACCAGCTGATAATGCCTCTTTCTTTGACTTTTTGTTGATACGCATAGGACGTGTAAACCGAACCTTGGTCGCTATGCAACGTACATCCTTCAGGCAAAGGAGGGAGTTGACTTAATGTATCTAAAACAAATTCTACGTTTTGGCAATCACCAATGGAGTACGCAATAATTTCCCCATTAAATAAATCTTGAACACTTGAAAGATACAACTGTTTGGGTCCAAAAGGCAAGTAGGTAATATCCGTAACCAGCTTTTGAAGAGGGCGCTCTGCTCGGAAATTACGGTTTAACACGTTTTCTACAACCTGATAAGGTTGTCCTGTTTGTTTCCGTTTTTTTCTTTTTACTCGGCATTGCCAACTGTATTTCTGCATAACACGCTGCACGGTTTTATGGTTGATACGCATGGTTTGATTGAGTAACGCTGTAATTTTTCGATATCCATATCGAAATTTATGGTTGCGGCACTGTTCACCAATTTTTCGTTCGATTCGTTTTTTTCTCTTCATTTCTTCTCGTTGCTCATTTTTCTGCCAACGATAATAAGTAGATCGAGGAACCCCTAGGCACTGACAGATTTGAGAGATCGGCAACTGCTTTTTTAATTCTTCCACTACATTCAATACAACTTCTCGTACCACTCCCTTTCCAATTCTTTGTACTTTTTTAACACGTCATTCTGTTGCTTTAAATATTGATTTTCAGCTTTTAACGTTGATAAAGCATCTTGAGAATGGGACCCCTTTTGATGGGTGTAGCTTTGCCCAACGGGCTGTGCTAAACGATAAGCTTCTCCATTTTTATGCCATCTCATCCATGTTTTAAGCTGCGTACGATTGCGAATCTGTAACGTTTCCATCACTTCTTTGACGGGGATTCCTGCCAATCGCATTTCAATTGCTTTTAATTTCACTTCTACTGGATAGCTTACTCTTGTCCCCATAGAAAAAACACCTCCAAGTTATTGTTAGGTACTACATACCCGTTTTTTAACTTAAAGGTGTTTTTTATTTGTCTCACTCCATGGGGTCAGTCCCTATATAGAAAGGGGGTTTTATTATATAGATCTAGTTTAGTTCATCCATGAAGGGTCTGAAGGATTTTCACGCCATTTAAATAGCTTGTCCATCGCTTCTTCTTCAATGTATCCCGCTTCGTTTGCCGCTTCTACTAGCGTAGAGTAGTCTGTTAGCGAATAAACCTGAAGTTCTTTTTCTTTAAACAGCTGACGCGCTTTTTCCAGCTCATATGTAAAGATAGACACAACTCCCAGTACTTCACACCCCTGCGCTTTTAATGCATCGACTGCGGTAAACACACTTCCGCCAGTTGAAATCAAATCTTCAATCACAACAACTTTTTGGCCTTTTGTTACTTTTCCTTCGATTTGATTTCCTTGGCCATGTTCTTTTGCTTTGCTTCGCACATAACACATTGGAAGCTCTAACGCTTCACTTACCCATGCTGCATGAGGAATACCAGCTGTAGCTGTACCAGCAATCACTTCTGCATTAGCAAAATACGTTTTAATTAAATGCTGCAGACCTTTTGCAATTTCTTTTCGCACTTTTGGGTAGCTAAGCGTTAGACGGTTGTCACAATAAATAGGCGACTTAATTCCAGAGGCCCACGTAAACGGATCGTTCGGTTGAAGGCTTACTGCCTCAATATCAATTAATTGTTTTGCAATTTCTTTTCGTAGTTTTGTCATCGCGTAATACGCTCCCCTTTCCACTGCTGTAACATCTCATAATATGCGTTAAGCGGGTCTTTTGCTTTAGTAATAGAACGTCCAACGACAATGGCACTTGAGCCATATTCTCTCGCTAGCTGAGGCGTCGCTACGCGGACTTGGTCATCTACCGAATCTGTGCCCATACGAATACCAGGCGTTACGGTCAAGAAGTCCTCTCCTGCTGCTTTTCGAATCGAAGGCACTTCATGAGTAGAACATACAACGCCGTCTAGTCCGCTTTTTTTAGCAAGCGCTGCATAATGCGTAACCACTTCTTGCATCGAGTGCGTAATAAGCTGCTGCTCTTTTAACATTTCATCAGACGTACTCGTTAGCTGAGTAACCGCAATACAATCCGGGCGCTTTTTGCCGGCAGCTGTTCCTAAGTCAAGTCCTTCAACGGCTGCTTGCATCATGTTCGTTCCGCCGGCAGCGTGAACGTTAACCAAATCTACTTCAAGAGAAGCTAAAGACTTCATCCCTTGCTTTACCGTATTGGGAATATCATGAAGCTTTAAGTCTAAAAAGATTTGATGGTTTTGTTCTTTTAATGCAGAAATAATAGATAGCCCTTCTTTATAAAACAGTTCCATGCCTACTTTCACAAATAATGACTCTTGTTGAAAAGGCATTAAAAACTGCTGTACATCGTTAATTGATGAAAAGTCAAGAGCAATGATTAACGGTTGCTTCACGCTTTTTCCAGCTCCTTCCGATACATTCTGAAACATGCTCGTATCCTAATGATGTTAATAGCCTTGGCAGTTCGTCAATGATGGTTGGACACACATACGGATCAACAAAGTTTGCTGTACCAACCGCTACTGCACTTGCACCTGCATATAGGAACTCGAGTGCATCTTCAGCAGTCGTTACTCCGCCCATACCGATAATCGGAATGTTCACTTTTTGGCTCACTTCATATACCATTCGAATCGCTACCGGTTTAATGGATGGGCCTGACAGTCCACCTGTGCCGTTCGCTAAAACCGGCTGAGCTGTTTTCAAATCCAGACGCATCCCGAGAAGCGTATTGATCATCGTTAAGCCATCCGCGCCAGCTTCTTCAACAGCCATCGCCATGTCTACAATATTGGATACGTTTGGTGATAGTTTAACATAAACTGGAACATTTGAAACATCTTTTACTGCTTTCGTTAAACGAGCAGCAATGACAGGATCTACGCCAAACGCAATTCCGCCTTCTTTTACGTTAGGGCATGAAATATTCAATTCAAGTGCTTTTACATTTGATACGGTTGAAATTTCTTTTGCCACGTGCACATATTCTTCAATTGAAGCACCGGCTACGTTCGCGATAATCGGCACATCATATTGCTGAAGCCAAACAAGCTCTTCGTTCATTACTTTTTCTAACCCTGGATTTTGCAATCCGATCGCATTTAACATTCCTGCAGATGTTTCCGCTACGCGGGGAGTTGGATTGCCAAAACGAGTTTCAGCAGTAGTCGCTTTGATCATAATGGCTCCAAGTGCATCAAGTGAATAAAATTGAGCATACTCACGCCCAAATCCAAAACAGCCGGATGCTGGCATAATTGGATTTTTCAAATCTAAGCCTGGCAATGTCGTTTTTAGCATACTCATAAAAGCACCTCCCCTGCTTGAAAGACGGGACCGTCGCTGCAGATTTTTTTATACGCCGTAGAATCTTCACTTTGCTTGCATACACATGCAAAGCAAGCTCCGATTCCACAGCCCATTCTTTCTTCTAAAGAAATATAAAGCGGCTTGTTTGTATAATTATTTTCTAGTGCTTTTAACATCGGAGTTGGACCGCATGAAAACATAACGTCATATGAAAGCTGATGCTCATCAATCACCGTTGTGACAAAACCTTTTGTTCCGTAAGAGCCATCTACCGTTGCAATATATGTTTCTCCTAAAGCTAAAAACTCTCGTTCATAAAATACGTCTGCTTTTGATTGAAAGCCTAGGACATGAATAACTTGCACGCCTTTTTCACGAAGTCTTTTTGAAAGCTCATAGAGCGGAGGCACTCCAATGCCTCCCCCTACTAATAAAGCCGTTTGACCTGACTCTATCGCCTCTAATGGAAAACCATGCCCAAGCGGACCTAACACGTCAATCGACTGTCCGGCTTGTTTTTCAGCCAGAAGCGATGTTCCCGCTCCTTCTGCACGGTAAATCATCGTAAATTGTTCGTGGGTTTGGTCAATTTCTGCAATACTGATTGGTCTGCGAAGCAGTGGCAAATAATCGTTATTAACGCGGATATGCACAAACTGCCCCGGCTCATTCATGAAACGAACAAGCTCGCCTTGAAGGGTTAATTCATATACATTGTGTGTTAACGGTCGCTGACTGACGACTTGCATCATTTCATGTTTGATCATACGGTTGTCACCTCTTTAGTTGGACGAACTTTTTTCATTGGCGTTGTATGGAAGCTGATCGTTTCAAGCACTCGTAAAATCGCTTCTGCTGTATCAAGTGATGTTAAGCAAGGTACACCATTTTCAACTGCTTCACGGCGAATTTTAAATCCGTCACGCGCAGGCTGTTTTCCTTTTGTTAGCGTGTTGATGACAAGCTGCGCTTCACCTTTTCGTATCACATCTAAAAGATTGTGATCTTCATGATGAATTTTATTTACTACTTTTACGCGAATGTCTTCTTTTGTAAACGTTGAAGCTGTTCCTTCTGTTGCAATCACCTGGTAGCCAATGTTAGCAAAACGCTTCGCTAGCGCTGTTGCCTCTTCTTTATCTTTATCCGCTACTGTCATAAGTACTGAACCGTACGGCTTAATGGACATACCTGACGCAATTAGTCCTTTATATAATGCTTTTTCGTACGTTGAATCTTGCCCCATTACTTCTCCAGTAGATTTCATTTCAGGTCCAAGCGTAATATCTACGCGGCGCAGCTTTGCAAATGAGAAGACCGGCACTTTTACGTAGACACCTTCTTCTTCAGGGTGCATGCCTGATTCATAGCCAAGCTCTCGCAAACTTGTTCCTAAAATAACTTTTGTTGCCACATTCGCCATCGGAATACGCGTAATTTTACTTAAGAACGGCACCGTACGGCTTGAACGAGGATTTACTTCAAGAACAAACACTTCTCCTTTTGATAAGACGAACTGAATGTTGAGCAGTCCAATAATGTTTAAGCCTTTTGCAATACGTGTTGTGTAATCAATGATTGTATCTTTTACATCCTGTGACAGAGTTTGCGGTGGATATACAGCAATGGAGTCACCTGAGTGTACACCCGCGCGCTCTACATGTTCCATAATCCCTGGAATAACCACTGTTTCACCGTCTGAAATGGCATCGACTTCAATTTCTTTTCCCGTTAAGTAGCGGTCGATTAATACAGGGTGATCAGCGTGTACTTTTACCGCGTGTTTCATATAGTGAAGCAGTTCTTCTTCTTTATACACAATTTCCATTGCGCGTCCGCCTAGTACATATGAAGGACGTACAAGCACCGGATAACCAATTTCTTTTGCCACAACCACTGCTTCTTCTACGGACGTAACCGTCTTTCCAAGCGGCTGAGGTACTTCTAAACGTGCTAGCGTCGCTTCGAATTTTTTACGGTCTTCCGCTGCATCTAAGCTTTCAAGCGACGTTCCTAAAATCTTGACCCCTCTTGCTTCTAGCTCATCCGCTAAGTTGATTGCTGTTTGACCACCGAACTGTACAACCACACCTTCTGGTTTTTCTAAATCGATGATATGCATCACATCTTCAATCGTCAGCGGCTCGAAGTATAATTTATCTGAAATACTGAAGTCAGTTGATACTGTTTCTGGATTGTTATTGACAATAATCGCTTCGTAGCCAGCTTCTTTAATTGCCCACACCGAGTGAACCGTTGCATAGTCAAACTCAATTCCTTGC
Organism: Priestia sp. Y58; assembly: GCF_029522095.1. Taxonomy (NCBI): domain Bacteria; kingdom Bacillati; phylum Bacillota; class Bacilli; order Caryophanales; family Bacillaceae; genus Priestia; species Priestia sp. Y58. The sequence continues at coordinate 479,518 of NZ_JAKWFL010000001.1, forward strand.
CCGATGCGGATCGGACCTGACCCTAACACTACAACGCTTTTACGATCTGTAACAATCGATTCATTTTCATCTTCAAACGTGCCGTAGAAATATGGTGTTGTAGATTCAAATTCTGCTGCACATGTATCTACCGTTTTGTATACTGGCATCACGCCATTTTGTTTGCGGAAGTCATATACTTCACGCTCTGTTTGATTCCATAGCTTAGCAATCGTGCAGTCTGCAAATCCCATTTCTTTTGCTTCCTGTAAAACTTCTACGTTATGAATCTCTTCTTTTAACACATTTTCAAAAGCAATCACTTTTTCAAGTTTTACTAAGAAGAAAAGATCGATTTTGCTCCACTCGTGAATTTGCTGAATCGTTACGCCGCGGCGAATTGCTTCTGCGATGTAGAATAATCGCTCATCGCCAGCCTTGCGAATACGTTTTTCAATAATGGCATCATCAAATTCATGCGCATCTTTCAGCTCTAAGTGATGAACGTTTGACTCAAGTGAGCGTACGGCTTTTAAAATTGACTCTTCGAACGTGCGGCCAATTGCCATTACTTCACCTGTTGCTTTCATCTGTGTACCTAGTTTACGGTTAGCTGATTCAAATTTATCAAACGGCCAGCGTGGAATTTTAGATACGATGTAATCTAGTGCCGGTTCGAAACATGCGTATGTCTTCCCAGTTACCGGGTTCATCATTTCATCTAATGTTAAGCCTACCGCAATTTTTGCTGCTAATTTTGCAATTGGATACCCTGTTGCTTTTGATGCTAAAGCCGATGAGCGGCTTACACGAGGATTTACTTCAATTACGTAATACTGGAAGCTTTCTGGGTCTAGTGCTAGCTGAACGTTACATCCGCCTTCGATTTTAAGCGCTCGGATAATTGTTAGTGACGCATTTCTAAGCAGCTGATACTCACGGTCGCTTAGCGTTTGGCTTGGTGCTACAACAATTGAATCTCCTGTATGAATACCGACCGGATCAAAGTTTTCCATATTACATACTACGATCGCATTATCGTTTGCATCGCGCATTACTTCATATTCAATTTCTTTAAAGCCTGCAATGCTTTTCTCAAGTAAGCATTGTGTTACAGGACTGTGTTTTAATCCACTTGTTACAATTTCAATCAACTCTTGCTCGTTGTTACAAATTCCGCCTCCCGTACCGCCAAGTGTATAAGCAGGACGCACGATTACCGGATAGTTTACTTGTTCAACAAACGCATATGCTTCGTCTAGTGAATGAATGATTTCACTTGCTGGGACAGGCTGATTTAGTTCATTCATTAGTGAACGGAACTGCTCACGGTCTTCAGCTTGTTCAATCGCCGATAATTTTGTCCCGAGAATTTCTACATTAAATTCTTCTAAAATGCCCGTTTCGTGTAATTCTACCGCTAGGTTCAGTCCCGTTTGACCGCCAAGCGTTGGAAGCAGTGCATCCGGGCGTTCTTTACGAATAATTGAGCTTACAAATTCAACCGTTAGAGGTTCAATATATACTTTATCTGCCATTTCTGAGTCTGTCATGATTGTTGCAGGATTGGAGTTCACAAGAATAACTTTGTATCCTTCTTCTTTTAACGCAATACACGCTTGCGCTCCTGCATAGTCAAACTCTGCCGCCTGTCCGATGACGATTGGTCCTGATCCGATTACGAGAATTGTGTTAATATCTTGACGTTTTGGCATTAGCAATTACCTACTTTCTGATTGTTTTTCATAAGATTCATAAATTCGTTGAACAATCCGTTTGCATCTTCAGGTCCCGGTGATGCTTCAGGGTGATATTGAACCGTAAATGCCGGATATTCTTTATGCTTTACTCCTTCAACCGTTCCATCGTTGAGCGCAACGTGCGTCACTTCTAATGGCGTGTTGGCAAGAGATGGCTCACATACTGTATAGCCGTGGTTTTGAGATGTAAGAGCTACTTTATTGGTTTTTAAATCCTTTACAGGATGGTTGGATCCACGATGACCAAATTTCATTTTTTCTGTATCTGCTCCGCATGCTAGCGCAAACAGCTGGTGTCCTAAACAAATTCCGAAAAGAGGAACCTTTCCTAAAACCCCTTGAATCATCTCGATTGCTTCAGGTACGTCTTTTGGGTCTCCAGGTCCGTTGCTTAACATGATGCCATCTGGATTTAATTGAAGAATTTCTTGCGCAGTTACGTTATAAGGAACCACAATCACGTCGCATTGACGAGCCGTTAATTCGCGTAAAATTCCGTGTTTCATTCCAAAGTCAACGAGTACCACTTTTTTACCTCTGCCTGGGCTTGGGTAAGGCTTCACTGTTGATACTTTTTTAACGGAATCAGTCGGAAGTTCATGATTTTGAAGCTGTGCTACCACTTCTTCTACATTGACTTCCATGTTGCATACGCGTCCGCGAAGCGCACCGTGCTGACGAATTTTTCGCGTTAATTTTCTCGTGTCGATTCCAGCTAACCCTGGAATATCTTTTTGTTTTAAAAATTCATCTACTGATAGTTCGCTTCTGAAGTTTGAAGGAGCATCACAAATTTCTTTTACAATCAAACCATGTACAGCTGGTTCAATCGACTCAAAGTCATCGCGGTTAATACCGTAGTTTCCGATTAAAGGATATGTTAATGTCACAATTTGTGCACAGTATGATGGATCAGATAGAATTTCTTGATATCCTGTCATTCCCGTGTTGAAAACAACTTCTCCTGTCATCTCTTTGTCGCTGCCGAATCCTTTTCCGATAAATACTGTTCCATCTTCTAAAATTAGTTGACGTTGCATGCTTTAACATCCTCCCATACTCGTTTACCTTCTACTAATGTCATTACCGGCCAACCTTTGCATACCCAGTTAGCAAACGGCGTATTTTTACCTTTTGATACAAATTCTTCTGGATTAATTGCTTTTTCTGTTTCAAGATCAATGATAGTTAAATCTGCTGGTTTCCCTACTTCGATGGTGCCATAAGGAAGGTTGAACGTGTCAGCAGGCTTGTTTGTTAAATATGATACTAGCTGCTCTAGCGTCATTACTTCTTTTAATACCAAGTTTGTATAAAGAAGCGGGAAAGCTGTTTCAAGTCCCACAATCCCAAACGGCGCAAGCTCCATGCCTTCTGCTTTTTCTTCCGCTGTGTGCGGTGCATGATCAGTGGCGATAAAATCAAGCGTTCCGTCTAATAAAGCTTCAATTAATGCCTGTTGATCATCTTTTCCTCGAAGCGGCGGATTCATTTTAAAATTCGAATCAAGTCCCGGGATATCTTCTTCATTTAGTAACAGATGATGTGGCGTTACTTCTGCGGTTACGCGAATGCCTGCTTTTTTCGCATCACGAATGGCGCGAATGGATTCTTTTGTACTTACGTGACACACATGGTAGTGACAGTTTGCTGCTTCAGCAAGCAGTACATCTCGTGCAATTTGAACGGCTTCGCAGATAGAAGGGATACCGTTTAGTCCATGTTCTTTTGCAAATTTTCCGTCGTGGACGCAGCCTTTGTTGATTAAATCATTATCTTCACAGTGTGCAACGATTGCTTTATTTAATAAAGCGGCTTTTTTCATCGCTTCCAGCATCATTCCTGTTGACTGAACGCCTACTCCATCATCTGTAAAAGCAAATGCGCCCGCTTCTTTTAAGCCTTCAAAGTCCGTTAGTTCTTTTCCTAATTGACGAGTGGTAATCGATGCGTATGGTAATACGCGAACATGTGCTGTTTCTTCAATACGCTTGTTTACCCACTCCATTTGTTCAACAGTATCCGGAACTGGACGCGTGTTTGGCATTGCAGCAATTGCTGTAAAACCGCCCTTTGCCGCTGCTAGAGTACCCGTTTCAATCGTTTCTTTCTTTTCTCCCCCTGGCTCGCGCAAGTGAACGTGGACATCGATTAAACCCGGTGATAAGAAGTTCCCGCCTGCATCAATGACTTCTTCATTCTCTACGTCGATGTGTGAAGCTATTTCAGCAATTACACCATTTTCAATTTTCAGTTCGACTTTTTCAATTTTCCCTTCATTTAACCATGTAGCATTTTTGATAATTGTTGTCATTATTAAGTCCCCTTTCAATTGGTTGTAGCGCTCTTGCTAATACTGCCATGCGAATGTATACGCCATTTTGCATTTGTTTAAAAATTCTTGAGCGTTCACATTCAACGAGCTCATCCGCAATTTCGACTCCTCTGTTTACAGGAGCTGGATGAAGGATAATGCTATGTGATTTCATTTTCCGCTCTCGTTCAACGGTTAATCCGAAGCGGCTATGGTAGTTCTTTGCAAGCTCTGAAGCGTTCTCTTCATGCCTTTCAAATTGAATACGCAGCAGCATCACAACATCGACCGTTTCGATTGCTTCATCGATATCAAGATATGTACCGTGTCTGTTCTCTTCATCTTTCCATTCTTCAGGTCCCGCAAAATATACGGTCGCCCCTAGCTTTGTCAGCATTTCAGCATTCGATCTCGCTACGCGGCTATGTCGCAAATCTCCGACTATTGCGACTTTTAATCCTTTAAACGAGCCGAACTCTTGGCGAATCGTCAGTAGATCAAGCAGACACTGAGTTGGATGCTGACCGCATCCGTCTCCTGCATTAATGATGGGAATCGATACTTTTTCCTGCAGTGCTTCATAATAGCGATCTTGCGGGTGGCGAATAACAACTGACTGAACGCCGATTGAAGCTAATGTTTCAATCGTGTCATAAAGCGTTTCTCCTTTTTGGACGCTTGAAGTTGTTACTTCAAACGGAATTGTTGTTAATCCTAGCTGCTGTTCTGCCATTTCAAAGCTACATCGAGTACGCGTGCTCGCTTCAAAAAATAAGTTGGCAACAAACATTTTCTCTTCCGGTTTCCATCCTTGTTTATTCGTTCGATAGTTTTCAGCGCTGTCTAAAATCTCTAGAATTTCATTTGTTTCTAGTGTTGAGACTGTCACTAAATGTTTCATATCGATTCCCTCCATTTTTGCTTTCCTCGCATTTCTTTATAAAAAACACCCTTTCTAACTTAGAAAGGGTGTAAGAAAACAAGCTTCGTCTATAACGCGCTTTTCACACACCCTTAGAAACCTCTCTGGATTTCAATTAAAAGGCGTTCTATGAAATTTTTCGTGCTGACGTTTGTTGAACGTTTTCTACTTCTTTTATCTTCTCTTTCGGCAGAACTAGATTCAGCAGAACTCCCATGATAGCAGACAGTGCCATGCTATCAATCTTTACATGTTCTGAGATATCTAAGTGTGCTCCTCCGATTCCTAACACTAAGATAATCGAAGCAATCATTAAGTTTCGTTTTGATCCAAGGTCTACCTTTGCATCCACCATCATGCGCAAGCCTGATGAAGCAATGATTCCGAATAAGAGAATTGAAATCCCGCCCATGACCGGCGTTGGTATACTTGAAATAAGAGCGTTGATTTTGCCGACAAACCCGAACAAAATTGCGAAGACTGCTGCTCCTGCTATCACAAATACGCTAAGCACCTTTGTGATAGCTAACACTCCGATGTTCTCACCGTATGTTGTATTTGGCGGTCCGCCGATCAGCGCAGCAAGCATAGTTGCTACTCCGTCTCCTAAAATCGATCTGTGCAGCCCTGGCTTTTCAATATAGTTTCGATCCACAATTTTATTTAAGACGAGAATGTGTCCGATATGTTCTGAGAGTGTTACGACTGCTACAGGTACCATGATAAGCACAATCCCCAGTGAAATGGACGGCGTGTATGTGACGAACGGCACGTAGAAATGAGGTATTTCAATCCACTCTGCTTTCACTACCTTTGAAAAGTCTACCAACCCTTGTGTATAAGCGAAGATGTATCCGCCGATAATTCCCATCAGTACCGGAATCAGACTGATAATGTTTTTAAAGAAGATTGAGCAAGCAACTGTTATCGCTAGTGTCACAAGCGCAACCATCAGGTAAGTTAAGCTGTAATTTCCTTTTGCATCGTTCATAGCCATGCCTACTGCTGTATTAGCCAGTCCTAAGCCTATAACCATAATAACTGGTCCTACTACAACCGGAGGAAGCAGCTTCATAATCCAATTGATTCCTGTTCCTTTTATAATCAAAGCAACGATTCCATAAACAAGTCCGGCTAAGAAACAGCCAACCATCGTTTCTTCAGGTCCAAACGAAGCTTTGGCGAAAATGATTGGCGTGATGAACGCGAACGATGAACCAAGATAAGAAGGAATTTGACCTCTTGTAATGAGCAGGAAAGCAAGCGTTCCTACCCCGCTTGAAATCAAAGCAATTGCCGGGCTGAACCCGACTAGGAACGGCACTAACACCGTCGACCCAAACATTGCAAACAAATGCTGTAGACTCAATGTTAACCAATTTACTGCTTTTGGTTTATCATGTATATCAAGTACAAAATCTCGTTGTTGACTCATATGTTTTTCCTCCTATCACTATTAAAAAACCTCTTTACGCAGAGGCAAAGAGGTTTTCAGCATACAGGGAAGACGCTATACCGCAGTATAGTTTTCCTTGTATAGTGACCCCCCTTTTGCAGCCTCACGGGACTACCATTTAAAAGGGTATATAATTTATTTTTCGTAAATAGACACGTGGTCTTTTTCGTCTACTTCCATTAAGTGCACCGCAATTTTTTCACTTTTAGCTGTCGGTACGTTTTTGCCAACATAGTCTGCTCGAATCGGCAGCTCGCGGTGCCCTCTATCCACTAAGACAGCCAGCTGAATGAGTTCAGGTCGGCCGATATCAATCAGTGCATCAAGTGCTGCTCGAACCGTACGGCCCGTATATAACACATCGTCTACTAAGATGACGTTCTTATTTGCAATATCTGTCGGAATATCTGATCCTTTTACGAGAGGCTCATCATTGCTTGTCACTTTCGATAAATCATCTCGGTAAAGCGTGATGTCTAGTTCTCCGACTGGCAGTGTATTTCCTTCAATTTGTGCAATTCGTTCTGCTAAACGTTTTGCGATATAAATACCTCGCGTTTTAATCCCCACTAGCACACAATTTTCGATTCCTTTATTCTTTTCAATAATCTCATGTGCAATTCGAGTTAAAGCGCGGCGAATAGCCTGTTCGTCAAGTACGGTAGCTTTTACGTTCACTGTTTTTCACCTCAAGTTGTTGACATAAAAAAATCCTCTTGCCTTGAGGCAAGAGGATTTGGTTTTAGACATATTTCTTCAAAAAGACTATAAGTATGCCTTTTCTGCACCGTTTCCTTCTCAGCCTCTCTGGACTGTTCTTAAAGGTTCTTATTAAGTTAATACAAGTATGCCATCACTTATGGCAGTTGTCAACTTCTTTTTTCAATAAGCTCTAGCATCTCATTAAACTCTTTTGGAGCCGGCGCTTCAAATTCCATATATTCATTTGTACGAGGGTGAATAAAACCTAATACACCAGCATGAAGCGCTTGTCCGTCAATCGGAAGCGTTTTTTTCGGTCCGTACTTCGGATCCCCGGCAAGCGGAAAGCCAATATACTTCATATGAACGCGAATTTGGTGTGTTCGCCCCGTTTCTAGCTTACATTCGACCAGTGAAAAATCTTTAAAACGCTGCAATACAGTAAAGTGCGTCACTGCATCACGGCTGTTTTCATCAGTGACCGTCATGCTTTGACGGTCTTGCTTATCTCGGCCGATTGGCGCATCAATTGTACCGTGATCGTGCGCAATTACTCCGTGAACGATAGCTTTATAGCGACGCGTCACTGTTTTAGCTACAAGCTGACTAACTAGTGATTCATGAGCTAAATCATTTTTTGCAACCATAAGTAAACCAGATGTATCTTTATCAATTCGATGAACGATACCAGGGCGCATAACGCCGTTAATACCGGATAAATCTTTACAGTGAGCCATTAGGCCGTTTACAAGCGTGCCGCTATGATGACCAGGAGCTGGATGTACAACCATGCCGCGAGGTTTATTTACAACAAGCACATCTTGATCTTCATAATAAATATCTAAATCCATTTCTTCCGCTACCACATCTAGCTCTTCTAGTTCCGGCACTTCAATAATAACAGCGTCTCCTGTTTTACATTTATAGTTTCCTTTAACGGTTTTATCGTTCACTTTTGCGTGACCTTCTTTAATCCACTGCTGCACTTGTGAACGTGACCATTCTGCATTTACAGTCGAAAGTACTTTATCAATACGTTCTCCCGCTTGTTCTTCATTTATAACTGTTTCAATTACATTCATTCTTTGTGCTCCTTCTTCATTTTCCCTTCAAACAGCGTCATAATAAACATGATGATTACTCCGACGACAAGTGCCGAATCAGCTACGTTAAAAATCGGAAAATCATACGTAAAGATGTATGTATTTACGAAATCAACTACTTCTTTACGGACCACTCGATCAATAAAGTTTCCAATGGCGCCGCCTAACATTAATGCTAGCGCAATACCGAACCATTTATCTTGTTTTTTGAGCTTTTGAATATAAATTATTAAACCGACTACCACAACCACCGTAATGAGATAAAAGAACCACATCTGTCCTTGTAAAATCCCCCACGCGGCTCCTCTGTTACGATGAGAGGTAATGTAAAGAAAGTTTTCAATCACGGTGATGCTTTGTCCATAATACATTTCTTTTACAATCATCCATTTTGTTACCTGATCAATAAGTATAACAGCTAAAGCGATAAGATAATAAAACACAAACGTTTTCCTCCCGCAATAAAATCAAACGAATCCATACTAAAGCATTTTAGCACATAATTCATTTTTTTTCTCGCTTCTCACCATAAAACAAATAAATCTTCGTTTGTGCGGGCCGTCGGCATTACTTTTAATTTATGAATAGACATCACTTCGCCAGTTAGTTCATCAATTCCGAACGCACCAACGTCAAGCTTTGCTAACGCGTGTTCTACATCTTTTAAATCTGCTTTAATCATTTCTATTACATAACGTTCCTTTTCATCTATATAACCAGATTGTTCTGTAGCATATCTCACTAGGCGATCTTGTAATTCTTCTTTAATAAGAGCTAATTCCTGTCCAATGGAAAGATAATTTTCATACATGCAAACGCCTCCTGTGCTGATAAGATGAAGTATTAATGATGTTAGGTTTACCGAGTTTTCCATCGAATCTACAACACAAGTTTTTCCTAAGGCTTTAAATGCTTTATACCATTGTATTTGGGAATTTCGTACAGCAAAAAACACGCCCAAAAAGGACGTGTTTTTGTTCATTACTGCTGAACGTAGTGATTTTTCACAACATCCGCACAGCGTGTACATAAAGTCGGGTGATCTTGATCTTCGCCAACTGTTGGTGATACAACCCAGCAGCGCTCACACTTCTCACCTTCTGCTTTACTTACAACAATTGAAGCATAGCTGAATTTTTGTGCTTCAGCAGGTGCTTCACCTTCTGCTACTTCAAGATCTGAAACGATGAAGAGTTGACCTACATTTTCAGAAATAGATGCTAACAGCTCTTTTGTATCTGCTGTTGGATACAGCGTTAATTTTGCTTCTAAAGACTTACCGATTACTTTTTCATTACGAGCCTGTTCTAGCGCTTTTAATACTTCATCACGAAGCTCCATGAACGCATCCCATTTCTCTACTAATTGATCTGCTCCTTCAATTTCTTGAACCTCTGGCATATCAACTAGCTGCACGCTTTCTTCCTTTACATTTGGAATGTGAACCCATACTTCGTCTGCTGTATGAGAAAGAATTGGAGACACTAATTTCGTTAACGATAATAACGTTTCATAAAGGACCGTTTGAATGCTGCGACGCTCTACATTATTTTCTGCTTCGATGTACAATACATCTTTTGCGAAGTCTAAGTAGAATGAACTCATATCAATTGTACAGAAATTATGCACTGCGTGATAAATGCTTGAGAATTCATATGAATCATAAGATTTTTGCACTTTATCAATTAATTTGTTCAGCTTCACAAGCATGTAGCGGTCTACTTCACGAAGGTCTTCAACGGCTACAGCGTCAGTTGTTGGATTAAAGTCCGCTAAGTTTCCTAGTAAGAAACGGAACGTGTTGCGGATTTTACGATATACTTCTGCTACTTGTTTTAAAATGTTATCAGATACACGAACATCAGCTTGGTAATCTACAGAAGCTACCCATAAACGTAAAATATCTGCACCTAGTTGTTTCATTACTTTTTCTGGAATTACAACGTTTCCTAATGACTTACTCATTTTGCGACCTTCACCGTCTAAAGCAAATCCGTGGCTAAGTACCCCTTTATAAGGTGCTTCACCCGTTACAGCTACACTTGTAGAAAGACTTGAATTAAACCAGCCTCGGTATTGGTCAGAACCTTCTAAATACAAATCAGCCGGACGCTGTAAGTCTTCACGCTCTTCAAGAACAGCTTGATGTGAAGAACCAGAGTCAAACCATACGTCCATGATGTCTGTTTCTTTTGTGAAGCGGCCATTTGGGCTTCCTTCATGAGTAAAGCCTTCTGGAAGCAAGTCTTTTGCTTCACGCTCAAACCATACGTTTGATCCATGTTCTCTAAATAGATTTGATACGTGTTCAATTGTTTCGTCCGTAATGATTGGCTCATCATTTTCAGCATAAAATACCGGAATCGGCACGCCCCATGCACGTTGGCGAGAAATACACCAGTCTCCGCGGTCACGCACCATGTTATAAAGTCGCGTTTCACCCCAAGTAGGTACCCATTTTGTTTTTTCTACTGCTTTTAATAAATCTTCACGGAAATCTTTAATAGACGCAAACCACTGTGCCGTTGCACGGAAAATTGTTGGTTTCTTTGTACGCCAGTCATGTGGGTATGAGTGGGTAATGAAACTTAATTTTAACAGCGCGCCTTCTTCTTCTAGTTTGTCTGTAATCGGCTTATTCGCTTTATCATAGAATAACCCTTCAAATCCTGGTGCTTCATTCGTCATATGACCCTTACTGTCGACTGGGCAAAGAACTTCCAAACCGTATTTTTGACCAACGATAAAGTCGTCTTCCCCGTGTCCCGGTGCTGTATGAACACATCCAGTACCAGCATCCGTTGTTACGTGATCGCCAAGAACAACTAAAGAATCGCGCTTGTAGATTGGATGTTCAGCTACCACGCGTTCAAGTTCTGAACCTTTTACTGTACGAAGTGTCTTATATTCAGCCCATTCAATTTCTTTAGCAACTGTTTCAATCAGTTCAGTTGCCACTACATATTTTGCTCCGTCTGCTTCAACTACGCTGTACTGAAGCTCAGGATTGACAGCAATCCCTTGGTTAGCTGGCATTGTCCATGGTGTTGTCGTCCAAATGATGAATTTTTCATCTTGTTCAAGCACACCTTTACCATCTTTTACGTTAAACGCTACGTAAATAGAAGCTGAACGCTTGTCATAGTATTCAATTTCCGCTTCTGCTAAAGCAGATTCACTTGAAGGGGACCAGTACACAGGTTTTAACCCTTTGTAGATGTAGCCTTTTTTCGCCATGTCACCAAACACTTTGATTTGCTGCGCTTCGTACTGCGGCTGAAGCGTTACATATGGATTATCCCAATCTCCGCGTACGCCTAAACGCTTGAACTGCTCACGCTGGCCGTTTACTTGTTCCCAAGCATACTGTTCGCAAAGCTTACGGAACTCAGCTACCGTCATTTCTTTGCGGTTTACTTTTTTATTTTTTGTTAAAGCTGTTTCAATTGGCAAACCGTGTGTATCCCAGCCTGGTACATAAGGTGCGCAGAAGCCTGACATCGACTTATAGCGAACGATAAAATCTTTTAAAATTTTATTTAAGGCATGTCCCATGTGAATATCGCCATTCGCATATGGAGGTCCGTCATGCAGGACAAATAGCGGACGACCTTCCGTACGTTTTTGCACTTTTTCATAAATATTCATTTCAGCCCACTGTTCTTGCATTTTAGGCTCGCGGTTCGGTAAATTTCCACGCATCGGAAATTCAGTTTTTGGCATCAATAATGTATCTTTATATTCCATGTTTTACCCTCCAAAAAAAACGTAAATTTCATATCTTTTTGTACCATAACAAAAAGACCTCCTCATCCCAAAAAGGGACGAGAAGGTCTCCCGCGGTACCACCCTAGTAGATTTGCTGCACGCAAATCCTCTTTGCATTCGTAACGTGAATAAACCGCCACTGCTTACTATCATCATTTCAGCAATGGTACTCTAGGGTGATTTTCACTTTTTTGTTTGTTATCGAGCTCACACCATCCTCGATTCGCTTTGACAAACTAAAAAAGCTACTCTCCCTGTCTCCGTACTGTTTGATATGAAATTTCATCTGTTACCAAATTATATGACAACAAAACGTGAGAAGTCAAGATGATGTCTTGACTAGTCAATTTTTTCTTCTAGCGCTGGCATCTCATAATCCATCAACTGATCCCAGTCATCGCTGTTTAACATTTCAAGCTGTGCTTCGATTAACATTTTGAAACGAGTTCTAAATACTTTAGACTGCTTTTTCGTCTCCTCAATGTCCATCGCAATTTTACGAGACTTAGACAGTGCTTCATTAATAATACGGTCCGCATTTTTTTCTGCTTCTTTTATAATGAGCTTCGCTTCTTTTTCAGCGTTTCGCTTCACATCTTCCGCTGCTTCTTGAGCAATTAAAATTGATTTATTTAACGTTTCTTCGATGTTAGTAAAATGTCCAAGACGATCTGTTAATTCAGATACTCTTCCTTCTAACTCCTTTTTATCACGCATTACCAGCTCATAGTCTTTAATTACTTGGTCAAGAAACTCATTTACTTCATCTTCATCATATCCGCGAAACCCGCGATTAAACTCTTTGTTATGAATATCCAAAGGGGTTAAAGGCATCTAGGCCACCTCCGTGTTGTCTCATTACATCATTAGTAATGGTTTATTCGACATATTTTTAAAATTTCCTGCTAGTAGATTTCTTTATTTCTGCTTTCCTACAACAATTCGCCATTTTTCTTTTTTGGTTTTGCCTTCAAGTGAAACGATACGACTTCTGCCGTGGCCACGAAGCGACAAAATATCACCTTCATGACATTCAAAAGACGGCTGTTCAATGACTTTAAAATTTACTTTTACCGCTCTATTTGCAATAAACGGCTGGACTTTTTGTCTTGATAAATTGTGAATAGTCGACAGCAAAACATCAAGCCTCATTGAAGAAACTGTATAAACGTGTTCAATCAGCTCTTCTTTTACCACATGCAGCTGCTCTCTTTGAATAGAAGAAAGTGAAACTTTGGCTTTTCCAATTGATGTTAAATTCATCTCAATATAGGAAGAAATTTCCTCTGCAACTACAAGCTGAATATCGTCTCCCGCGACCAAAATATCTCCAAATTTTGAACGGCGCAGTCCTAAAGACATCGCCGAACCAAGAACTTGAGGATGTTCAATTGTCACAAACTTTTTAGGATAATTGAGCTCGTACATACACAACTGAAAATCTTCACTTTGAGGTACATAGTAATCCGGATATAGCAGCGCACGCTTGCGTTCAGCAAACGGTTGTCCACCATCAAATGAAACTTGAACCTCTCCTTCAGTCCCGACAATAGCCGTCACAATCTGCTGTTCTCTTGGATCTAAAAAGTCCGTTAATTTTGGGCTGTATTGATGTAGGACATCTTCTTTCCACTGAAGAACCTGGTCAATAAATCCATGTTCTTCTTGCCTAAAATGTTCATAAATAGACATATTATTACTCCTACTATTGGTATGTAAAAAAGGAATCCAGCGATTCCTTTTTAAATAAATCCAACCATACTGTGAAGTGAACGTACCCCTGCTTGCGCAAATCGTAGTAAAAAGATTGCAACAAGAGGTGAAATATCAATCATGCCAATCGGCGGAATGATTTTACGAAAAGGCTCTAAGTAAGGCTCACAAATACTGCCAAGCAGCTGACCAAACTTAGATGCCCTTACATCGGGTACCCAAGACATCAAAATGTAAATAATTAGTGCCCATGAGTAAAGACCAATCAATTGCCCAAGAATCCCAAAAACGATGTCCAAAAACTACCACCTCTTTACGTTTGTTGTATCGTGTTCTCCCATCATATCTGAAATGCTTCCGCTTACGTCTACATTATCAGGTGTACATAAAAAGATGTCGGTTCCAATTTTTTGAATGTCCCCGCCTAAAGCATAAACTGTACCACTTAAAAAGTCGACAATTCTCACTGCTTGATCTCGTTGAATGCGCTGTAAATTAACAACTACGACTTTACGATTTTTTAAATGATCCGTAATTTCTTGTGCTTCGGCATAGACGCGCGGTTCGCAAAGCATCATTTTTGATGATTTTTGAACGCTTTGCAAGCTAATCACATTTTGCTGCTGATTCGGCTGCTGACTAGCTTTCACTGCTGGTCTCGACTGCTGTACAGGCTCTTCTACCGACTCTTCTTGTTCGTAATGTTCTTCTACATATTCAGTATCGTCATCAAGAGCAAAGAAACTTCTAAAGCGATTTTTCATACTCATCTTGAATTACACCTCCTTAACGTTCATTCCCAACTAACGTGGTTCCTAGTCGAATGAATGTTGCTCCTTCTTCAATTGCAATTGCATAATCGTTTGACATTCCCATTGATAGCTCCGTACACGGTGCATATGGCAAGTTTAGTTCTTGTATACGATCCTGCAATTTTTTTAGACCTTGAAAACAGCTGCGAAGCGCGGGCTCATCATCTGTGTGAGGAGCCATGGTCATTAATCCAACCACTTGAATATTTGTAAATTCTTCAAGGGATTTAATAAATGGAATTACGTCTTCTACAGCAAGGCCATGCTTGGATTGTTCTTCGGCAACATTAACTTGTACAAAACATTTTATACGATGTCCTGCACGTTTATCAATTTCTTTTGCTAAAGATAATCGGTCTAGTGAATGAATATAGTCAACTTTATCAATCACATTTTTTACTTTTCTTGTTTGTAAGCTCCCGATAAAATGCCAGGTCGCTTTCTCACCGATTGATTCATACTTTTCTAGAAGACCTTCATCCCTGTTTTCTCCGAGATGTAAAATGCCTGCATCCACTGCTTCTGCTGCTCGTTTTGTGGAAACGTATTTTGTTACAGCAATCAGCTCTACATCTTCTCGATTTCGATTAACTTTTTTACACGCTTCAGCAATTGTTTGTTGAACTGCTTCTAGATTTTCACTTACGCTAGCTGTCACTATGTAATTACTCCTCCTTAAAGCCTATGAAGTTAAACATGCGTCCTGTTTTCCCTTGGTCGCGGCGATGTGAGAAGAACAGGTCATCTTCACAGCTTGTACAATACGACGATGTTAAAATTCGTTCCGGCAATACGCCTGCGTTTTGAATCAGCAGCTTATTGACTTTTTTTAAATTAAGCGCGTATTGTCCAGGGCTTACTTCTTGATATCCATTTTGGCCAACTACTTCGTTTACTTGTGTAATGACGCGGTTATCGACAACATAACAGCAATCTTCAATCGAAGGGCCAATCGCCACGTAAATATCTTCAACTGGAACATTTTCTTGCTCTACCCAACGTCGAATCATATTTCCTGCAATATCTTTCACTGTTCCCTTCCACCCGGCATGAGCTAGACCAACTAAATGGTGATCAGGCGCATAGAAGTACAGCGGAACACAATCTGCATAACATAAAGCTAACAAAATATCAGATTCATTTGTATAAATGCCATCCGTTGCTTTTATGCCCTCTTCATACTTGTAGAGTCCTTTTGCACAGTCGGCTTTTGTTACTTTTTGAACAGTTGCTTCATGTACTTGTTCAGCACATACAAAGCTTTCAAAAGACATGTCTAGTTCGGCTGCTAAAATTTTTCTATTTGTAATAACATCTTCTACGTTATCGTTTACGTGAAGCCCTAGGTTAAAAGAAGCAAATGGAGGTTTACTCACGCCACCATTTTTTGTGGTGAAACCAACAACAAGCATATCATTCTTTTCTACCCAAGGGCTCAGCCACATAAACGACTCGTGATGGCTTTTTTTTAATGGCTCAGGATTCATGTATGTGACACATCCCTTGTTTCATTTGTTCTCACATATTGTACCACAGATTGCTAGGTGCTGTTGACAAAAAACTAATTCTCTTCAGGCTGAAATGCGTCTTTATAACGTACTAAAATGACATCAGAACCAATTTTCACAATATTTTTCCACGGAATCACAATTTCATCATCTTTTCCAAAGAAGCCCAATACACGAGAGCCTCCGATAATGACGGCCTGTATTTTTCCCGTTGTTAAGTCAATATCAATATCCCCTACATTTCCAAGTTTTTTGCCATCAGCTACATTCACTACGTCTTTCAGCTGAAACTCTGAAATCTTTAACATGCTCTCTCCTCCTATAGCCAACTTTATTCCTTAGCCTATATATATTTTCAAATTTTCATTTCATGAAGGAAAAGCTTATTTTTTCTCTGCCATTCTCGTTCTATAGGCATTTTGTTCACTAATTACACATCTTTTCATCAAGAGACATTCTCAACGAGTAGCTAGAATTCCTCACAGCAATAGGAAACCGGATATGAATATCTTTTGGTCATGTATTATACATTGATACATACAAAATAAGCACCGTGTCCGTTTTTATAGACACGATGCTTATTAAGTTGAACATCAAATAAAGTGAATGGTATTGATTGTATGAACACGAGCAGCTGCCAGTTTAGAGAGCTTTTGTTAACTTTGAATATTTTTATTCATCTGTTTAATAGCAGCTTTTTCTAAACGAGAAACCTGCGCTTGAGAAATACCAATTTCTTCAGCCACTTCCATCTGTGTTTTACCTTGAAAGAAGCGCTTTCGTAAAATTAGTTTTTCTCGCTCGTTCAATCTTCTCATACCTTCTTGCAAAGCAATTTCTTCAATCCAAGTTGAATCACGGTTGCGTTCATCGCTTAGCTGATCCATGACATAGATTGGGTCTCCACCATCATTGTAAATAGGTTCAAATAGAGAAACCGGATCTTGGATAGCATCTAAAGCAAACACAATTTCTTCATGCGGCACTTCTAGGACTTTTGAAATTTCCTCAGCTGTAGGTTCCTTGGATGTTTCACTCATAAGCCTTTCACGAACTTGAAGAGCTTTATAAGCAATATCACGAAGGGAACGAGAAACACGGATTGGATTATTGTCACGTAAATAGCGGCGAATTTCCCCTATAATCATTGGGACAGCATATGTAGAAAACTTCACGTTTTGACTTAAATCAAAATTGTCAATGGATTTCATTAATCCAATACACCCAACCTGAAATAAGTCATCAACAAATTCTCCACGATTGTTAAAACGTTGAATCACGCTGAGTACGAGACGTAAATTTCCGCTTACTAGCTTTTCTCTTGCTGTTCCATCTCCAGCCTGCATTTGTTTAAACAACTTTCGCATTTCTTCATTTTTTAATACGGGAAGTTTCGAAGTATCTACTCCACAAATTTCTACTTTATTTCTTGTCAACTCTTTCCCTCCTAACAGGAGATGATGTTCTGAATTCAGTATCTCCTCCGAAGGAAAAAATATGCACTTTTATAATTCTGACAATTCCACGCTAAAAAAGCTGATTGTATAAGATGCTTCTCAGCCCTTATACAATCAGCTTTTTTACTTAAACCATTTTATTAAATTCTTTTCGCAGCCGTTTAATAATTCGTTTTTCAAGCCTTGAAATATAAGATTGAGAAATGCCTAGCATATCAGCTACATCTTTTTGCGTTTTTTCTTCTCCGCCGGCTAGCCCAAAGCGCAGCTCCATAATTTGCTTTTCACGATCATTTAATTGGTGCAGTGCTTTCAACAAAAGTTTTCGATCTACATTGGCTTCCAGGTCTTTTGTGATGATATCTTCTTCGGTTCCCATCACGTCAGATAATAACAGTTCGTTTCCATCCCAATCAATATTTAACGGCTCATCAAATGAAACTTCAGATCGAATTTTATTGTTGCGGCGCAAATACATTAAAATTTCATTTTCAATACAGCGAGAGGCGTACGTCGCTAGCTTAATTTTCTTTTCAGGATTAAACGTGTTTACTGCTTTAATTAAACCGATGGTACCGATGCTAATTAAATCCTCAATATTGATTCCCGTATTTTCAAACTTGCGGGCAATATAAACAACCAGTCGCAAATTACGCTCAATCAATAGTGAACGTGCTGCTTCATCTCCTGATGGGAGCTTTTTTAAGAGCACTTCTTCTTCATCTTTTGTTAAAGGCGGTGGAAGAGCTTCACTTCCTCCTATATAGTAAACTTCATCTGTTTTTAACTTAAGTTTAATTAATAATTTGTACCACCATAATTGAAATCGAATTCGATATGTAGCCATTCTGTATCCTCCTTTATTTGTTCACACCTTTTACGATGCGGAACTTACTTCTCCAATAACGATAAGCTTCGGATGAACAATACATTCATATTGCTTCTCCACTGAAAGCGTTGTATGACTAATACCTACTAATACTTTAGTGACTTCAATCGTATTGGACTGATGCACCAGCCTTACCATATCTGGCTTTAGAGCAAGCAGCAGCTGATTGGCTTGGCCCACGCTTCGATAAGGGACAAAGCGGACTTTTGAATACCAATCTTGATCAATATCTTCGCTGTGTGAAAAGGATTGGACATTTTTGCTTAATTCCATTAAGCCTTCAGGCAATATTTCTTTTAAAGAATCTGCTGTAACAATCATAACCGGGGTTTTCGTCAGCGGATCTACAAGCTGGTTTCCACTATCAATAAGTCCTTTCATCGACAGCGTCTGTTCGTTTAAAATAACTTCCACATCTACCAGCTGATCAAATGTAATGTTTTTCATTCGCAAATCATCAACTCGTGCTTTTGAAAAATAAGATAATAGCGGAAAACCGATAAGAACAAATATCCAGCTAATAGGATCACCAAACTGTGGAGATTTTGTATCAACCATTTGATTAAGAACAAGAAACTGATCTTGAAATAAAAAGTGAACGCCCATTAACCCTCCACCAACAACAAAGGTTGCAAAATAAAACGTTAATAAATTCTCAAAGAAAAAGCGCAGTCGTTTATAACCAAACGTCATCAATACCATAAAAAAAGAGAATAAAATTTTAATAGCAGGGTGAACCATGAGATGAGAAAAAGGCGTAAACATAAGAAGGACAATTAATGAACCGATAAAGCCGCCAAGTAAAAGCCGCCACCACTTGTAATTCCGTTTAAGTACAACTGCACATAACATTAGTAAAATCGTATCTAACCCAAAATTCAGCATCCATATTAAATCTAAATAGATTGGCAATGTTTATAACCTCTCCATTCTTTCTGAATTTTTCTGTTAAAAATTAGTATATAGTACATCCTATTAGAAAGTCTGTCAGTTCATGCCGAGAAACAAGCAGTATTTTTGAGGAAATCATTCGATATTTGTCACACCACTTTTAGAAAGAAAACACAAACCCTTTGAAGGCATCATATTGACCATGTCGAATGTTTTTTATATTCTTTTTGAGTTTTCTAGATTCATTGCATAAAAAAAGACCTCTGTATAAAACAGAGGTCTTGGTTTTTTATTTTCTTAGCGTCTACGATTACGGTTTCGTAAGAATGTTGGAATATCTAGCGCATCTTCAGACTGTGGCTGAGATGGACGCGTATATTCTTGCTGTACAGGTTCTTCACGCTTTACTTCACGCTTCGGCTGTGGAGCCGGTTGCTGTGTCGATTGCTGCATGCGATTCGCTGATAACGAAGGACGACCTGGTTTTGGCTGTGATAAATCTTGGTCACTAAAGCCAGTTGCAATAACTGTAACAACAATCTCGTCTTTTAGGTTTTCGTTAATAACAGATCCAAAGATCATGTTCACTTCTTGGTCAGAAGCCGAAGCAACGATATCTGCAGCTTCTTGTACTTCGTAAAGACTTAGGTTTGTACCGCCTGTGATGTTCATTAATACACCTTGAGCTCCATCGATAGATGTTTCAAGAAGTGGACTTGAAATAGCTTTTTTAGCTGCTTCAGCAGCGCGGTTTTCACCAGTCGCAATACCGATACCCATAAGTGCAGATCCTTTGTTAGACATAATTGTTTTCACGTCAGCGAAGTCTAAGTTAATTAATCCAGGAACTGCGATTAAATCTGAAATACCTTGCACACCTTGTCGTAATACGTTATCCGCTTCACGGAACGCTTCTAGCATTGGCGTGTTTTTATCAACGATTTCTAATAAGCGATCATTTGGAATAACAATCAGCGTATCCACTGCTTCTTTCATTGACGCAATACCGCCTGCCGCTTGAGTAGAACGCTTACGGCCTTCAAACGTAAACGGACGAGTAACAACACCTACCGTTAGTGCTCCTAGCTCACGAGCAATTTGGGCAATGACTGGAGCTGCACCAGTTCCAGTTCCTCCACCCATACCAGCTGTTACGAAAACCATGTCTGCACCTTTTAGTGCTTCTTGGATTTGTTCCTTACTTTCTTCAGCTGCTTTTTTACCAACTTCCGGATTAGCACCTGCACCTAATCCTCTTGTTAATTTAGCGCCGATTTGCATTTTTGTTTCAGCTTTTGATAAATTTAATGCTTGTGCATCTGTATTAACTGCAATAAATTCTACACCTTGGACGCCATGTTCAATCATTCGGTTAACCGCGTTGTTACCGCCGCCTCCGACACCGATTACTTTAATCGTCGCTAATTGGTCTACACTTGTATCAAACTCCAACATGATAGTTCCTCCTAATTCTTCGAAATTACCAATCCGTAACGTTAATCAAAGAAGTATCCAAAAAACTTCTTCATTAAATTTTGGTCATTTTTCTTTTTCGGCTGCTCAGCTGATTGTTGCGGCTGCTGTGGTTTCGGGCTAGGTTTGATCATTTCTTGCTCAATCGGCTCTTCTTCCACAACTGGCGCTCCAATTTCCCGGCCTTGTATTTTAGCATTTTTGTATGCAAATTTTATTAATCCTACGCCTGTTGTATAATGCGGCTCACGTACTCCAATATAATCAGGCACTGCTATGCGCACGTTATTCTTTAAAATTACTTGAGCTAGCTCAAGAATACCAGGCATCGCTACTACTCCGCCTGTTAAAACAAATCCTCCTGGAATATCTTTGTATCCTAGGCGATTTACCTCCTGCGTAATCATATCTAAAATCTCTTCTAATCTAGCTTCAATAATATCAGAGATTTCGAGCTGATTAAACTGCTGATGCTGATCGCTTCCAATGATCGGTACACTAAATACTTCTTCTTCAGAAGCATGATCGTAGAAAGCATGTCCATGCTTTATCTTAATATTTTCCGCATCTTCAGTCGATGTGCGAAGGCCAATCGATAAATCTTTGGTAATGTGCTCTCCGCCAACAGCTAGTACATTTGTTACTTTCAAATGTCCTTGATCAAAGATCGCAACCGTTGTTGAACCCCCACCGATATCTACCAGTGCGACACCTAAGTTTTTTTCATCACGAGATAATGCAATTGAACCAGCGGCTAGAGGCTGTAAACAAATATCACTGATTTCTAAACCAGCTCTTTCTACACAGCGTAATAAGTTATGTAAAACCGTTCTAGATCCCGTTATGATTGTGCCTTCCATTTCTAAACGTACCCCAATCATACCTCTAGGATCGTTAATACCTTCTAAGCCATCTACAATAAATTGCTTTGGAATAACATCAATGATTTCACGATCTGGCGGGATAGACATGACTTGAGCAGCATCAATTACTCGATGAATATCTTCGTTTGTAATTTCACGATTTTCGCTTGACACGGCTACTACTCCGTGACAATCCTGTAAAAATACATGATTTCCGCTTATGCCCACTACAACCTTTTTAATTGTAATGCCTACCATTCGTTCAGCTTGTTCTACTGCTTTTCTAATAGATTGAACTGTTGCATCTATATCAACGATAGAACCTTTTTTTAGTCCGTGTGATTTAACATTCCCTACACCAATGATATTCAATGAATCGTTACTCATCTCTCCGATGATTACTTTCACACTGGATGTACCGATGTCTAAACTAACGTATATTTCATTGCTGTTCATTCTTTGGCACCTCCTTTTTCTTTCTGCACATGTCATCTTAATAAATTAAGAAGAACAACAATATTAATTTTTTATTATATGAAAATATTCAACAAATACATCTGTTTCCCTTTTGTAAAATCAATTTTTTTCAAGTTTTTCACAGACTTTATCTCTTTCAAAGAACAAAACGTTCTGGTTTTGACTTTTTTTTAGATTTAAGCCTAAAATTCACTGAAAAAAGCTATTTAACTACAAGTCTACACTAAGATGTACACTGAGAAAAGCGAAACTTACCTAGAACAAATATTACATTTCCATTTCACAGCACCGGAGAAGAAAATCATATGTATGCAGAATACTTGCATGTGATTATACAATGTACAAGGGCTAGTTTGCCAGTCTCAACTCATCTATTTCCTTTAATTAACACTTATAAAAAATAATTACTGCTTGCTCTTTTTATAAGGTTTAAATGCATATCCTTCTTCTAAATCAATAATACCTTTTTGATCATCACTCAATTTACTTGCAATAGCTGGGTAATGAACAATTTTATCAGAGAAGTTGCTAATTTTCCCGCTTACTTCACGCGTATCATTCATAAACACCTCGATGTGAAGAGGTTCTGATTTTGTCGGCGCATAGTAAATCTCAGAAATAGCCCCTTTTATGCTCTTAGGCGTTTTAGCTAATTCTTGAACCATGCTTTGTATAGCGTCTCCGTCTTTCCAGTCAATTAGCAACGGAGCGTCGGATGACACTTTCTTAGCACTTACTTCTTTTAAAACTTTTCCATTTTCATTCACAGGGAAATATTTATTCCCCGAGGTTACATATGCAATTCTTGCGTACTCTTTTACGTCGATTACGACTTTATTAGGAAATGTTTTGTGAATGACAGCTTCCTTTACCTCAGGGTTTTTTTCGACTTTTTCTTGAATTTGATCAGCATCAGCTTTCCAGTAGCTGGTTTTTTTGGACAGACCACTCGCTTTGACAATATCCTTATCACTTACATGTTTATTCCCTTGTACTTCAATGTTAGAAACATTACTCAGAGAAGATTGAGAATATACAATAAATAAAATAAGGATGAAAAAGAGTGATAAATACAAAATAAGCCGTCTATTTGCTTTTTGCTTTCGCTGTTCTTGGAGCTTCGGTACCCGATCTTCTAAAACAATTAACTTACCTTTTTCCATTTTTTTCACCCTTATCCATTTGAGAAAATAAACGAAGAATTACCATCTATTTATTTCCAATCTTTGCTTCATGAGAATATCCCCATTATAGCATAGAATAAACACATAAAAGCTACCTTTTCACGCATAACCATACAGCGACAGGCTGAGTAATTAGCGGCCGATAATCTCAACTTCTGTATGAATATCAATATCGAATTTCTCTTTAATTGTTTTCTTAACATGAGCAATTAAATTCAGCACGTCTGAAGCCGTTGCATCTCCTGTATTGACAATGAAGTTCGCATGCTGCTCACTAATTTGCGCACCGCCTACTGAGAAACCTTTTAAGTTGGACTTTTCGATTAAGTCTCCTGCATAATTTGGAAGCGGATTTCTAAAAATACTTCCCGCACAAGGGAAATTCCAAGGCTGTGTTTCGCGGCGATAGTCTTTATTTTTCTGCATGACCGCCACAATATCATCTTTCGTTCCCTTTTTCAAACGCAGCACGGCTTCTACACATACTCCAGGACGGTCTTTTTGTAGAATTGAATGACGATACGAGAATTCAAGCTCTTCATTTGTCAGCCACTCAAGAGTGCCATCTTCAAATAAAATCAGCGCTTTCTCGACTACATGAGACATATCAGAACCATGGGCACCTGCATTCATATAAACAGCGCCTCCCACAGATCCAGGAATTCCACTTGAAAACTCCAGTCCAGACAGACCTTGTTTTGTAATAACTGTTGCAAGCTTGATGCTAGGGTATCCCCCACCTACAGTAACCGTCTCTCCATCTACTGTTAAATTATCTAATCCGGCTCCGAGCTTAATGACCACGCCTTCAATTCCCTTATCAGAGACAAGAAGATTAGATCCTCGACCAATCGCTCTCCATTTCACGCCATGTTTTTTAATAATATCCATTGTAACTTTTAAGTGATCAACAGAATCAGGTTCTACAAGCACATCTGCTGGACCACCAATTTTCATTGTTGTATGTTTTGCTAGCGGTTCATTTTCACGAACCTTTCCAATATTCGCTTCGACTAACTCTTTTACTAACGCTTCCATAAGAACCTCCTAAAACCCTCTTTGCTGTTATAAAACTTTCATGTCAATGCGCCCTTACTTCTAATGCATAAGAATAATAAGAACAGATTCATAACTAAGCAGCAGCACCTTGTAAGATACATTTTTTCTACGAAGGCACTCTATTCTGTTGTCAATTTCATCATTTTTATTTATCGTATGACATTCACCCATAGAATGTACGTTCATCTGCTATATAAAGTAATTTTGATTGTTTTTTTATCGTTTTTCATTTAGAAGTTAAACACATGCTGACAGTCATAAAAAAACGCTACGCTCATAAGTGCACATACGTTCACCTACTCACTAAGATAAAACATTTAACCTTACACATCATACCATAGTTGGACTCAAAATTGGTTATCACAACATTACATTTTAAAAACATTTCATACAAAAATATCATCTACCTGTAAAAAATCGAAAATAAACCGCCAACAAAATCCGGCGTGCACTTGGATTTAAGATGACGGTTTACTTCAGTAGACCATTGCCTACTTGACATTATACAATTTTTTTCAATTAATAGCGAGAATATCTACTAACATTTAACAAAACTCCAACTGCTGCCAGCATGAGCGTCAGCGATGATCCGCCGTAACTTAAAAATGGAAGCGTAATTCCCGTAACAGGCATAAGACCTGTTACCACGCCTATATTAATCATGACTTGAATCGCAACCATTGAAATAATTCCCAAGGCTAAAAACGTTCCGTAAAGATCAGGTGCTCCGAGCGCTACTTTAATTCCTCTCCAAAGCAATAAGCTAAACAAAAGCAGAACGAGTGTTCCACCGATGAAACCGAGCTCTTCTGCCAGAATAGCAAAAATAAAATCAGTTTGAGGCTCCGGCAAATAAAAGAACTTTTGTCTACTTTGCCCTAACCCTAATCCAAGCAATCCCCCCGGTCCAATTGCATAAAGAGATTGAATGATTTGAAACCCGCTCCCAAGCGGATCTTCCCAAGGATTTAAAAACGAGGTGATGCGTTTAATCCGATAAGGAGCCGATAAAACAAGCCCTACAAAACCGGCAACGCCAAGCAATCCAAGCCCTGCAAAGTGACTGACTTTGGCTCCTGAAACAAAAATCATAACTAAACAAGTTCCAACAAGCACCGTTCCGGTTCCTAAATCCGGCTGCATCATAATAATGCCAAACGGTAAGAAAACCAGTAATAATGCCGGTAACATTCCTTTTCTAAAGGATGTAATTTTCTTCTGGTTTTCTGATAAATATTTCGCTAAAAATATAATCATAGCAAACTTCATAAATTCTGAAGGCTGAATCGAAAACGCTCCAACTCCTATCCAACTTTGAGACCCATTCCGTACTAGCCCTACTCCTGGAATCAATACAAGTACCAGCATAACAAAGCAAATGATTACAATTGGCTTTGCCCACGTACGCCACATCCAATAATCAATATTCATGATGACAAACATCGCGCATACTCCAAGCCCTGCAAATAAGAGCTGGCGTTTAGCAAAGAAAAAAGAATCATTAAACTTGTATGTAGCCCATACCGCACTTGCGCTGTATACCATGATAAGGCCGATGGTTAGCAAGGAAAGCGTAACGATTATGAGAAAAAAATCTGGGGTAGACCTTTTTGTCGACACTGTCACACACCTCTAAAAATAGATTAGGGCTAGTGTATTTTCTAGGTGTTTAGACAAGCCCTTATTTCAGTTTATGCACAGATTCAATAAAGATGTCACCACGTTCTTCAAAAGTTTTAAATTGATCCCAGCTTGCACAAGCAGGAGATAATAAAATAACATCTTCTTCATCTGAACAAGCATATGCTTCTGAAACTGCTTGTTTAACATTATCGACACGTTTTACAATTTGTATTCCCGCTTCTTTTGCTACGCGTTCAATTTTAGGAGCTGTTTCACCAAACGTAATCACAGCTTTCACATTTTTAAACTCTTCTTTTAAATCATCAAACTCATTGCCGCGATCGAGTCCACCTGCAAGTAGAATCGTCGGCTGCGAAAAAGCGGAAAGAGCTACTTTTGTAGCAAGCATATTCGTAGCTTTAGAATCATTATAAAACTTACGTTTGTTGATTGTCGTGACATATTGAACGCGGTGTTTAACACCAGCAAACGTTGTGAGCACGCGGTAGATAGCTTCATTTGAACAGCCGTACAGCTTCACAACGGATACAGCTGCTAAAATGTTTTCTTGATTATGTCTGCCTGGCAGCACCACATCTTTTAAGGACATCACTTCTTCATCTTTAAAGAAAATCGTTTCGTTTTTAATATACGCTCCTTCTGTCGTTTGAGCTGTAACAGAAAAAGGTACTTTTGTCGCTTTAACATTTGCACTAGCTTTCATCACTAGCTCATCATCCGCATTAATAACGGCAAAGTCTTCACTTGTTTGATTGTTAAAGAGATTTGCTTTCGCTTTGATATATTCCTCTTTTGTACCATGATAGTCTAAGTGAGCATCAAACAAATTCAATAATAAAGAGATTTTCGGACGGAATTTTTCAATTCCCATCAGCTGAAAAGAAGAAAGCTCCGTTACAATTACATTGTCCTTTGTTGCTTTTTGCGCCACTTCACAAGCTACTGTTCCAATATTTCCAGCAATCAACGGCTGCTTTTGATCTTCTTCTAACATTTTATAAATTAGCGTTGTTGTTGTTGTCTTCCCATTGCTTCCCGTAATTCCGATAAAAGGAGCTTCGCTAATTTCATAAGCCAATTCTACCTCTGTTAAAATCGGAATACTTCGCTTTAATGCTTCTTGCAATAGAACATTTGAATACGGAATCCCAGGGTTTTTTACAATAACATCCGCTTTGTCTAAAAGCTCAAGCGGATGATGTCCACAGACAACTTCAATGCCCGTTTTTTCTAATTCCTGTGCTGCTACGTTCTCTTCGTACGGTTTTTGATCATTAACGACTACTTTAGCACCAAGCTGTTTAACTAACTGAGCGGCTGCTAAACCGCTCTTGGCTAATCCTAAAATAAGTACTTGTTTACCTTGATACGTATTGACTGATTTCATTTAAATCCACACCTCGATATAAATTCCAAGCATTGCAAATAATAGTCCTACAGCCCAAAAAGTCATAACTACGCGCCATTCCGACCAGCCGCTTAGCTCGTAATGGTGATGAAGCGGGCTCATTTTAAACACACGTTTTCCTGTTGTTTTGAAAGATGCGACTTGAATAATAACAGATAGTGTTTCAATAACAAACACACCACCGATAATAACAAGCAAGAATTCCATTTTCATTAAGACAGCCACCGTAGCGATAGCTCCTCCTAGCGCTAAAGAACCCGTATCTCCCATAAATACTTTTGCAGGATGGGCATTAAAAACTAAAAATCCTAACACAGCTCCTACGACAGCAACTGAGAAAATAGATAGTTCAAACTGCTCTGCATTCCAAGCAAGAACTGCAAATGCACCAAAAGCAATCGCACTTGTACCAGATACAAGTCCATCTAATCCATCCGTTAAGTTAACCGCGTTTGAAAAACCAACAAGCCAGATGATGAGGAAAACAACATAAAACCAACCTAAATCGATTGGGTCTTTAATTCCAGGAATCGTCACTTCAGTTGAAAACTCAAACTGTCTTGCAATAAAGTAAAAAATAATTGAAATGACAACCTGACCTAAAAACTTTTGTTTAGATGTTAATCCAAGGTTACGCTTTAACACTACTTTTATAAAATCATCTAAAAATCCTAACAAACCAAATCCGATTGTGACAAATAATAATAGAAACGTCTTATATGTAAGTTCTGCATATTGATTGACCATAATAAGAGTTGCCACAATAATAGATAATAAAATCATGATACCGCCCATTGTAGGTGTACCTGATTTTTTCTGGTGAGATTTCGGGCCTTCATCACGAATACTTTGACCAAACTTTAATCTTCTTAAGAAGGGAATAAAAATCGGCGACAATACAACCGTAATCAAAAAGGCTACGCCGATTGTCAATAAAATTGATTGTTCTAGCACGATGTCCCCTCCTTAACTTCCAACTCATTCCGACTCATTTTGTTCTCTACCCATTTCATTACTACTTTCGCTCCTCAATCATTTTGCGTGCTACTTCTCGATCGTCAAAATCGAATACTTTCTTACCAATAATTTGATAGGTCTCGTGCCCTTTTCCAGCAATGACAATAACATCATCTGCATGCGCTGTTTCCACTGCATAGCGAATAGCTTCTGCACGATCAGCAATCGTCACATAGTTATCTGTATCCAAACCTTCTTCCATATCTTTTAAAATAGCCAATGGATCTTCACTTCGTGGATTATCAGATGTCAAAATAGCTTGTGTACTGTATTCAGCTGCAATCCGAGCCATGATTGGTCGTTTTGTACGATCTCGATCTCCGCCACAACCAACAATAACATATATATTGCGTTTTGCGAATTCTTTTACAGTTTTTAACACGTTCTCTAAGCTGTCCGGCGTGTGGGCATAATCAACGATAACCGTAAAATCTTGCTCCGCATCAACCACTTCAAAACGCCCAGACACGCCTTCTAACACTTTTATTTCCTCGACAATAACTGACAGAGGAATACCTGATACTAAACATGAAGCCGTAGCCGCTAATACGTTGTAGACGCTGAATTTCCCAATAAGCTTCATTTCTACACGAACCGTTTCTGTCGGTGTTGTCAAGTCGAACGTTGTGCCGCTGTTTGTAATTTGAATATTTGTTGCACGAATATCACTGTCACGGTCAATGCCATAGGTAATCACTGTAGCAGCCGTGTTCTTAATATATTCCTCAGTTGCCGCATCATCAGCATTCAGAACAGCAAATTTAGGACGATTATGGTTATAAGCGTTTCCTAACTGTGCAAATAGCAACCCTTTCGCACGACGATAATCTTCCATTGTATGATGATAGTCCAGATGATCTTGCGTTAAGTTACTAAATACCGCCACGTCAAAGTCGCACCCGTGTACGCGTCCTAAGTCAAGCGCGTGAGATGATACTTCCATCATCGCTACTTCTACATTCTCCTCCACCATTTGGTGAAATGTTTTTTGGAGCGTCAGCGATTCAGGCGTTGTGTTTTTCACATCATAAGACGTATCACCAATACGAATTTCAATCGTTCCAATTAGACCCGTCTTTTTATGTTGTGATTTAAAGATATGCTCAATTAAATGTGTAATCGTTGTTTTTCCATTTGTGCCTGTTACACCAATTAAATGCATTTTTTGTGTGGGCTGATTGTAGAAAGCATCCGCTAGTACTGCCATTGCTCGTTTTGTACTCTTCACGCGTACAACAGGCACTTCTACATCCACGGGCTTTTCTGCTAAGATTGCTACTGCTCCTTTTTCCACAGCCATCTGTGCAAAGCTATGACCATCAACTGTATAGCCATCTATACAAATGAACAATGCTCCGGGCTTAACTTCTCTTGAATCCATTTCAATTGACGTAATATCAATATTCTGTTCAGGAAGCTGAACAAAATCATGTAAATGTGTTAGTAGTTCTCGTAAATCCATTCCTACCATGTCCTCTCTATTTGTAAAGTGAAACGTTTGTTATAAGACGCTATGGCAACTATTCTTCTTTTTCTAGCATCTAACCTATTACATTTTACAGAAAAAGAAGCCCGGAGGGAACACCCCCAAGGCTTATTTGTTGATTTCATGTTCACACGCAGAGTAACCTGCTGATTATCATGCAAGGAAGAATAATGGTTTATAGAGATTTTTATTTTCCCATATAAATTCTAACCGTTTCGCCTTCTTTAACTTTCGTTCCGGCTGCAGGAGACTGCTTGACCACTTTATCTCCTTCGCCACTCACATCTAATTTTAAATTAAGTAGCTGTTCTTGTAACTCTTTTTTTGACATTCCTACGACATTTGGTACTTTTATCATTGGTGTGTCCAGCCACGTTAACTCTTTTTCAATTTGTCCTTTACGCGGTTTAATGTCCATCACACGCAAACTGTCTTCAATCATTTTACCTACAATCGGAGCTGCTACAACTCCACCAAACTGAATGGTGCCTTTTGGGTTATCAACTGCAACATACACGACAATTTCAGGGTTATCTGCTGGTGCAACACCGATAAAAGAAACGATGTGATTATTTTTTAAATACTTTCCATTTTGAGCTTTCTGCGCAGTACCCGTCTTTCCTCCAACGCGGTACCCTTCCACAAAAGCTCCTTTTCCGCTTCCTTGTGCTACTACACTTTCAAGAGCAAAACGCACTTGCTTAGACGTTTCCTCGGAAATAACTTTTCGCTTAGCAACCGGCTTATGACTGCTTACAACTTTTCCGGTAGTTGGATCTACCCACTCTTTGGCAATATAAGGTTCATAAAGCGTTCCACCGTTTACGGCTGCTGAAACAGCAGCTACTTGTTGAATAGGCGTAACAGCAACTCCTTGCCCAAAAGCTGTTGTAGCTTGTTCAACCGGCCCTACGCGCTCAAGCGGGAACAAAATTCCTTTTGCTTCCCCTTGTAAATCAATACCTGTTTTTTGACCAAAGCCAAATTCTTTAATGTATTTGAACAATTTCTCTTTTCCTAAGCGTTCCCCAAGCTCCACAAAACCAGGGTTACATGAGTTCTGTACAACTTCTAAAAAAGACTGCTGTCCATGTCCGCCTTTTTTCCAGCAGCGAAGTCTCGCTCCGCCAACTTCCGCGGCTCCATCATCGTAAAATTGATCTTTTAGTAAATCCACTTTCTTTTCTTCAAGAGCAGCTGCCAGTGTAATAATCTTAAACGTTGATCCGGGCTCATATACGCTCCAGATTGGAAGATTGCGATTATACACCTCAGGCTTCACATTTTTAAAATCCGTAGGATCAAAGCCCGGACGACTTGACATACCTAAAATTTCACCGTTTTTAGGATTCATGGCAATGGCAATCATACCATCTGGATTATAAGCTGTCTGAGCATTATCCAACTCACGCTCCATGATCGTTTGCACACGTGAATCAATGGTCAATCTCAAATCCAGCCCGTCCACAGGTGCTGTGTAGTCATCGGCTATATTGGGCATCTTTTTACCTTTAGCATCAGAATACAATTTAACTGAACCTTTTTGTCCTTTTAGCTCTTTATCATAATATAATTCAAGGCCTGTTAACCCTTGATTATCTACTCCCGCAAAGCCTAATACATGCGACAAATAACTTCCAAACGGATAGTACCGCTTCGAATCCTCAGCTATATATACGCCTTTTAAATTTAAATTTCGCACTTCATTTGCTTTCGCATGTGAAATTTTTCTTCCTTCAGGACGCAAATATACGCTAGAAGAAGCTTTTGTTATTTGTTCATATACTTTTTCTTTTGATGCTCCCAGCACTTTTGCTAACTTTTCAGCCGTAACAGCTGGATTTTCAACTTGTCTTGGCATAACTAAAACGGTCGGTGCACTTTTATTTGTAGCAAGTGCCACATCATTGCGATCTAGTATCTTTCCTCTTTCAGGTTCAAAAGGAATATTCCGACTCCATAAGTCTTTGGCTTTTTCAGTTAGCGTATCCCCAGTCAGCAACTGTACATATCCAAGCCTTGTATCAATAATCAAAAACACAATAAAACCGACAAACAAAACAATGGCTAGCCTTTTACGAACTGTGACTCCTGATACCCGCATATATTAGAACCTCCTCTGAATCGGCTCGTTCCAATATATGCTTGTACAGGATTCACTAGAACTTAATTTCTAGTCAAGTTGCTTATCGTCTTTTTTACTATCAGATTCACTTTTTTCCGTTTCTTTTAACTTATTTAACGTGCTTGAAAATTCTTTAGGCGTTTCAAGTTCCACTTTCAGATACGTTCCTGCTTTTAGCGGATCGCCTGCTTTAATACTTTGACTTACAACATAACCATTTTCAAGTGCGCTAGGTCGAACGTTGACAAATTCACTAAAGCGAATAACATCACGATGTGAAAAACCTGTTAAATCAGGCATTGTGGCTTTTCCATTTGTCTTAATAAACACGCGTTGACCAGTGACAATGGTATCAGAAGTAGGTGACTGGCTTTCTACCGTATCTCCTTTACCTATTACAACAGGAACAAGTCCTTTTTGTTTTAAGTCTTTCACAGCACTGTCAACTGATTCGTTAACGTAAGATTTAAGCGTAATTTCTGAATCTACCTTTTTCTCTTCTGTTTTCTTTCCGTCTTCGTCTGTTTTTTCAGGCTCTACCCCTAAGTACTGCAGGCTGTTTTTCATCACCGGATTAAATACGGCTGTAAGCGGTGCAGTACCCGTCTCTTGAGGCGTGAGAGTTGGATTTTTAACAGCTACATAGACAAGCAGCTTTGGATCTTTAGCAGGTGCAAAGCCCATAAAGGAAATGAAATTTTTCCCGTGTCCATGCAAGTAGCCTCCGTTAGGACCAGGAATTTGAGCTGTTCCCGTCTTTCCAGCGACATCGTATCCTTCAATCGCGTAAGGTTTCCCTGTTCCGTCATCAGAAGAAACAACGGTTTCTAAAATATCTAGCGTTTCGTTCGCTGCTTTTTTAGAAATAGGTTGTCCTACTACGGTAGGTTTTGTTTTCTTAATCGTTTTCTTATTTGTTTCATCGATTACTTGTTTAATCACGTAAGGCTTCATCATTTTCCCGTCATTTGCAATCGCAGTAGCCGCTTGAATTTCTTGAATAGGCGTAAAAGCAGACGCCTGTCCAAACGCAGTGGTTACGCGGTCTCTCGGGTACTTCGTCACTAACTTGCTAGAAGCTTCGTTTGGCAAGTCAATTCCCGTCTTATCCATAAAGCCAAACTTGTCCAAGTATTTATACAAACGGTCGGTACCTAATTTTTCGTTGGCTAAAATGGCAACCGCTACATTTGAAGACCTTTGAATTCCTTCATTAAATGTAATAGCTCCCCAGCCGACTCCGCCGTTGTGATCGTTAATCGGAACGCTGTTTTTCGTTACTTTATAAGATCCCGACTGATAGCGGTCTTCGCCGTTATAGACGCCTGCATCAATCGCGGCTGCTAGCGTAAAGATTTTCATTGTTGAACCAAGTTCATAGCTGTTTTCAACAAACGGATTACGATAAGAAGTGATATCACGAATATTTGGGTCAAATGAAGGGCGGTTTGACATCGCCAAAATTTCACCGGTTTTCGGATTCACTACCGTTGCCATTAGCTCTTCTGGTTTATATTCTTTAGCAGCAGCTGTCATCGCATCCTCTAAAAACGTTTGAATTTTTTCATCAATCGTAAGCGTGACGCTGTCTCCATTTTTCGGAGCTACAATTGACTCTTTTGGATCCGGAAGCTTAATTCCATTTTTAGCAGCTTCGTATTTTACATATCCATCTTCTTCAGAAAGCTGCTTATCAAATACTTTTTCAATTCCCATTTTCCCTACGATTTTACCCGTATCATCTTTTTGTGCGTATCCTAAAATACTTGAGGCGAATACACCGTTTGGATAGAAGCGCTTCGAATCGCGTAAAAACGTGATGCCTGGGAGATTTAGTTTTTCAATTTTTTGTTTTAGCACGTTATCGATGTCACGTCCGCCTGGGCCAAGTTCGACTTGGAAGACGTCTTTAGACATCATTTTTTCAAGTTTAGACTCATCCATCTTCAACAATGGGGCTAATTTTTCAGCCGTCTTTTCAGGGTCTACTACGTGCTGCGGGTGATCTTTGTCTTTTGTTTGTTTTTTATCTAAAATCGCCACAACCGTATAAGCACCCGTGTCTTGGGCGATTGCTTCTCCGTTTCGATCGTAAATCGTACCGCGCTGTCCTTCAATTTTAGACGTTCGCGTATGCTGTTTTTGTGCAATTTCGGCTAAAGCTTCTCCGTCTGCTTTGCCCGTCGCTTGGATGTAAAAGAACCTGATGGCTAATACAAAAAAGAGCAATGCAAATATTAAAATTAATATTGCTGCTCCTGTACTAATATTGCTATTTTTTCTTGGCGTAGTCATCGCAATTAATCGTTAACGACTTTTACGTTATTTTCATTCAATTTTAGTCCAAGTTCTTTTGCTTTTGTCCAAATACGATCGTATGCACTTAACTCTGTTACCTGTAATTTTAACTCATTGTTTTTTGCTTCTTGCTTGTCAATCTTTCCATCGAGTGATTGCACTTCTTCACTGATGCTATAAAGCGAAGATTGATTTGAAATGATTTGCACAGACCCAAACAGCATGAGTGCGACAAATCCAGAATACACAATTTTTTCACCAACCGTGATTTTTCTTTTTGTCTTCCGAACAACTTGACGTACCGTCTTTTGCTGCTTCTGCTGCTGATCTTGCTCTCTTACTTTGTATGCTACATTGTTCATTCTCGTCCCCTCCTCTTTGATTAAACCCTTTAATTACACTAATTTCTCAACAATTCGAAGCTTTGCCGAGCGCGCGCGCTTATTTTCTTCTATCTCTTCTTCTGAAGGTAAAATAGGTTTTCTTGTAATAACTTTCATTTTAGGTTTAAATTCTTCTGGAATAATCGGCAGTCCATGCGGAAGCTGCGGAACCGTACTTGCATTTTTAAACGCAACTTTACAAATTCGGTCTTCAAGTGAGTGGAAGGTAATAACACTTACACGTCCACCTTTTTTGATTACATCCATAGCCTGTTCAATTGCATCTTCAAATACTTGAAGCTCGTTATTTACAGCAATTCGAATAGCCTGGAAAATTCGTTTTGCCGGATGTCCACCCGTTCGTCTAGCTGGCGCTGGAATACCATCTTTAATAAGATCAACCAGCTCTAGCGTTGTTTCAATTGGTTTAGACTCTCGATATGCTTCAATTTTGCGGGCAATTTGTTTCGAAAACTTTTCTTCTCCGTATTGGAAAAAGATTTTCACAAGTTTTTCATAAGGCCATTCATTTACTACGTTGTACGCAGAAAACATTGAGTTTTGATCCATGCGCATATCAAGCGGGGCATCATGATGAAAGCTGAACCCTCGCTCTGGTGTATCCAACTGAGGAGACGAGACTCCGAGGTCAAACAATACTCCATCTACTTCTTCAATTCCATGTTTCATTAGCTGCTCTTTTAAATAGCGAAAATTACTTTTGATTAGAATAACTCTGTCTAGATACGGGGCCAATTTCTCTTTTGCATTTGCCAGAGCGACATCGTCTTGATCAAACGCAATTAATTTCCCTTTTTCTGATAGCTGTTTTACGATATATTCACTATGACCTGCTCCGCCAAGCGTGCAGTCGACATATACTCCATCCGGCTTAATATTTAAGCCTTCCGCTGCTTCTTTAAGCAAAACAGTTGTGTGATTAAACATTATGACACCTACTTCTTTCTAAACTACTTAGTTATGTATACAAAAAGCAAAAAACGGTGTTTTTCTTTGATATATATACACGTTTATATTATATATCAAAGTTCAACATTATTTCAGCTATTTATATAAGAATTAAGTAGAATTTTGTCTTTTTGTCACAAATAGTGTCATTTTGTTAAAAGTAGGACATATTCGTAGAATAAAATGTAAGGAATATAAGGTTTTTTTGCACAATTAGAAATAAATACCTTATGAGGATTCAATTGGTTGCCATTCACCTTGTAGACTTTTTCTCTTTTCCAAAATAAAAATCCTGCTTTTCAGCAGGATTTTATTAGACATAACAGACTTTTAACTGGTGATTTAATTCGACTTCAGCACTTAGTAAATCTGACACAAATTGCATACCATAACCATTTAAATAATACATAATATTCCACATACGTTCTTGTGGAGCGTTGTAGGGACGAAGAGCAAGTTCAACTTGAGCATATTTTGAATGCTTCACATCGTGCTTAATTAGCTGTTTGGATTCGACAATCTTTTGAATGGTTTCAAACTGCTTTTGAATAATCCCTCGATTTTTAAGCATGACTTCATCAAATGTTTTGTCTTCTTTTTGAATATTTTCACGAAGAGTTTTATGAATTTTTTCAAAATCTTCTTTCGCTTTTTCAAAATACATTTCGTATGGGTTGTGAACTTCTGTCTTAAGCCAGTGCTCCCTCTCTGCATCTACGCCTTCGTTCACTACGTTCGAAAGGTCTAACTGAAGTTCATCCATATACTTCTCGATATGTCTTTCTACGATTGCATAGGATAACCTAGGGACCACGGGAGGCATTTTAAAGCTAAATAAAGAAAATGCTTTTTCAAGCTCTGCCCAATACGCTACTTCCCCCGGACCTGCAATAAACGCAAGGGTAGGAAGTAAGTACTCCTGCATAAGGGGTCGAGTCACAACGTTGTTACTAAGAAGCTCAGGCGTTTGTTTAGCAATTTGAACCAGCTCTTCTTTAGACAGCACGAGTTCATTTTGCTTTCCAACAAACTGCTTTTGTTCTGCATCTCTTTCTAAAAGTACTCTATTTTCGTTGTGTGAATAAAAGAGATGAGCCGTTTCTTCTCCCACTTCAATCATTCGTCCGTATTGTTTTTGAATCTCTGTTTGCTGTTCCATAACGGCTGACGATAATTTGTCATTTTGTTCAATTAACGTCACAAAGAAAGAAGATTCAATGCTGCGTACTTCTTTAGAAGCTGCATCCATTAAAATAAGACCTGACTCTGCGAACATTGTGGTAACCAAATGAGCAAAGAAATCGACATAGGTACGTGATTTATCTAACGCCTCTAAAACAAAGTGTAATACCTGGTTTGTATGCGCCGTTTCGTTAAACGTTTGAAATACATCACGAACCCAGCTTCTACAGGCTTCATGGTCTAGTTCGATTTGAGAAACCATTTGCTTTTTCTTTAAAGAATGCTTTAACGTTTTCTTTAAAAGCTGGTTTTTATGCTCTGTGTATACATGGTTGATCTCAGCAAAATCATGATCTTCTCCAGCAATCCAAAATACCGGAAGCACGGGCACGTTTAAAGCTTCCTCTTGTTGTTTAGCTAGGAGCACAATTGAAATCACTTTATGAATGGTGTACAAAGGACCCGTAAGCAGCCCCGCTTGCTGACCTCCAACGACCACTACGCTGTTAGGATCTTTTAGCTTTTCAATATTTTCAATCGTCTTAGAAGATGCTCCGTAGCGCTTATTAAAATCAAGCAGATACTCAGCAAGCTGTTCTCTTGGATAAGACTGCTTTTGAACATCCGCTAAACGTTTTTCATATACGTCTTTTTCGTGTATATTATAATGAAAAAAGGAAAGGGCTTGCTTTTCACCTTTTATGTAATCGTTCGTTAGTTTGTTTCCCGCCTTTAAAGAGACGTCTGTAATCTCCATGAAAGAACTTCCTTTCTTTTCCTAATACTTATATTCTCTACATATAGCTTCATTATCCATAATGTAACTGCTCACGTCTAGTAACATGCTTTACAGAGAGGAAATACGAAAAGCGATTCCACCTATATTTAATACAATATGTGCAATAAAAAACAAAACAAAATTCATCCGAAAGAACCCTTTCGCAACAAGCTTCATTTCTAAGTCATGTTTGACTTTCCAATGTACAAACATCATAATCATTGCTACAACTAAAAGGACTAACGCAATCAACCACAAAAAAGAGTGCCCGAAAATTTCGACAGCTGCATAATGCACGGACAAAATAAGAAAAACCGTAGTAATGTACGTTGCTATGTGGACAGATTTCCTTTTATTTTTCGTCAGTTTGCGTAAAAGCATGTATAGAATAAAAAAACCAACGAGCGGCAGAGTAACAAACGTCGCAAAAACTCCAGCAATAAAACTTCCCATGTTAATCACCCTTTTCTTCTTCGATTCCTTTTATTGACCCATATAAAAAGTCAACAATAGGCGTCGACGTTCTTTTTTCAGCAGCTTGTGTTTGAATATAGCCTAAAATAGCATCAATTTCTGTTTGCCGCCCCTCTTGTATATCTTTTAGCATAGAAGATTGATTTGTACTCGTGCGCGAACAAACCCCCAGCGCATTTTCCCAATAATTAAAAGCTGAATCCAGTTTTAACACAGCGGCAATTTCTTCAAACAATAGACGCATCGTTTTATAAAAGTAGCTGTTATGAATCAGCTGCCCATTTTTTACCCGATACAGCGCCGTAAGAGGATTAATGAGCGCATTTACAACTAATTTCTTCACCAGCATCGCATACCAATCTGCTTCAATCACCCAAGGAAAATTCACAATTGGAAAGATAGACTCTATTTCTCCCCTGTACGAAGCAATACGGGTTGTTCCTATTCCTGTATGATGGACGCTATCCATATTTGTACGCATTGCCCCGTGTTCAACTGTACCCAAATAGAGAGTGCGCTGCGGGAGATTTTTGAGAATTTCAATATGGCTCATACCGTTTTGGATAAACAAAAGGGGAGTATGTATAGTAAGGGTTTTAATAAAAGGAATAATCTCTTTTAAATGATACTGTTTTACAGTAATAATGATTAAATCTGCTTCTTTTATGTTTTTTTCCAGAGGGATAGCACTGACTTTTTTAGTGTAATGTTCCCCTTGTCTATGTAAGGTAATTCCATTTTCGTTAATACACTTTGCTTGAGTTTTTGTTTTCGTGTACAAGGTTACATCATAACAATCTGATAAATACGCGCTAAACAACAGACCTAATGATCCGCCTCCAATAATACCTATAGTTTTCATCGTATTTTTTGTTCCTCTTTCTATTATTGAGTTTCATTTTAGCAAAAAAATGCTTTGAATTAAATGCATTCTTAAAATTTTACCTATTCATATAGCCCGTGTGATTAAAAATCACCGGGCTTGTTGTAAATTATTTAGAGTGATCCCGTTTTTTTCTATTATACGGGATACACCGGATGTTTACGACGGCTAAAGGTCACATTCTTTGTTTCATATAATCGAAAGCGGTCAATTAAAGTTCGACGCAGTTCGTTAGCAGGAACGATGTCGTCAATAATAAGTTCAGAAGCCAGCGTATAGATATCGATGTGTTCTTTATACTCCTGCTGTTTCTGTTTAACAAACATAAACCGCTCTTTCGGATCTTCAATTTCATTAATTTTATTAGAATAGACGGCATTTACTGCCGCTTCAGGACCCATTACGGCAATTTGAGCAGTAGGCAATGCAAGGCAGCAATCCGGTTCAAAAGCTGGACCAGCCATAGCGTAAAGCCCTGCGCCATAAGCTTTGCGCATGACTACGGAAATTTTAGGAACTGTAGCTGAACTCATCGCTGCAATCAATTTTGCACCATGTCTAATGATGCCTGCTCTTTCTACTTTGGTTCCAATCATAAATCCAGGTACATCCGCTAAAAATAGCAAAGGGATATGGAAGGCATCGCACAGTTGAATAAATTTTGCGCCTTTATCTGCTGAATCTACAAACAGCACTCCTCCTTTGACCTTCGGCTGATTGGCAATAATCCCTACTACTTTTCCATCTATTCGTGCAAGCCCTGTTACCAATTCGGCGGCAAACAGTTTTTTCACTTCAAAGAAGCTCCCTTCGTCAATAAGGGTATCAATTGCTTCATAGATATCAAATGGAACATTTTGATTCTCCGGAATTAGTTCTACTAAATCCTTTGTCTGCTTAGGCTCTTTAGCTTTTTGTACTTTAGGCTTCTCTTGATAGTTTTGTGGAAAGTAGGTTAAATAAGATTTGGCATATGAAATAGCCTCTTCTTCAGAATAAGCTAACACATCTCCACATCCGCTAACGCTGCAGTGCATATGTGCTCCTCCCATTTCCTCTAGCGTAACCTTTTCTCCAATAACAGCTTCGGCCATACGCGGCGAACCTAAGTACATAGAAGCGTTTCCATCTACCATCACAACAATATCACAAAATGCAGGGATATAAGCCCCTCCAGCTGCTGACGGACCGAAGAGCAAACAAATTTGAGGAATGACGCCGGAAAGTTTTACTTGATTGTGAAAGATCCGTCCAGCTCCTCGGCGGTTTGGAAACATATCTAATTGATCCGTAATACGCGCTCCTGCAGAATCCACTAGGTACAGCAAAGGCACATGCAGTTTTTCTGCTACTTCTTGAATCCGAATAATTTTCTCTACTGTTCTGGCCCCCCAAGACCCTGCTTTTACAGTAGAGTCATTAGCCATTACACAAACCGTTTCACCGTTTACTTTTCCAATTGCAGTTACAACACCGTCTGCCGGCAACCCTTCGGCTTTATTATTTGCAAACATGCCGTCTTCTTCATATTTCCCATCATCAAATAAAAGGGCTAAACGATCTCTTACAAAAAGCTTCTGTTGTTTTGCAAGTTTCTCTTTGTACTTCTCCGCGTTGCCACGCTCTACTTTTTGACGATTTTCATCATATTTTTTCTGAGATTCACCTGTATGTATCATGATATCTCTCCTTTATGAGTTATGAAATAGTCACCAAAACGTCGCCTTCGTTCACAAAATCCCCCACGGCTATATGGACGGTCTCTGCAATACCAGCTTGATCGCTTTCAATAGGAATTTCCATTTTCATAGATTCTAATACAACAACAACTTCCCCTTTAGCTACACTTGCACCTTGCTGAACAAACACATTAAATACCATGCCTGCCATTGTCGCTTTAATTTCACTCATTTTGGTGCTCCTCCTTTATTTAATACTGTTGATAATAACGATGTGTTATAGGTGCCTTTTTCATATAACTCTTCATTTAGCAGCTGCTTAAATAGAGGAATATTCGTTTTGATTCCCTCTATGACAGCTTCTGTAAAATATGATTTAGCTAGTTCAATTGCATTTGAACGCGTACGACCAGTAATGATAACTTTTGCAATCATTGGATCATAAAAAGGTGTAACCGCATTCATATCACTGTAGCCGCTGTCTACGCGCGCATAGGTTCGCTCCGGCAAGTGATAACCCGTAATTTTTCCCGGAGCCGGTAAAAAAGTAAACGGATCTTCTGCATAAATTCGAAATTCAATGGCATAGTTATTTGCTGCTATTTCCTCTTGCACACGTGGAAGCTTTTCTCCGCGCGCAGCTAAGATCTGCCACTTAACTAAATCGACCCCTGCAATTTGCTCGGTGATCGGATGCTCAACTTGCAGCCGCGTGTTCATTTCAAGAAAATAAAAATTTTCGTCTTCATCCACAATAAACTCCACCGTACCTGCATTATAATATCCGATTGCTTTAGCCGCTTGAACGGCTTGGTTTTGCATGGCTTGTCGCGTACTTTCTTTTAAAGAAAGCGCAGGGGCTTCTTCAATCACTTTCTGATTTCTTCTTTGTACAGAACAATCGCGTTCAAAAAGATGAACGACATTACCATGCTGATCTCCAAACACCTGTACTTCGATATGTTTTGCGTTTGTGATAAGCTTTTCAATAAACATTCCTTCTTGACCAAAATATGCTTTGGCTCTTGCTTTTGTTGAGGCATACACTTGTTTTACTGCTTCTTCGTTATCGCAGCGCACCATCCCAATTCCTCCGCCGCCTCCGCTTGCTTTTAACATAACGGGATATCCAATTAGACTCGCTACTTTACAAGCCTCTTCA
This sequence comes from Priestia sp. Y58, assembly GCF_029522095.1. NCBI lineage: Bacteria > Bacillati > Bacillota > Bacilli > Caryophanales > Bacillaceae > Priestia > Priestia sp. Y58. The sequence continues at coordinate 521,336 of NZ_JAKWFL010000001.1, forward strand.
ACTGACGTCACATCGCCTTCACTGCCGGGGACAACAGGTACACCCGCTTCTTTCATCGCGGCACGAGCAGCAATTTTGTCGCCCATCATTGAAATGATTTCGGGAGAAGGACCGATAAAACAAAAACCTTCATCAATCGCTCTTTTAGCAAATGCACTATTTTCCGATAAAAATCCATATCCAGGATGAATGGCATCTACTTTTTCTTCATGACTAATTCGCAGCAATTCTTCTACATTCAAATATGACTTTTGCACAGGAGGCTCTCCAATTCGACGTGCTTTTGTAGCTGCTTGAACATAAGGAAGCTCTGCATCTGCATCGGAATAGACAGCCACCGTTTCAATGCCCATTTGTTTGCATGTATGAATAATACGAAGAGCAATTTCTCCTCGATTTGCAATCAGTATTTTTTTCACCTTTCTCTCCCCTTTCCTCAAATTTCTACTTTCCCCCATATAATTCTACAATAATTTTAAAACTCCTCTACAATTTTTGAAAACGCTTTCTATTCCAATCTCACTTTCCTTTTGCTTCCTTTCTAAAAAGCGATGCTTATAGTAATGTATTCTTCGTATTTAACTGAAAGAATTCATTTTTCCTTATGCGCATTGAATATTCGTTCACCAATCATGAAAACAGAATATTTTGTATTTTTGTTATATAATATTAGATGAACGAACCAAGCCAGTTCGTTCGTCTAGCAAGGAGACATAACAAGGGGGATATGGGATGAATTACGAAGTGAAGCATTTAAAAATTAATTTTAAAACGCTAGAAGAGTTCAAGAAATTCAAAGAATATGGCATTCAAGAACTTTCAATGCTAGAAGAATTACATGCGAAGATTTCCGATAATGAAATAAATTCTCCGTTTTACGGTATTTATTTTGGAAATAGCTTAGTGGCTCGGATGAGTCTCTATAAGCGAAACAAGCAGTACGATCAATATTTCGAGCCGCCTCAAACGTATATTGAAGTGTGGAAGCTCGAAGTGCTCAGCGATTTTCAGCGCAAAGGATTGGGTCAAACGCTCGTTGAATACGCCAAATCCTTTCAATTACCTATCAAAACAAGCCCACGAGTAAAATCGAGTGATTTTTGGTCAAAAATGGGGTTCGTACCTGTAACATATGATATCGATCGTGATTTGGGAGAAAACCCTCTTATTTGGCTACCAAACGGTGTAAGCGAACAAAAATAAACAGCTGATTTCCAGCTGTTTATTTTATATCTATGTGGTATATATGATCAACATGAAGTAGGGAGCATTCAACTGTCGTTTTACTTTTGAACTTTTTCTAAATTTAGATTTTTATCCACTTGAAATTTCACTTTTCTACTTTTTTCATCCTCTTTTAAGACAACCATTTTACGAGCCCTCTCCATAATTTCAATAAGAGCTTTATAGTCATCTTCCACAATTAACAAGTTGTTTTGCAAAGCTTTTTTTTCTTTTTCCAAAATCGTTACTTTCTCTTGTAAACGTTCAATCTTTTGCTGCAGTTCTTCATTAGCTTCGAGAAGCTCTGACGAGTGTCTTTGCCCTTGATCTACATTTTCTAAATACTTAATTACCTCATTAAGCGAAATATGTTTCTCTGCTTCCATATATGATAAGCGTGCAGGCTGCTCGTCATCTTTTGAAACAGTTCTTGCTTTTAATTCTTTTCTCTGTTTTTTCGCAAGATCAATACCAGTCTTGTATTGTTTGCGCACAAAAGAATTCCAGCGGAAGCCACAAGCTGCTGATGTTCGTGTAAGTTTCTTCCCCACTTCTTCAAATGCAGCTAGCTGAGTGCCACCTTCACGTATATGACGCAGTACAATTTCTGCGAGTAATAAATCTTCATCATGAGTCCATGCATCTTGACGAGAAGAAGTCATTTTTCTATCCCTCCTTATCCGTACTTATTAAATGAATATGCACCTACTAGATAAGATAGACTATTGTTCCTCTTCTCAATCAAGAAAATCTTTCATATACTTTGAAGCAAAATGGAAAACCCGTGATTCTTTCATCTTTCGCTTATTAACTATATTGCTATGGAAATGCAGTTCATAACTATGTTTTTTTAACGATGACCTTTTGAACCGCTTCTTCATGCTCAGGTGACTCCCACAATATCGAGCAGCGATGAATTTCTTGTTCCATCCGATTCCAAACCCGGCTTTGCTCCCATTTCTCAATAGCGATTTCTTTGTAAGCTTGCAATACCTGGGTCGGTTTATGAGTGATAGGGGCTAACCACTCTTCACACCTCATAGTTAGCTCTTTAAACGATGTGACATAGGAAAGAAATCCAATTTGCTTTGCTCGTTCTACTCCATACAGCTGAGCACTGTAGATCATTTCCATCGCTTCTTGATAACGCAGCTTTTCAAGAAGAATGGTTCCTCCTCCCCAGCCTGTTGTAATCCCTAAATTCCCTTGAATAAAGCCCATTTGGCTATGGGTTGCACTTATACGGAAGTCACATGCAATCGCAAGCTCACATCCTCCTCCAACCGATGTTCCATTCAAAAGGGCAACTGTGGGTTTTGGGAGCGTTAAAATCTCATAAAGAATTTTCCCCATTTTCGTTAACATTTGAGACGCCTCTTTCGAAGTCTTTAGCTCATGAAATACGCTTAAATCTCCTCCACTGCAAAATGCATCTGAACCAGCACCTGTAATTACGAAAGCTTTTACTAACTGATCATGTTTCACATAATCTACAGCTTGCTGCAGTTCATTCATAACATCATAATCAATAGCATTACGCTTTTCAGGACGATTAATCACAAATGTAGCAATGCCTTGGCTTGTAGTAAACAACTCGCTTTTTTTCATGCTTTTTCCTCCTTATAGACAAGGTATGAATCCTTTTACAACAGTAATTGTTTATTTAAAAAGAGTTCTTGTTCTATAAGAAAAATCCTTCTCTTCCAAAGGGCAGAGAAGGAAAAAAGGCAAAAAAAATAAAAGACCCTTTAAGAGGGTCTTTTATTTAAATAAGCAATTATTTGCTTACTACGTCATTTCCTTTGTAAGTACCACAAGCTTTACATACGCGGTGTGATAGTTTCATTTCACCACAATTTGGGCACTCTACCATACCAGGAACTTGTAATTTAAAGTGCGTACGACGCGTTCTTTTCTTCATTTTAGATGTTCTTCTAAAAGGTACAGCCATTATTCCCACCTCCTTAAAAGAATTTTAAAATCATATGAAGGCCCGAAAGCCGGATCTTCGCATTTTTATTTCTTTTTGTCTTTAAAGAAATTTTCGAGTACGGCTAAGCGGGGATCTACTTTTTCCTGCTGTTCTTCTTCGGTAACAACTTCCCAGTCTTTTCCTGACTGTGGAGCTGCTCCTGCCGCTTGCTGATTTTCACTAAATACCTGCAGAGGAATTTCAACAATAATTAGCTCTTGAATCAAAGGTTGTAAATCAACCGTTTCTCCCTCTACAATGCGTACTTCAGCATCTTCTTCATAATCAGCATTCACATTCAATAAAAACGTTTCAGTTGCGTTAATTTCAAACGGATACGGAACGTCAACTAATGTACGAGCACAAGGCAACGTCATTTCTCCTGAGATTTTAAGGTGAAACGTTACTTTCGAAGAGCTAATGTCGGCTCTTCCTTTCACATTTACATCTGACATTCTACGAATTTGAGGATCAGCATTCATAAACTCTTTGCCGTCAATCACTTCGTCAAATGTTAGACCTTTATTTTGCAACTGATACAATTGATGTATTGTCCATTTCATTGTTAATCACCTCAAGGCAACAAAGGTTATTATAGCTTTCACAAGATTATTTGTCAATATTTTTTCTTTACACTATAATGTACTTAAATATGCTTTTTTGTAAAAATTTCTTACTTTCATAAAAAAATGTTTTTAAAACAAAGAGCTAGACTAAAAATAATAAATTAAAAGGAGACATTATGCAAGCAGTTGGAATAATTGTCGAATATAATCCTTTTCATAACGGACACGCTTATCATTTGCAGCAAGCGAAACAACAAACCGGAGCAGATTGTGTGATTGCTGTGATGAGCGGACACTTTTTGCAGCGCGGAGAGCCTGCTCTTGTATCGAAATGGTCCCGCACAAGAATGGCTTTAGCCGCTGGTGCAGACTTAGTCGTTGAATTACCCTATGCTTTTTCTACTCAAAAAGCTGATACATTCGCAAGCGGCGCTATTTCTATTTTAGAATCCCTTCACGCTGACTTTGTATGCTTTGGCAGCGAAAATGGCAATATTGACTCATTTACCCGCACCGCTGATTTGCTCGAAGCTCATGAATCAGAGCTATCCGCTTTAATTCAAAAAGAGATGAAAAAAGGGAACAGTTATCCAAAAGCAGCTTCCAATGCTTTCTTACAGCTTTTCACGGAGGCTCCTATTGATCTATCTCAGCCAAATAATGTGCTTGGAATGAGCTATGTAGCTGCCATTAAAAAACAGCATGCATCTATTAAACCATATACAATCACTCGAATTCAATCACATTATCACGATGATTCCCTGTCTTCCTCTTTTATTTCAAGCGCTACAAGCATACGTAAAGCTATTTTTGACAGCAGCAGCCATGGGGATCTGAGCAAGCACATGCCAGTTAGTACAGCAAATGAATTAGCAGCTTACAAGCAAGCACACGGGCAGTTTCAAAAATGGGAACATTATTTCCCATTTTTGAAATACAAATTACTAACTACTCCACTTTATGACTTACAGCGTATTTATGAAATAGAAGAAGGCATTGAACATCGGCTGCTATCTTATATTTCTTCAGCTACTTCATTTGAAGATTTTTTAACAAAGGTTAAAACGAAGCGATATACGAGAACCCGTTTACAGCGCATGTGCGTTCACCTTTTAACCAACACAACAAAAAGCGAGATGCAACAAGCTGACCCTTATATTCGCTTATTAGGGATGTCAAAAACGGGACAAGGCTATTTAAAAACAATTAAGAAAAAGCTTTCCCTTCCTATTGTATCCACTGTATCGCAATGTAAACTAAAAGAAATTGATACCGATATTAAAGCGACACATGTTTATAGTATGCCATTTGTGGAACCTCTGCGCTCTCAGTTTATGAAACAAGAATATACGCAGCCCCCTATCATTTGGCCATAAAAAAATCGTCTGCAAGAGACGATTTTTTTATGGTTTCAGCTTTTCTAAATACGTTACGGCATCTGAAAATGAATCCACGGGTACAATTTTCATATCACTGTTTATTTTTTTAGCTGTCTTCACTGCTTCTCGGTAGTTAGAGCCCGCAGCCCCTTTTTCATTTGGTGCAAAGAAAATCTCTGCTCCTTCTTTATCTGCCGCTACAATTTTTTGCGAAATACCTCCAATTGGTCCTACCTCTCCTTTATCATTGATAGTCCCTGTACCTGCAACTCGGTGGCCTTTTGTCATGTCCTCTTTAACAAGCTGATTATAAATTTCAAGCGAGAACATCAGCCCTGCTGAAGGCCCTCCTATTTTTTCAGTATCAATATGTATATCGGGCTTAACTTTTAATTCTTGGTTTGTTTCTAAGGCAATTCCTAGGCCTACTCGTTTCGGCTCGTCAGGAAATGCTTTAACTTTTAGAGTATGTTTGCTTTCTTTGCCAGCTCTTTTTACATAAATTGATACTGAATCTCCTGCTTTTTTAGTCGATACGTAGTTGATTAAGTCCTCAGCAGTTTGAATTTTTTTCTCATCTACTTTTGTCACTACATCTCCAACATGAAGTTTTCCATGTGCAGGCATATTTTCTACAACATATGTAACATATACGCCTTTATTGTGATAGGAAACGCTCTTTCCAGCTGCTTCATATGCTACTGAAATAGCGGCATTTTTTGACGTATCCATCATATGTAATTGCCTTGTCGAGTAATCTTCATCGCTTTCACCTTGCTGCAAAATTTGCTTGGTAGGGAAAATTTCATGAAAGTCCTGTATTTTCGCAAGACCATATGAAAGAGGAGTTGCTCTGCCCATTCTTACAGTTGTAAGCATAAACGTCCCTTTTTCATGGTATCCATCTTCTACCTTAATAATAGGCGCAAGTTCTTCTGCCATTCCAGGCTTTGTAATGTAGTACGGCAAAGGATAAAAACAAAGCATTGCCACCACTGCAATAACAGCCAAATATACCAAAATTCTAATTCTAGATTTCACTTTTTTTGTTCTCCTTCCAGTGATCAATTGCTTGTAGAATAGAAGGCAACTGCTCATGTGCTGCTTGTTCACCAATTGAAATCATTTCTTGAATGTTTGTAAACGCTCTGGAACTAAAAGTATCGAGATTAGGACGAATCATAACGTCTGAAGCAATAGTTCGGTGAGCTACTAGCTCATCTTGCAAAATATCTAAACTTTGCATAATGACATCAAAAATGGAGCTGATTTCTGCATTCACTTTCGCTTTTGATACATCGACTCCAATGACAATATCAGATCCCATTTCTTTTACAACCGATACAGGAATACGGTCCACTACCCCGCCGTCTACAAGCAATCGTCCATCAATTACTTCGGGAGCAAAGATTCCTGGAATTGAAATACTTGCTCTCACCGCTTCAGCGATAGGTCCTTGTTTAAACACCACTTTCTCTCCTGTTTTCAAATCTGTCGCTACAATGGCAAACGGTATAGATAGCTGTTCAATGGTTCTATTTTGCGTAAAGGTGCGAACCAGCGATTTTACTCTGTTACCTGTAATAAATCCCATTTTAGGCACGGTAAAATCCAAATAATACTTTCGTTTGAACGTTAGCGCCATTTTATAAAGAGTTTCCAGTTCAATACCTGACGCATATAGTGCACCAACTAAAGCTCCCATGCTGCTGCCAGCTAGAAAATCAATAGGAATGTTATTTTCTGTTAGCGTTTTGATTACTCCTAAATGGGCAAAACCTCTAGCTCCACCTGAGCCTAAAGCAACTCCTATTTTTGGGCTTTCCACTTTACCTGCCCCCTCGTTTTACCTTATAGACTTCTAAAAATGTAAAAACATTTGATGAGCTTCTCTATCATTGTTGCCCTGTCTTCGGTAGGACTATTCTTCATTTTCTATTTGTTCATTTAGTATGAAGCTAAAGATATGTTTTGCTCAATACACCGTGGTTATTAAGCATTATACTATACTGAAGGTTGTTTTAAGAAATTCTTACTCTTCGCTAGCTGCGTCTACGTTTTTTTACTTCTTGACCATCCTAAAAGTGCATTGATTTATGTATATGAATTGTATTTCCAAATGTGACAAGACGCCTTTTTATTCATCATGAATTTATTTTCTCCTTACTCATAGGCATAAAGTCGATGCCTAGCTTCGTATATTGATATATAGAAGAACTTGTACATTTGCCTAAAACTCCTCATTTCATTCATATCAAAATGACGTGAGCTTAGAAAAGGAGATGAATCGTTCGTTGAATAAATCGATGGTGAAAACACTTCTGCTCGGGACGAGCGTAACGCTTCTCGCTATTGCGCTTATTGTATATCCAAAAGAAGCGCTAGAAGGTTCAGTAAGAGGTCTCAACACATGGTGGAAGGTCGTCTTTCCTTCTCTGCTGCCCTTTTTTATTGTTTCAGAAATGCTTATTGGGTTTGGCGTAGTGAAGTTCATTGGGATCTTATTAGAGCCGTTTATGAGGCCTTTATTCCGAGTACCTGGAGTAGGGGGTTTTGCTTTAGCAATGGGCATGGCTTCTGGTTTTCCTTCAGGTGCAAAAATCACTTCCCGGCTGCGTCAAGAAAAGCAGCTAACAGCTATCGAAGCTGAAAGACTCGTATCATTTACTAACTCATCTAACCCTATTTTTATTTTTGGAGCTGTGGCAGTTGGCTTTTTTCACAATCCAGCTGTCGGTATCATATTGGCTCTCTCTCATTACATAGGGAATATTTGTGTAGGACTGGTGATGCGTTTTTATGGATCAGCAAAACCGAAAGGACAAGTAACTCAAAAACCTTCTTTATCGTTAGCTTTTCATGAAATGCATAAAACGCGTTTAAAAGATAAGCGTCCTATCGGGAAGCTTCTAGGAGATGCAGTTACTTCTGCTGTTCAATCTCTCTTAATGATTGGCGGTTTTATCATTTTATTTTCTGTATTAAACAAACTTTTATATGTTACTCATATCACGGCCGTTTTAAGCAGCGGTCTAGCTTATTTGTTTTCCCTGTGTCATATAGGAACTGAACTGAGCCTTCCCTTTATTTCAGGGATTTTTGAAATCACGCTAGGAAGCCGTCTAGCAAGTGAAGCACCAGACACGCTGCTGTTTCATCAAATTATCATCGTTAGCTTTGTATTAGGCTTCAGCGGTTTCTCCGTTCAAGCACAAGTAGCTAGTATACTCGCCGAAACAGATATTCGATTTTTCCCGTTTTTTATTGCACGGATTTTTCACGGCTGTTTTGCGGTAGTATTCACTATCTTTCTATGGGGTCCTCTTCGAGAATCCATTACTACTTTTCAAGCATCTGAAGGAGCACTGCCGGTTTTTTCTCACTTGGAGTCCGTTACGATTCTATCGCAGTGGCTAAACGTGTACGGACCGCTCTTAACGATTTTTACGCTGTGCTGCTATATTTATCTTTATTCAAAAAGAACATTTCTTCATCGTTCCTAGTAAAAAAAGAACGTGACGTTTTCTTATCGGCAAAGAAAACGTCACGTTCTTTTTTATCTTATTTTTGAGACAGCTGTTCAAATTTTTCTGCAAGCGCTTCTCTAACAGGGGGAGGAACTAATTCAGAAATATTCCCGCCGTATTTAGCTACCTCTTTTACAATACTAGAACTTAAAAACGAGTATTGATTATTTGTCATCATAAATAACGTTTCGATTTCTTTATCTAATACGCGATTTACAGATGTGATTTGCATTTCGTACTCAAAATCCGATACTGCACGCAAACCTCTTAAAATGGTCTTTGCCTGCTTTTCTTTTGCATACTCCATTAATAATCCGCTGTACGACTCTACTACCACATTAGGAAGTGATTTTGTTACTTCTTTCAGCAAAGCTACTCGCTCTTCCCCTGTAAATAGAGGACTTTTTGAGGAGTTATTTAAAACAACCACATAAATCGTATCAAATACATTTGCGCCTCGTTTAATAATATCAAAATGTCCATTTGTAACTGGATCAAAGCTTCCTGGACAAACAGCTATACTGCCCATACGTATCCCCTTTCTACATCTAACAGCTCATTGATTTATTCAACTGATTCTTCTTTTTTGTATGTATAAATAGAAACACCAATGATACCGTACGTTTCGCTTTTTATTTTTTCAAATAAACCAATCTCATTATCTAAATGTACATCATGAGAATGCTCCGCTACAATAATTCCTGTTTTTGCTAGAAGATTTTCTTCACTTACCGTTTCGATAAGCGCTTTCAACTTTTGTGCTTTATACGGTGGATCAAGCAAAAGTAAATCGACAGTCAGCTCCCTTTTCTTTATCGCTTTCAGTGCACGTTCTGCATCATTTCGATACACTTCAGCGCGGTCTTCTAACCGGCAGGATGCTAAGTTTGCTTTAATCGTCTGAATCGCTTTGCCATCCCGATCCACAAAAATGACTTTATCTATTCCTCGACTTAGAGCTTCAATTCCCAAGCCACCGCTTCCACCGAACAAATCAAGAGCTGTTCCACCTTCAAAAAACGGTCCAATCATATTAAAAATAGCTTCTTTCACCTTATCTGTTGTAGGGCGGGTTGAGTATCCTGGAACCGCCTTTAACGCATGGCCTTTATATAAACCTGCTACTACTCTCATCCTTATCACTACCTTACTTTTACTTCCTTATTCTTCATTATCCTAACATATTTTGAATTACAAAGACTAGCAAAAATCCTCAATTTATTCAATGCTGTATGCATTCTGTGCAATAACCGAGCAGCTTGCTTTTATGATGGACTTTTACGACTGTGTCCTTAGATACACTGATTCTTTTCTAGAAGATACACCTATGAAGATCATTCGGCATTTCGTTCATAGAAGGTTTCCTTTACTTTAATATGTCATAATAAACGTAAATTTACCCTTTTTCTCTGTCATGTTATCAATCTTTTATGTATTAAAAAGTGAATTTCACAAGACAGGTATATGAACGTTTAAAACGGACATACTGACTAGTAACAACATCATCTAACCGATGTTGTTGCCAACCGCGGAGAAGACTTACGTTTCCCCATAAGTTCTTCCTCCGGTTTCTCCTCTCCCTTTGCCTTCATCAAGGTGCTTGTAATCGCAGAGGTGATTACACCCCTTTATTGAAGGGCCCTACAATGAGTAGTTGTAGGGATTTTTTTATTTACTCTTAAAATATTCAATGATACATTAAACTACGTGAGTTTGCTTTTTTAATACATAAAGGGGGAAATACATATGATTCAGCGTTTTATTGAGCTCGGAGAAGGGTATTCAGATATTTATGAGCTGTTAGAGATTGTTAAAACCAACAAACATCGTCTTGCTCATCTTATTATGCTGCGAACAGTAAAAGAAGATCGACAAGTAGCTTCTTTTGTCGCTGTCTTGCACCCAACAGCTGAAGGGAATTTCCAACCGCTTTACGTTTGCAGAGAAGGAATTGTTTTAAAACAAAACGACAGCAAGCGCGTTGAGTTATTTAAACAAGCTGCTGAGGAAGCGGGAAAAGAAATTGTGGCACTCGATGTCAAACCATCTACTACATTTCCAGAAACAGCACTATACTATCAGCACCTTATTGGCATTTTGCGAATGAACCGCTTTATTCCGCCAATGCAATAATCTCATCCTTGCCTATTCGTTTGCTAAAGGCAAGTAAAATAAAAAAAGGAATGTACATCACATTCCTTTTTTGTTTAAATTCCTATCTTATAGTCATATTCCTTCGCCTTATCCGGCTTTGAATTTTCGAATTCTGTTTTTAAAAACGGCCGATAAGAAGGATCTACTTTCTTCACAAAAGGTAGAGACTGAAGTTTATGGATTGTTTTTTCAATGCCATCTTGGTTGCAATATAAGACAACATACTTTAATTCTTTAGATACGTAATGTACATTTCCGTACTTTCGCAATGCTTTTGCTTGCTTAACAGAATGCACATACGCCACAATTCCTTGACGTTCAACAAACATATTTAGTTCCCCTTTTGCATACGTTATATTGGTTTTCTTTATCATAAATTCTTTTATATGAAGTAGGTGCTTTATGTATGAATTTAGATGATATCTGGATGCTCTTTCTTAATCATTTTAACGAGCACAGAACTATTGAACAAGTCATTTTCAAAAAAATCACAAATATACCCTTTTTGTATATAAACACATCAATTAAGCGTAGAAAAATAGATGAGCTTCTAGAAGCTTCATCTATTTTTGCTACATCCAATACAAATGCTACGTGGCGCTCGACTTTTGTCAGAAGTCAGCATCTTACTTATGTCTATCAGCACAGGTTTTACGTTCCACAGCGTAAAATGGCCTGCTGTGGAAATTCCTGTGCTGATTGCGTTCGGTTTATACAGTAAACGGCTTATGCGCTGCACCCACAGCTTCCACCAGATCCGCAGCCACCGCCGCAGCTGCTTCCCGTATCAAAAAACGGATTTCCCGTCGGTACTTTAACGTGCTCTGAAACAGCTTGACCAAGGATAACGCTAATTTCATCAAGCAGCTTTTGTAATTCATTTTCTGCTTTTTTGAACGCAGCGATTGTCGCGTGTAAATCAACTTGACGCTTTACATCACGTACTTGTCTCGTAATGGTTTTATAATCAGGATGATATTTTCCAAATCGTTGAACATCCTCATACTGTTCCTTTATTTTCACAAATTCAGCAATTAATGCCTGTGCATGTGAATCTTTATTTAATCTATATAAACATTGACGATAGTTCTCGGCTACGTCTGATTGTAACACCATGTTCGCTACGTGATCAGACTCATCGAGTAATTCAACAGTTCTCATTGTTGTCAGCATGGCTGTGCACCTCCGTTTTTATCTTATCACGTTTTGGATCTAAAGAAAAAGAACTTGCTAAAACAGCTTACACTGATTTACTACAAGTTCTACTTTTTAACTATATAATTTCAACCGTAAAGGTATTCCTCACTTGATAACTTTCTTCTTTAGATTTCATCAGTTCAATCGTAACAGTATGAGATCCTTTTGGAAGATCACTTAAAACAAAGGCTGCTTGCTTCATTTCTTTAAATGGTTTTCCATCTACTTTGATTTGAAGGAATCCACTCTCTGTTGAAAATGAAAACCCGCTTAGAATACATTCGACGTATACGTTTTGTCCTTTCACATGCTGGTGTACCATCAGTGAAGGTTTTGTATTCATTGCACCAAACGTTTCAGCTGCCCGCGGTTGAGAGGAAATTTCAGTTTCAGGTTTTGGTTTATCATGGTTGCATCCTAGCAGAGAAACTACACATAAGGCCGTCGTTAATAGTAAGCGCATAATACCATTCCTTTATCATTCGTTTCTCCATAGTGTTTACAAACTCTTTGTTTTTACTCATGACGTGCAAAAATCTCTGCATCGCTATGTATGCAGAGATCATTGATTTTTCATGGACTGAAACATATGAAACATCATGTTTGCCATTTGAATCGAATTCGAAAACTTTTCGACTTTATGAGGAATCGTTTGTTTGTAGTAGTGCTTGGATTCTAATTCAAATTTCTCCAGTTCTTCAGGATTTCTAGATAAACGCCGGTACCACATTGGCTGTTCACGAACGAAGTCGTTGAGCTTAGGGCGAGACTGCATATACTCGTATATATCTTTTCTCATTGCGTTTAATCTTTCCTAAAGCCAAATGGATTCCCTGGCCCGGAAGCTGCTCCTCCACCGGATGGCTTAGATGGCTGAAATTGCTGCAGTACTTGTTGAATATTCGAAATAGCTGAATTTACATTTGTGATATGATTTTGCATTTGATTCAAGTCCATGTTTTTCAGCGAGGATACAATTGTACCCATAATATCTTTTTTCTCCTCTGTTGCAGCAGCTGGTTCAGTCTTTGCACTTTCTTCTGAACGATATGCCTCCCACATTGGATCTTCTGCACCGAATAAATACCAATCTTCATAAAGCTCTTTCCACGTTTTTTGCTGCTTTCGAACCTGTTCTACTAATTTGGGATGTGATTTTACAAATTGTTTAAATTCCACAACGGACGGATGAAGCTCTCGTTTGGTTTCCTTCACAGTCACTCACCTCATACTTAAATATAGCCTACTATATCTTAGAAAAAGAGAGCTCGTTTCGTGCGCCTATTTCAAAAATTTTTTATAGCTGTTTTTTTGAAGAAGCACGAACTGTGAACCAGTATGTAATGAAAATAGATAAAATGCTTAGCCAAAATGTAAAATAACCAATTTCAGACATATACGCATTGAGCATGCTGTATCTTGGCATCATAGAAAAAACGTAATCAATGATATCATTATGTACAGCCCATACAGCGGCAACAGCTATATGCCATAATTTAATCCGGTAAAACGGTACGTATAAAAGCCCTTGAAAAGCCATTGCTGCATGAGAAGCCATTAACATAAGCATCATCCAATCAATGTATCCTGTTAACACATAGACCAATACATTCATTACGACGGCCCAAATCCCGTATTTAAACAGCGTGATCATTGCTAAAGCTTCAAACAGTGAAAAATGCTTTCCAAGTAAAAAACCGATAAGTACAATAACAAAAAACAAGCTTGCCGTTGGACTATCAGGCACAAATAATAAAAACTTCTTAGGCGTTTCCGCTAATTGACTTCCATACCAAATATATCCGTAGATTGTTCCTAGTATATTCACAATCAGCAAAAGCGTTAAAAAACGCTTATCTTTTAAGGTATACCATAACCAAGCCATTTAGAAAGTCTCCTTTACATTTAATCTCTTCTTTATTATGTACAGTTTTTGAACAATAGCAAGCACCTATCTCATTGATGTAAAACACAGCATTAAATAAATTCAAAAAAAAACCAGCCCTTTGGCTGATTTTCACTATTCTTTCCCTAAGTTGCCGACAAATTCCGAGAGCGTTTTCAATTCTTTATCTGAACCTTTGAAAACACCTTTTGGCATATTGCCTTTACCATTTTTTGCGATATTGGCGATTTCTTCAGGAGATAAATCAATTCCTGTTAAAGCCGGAGCCGCAGGGCCTCCCTGTAAGTTATCACCATGACAGGTCAAGCACGTTTGTTCTTGCATAATTTTGTAGCCTTCTGAATTCTTGTCAATCGCTACTTCTTCTCTAATTTTCCCTTGCTCTTCACGCGCTTTCCAATCCACCTGCGTCGCTGACTGCCACGTTAGGAAAAAGACTGCTGCTATAGCCAAAAGCATGAATCCTGTTGCAAACGGCCTCTTAGCGGGTCTTCTTTCTGGTCCTCGATCAATGAACGGAGCAAGCATTAATGCGCCAAATGCAATCCCTGGAATAATAAATGCACCTATAATATTATATGGACCAGAAGCAAATGAATATTTAAGCAATTGATATAGGAACAAAAAATACCAGTCAGGAAGAGGCAAGTACCCCGTATCAGTTGGATCGGCAATACGTTCAAGAGGAGATGGATGAGCGATGGTTAAACATAGATAACCGATTAAAAAAACTGCCCCTACCATCCATTCTTTTAGTAAAAAGTTTGGCCAGAATGCTTCTGTTTTCCCTGGAAATTCAGAGTAATCTTTTGGAATATTGGGTTTTCGTTCTGCAGGAACACGTGAATCTCCAACAAACTTCATCCCTTTACCACGATGCATGTTCTCCCTCCTTTTTCTCACTGTTCTAGTGAAAGTACTAACAACGGAGTATGTGCTTGATGCATATGATGACTAGTGTGATTGAATACTTGAATAAAGCGTATAAAATTTTATAGTGGTCCTGAAATTCCTTGTTTACGAATCATTAAGAAGTGGGCACCCATTAAGCCAAGTAGGGCTCCGGGTAAAAAGAATACGTGAATGGCGAAAAAGCGAGTTAGTGTTTGAGCACCAACGATGTCTGGATGTCCTGAGAGTAATGTCTTCACTTGCTGGCCTATAATTGGTGTGGATTCAGCAATTTGCAAACCTACTTTCGTTGCAAAGAGCGCTTTCATATCCCACGGCAACAAATAACCTGTAAAACCTAAACCTAACATAACAAAGAAAATTAACACACCCACAATCCAGTTTAACTCGCGGGGTTTTTTGTATGCTCCTTGGAAGAAAACACGAAGTGTATGTAAAAACATCATGACGATAACCAAACTTGCTCCCCAGTGATGCATACCTCGAACAATTTGTCCGAAAGCGACTTCATTTTGCAAATAATAAACGGATTCCCATGCATTTTTTATATCTGGTACATAATACATGGTTAAAAACATACCTGATAAAATTTGAATAACGGTAACAAAAAACGTTAATCCACCAAAACAATACACAAATGCTGAAAAGTGATGTGCAGGATTTACGTGCTCTGGCACTTCATGATCGGCCACATCTCGCCATAAAGGAGTAATATCCAGCCGTTCATCCACCCAGTCATAGATTTTATTCAACATTTTCTATGCCCCTCCTTGTGGTTTGGCTTTTCCTAGATATAACGTACCGCCTTTTACCTTTTGAACGTATACATCTAACGGTCCCATCGGTGGTGTCCCCGGTACATTTTTACCGCTTTTTTCATACATTCCCCCATGACAAGGGCAGTAGAAACGATGTGGATAGTTTTTGTCACCAGCCCAGTTAACCGTACAGCCTAAATGCTTACAAATTGGTGACAGCGCGACGATTTCACCTTTATCAGTTTTGTACACCCAAGCCGATCTTGGTTCTTCTGATTTATGCCACGCATCCACTTGCTTGATTTTAAAATCGACACGTTTCGGCTCTTTTGTAATGTCTTTAACCTGCGCTACAGCTACTAAATCCTGACCCGCTTCTTTTTCCAAAATTGGGTCTACTGCAAAGCGCACCATTGGCATTAACATTCCAGCAGCCATAAATCCTCCTACACCAGTGAGCGTATAGTTTAAAAACTGTCGTCTTGATACCCGATCACCCATGCTTTTCCCCCCTTTAAAAAAGTTCAGTCCAGAGAATTTTGGACACATGATGGACCATTCTATTAAACTAGGACATAATCATGATATATTAATATTTCTGGAAGGTCAATACAATAAAAACCTAAAACATGGAAATAATCTTTATTTTTCTAAATTTTTTGTCATTATTTTGTTTGCGCTTCCATTGCTTATTCTACAGTCTTTTTAAACACTCCATTTCTCTACAAAAATCGGTAAGAGCTGTTGAACTTGTTCATGTATGAGCGTATACTTATGCGACTCATCTATATGCTCAAGCGGTAAAGCAGGTATCCAAATGCAGTACGCCCCTATTTCTTTTTCAAACTGCAGCCAGTCTCGGTCGCTAGTAAGCACAAAAAGATGTTTGACTTCATTGTCATTTATATGCTCATTCCAACGAAGTAATGTTTCATAAACAGCAGCTACTCCATCTTTTTTTAAGTATGTAAAACTAGGTGTTAAAATCACTCTTCCTTTAAATTGTCTCTCTAACTCTTCAGTAAGAGCAGTCGTATATTCACTCATAGATGCAGTAAGCTTTAAATCTTCTCCGAAATCAATTGGAATGAGTGGAACTAATACGGTATCAACATAACTTTTGGATTGTA
The DNA here is from genome assembly GCF_029522095.1 of Priestia sp. Y58. NCBI lineage: Bacteria > Bacillati > Bacillota > Bacilli > Caryophanales > Bacillaceae > Priestia > Priestia sp. Y58. The sequence continues at coordinate 538,061 of NZ_JAKWFL010000001.1, forward strand.
GATACACATCCATTTCCTTGGCCTGAAGCTTCAACTTCCTTCTCCTCTCAGCAAGCTCGCTAAAGCTTGTCTTATTTATTTTTCAAAATGAATAAGAAGATAAAAAAAGAGATTGACCTTTTTCTAAGAAGCTAGCCAATCCCTCATTTATCTACTGTACATAATGGTTATTTAAATATTCGCTTAAGCGCTGAAATTCCTCTTTATCGTTTTCATCTAACGCTTTATCAATTAGTTCCATGATTTTTGATCGTTGAAACTTCTGAATAGATTCTTCCAATATTTGCTCAGCTAATACTCTGTCTTTTTCATTTGTTTGATTAGCTTTTGGCATATACGGATTGTCTTCCAGTACAGCCACATATTGAGGCGATGAATACAACGATCGGAAGTTTAATTGAATATAAATGTCTTCTTCTCGATTCAAACGAATATCATGAAATGATTTTTCTGCATCGGTTGTCATGATATTTTCTTTATAAAAACGAAATGGAGGGTCTTCCACACAGTGCGTAGACATCACCATCCCGCGAGGACAAAACTGTGCTTGCTCAACGAAGTGAACTCGTTTCATCAATTGATCATGGCTCATCAAATAATTTAAAATCCATACACATTCTCTGCGCTTCAGCTGATAATTCGTTAAAAACCAGCGAACAAATTCTTTTTTCTCGTTGACAGTAACAGGGGTCGTCATATTCTCACTTCCCTCCTCTGTGTTTAAACTCTCAGTTAAAACACCTTTTACAGTTATTTATTCCACACGGCAGCAATAAAATCCTCTGAACTATTATTTATTCTTCTAATTGAAATAATATGTCTTGAATTTCATCTACTGTTGGATCCATTGCTAATAAAGCTTGGAAAATCCCCTTCGCTTTCGAACGCTGTCCTTCTTCTAATAAGAAGTAACCATACTCTTCTAAAAACGCATACTCTTCTTTAAAAACAGTGTATGCAGATTCGTAGTATTTTAGCGCTTCTTCATAATTTTCTAATTCCTGATGAGCTTTTGCTAAATCCCATTCAAAATGAGGGTCATGCTCATTATATTCTTTGGCGTGCTCGATATTCTCTACTACATCTTCATATCTCTCTTGACTCATATAAAGTTTAGAGAGAGTTAAAATGGCTTCAATATATCCTGGATCTAGTGCAATCGCTTGTTGAAATGCCGATTCAGCCTCTTCTTCTAGACCGCTCTTTAATGCTATTTTACCTTTAAAAAAGTAAAGTTCTTTTTGAAATTCATCCTGCGCAATACCTTCGTTGACAGCCACCGCAGCCTCTTCTAGCATCTCTTCATGTTCATATGATTTTGCTAAATATAAATAAAGAGAATGGTACTCACGGTCTAACTCTTTTAGTTCTGTGAACTTTTCAATAGCGGTCTGATAATGACCTGCTTGATACGCTGAAATCGCATATTCAAATAGTGTGTTAATCTCAAGCTTATCTTTTAGCGCTTGATCAAAGTAAGGAAGCGCTTCTTCGAACTGGCCGATGCCTGCTAAACTTTCAGCTAATCGCTGACGAAGATCCGTGCCGTTAAATTCTTTTTCTGTTTTTAGCAGCGTTTGATAAAAAGGAATCGCCTTTTGATAAATTCCTTGACTGCTGTAAAATTCACCGAGCCCAAAATCGATAACGGGTTCATTTGGAAGCATTTTTTTCGCTTCCATTAACTTTTGCTCACTTACTTCACTAAGGCCTTGCATTTGATATAAATCAGCTACAAGAAGCAGAGCTGGTACGTAGTTATCATCTTCGCTGCTAATTTGATTTAAAATATGAATTGCTTCTTCTTCTTCTTCTAAATCAATAAGCATTTCAGCTTTTAATAAATACAGCTCGCCTTCTTCTGGGTATTTAGCGATGAGGTCATCTATTAAAGGCAGCGCATCATTCACTAGTCCCCACTCCTGAAGCTGTTCAGCCATTAAAAATTTTTCTTCGTCTGTAGCTTTATCTTTCAATTCATGAATAAGGGCAAGACCTTTTTCAATTTCATTGGATTCTACGTAACCTATCGCGCGGTCTAATTCTTTCACACACAATTCTCCTTTATTATTACATTCACTTTTTATATACAAATAAAACGAATTAATTTTCTATTTTTCCAAACCGAAGCAAGAACACATGCTTCTATACACCATGATAAAATAGTTTGAGCGTTTGTTCAACAAATCAATTTGAATACGCTTACATTTTTCGAATAAAAATCCGAACGAGTTTGATTCTCTATCAAGAATATCAATTCATCGTTCGGATTTTTCTTCAACCACAATGCGTTTGTTCCAGTCTTTTTCTTATTCGCTTAGTTTATCAAGATCTTCAAAGAAAGTAGGATACGAGACGTGAATAGCTTCACTTCTCATTAGCGTTACCTCTCCCGTTGCAATGGTTGCTGCGACCGCAAGCATCATTCCAATTCGATGATCTCCATAGCTGTCTACTTCACCGCTTTGCAGGGCCGTCTTGCCTTCAATAATGAGGCCATCAGCTGTTGGAGTAACAGAGGCACCGAGCTTGCTTAACTCCGTTGCAACCGTATCGATACGGTTCGTTTCTTTTACTTTTAATTCTTCGGCATCTTTAATAACTGTTTTCCCATTCGCCTGAGTCGCCAAAAGAGCGATCACTGGAATTTCATCAATTAAACGAGGAATTAAATCCTCCCCAATTTCAATCCCTTTCAACTGAGACGTTTCAATTGTCAAATCGCCAATAGGCTCTCCATTTTGAATACGTTCATTAGAAATTGTAAGGCGTGCACCCATTTGCTGAAGCACATCAATAATACCTGTTCTTGTAGGATTGAGTCCGACGTTTCTCAAAACGATTCGGCTGTTTGGAACAATGGCTCCTGCAACAAGAAAGAACGCGGCTGAAGAAATGTCACCAGGTACGTATACATCCGTTCCGCGCAGAGATTGTCCTCCTTTAATGCTTACAGTCGTTCCATCTACCTCTACGTCTACTCCAAAAGCGCGAAGCATACGCTCTGTATGGTCACGTGATGTAAAAGGCTCGGTTACTTTTGTTGTGCCTTCCGCATGAAGTCCCGCTAGTAAAATCGCTGATTTTACTTGTGCACTTGCTACAGGAGAATGGTAATGAATTGCTTTTAAAGCTCCTCCCCGAGTGGATAAAGGCGTATATTGGCCGTGCTCACGCCCATCAATCTTTGCACCCATAGAGCGCAGGGGCACCGTAACGCGGCTCATAGGACGCTTGGCAATCGACTCATCTCCAATTAGAGACGTATGAAACGGCACACCTGCAAGAATCCCAAGCATTAAACGAGTAGTCGTTCCTGAATTTCCTACATCTAGGATGGAAGTGGGTTCACTTAACCCTTCGATACCTTTACCTTCCACTTCGACATACTCGCCTTCTCTTTTAATCGATACGCCCATCTTTTCAAAACACGAAATCGTACTTAAGCAATCTTCCCCTGCTAAAAAATGATTAATCGTTGTTTTACCTTCTGCCATCGCTCCAAACATCACAGCTCTGTGAGAAATCGATTTATCTCCAGGAATAGAAATTTCTCCTTGGAGAGATGAAAGATTCGTTTTTAATTGTTTTCCACTCATTTCATTCACACCTTTCGTACATTAAGAAATAAACGTCTGATATTGATGCTGATGGAGACACGCTCTTGCCCGCTTTCTATCTTCCTCTGTTTGAAAGCTCAAACGTAATACTCCGTATATGTCTTCTCGTGTTTCTAAAATTCGAATGTTTGTAATACTGATTTCATCTTCTGCTAAATAACCCGTTACTTCTGAAATAATCCCCGGATAGTCAGGAACATCCACATAGAGATCATAAAAGGATGGAATCGCTCCTTTGGTTCGTACAGGAAGCTGATCTCTAAACTGTTTTGCTTGTGAAAAATATGTATAGATATCGTTCGCGTCTTTTCGTTCGATCATATTTCGCACGTCGTTCATTTCTTCAAGCCAGTGGTCAAACATTGAAAGAAGCGCATCCTGGTTATGAAGCAAAATATCTCTCCACATCGCTGGACTGCTTGAAGCAATACGTGTAATATCACGAAACCCTCCAGCTGCAAGCTGCGAAACTAGCTGGTTGTCTTGTTGGTAATATTCTGCTTGATGAACAAGGCTTGCAGCAATAATATGAGGAAAATGGCTGATGACACCCGCTAATTTATCATGTTCTTTTGGTGACATCACAATAATTTTAGCTTTTGTACCACTTAGCAATTCCTTTAAGCTGTTTAAAGCCTCCGAAGAAGTAGAAGATGAAGGTGTTAATACATACATTGCATTTTCAAATAAATGAGCTTTAGAAGCAGCTACTCCGCTTTTATGAGACCCCGCCATTGGATGACCGCCGATAAACTCAATGCCTTTAGAAATAAGAACCTCGGCTGTCTTCACTACCTCTTCTTTTGTACTTCCTACGTCTGTTACGATGACAGACTGTTTGAGCGTAAAATGTTCTAACTGTTTTAGCACTTCCGCTGCTTGAGTGACCGGAATGGCAATAACAATATAATCCGCTTGCTCCGCGCCTTGTTGCAAAGAAGAAGCCGCTTGGTCAATTACACCTAGGGTTTTGGCTAGCTCCAGCTGCTCTCGATTAATGTCAAAACCTATTACATCAAGATGATGGTGCGTCTTTTTTATATTAAGTGCCAGCGATCCTCCAATTAACCCCAGACCTATAACAAAAACATTTTCTTTCACTTTCCTTCACCTCATTGTACATATGAAGATGAGAGTGTGAAATCACACTCTCATCTTTTACTATATTGGGTATTAAGCTTTCGCTGCTGCTTGGTTAACAAACTGCTGAAGCAATTCAATGATTTGTTCATTTTGTTCTTTTGTTCCCACTGTAATACGAACGGAAGTTGGGAAGCCTAATGCGTTCCCTGAACGAACAATAAATCCGCGCTGCAATAAAAATTGAAACACTTCATCGCCTTGACGGCCAAAATCAATTAGAACAAAGTTAGTGAAAGAAGGATAATAGTTTAAGCCGTTCTTATCACAGAAAGCATAATATTGCTGCAAGCCTTCTTCATTTTTCTTTTTACACTCTTCAATGAACGCTTGGTCTTCAAGAGCAACGATTGCTGCTTTTTGAGCCATGCGGCTTGTATTAAAAGGTTCACGAGCCGGCTCAATTTTTTGTAGCAATGATTCGTTTGCAATACCGTAACCAATGCGCAAAGAAGCTAAGCCGTATGCTTTTGAAAATGTGCGAAGTACAATTAAGTTTTCATATTCATTCAAAAACTCTACCGTATTCGGATAGTCGGCTTGATCTGCTGCATACTCAAAATAGGCTTCATCCATAACGATTAATGTATGCTTAGGAACTTGTTTCATAAAAGAAATTAACTCATCGCCCTTCACATACGTTCCCGTTGGGTTATTAGGACTGCATACCCACACAATTGTCGTATTTTCATCAATTGCACGAAGCATAGCATCTAAATCATGATCTCCGCCGCGCAGCGGTACTTCGCGAATTTCTGCACCTTCAATTACGGCATTGTGCTTATATTGAGGAAATGATGGCGTCGGCATGACAGTATTTGTATCAGCCGATAGCAAAGCTCGGCAAATAATTTGAATGACTTCATCAGACCCATTTCCAAAAATCAGCTGATCTTGCTCTACGCCTACGTGCTTTGCTACTGCTGCACGCAGTTCAGCTGCATAGCCGTCTGGATAAAGCGCCATATTTTCGATTTCTGCAGCAATCGCCTCTTTTACTAAAGCAGAACTGCCGTAAGGATTTTCGTTAGACGCTAATTTTACAACGCGATCTAAATTAAATTCACGCTTTACTTCTTCAATTGGCTTACCTGGTTTATATGGAGATAAAGTTAGTAATTGTTCTTTTACCTTCAACGTGTTACACCTCGCATTTTTGTATAGGCGAAACGATGGATGCAACATACTCCTCAATTTGATTTAATCCGTCTCGGCGTGTATCCTTATTTAAAAGAACTTGTTCGAGCTGGCCAATTTTATTAACAATTGCACTTCCAATTACAATGCCGTCGCTATGTTCTTTTAACACCTCTACTTGTTCACTTGTTGAAATCCCAAAACCGACGGCAACCGGTATAGAAGCTGCTGCTTTCACATCTTCTAAAAAGGTTCCAATATCAGCTGGCAACGTAGAGCGAACCCCAGTAACGCCTAAAGACGACACGCAGTATAAGAACCCCGTTGCATCTGCAGCGATTTTTTGAATACGCTCTTTAGATGTAGGAGCAACCATTGAAATGTACGCAACTTCATTTTCAGCGGCAAGCTCCCGGATACGGCCACTCTCTTCGTACGGTAAATCCGGAATTAGCACTCCATCTATTTCATTTTCTCGCATTAACGCGAAAAAGGATTCTAAACCTAATTGTAACACAGGATTAAAATAGGTAAAGAGAATTACCGGTATTTTCACACCTTTTTTTCTCATCACCGATACAAGCTTAATGGCTTTTGAAATAGACATACCGCCAGATAAAGCTCTTTTGGACGCCTCTTGAATAATTGGACCATCTGCTAAAGGGTCGGAATATGGTACGCCCAGCTCTAAAATAGAAGCACCTTGCTTTTGCAAAGACAAAGCAATATCCACCGTTGCATCTTCATGAGGATCTCCTGCTGTAATAAATGGAATAAACAATGTTTCGTGTTTAGGTAGTCTCGCTTCAAACGTATTCATGTTCTTCTTCCTTCCCTTCTAGCAAGTTTACTAATGTATGAACGTCCTTATCTCCTCGACCTGACAAGCAAATTAAAATTGTTTCTTCTTTCGTCATGCTTTTAGCCAGTTCAAATGCTTTTGCCAGCGCATGGGCGGACTCAATAGCCGGGATGATTCCCTCTGTTTTCGCCAGCAGCTGAAGAGCTTCGATTGACTCATCATCCGTTACACTTTCATATTCTACTCGTCCAATAGATGAAAGGTGAGAATGCTCTGGACCGATACCTGGATAATCCAAACCTGCTGAAATAGAATAAGGCTCTGTAATTTGACCATTTTCATCTTGAAGTAAATACGTGAGCGTTCCGTGAATAACACCTTTTGTACCTTTAGCCATTTTAGCAGCATGAAGGGCTGTATTTAGTCCTTTCCCTCCTGCTTCTACGCCGATCAAGCGTACATTTTCTTCTTTAATAAAATGATAAAACATGCCGATTGCATTACTGCCGCCTCCGACGCATGCCACCACAGCATTCGGAAGTTTGCCTTCTACCGCTGTAAACTGTTCTTTTGCTTCTTCTCCAATAATTTTTTGGAAATCTCGAACCATTTTAGGATAAGGATGCGGTCCAATGGCCGAACCAATTAAGTAAAAATGATCTTCACAATGTTGAACCCAGTAGCGAATTGCTTCATTTGTTGCATCTTTTAGCGTTTTTGTTCCAGAAGTTGCAGGAATGACTTCCGCTCCTAGAAGTTTCATGCGAAAAACGTTCAACGCCTGGCGTTCAATATCTTCTTCTCCCATGAATACTTTGCATTCCATTCCGAACTTTGCAGCTACTGTAGCTGTGGCTACCCCGTGCTGACCTGCTCCTGTTTCAGCAATAATTTTTGTTTTGCCCATACGTTTAGCAAGTAAAATCTGTCCAATGGCATTATTGATTTTGTGAGCACCCGTATGATTTAAGTCTTCACGTTTTAAATAAATTTTTGCCCCGCCGAGTGTTTCGGTAATATTATCAGCATATGTTAAAGCTGTTGGTCGCCCTGAGTAATTGACGAGTAAGGATAGATACTCATCTTTAAATGCCGGATCTTTCATTGCTTGATTCAAAGCTGCTTCTACTTCTTCAAGCGGTTTCATTAATGTTTCAGGTACGTATTTTCCGCCAAATTCACCAAAGCGGCCAAATTCATCAGGATGATTGTATGTCATAGTATGATCTTCCTTTCAATCTCTATAATTTTTGTATAGTCCTTCGTTCCATTTGTTTCAATACCGCCAGAAATATCAATCGCCCCAGGCTTGTAGGGTAACAAGTTCTCAATGTTAAAAGCATTGATTCCTCCAGCAATAAAGCATTTTTTACCTAACTTTCGTGCAGCTGATTCATACTGAGGAACGAAGCTCCAATCAAAAGCGACGCCCGTTCCTCCGAATTGTTCTTTAACCTTGCTGTCAATTACATAACCGTCAGCTTCTTCATATACATGCATTTGCTGCAGCGTATCTTTATTGTGCGGGAGCGCTTTCCATACTTCATATCCACGCTGCTTTAACTCACGTACTTCAGCAGCTGTTTCTTGCCCGTGGCACTGAATCACATCTAAATTTGTCACGGAGGCAATTTTAAGTATGTGATCCACCGGTGTATTAACAAATACCCCTACTAGCGAGACTTGTTTTTTTATTTCATCCGTTACAAACTCATTTACTCGTTCAGGCTTTACATATCGTTTACTTTTAGGGTAGAAAATAAAGCCAATGTGAGTAGCAGCCGACTTTTCGATTAAAGCTATATCTTGTTTTGATCGAATCCCGCAGTACTTAATAAGCATATTCACTTTCCCCAAACAGCTTTTCAATCGCTTTGGTTTGATTATCCTGTCTCATAAGCGATTCTCCTACTAAAATAGCTTTTGCTCCGGCTTCTTTTACGTAGGAAACATCATCGTATAAGTAAATGCCGCTTTCACTTACTAAAAGCTGATCTTTCGGCACGTGCTTAGCGATTTCTTTTGTCTGCTGCACGCTGGTTTCAAACGTGTGAAGATTTCGATTATTAATTCCGATAATCTTCGGTGTAAATACAGCTAACAGCTGTTCAAGCGTTTCTAAAGAATGCACTTCTACTAAACAATCTAACTCTTTTTCAGCAGCTTGAAGATAAAGCTCTTGCAATTTTAATGGTTCAAGTGCTTCTCCAATGAGTAAAATAGCATCGGCACCGATTCTTGCACTTTCTTCCACTTGAATGGAATCAATGATGAAATCCTTGCGAAGCACAGGAATAGAGACATGCTGTTTAATATCACTTAAAAACGTTTGATGTCCTTGAAAATAGTGCTGATCCGTTAACACAGACAAAGCATCTGCTTTTCCTTCCTCGTAGGCTTTAGCAATTTCCACAGGCTGAAAATTCTCTTTTATTAATCCTTTGGAAGGAGAGGCTTTTTTTACTTCTGCAATAAGAGCCAGCTCTCGATTCGGATTTGATAAAGCTTCTAAAAATGATCGTTTTGTAACATTTTGCTGTTCGGGTAACTGTAGGTTTTGAATTTCTTCTTTTTTTGTTTCAATAATTTTATTGAGCATGTTCAACCACCTTTTTCGATTTCAATCGTTGTAATTGCGTGTATGCAGCACCTGATTCAATTGTTTCTAAAGCTACAGCTACTCCTTCTTCAAAAGTAGAAACGTTTCCGCTAACGTAAATAGCTGCAGCAGAGTTCAACACGACTGCATTTTTAGCAGTTACATTACTTTTATTTAAAAATAGCGATTCAATGAGCTCTGCACTCGATTTCGCGTCTTCTACCACCAAGTCTCCAAGCTTCCCTCTCTGTAAGTGTACATCCTCTGGTGCAAGCGTATATTCTGTAATAACATTGTCTTGCACTTCTACAATATCCGTTACATCCGTGGCACTAATTTCATCTAAACCATCTCTGCCCGCAACAAGCAGGACGTGGTTAGCTCCCAGTACAACAAGCGCTTCTGCTAATTTCCGTGCAAGCTCAATAGAATAAACGCCAATTACTTGCTTTGTGCAGTTAGTAGGGTTTGCTAACGGACCTAATGCATTAAAAACGGTTCTAAACCCTAATTCCTTTCGAGTAGCAGCAACGTGCTTCATAGCAGGGTGATAAAGCGGCGCAAATAAAAAGGACATGTTGAGGTCAGACACCGCATTTTTCACTTCTTTTTCATTTCCTTGAATCCATATATCTAGATGTTCTAACACGTCTGCACTTCCGCTTTTAGAAGACACCGCGCGATTCCCATGTTTCGCAACCTTTACTCCAGCAGCAGATGCCACAATCGCACTAGCCGTCGAAATATTAAACGTAGAGGCGCCGTCTCCTCCCGTACCGCACGTATCTACTACGTTTAATTCTTCTAGAGAAATAGCATTCATATTGTTTTTCATACCCCGGACAAAACCAACAATTTCATCGACGGTTTCTCCTCGGTACGTTAAAATGGTTAGCACGCTAGCAATTTGAGCTGCCGGGACTTTACCGTTCATAATATCATTCATAATTTTTTCTGCTTCTTCCGCTGAAAGTGACTCGCCGCGCAAACACTTTTTTAACAATTCTTTAAACATATACATCCTCCTTTTTATCGTAGATGTCTTGAGCTAATTGAATTGTTTTAATTAAAGCGCTAGCTTTATTGCGGGTTTCTTTCCACTCAAGCTCCGGTTTTGAGTCAGCAACCACTCCTGCTCCAGCCTGTATATAAGCGGTTTGGTCTTTCAAAAGAATGGTACGAATCGCAATGCACGAATCAATGTTTCCATCAAATCCGAGATATGCTACGGTTCCTGCATATACATTTCGCGCAACTGGTTCAATTTCATTTAAGATTTGCATCGCTCGCACTTTTGGAGCGCCAGATACGGTACCCGCTGGAAATGCAGAAAGCAGCGCATCAATGGGATGTACTTGTTCATCAAGGCGTCCTGTCACTTTAGAAATCAAGTGCATGACGTGCGAAAAGTTAACCTGCTGCATTAATACTGGTGTTTGGACACTTCCATACTGTGCAACTCGGCCGATGTCATTTCTTGCTAAGTCCACGAGCATATAGTGTTCTGCCCGCTCTTTTTCATCGTTAATTAAGTCTTCGTATAAGCGCGCATCTTCTTCTGCATCCTTGCCGCGTCTTCTCGTTCCTGCAATCGGATGAATTTCTAAATGGCCGTTTTCAATTTGAATCAATCGCTCAGGGGAACTTCCGATCAACTCCACTCCCTTTACTTTCACGTAAAATAAATAAGGAGATGGATTAACTAATCGCAATACTCTGTAAATATCAAATCCAGCTACGGTCGTATCAATTTGAAATCTCTGCGACAATACAGCTTGAAAAACATCTCCGCTTTTAATATATTCCTTAATTTTTTCCACATCTTGCACAAATTTATCTTTTTGGTAGGACGATGTCACGCCTTCAAAGCTAACTTCGCGCTGCTCACTTTCAAACATCATTGGCTTTTCTTTCACCGTCTGCGCTATTCTTTCAACATATCTATTGATCTCTGCTAGAGCTTCATCATGTTTTTCTTTTTTTTGCTGTTCTTTATCTTGCTCATCAAGCTGAATGTAATGAATCACCATAAGCTCTTTTGTTTGATGATTATAAGCAAGCATCGTTTGACAATAGATAAAGTGAAAAGTAGGCATGTTCAAATCGTTTTGGGCATGTACGTTTACTTTTTCAATTTGCGATACTGCGTCGTAGCTGATAAACCCTACTGCTCCTCCTTTAAAAGGAAGTGCAAGGTCTGGTACTTTCACTTTCAGCTCTTGCTGAATTTTACAAAACACCTCTTTAAAGCTGTCTCCTTGCAGCACAGGCTGAAGCTGCTTGTTTTTTGCTAGATAGGTTCCGTTTTCTTCCTCAACATACAAAAATGGGTTTAAGCCAATAAAAGAATAATTGGACCATGGTGATGATTCATCATTACTTTCAAGCAAATATACGGCTTCATCTTTTACTTGTTGAAAAAGATCAACAGGTGTCATGCTATCGATAAATATTTTTTTTATGATTGGAATGGTTAAATACTTTGTAGAGTCTTCTAAAAAAGAAGTATACGTGTTCGTCATATCTTTCAATCCTCCATTTCATGGAGAATGAGAATAGATGAGGTTATATAAAAGAGGATATAATAAATAAACCCAAAGACACATCAAAAATGGGCCTTTGGGTATACGAATGGTAAAATTCACTCAACTAAACTCTGCTCAACTGTCTCATTCTCGTCTACCCTAATCTCAACTAAACTGTCTATTGTTTTCTCATAACTAAAATCTCTAAACTAACTTGTTACCAATTGTAGTACGTTTCAAATTCATTTGTCAACTACTATCTACTTGGCTTTAGACGAAACTAAGCTTGAAGCTCTTCATTCAGCAGTTTAAGAATCACTTCATCTTCTACTTGTTGAACAAAAGGCCTGCCTATGCCTTCAAGCAGTACCATGTGAACATTGCTTGATTTAGACTTCTTGTCCGCTTTCATTCTTACGAGCAGTTTTTCAGCTGAAAGATGGTTTGGGACAGAAGTCTTGTAGCCAAATTTTTCAAACCATTTTGCAATGTCGTCCACAGGGAACTGACTTTTCCCAAGAACATTGCTGACTTTCATAGCAAACAGCATACCAATCGCAACGCCTTCTCCGTGGCTGATTTGTCCATAGCCGCACTCTGCTTCGATCGCATGACCTAGCGTATGTCCAAAGTTCAGATGGGCGCGAACGCCAGCTTCTGTCTCATCTTCTTTTACAACAGATGCTTTGACTAAAATACCGCTTTGAATAGCATAAATTAATTTTTCATCTTGTAAATCAGTCAGCGATTGTATATTTTGCTGAAGCCATTCGTAAAAAGCTTCGTCGTGAATAAAAGCGTGTTTAATCACTTCTGCAAAACCGGAACGCCATTCTCTTTCAGGAAGCGTTTTAAGAAGATCAATATCATAAACAACCGCTTCAGGCTGATAAAAAGCGCCAATCATATTTTTTCCAAGCTCATGATTAATGGCTACTTTACCGCCTACAGCACTGTCGTGAGCAAGAAGCGTCGTTGGCACTTGAATAAAAGAAACACCTCTCATGTATGTAGCGGCTACAAATCCAGCTAAATCGCCAACTACCCCTCCGCCGAAAGCAATAACGAGCGCATTGCGGTCAAGCTGCTGCTCGAGTGCAAATGTCTGACAATCGTAGTAATGTTGAAATGACTTTGCATGTTCACCGCTTGGCACTACGTATTTAGCCACTTTAAACTGCGTCTCAATCGCTTTTACAACCGCTTCTCCATAATATGAATCTACGGCTGAATCGGTGATGATTAACACGGAAGACAGATTAGGTTTTACACTCTCGACAATAGAAGGCAGCTTTTCAATTAATCCATTTCCTAAATAAAGAGGATATGTTTTGGATAAAGTTTGAATATCAATTTGCAACATTAAAACTCCCTCGCATGCGCACGCATTTTCTCAATATTTTCAGCAATTAAATCAATTCGGTCTTGTCCAAACTGTTCGATTAGCGCATTAGCCAATTCCCAAGCTACAACGGCTTCTGCGACAACGCTTGCCGCCGGCACAGCGCAGCTGTCTGAACGTTCGATGCTTGCCTCGAAGGCTTCTTTTGTTTCAATATCAACACTTTTTAACGGCTTGTAAAGCGTTGGAATAGGTTTCATTACACCGCGTACTACAATTGGCATACCTGTTGTCATGCCGCCTTCAAAGCCGCCTAAGTTGTTTGTTTTACGGGTATATCCATTCTTTTCATCCCATAGAATTTCGTCATGAACTTCGCTTCCTGGTCTGCGAGCCGCTTCAAATCCAATCCCAAACTCAACGCCTTTAAATGCATTGATACTCATAACAGCTGCAGCAATCTTCGCATCTAATTTACGATCGTAATGAACATAGCTGCCTACTCCTGCTGGCACGCCTTCAATAATAACTTCTACTACGCCTCCGATAGAATCGCCGTTTTTCTTAGCATCATCGATTGCTTGCATCATGTCTTTCTCAACAGCTGAGTCAAAACATCTTACTGGAGAAGCTTCAGTGACTTCTTGAAGTTCCTCTAAGCTTTTGTATTGAGGCGGATTTGCCTGTACCCCGCCAATTTCTAATACATGTCCAGCTACAGAAATCCCGAACTGAGCAAGGATTTGACGAGCCACAGCACCTGCTGCTACCCTTACAGTTGTTTCACGAGCTGAAGAACGTTCTAATACATTTCTCATATCGCGATGGCCATATTTGATAGCGCCGTTTAAATCGGCATGCCCTGGTCTTGGTCTTGAGATTTTACGCTTTACTTCTTCTGATTCTTCTTCAGAAATTGGCTCGATGCCCATAATTTTTGTCCAGTGTTTCCAGTCGTTATTTTCTACCGCTAACGTAATAGGAGACCCTAACGTATAGCCGTGGCGGACACCGCTTAAAATTTCCGCTTGATCTTTTTCAATTTGCATACGTCTTCCGCGACCATGACCTTTTTGTCTTCGCGCTAAATCTGTATTGATGTCTTCGGCTGTTAAAGGAAGCCCTGCCGGCACACCCTCTAAAATAGTAGTCAACTGTGGACCATGTGATTCTCCTGCTGTTAAATATCGCATAATCGTACCTCCGCTTAATATGTATTATTCGTCAGAATTTTTCCATTTTTAAATATGACTATACCATACTATAACATAAGAATGTACAAAAAGTTTCACCCTACCTTTTAAGAAACCGCTTTAGGTTGTCTCGATTAAATGGTCTTTACTTTTCTGTAAAAAAACGTATCAGCCGTTTCAAATCCATACTTTTGCGGAGTAAAAACCTGTTCTGTGCTACCTACAAATAAGATGCCGCCAGGTGCTAAATCTCTGCTGAATTTTTCATATAAAGCATGCTTAGCTTCATCTGTAAAATAAATAAGCACATTGCGACAAACAATCAAGTCAACGTTTTTTGGAAAAGAGTCTGACAGTAAGTTATGTTTTTGAAAAACAACTGTTTTTTTGATTTTTTCATCTAATAAGTACCCGGTTCCTCTTTGTTGAAAGTACTTATTTTTCATCAAAACAGGCATTTCCTGAAGTGAACGTTCATCATAAAAGCCTGTTTTTGCTTTTTCTATCACTTTTTCATCCAAATCGGTCGCCAATATAGAAATACGCGAAAGCGGAAAAAATGTTGATAAAACCATCGCTAGTGTATATGGCTCTTCCCCTGTTGAACAGGCAGCGCTCCACACTTTCAGGTCTGTTTTTCCTTTTACAAGAGTCGGTAAAATTTTCTTCTCCAATATATCCCACCGCTGATAGTTGCGATAAAACTCTGACACGTTAATCGTCATCCGATCTAAAAACTCCTCAAGCAGTTCGTTGTTACTGTTCATTGCTTGATAATATTCAAAAAAACTAGAAAAACCTTTTTTTTCATATAGGGAGGTAAGGCGGCGTTGCATTTGAGACTGCTTATATAGTGATAAATCAATGCCTGTTTTTGTTTTTATTTTCTCCACAAACGCGTCGTATTCATCTATCATTTTTGACTCTCCTTTCTTATTTCTATACGTTGATGCTAGACGTATAAAGAAATAAAACCTTTATATACGCTTATCTTCTTATTAATATATCGGAATACATTATGAAAATGTTTATGTAGGGAAATCTTTGCACTTAATAGCCTAGAAGCCTATTTATAAACACAATAAAAAAGACGAATGAAAATTCATTCGTCTCTTTGCGCTATCTAAATTAGTAAATCCAAGCGTCTGCGTCTTTTTTATAGAAAGTCAGCTCTTCACTTTCAAAGAATAAGCTGATTTCACGCTCCGCACTCTCTGGTGAATCTGAGCCGTGAATAATATTCTTATCGACAATCAGTCCATAATCACCTCGAATAGTTCCAGGAAGCGCTTCTTGAGGGTTAGTTTTTCCCACCATTTGACGTGATACTGAAATCACGTTTTCACCTTCCCATACCATAGCAAAAACTGGACCTGATGTGATAAATTTCACTAACTCACCGAAGAAAGGTTTCTCTTTATGTTCACCGTAGTGTGTTTCAGCTAATTCCTGCGAAATATGCATAAGCTTAGCTCCAACTAATTGAAAACCTTTTTTCTCAAAGCGAGAAATAACCTCACCAATAATGCTTCTTTGTACCCCGTCTGGTTTGACCATTAAAAACGTTTTTTGTATCATTTTACTCTCCACCCCTGAAGTTCATGATATGTAAACAAGTTTTGAAAGCGCAATCACACCTCATGAAGATATTAACATTGTTTCGAGCAGTTTACAACTTATGAAAGTAAATAAATCAAAATTTCCGTTTTCCAATGTACTTCGCAATTTGATGCAGCGTTTTTTTCGCCTTGTTTGGCGGCAGTTCTTCTAAAATGCTCATCGCTTTTTGCAGATAACGATCGCTCATCTCAAATGAACGTTCAATGGCGTTAGAAGATTTAATATCAGAAATAATTTCATTGATCAGCTCTTGCTCATATTCCCTCTCGAAAAGCTGTTCTACTTTATCTCGAAACTCAGCATTTTCAATGGCATACAAAACTGGCAGCGTAATATTTCCTTGCAGTAAGTCGCTGCCAACTGGTTTCCCAAGCTGTTCTTCTGATGAAATAAAATCTAAAATGTCATCGGTAATTTGAAATGACATTCCCACGTAATATCCAAACCAAAATAAACGTTTATGTATATCTTCAGGAGCTCCCGCTGCAATTGCACCTAACTGACAGCTTGCAGCAATTAGCAGTGCCGTTTTACGTTTAATTCTACGCAGATACACGCGTAAGTTTTGGTTTAGGTTGTATTTGTCCTTAATCTGTTCAATTTCACCCAGTGTTAATTCCACCATCGTATTAGATAAAATTTTATGTGCTTCCACATCTTTAACCTCACTCATAACTTCAAGCGCACGAGCAAAGATGTAATCCCCTGTATACATAGCAATACGATTGTCCCATTTTGCCTTAATTGTTGGTTTTCCGCGTCGCTTATCAGCGTCATCAATAACATCATCATGGACAAGAGACGCCATATGAATCAGCTCAAGCGCTACTGCCACATGTTTGATTCGGTCGATGTTGTAATGCCCAAATTTAGCTGCCAACAAAACAAATACAGGGCGAATTCGTTTCCCCCCTGCTTGTAAAAGGTGAAGAGAAGCATCTGTGATAAGTGTTTCATCGGTATGAACAGTTTGTTCAAGTTCTTTTTCAATAAGGGTAATATCCGTATTCAAAAAAGCGTACATCATTTTTAGTTTCATTGGACTCACCTTGCATTATATATTCATTCTTTACTCCTTATCCTACAGGCTGTTGCACCTGTAGGACAAGCTTTTTCTCTTTTATCGTTTGTACCCTAGATGCATCGCTGCTACTCCACCTGTGTAAGATTTCACTTCAACATCTGTCAAACCGGCTTCACGGAACATATCAGCCAATTGCTTTTGACCTGGAAAGTCCCTAGCTGACTCTTGAAGCCATGAATATTCGTCATAGCTTTTAGCGACCATCTTTCCAAGCGCAGGCATAATATACTTAAAATAAAGCAAGTACATTTGTCGGTAGCCAATCATCGTGGGCTGAGACGTTTCAAGGCAAACCACTTTTCCGCCAGGTTTCACGACGCGCTGCATTTCCTTTAACACTTGAAGGTAATCGGGCACGTTGCGCAGTCCGAATCCAATCGTTACATAGTCAAATGAATTATCTTCAAAAGGAAGCTCCATTGCATTGCCATGTAGTAAGGTAATGTTTGAAAAAGGTGAGTTTTTTACTTTCTCTTCACCAATCTTTAGCATATTCTGACTGAAATCCAGGCCAACTGCCTCTCCTGTTTCTCCAACTGCTTCAGCCATAGCTAGCGTCCAATCCGCAGTTCCGCAACAAACATCTAAAGCTTTTGTTCCTTTTTGAACATTCATTCGCTTCATCGTATCTTTGCGCCATGCCTTATGACGCTGAAAACTAATAACAGAATTCATTTGATCATAATTTTTGTATATTTTTTCAAATACGCCATGGACACGCTGTTCTTTTGATTGCTGCATATCTCTATCCTTCTCCTACGACATTTTTCAGCACTTCTAAGCTAGATGTAAGTTCATCTAAGTGCTCTCTTAAAAACTCATTCATCACAAATTCACTTCGTAAGTATCCTCTAACAATATTTACAGACTGTTGAGTATACGAATAAAGGTATTCTTTTATTTGTTCTTGATTCATGCCAATTTGTTTGCAATAGTTTAGCAAGAGAGTAGGCTCTTTATGCTGTAATGACTTTAATTGCTTTAATATCCCGTTCAAATACGCTGCATGTTTTAAAAGTTCTTTCCACTCTTCACGTTCAAAATAGTCACATAAGCATCTTACAAACGATGATTCTGCTGTTAAAAAACTATTCATAACGTCGTGTGGATTAGTAGAGCGATTGTTATAAATGTGTATCTTAGCGATATTAATTTCTTTAATAGCAGATGCTATAACTTTCATTAAATTCAGCTGGTTGCTTTGAGCTAAATAGTAATAGTACAGGCCGCTGTAATAATCTCCGGCCAAAACTACCAGCTGCCGCTCATGCAGCTTTCCTTCGTTTCCGCTAACATTTTGAGTGGAGACTAGATCGTGGGTATCAAGTGCGGTTTGAACGAGCATCACAGATAGCACAGAGCTGTTCTTTTTTTCTTCTTCCATTGAAAGAGTATCTAAGAACGAACACATGTACAGTAATCTATTTTCATCAATACGCGGATGATGAATATATTTTTTTACATATGGATGACTTAATTCAACATGAAGCTGTTCTTTCATGTTGGCCACAATATCATAGATGGTTTTTACGCTCATCATCCTTGTCTCCCTTTCCATCACTATTTGTTTAAAGTTCTTTTAACTCCAAATCGATAGTGTCAATTATAACATAATTACATTATAAAATATCCTTTAAATTCTTTTGAAGCTTTTTCACGGTTTAAATCATTTAGCTGCTCATCCGCTTGAACACCGTTCGTCTACATGCCATCTGGATTTATTAGACAGTAATTTAAGATATTGCTTTTAGTTTCACCATGTTTTTCCTGTTCTTATTCATTTATTTTAAATATAAATAAAAGCAGGAAAATCCCTGCTTATTTTTTCGTATCGGATTCAATTTCTCCGTGAACAGTCTGAATGACGGCTTTGCCACGAATTTTAATTGCGGATGTATGCTCAGTAAACTGCGCAATCATTACTTCGCCTTTATCTAGTTTTTCTGAATGATGAAATCGCGTATCTGCTCCTCGCGTTAATCCAATTACGTTAACTCCATCTTCGACCGCTTTAATGACAATATACTCCGGCGTTCCTTTTTGTGTCATATTCTCTTCTCCTTCATCGTCCACATTATGATTTAATCAGTGATAAAACTTCAGCTCTAGAACTTGCATCGTGTTCTAACACTCCACGTACAGCAGAAGTGATTGTCATAGCTCCAGGCTTTTTAATGCCTCGCATGGTCATACACATGTGCTCTGCTTCCACTACTACCATTACCCCGTGCGGCTCTAATGTTTCTACAATAGAATCCGCCACTGTAGATGTAATTCTCTCCTGAAGCTGAGGACGTTTCGCAACAGCTTCTACCGCTCTTGCTAGCTTACTTAAACCGGTCACTCGTCCGCCTTTTGGAATATACGCAACATGAGCTTTTCCGTAAAAAGGCACTAAGTGGTGTTCACACATAGAGTAAAAAGGAATATCTTTTACAAGCACTAGCTCTTCATGATCTTCTCCAAAAACTGTTTTAAAATGCTCTTTTGGATCTTCATTTAACCCGGAAAAGACTTCCTCATACATTTTAGCTACTCGCTTTGGTGTATCTAATAATCCTTCACGGTTTGGATCTTCACCAATTGCTTCTAAAATTAGTCTCACAGCTTGTTCGATCTGTGGTTTATTTACAGATGACATGTTGTTGCCCTCCAATTCGTTGCATTACGACTTTATGAAAAAAATTCTAGCATATGTATATACCAAAGGCAAAAAAGAAAGGTCGCAAATGTGCGACCTTTCAAAGCTCTTCATCAACGGCTGTAAATAAAGCCATTTTATGTAGATATTATTTTACAGCATCTTTAAGAGCTTTACCTGGTTTGAATGCAGGAACTTTGCTAGCAGGAATTTCGATTTCTTCGCCAGTTTGTGGATTGCGTCCTTTACGAGCAGCACGTTCACGTACTTCGAAGTTACCAAAACCGATAAGTTGAACTTTGTCCTCAGCTTTTAAAGCTTCTAAAATTGTATCGAAAACAGCATCAACTGCTTTTGTAGCATCCTTTTTTGAAAGCTCACTTGCTTCTGCAACAGCATTAATTAATTCTGTCTTGTTCATGCCATTCACCTCCTCCCAAAATCGGATCATATAATAACTAAAAACCTTGTTAGAAAAGGAATCTAGTAATTCGTTATATCTCATTCTTTAACAAAACAAATGGATATTATACATAACCTATGTATCGACAAGCCTAATCATAAACGATTGAACTAAATAATTCAATGTTTTTCATTCATCTGCCGTATGTATGTAGTGAAAACAGTATGATCGATCGATTTCTGTTAAAAGATTAACATATTGAACAAGGCATAGCAAGCAGAAAATAACGCAGGAATAGGATAACCACGCGATCTATCACAATATATGTAAAGTTTTGTATGATCTATCCAAAAAGAAGAGGCTCCTTTATGAGGAGCCTAACGTTACATGCTTATAGAATAATCGCGATTAAACCTCCGGATCCTTCGTTAATAATCCGTTCTAGCGTTTCTTTTAACTTATATCGCGCATTTTCAGGCATCAGCGACAGCTTTCCTTGAATCCCTTCTCTTACGATTGAACTTAGAGAGCGGCCAAATATATCTGAATTCCAAATTGAAAGCGGATCATCTTCAAAGTCTTGCATCAAATAACGAACTAATTCTTCGCTTTGCTTCTCCGTTCCGATAATCGGCGCAAATTCTGATTCTACATCCACTTTAATCATGTGTATAGAAGGTGCCACTGCTTTTAAACGAACTCCAAAACGCGATCCTTGGCGAATAATTTCAGGCTCATCAAGGCTCATATCCGAAAGCGAAGGTGCAGCTACACCATAACCCGTTTGTTTAACCATACGAAGGGCATCAGAGACTTGATCATACTCGGTTTTTGCATGCACAAAATCTTGCATTAACTGCAGCAAATGATCTCTTCCGCGAATTTCTACTCCCACGATTTCTTTCAAAATCTGATCATATAAGTCATCTGGAGCGTATAAGTCAATTTCGGCAATTCCCTGCCCCATTTCAATTCCGGCTAATCGAGCCTGATCGATAAACTCAAACTGGCTAAATTGCTCTACTACCCGTTCAACGTCTCTCAGCCTCTTAATATCCTTTACCGTTTCTTTAACGGCTTCTTGATAGCTTTCACGCAGCCAATGTTTATCTTTTAAAACCATTACCCAGCTTGGTAGATTAACGTTGACTTCTAATACAGGAAACTCGTAGAGTGCTTCTCTTAATACGTTCATCACATCAGTATCGCGCATGCTTTCCACACTCATCGCTAATACTGGAATATCATATTTTTCATTAAGCTTTGCACGAAGCTTTTCTGTATCAGGATGATATGGCTGTACGGTATTAATAACCATGATAAATGGTTTGCCTACTTCTTTTAGCTCATTAATGACGCGCTCTTCTGCTTCGACGTAATCTTGACGAGGTATATCTCCAATTGAGCCATCTGTTGTAATGACGACACCAATCGTTGAGTGTTCTTGAATTACCTTTCTCGTTCCAATTTCAGCCGCTTCGTGAAATGGAATTGGTTCTTCATACCAAGGTGTATTGATCATTCGAGGTCCGTTTTCATCTTCGTACCCTTTAGCACCAGGCACCGTATATCCTACACAATCTACTAACCGTATGTTAACTTCTAGCCCGTCATCTACCAAAACATTAACTGCTTGATTCGGTACGAATTTCGGCTCAGTTGTCATAATCGTTTTTCCAGCTGCACTTTGTGGTAGTTCATCTTGCGTGCGAGCTCTTTCTGCCTCGTTCTCGATGTGAGGCAGGACCACCAGCTCCATAAATTTTTTAATAAATGTAGATTTTCCTGTTCGAACTGCTCCCACCACACCTAAATATATATCGCCTCCTGTACGTTCAGCGATATCTTTAAATACATCCACCTTTTCCAAAAGATCCCCTCCGATCTATGAGTTCATGGAATATGACATCCATTGCGAGAGTAAATTAGGACACTATATAGTTATGACGTTGTCCTATTAAAATATGACTTTTGATAGAAAAATTTATGATTTTTTTCATGCACATGCTGACTTAGTCATTCTGATTATCATTATTGGTGTACAAGAAAGAGAAAACCCCTTCTCTCTGAATATTATTCAAGGAGAAGGGGTTCATGACTTATTTTTTAAAAAATATTGGTTCATTCTTATCGTTGACTGTATAAGGAAGAGAGTAAGCAGGTACAAAATCACTGTTTTCCACAAGGAGCTTTCGTATATCTTCACCAGGTTTATAGGAGCTTTTATGCTTTTGAATGGCGTCATACAAATCAGGACGATAATCTACAAATACATCTCCCTGTCCATTAACAATTAAAGAAAGACTATTCCCTGTATATGGGCTAGTAACGACAGGAGGCTCTTTCATATTCAATTTTTTATAATTAATAGAGAATACGCCGGGAGCGATGACGTCTTTAAACGGTACGTACCCTTTATGGTTTTGACGGTATATATTCAAATGTACGTTAACATCTTGAATCGTATCCGCCATCCGTAAGTCTAATAATTTAACCGTGGGCTTTGTTTCTGCATCCACAATTACGTACGCAAATATCCCTCCGCTTTCATACGAATTCCCAGGTGCGTCTTGCATGTATCTAGGAACAATTTTCGTAAAGTCAATCGGATATTTTTGATAAATTGGCGTGTCCATATCTTTCGTTTTTATTGGCAATAAGCCTCCGCTTTCTTGTTTAAATTGATCAACCGCCGTTTGCACGGAAGCAACTTGATCTTTATAAGGAACTTGATTTTGAGACATTCTTTCCGCCGGGTACAAACAACCGGATAATACAAAAATGGTTAACCCAACAATAGACGTTAGCATGAATTTTTTCATTTCCCTCACCCTACCATATGTACATTAAGCATCTGTCGGCCCGCTGAATACAACAATTACCATAATAAGACCTGCTACAATCATAAGCGAATAGGCAATGAAAGCGAGTACAATTTTACCAATGCGGTTCGTAATTTTATAACGACTAAAGTAAATAGAAAATACCGAAATAAACATAAATACAATGGAACCCAATGAAATCCACATCTTTAACAAACCTGGCGACAAATTGCATCCACTCCTTTTTTCACCGTTATTATAACATAAGGACTTATAGTTAAGATGGATATTGATAGAACTTTCTAAATTCACTATTTATTTACCTTCCAGTAATTCAAGCTCTATAGTAATTACTTTCCTATTAAATTGACAAATTCCTGCTTTTTCACATAAAAAAATCGAAGCGAAGGGGGCTCTTCGCTTCGATCATAACTAAATATTCCCATACTAACAGTTCTACTCATCTTTATTTACACGTTATTTTATGCAAGTAAATGATTTTGGGTATCACCAATTGCCTATTTTTTCATATTTCTTTGCACTTAATTTAATTTTTCTCCTAAAACATTCGCTAAATCTTCCATTTCATGTGTTTTAGTACGAGACATAAGCGCGTCTACTGCATCTTTTGCCTTCACATCATTAAACAGTACATTATATAAAGCATCAGCAATCGGCATTTTTACGTCATATTTTTGAGATAGCTGGTAAGCTGCTTTCGTCGTGCGTACACCTTCTACAACCATTCCCATATTTTCTAATACTTCGTCTAAATTTTTGCCTTTTCCAAGAAGATTACCAGCGCGCCAATTTCGAGAATGAACGCTTGTACACGTTACAATCAAGTCTCCAATCCCGGTTAAACCTGAGAACGTCAGAGGATTGGCACCAAGCACAGTACCTAAACGAGCGATTTCAGCTAAGCCACGAGTCATAAGAGCGGCCTTCGCATTGTCACCATATCCAAGTCCATCCGTGATACCAGCAGCAAGAGCAATAATATTTTTTAACGCTCCCCCAATTTCCACACCAATCACATCAGGATTCGTATAAACACGGAAGTACTGTTGATTATTAAATAAATCCTGCACTTTTTCTGCTGCTTGTATATTTGTTGAAGCTGATGTCACGGTTGTCGGCTGCCTTCTACTTACTTCTTCAGCATGACTCGGACCTGATAAGACAACGATGTCTTTTGTATCAATTTCTTCTTGAATCATTTGAGATATACGTAAAAGAGAATCTGGTTCAATCCCTTTACTTACATGAACAATTGTAAACAGTTCATCGGTAAGGGATTTTAGCTGCTGCAACACTTCACGAATGGCCTTCGTTGGAACAGCTAAAATAAGGGTTTCAACACCCTCTATTGCCTTTTCTAATGACGTAAAACCTTTAATCTGATGAGGAAGCTCTACACCAGGCAAATATTTTTCATTCTGATGCGTCTCGTTAATTTGATCAATGACTTGTTGTCTATGTCCCCAAATGCGAACATCGTGTCCATTTTCCGCCAATACGAAAGCTAATGCAGTTCCCCAGCTCCCTGCTCCTAGTACAGCTATTCTTTCCACGCCGATCACATCCTCTGTTATTTTCTTGGTCTTGCAATAATTTTAATTGGAGTTCCTTCGAATCCAAAAGCTTCACGAAGCTTATTTTCTAAGAAACGCTTATATGAAAAATGCATTAGCTCAGGATCATTTACAAACACAACAAAAGTTGGCGGCTTGATCGCTACTTGAGTTGTGTAATAGATTTTTAAGCGGTTGCCGTTGTGAGTAGGCGTAGGGTTCATTGCTACTGCATCCATAATCACATCATTTAAGATGCTTGTTTCTACACGCACCGCATGGCTTTCGCTTGCAAGATCAATCATTGGCAATAGCGTGTGCGTACGTTTTTTCGTTTTAGCTGAAAGGAATACAATTGGAGCATATGTTAAGAACTGAAAATGCTCACGTATATTTTCTTCAAATTTTTTCATTGTTTTTTCATCTTTTTCTACTGTATCCCATTTGTTCACAACGATGACAACAGCTTTTCCAGCTTCTTGTGCATAACCAGCAATTTTCTTATCTTGTTCAATAATACCTTCTTCAGCATTTAATACAATTAAGACAACATCTGAGCGTTCAATTGCCTTTAATGCGCGCAGTACGCTGTATTTTTCAGTACTCTCGTACACTTTTCCACGTTTTCTCATTCCAGCTGTATCAATAACAACATATTCTTGATCTTCTTTTGTAAACTTTGTATCAATGGCATCGCGTGTCGTGCCGGCAAGATCACTGACAATAACACGGTCTTCACCTAGAAGAGCATTAACTAATGAAGATTTTCCTACGTTAGGACGACCAATCAATGAAAATTTAATGACTTCTTCTCCGTAATCTTCGTCTTTTTCTTTTGGAAAGTGCTTAGCTGCCTCGTCTAGCAGGTCACCTAAACCTAAACCATGCGTTCCTGAGATTGGGAACGGTTCTCCATATCCTAGTGCGTAGAAATCATAGATTAATTCTCTCATTTCAGGATTATCTACTTTATTAACAGCTAGGACAACGGGCTTTTTGGATTTGTATAAAATTTTCGCCACTTCTTCATCAGCTGCAGTAATTCCATCGCGTCCATTCACTAGAAAAATGATTACGTCCGCTTCATCAATTGCAATTTCTGCCTGCTGTTTGATCTGTTCTAAAAATGGCTCATCTCCAATATCAATACCGCCAGTATCAATAATGTTAAAATCCAAATTCAGCCACTCACCTGAACTATAGATACGATCACGAGTTACACCCGGAATATCTTCTACAATAGATACTCGCTCTCCTACAATTCGGTTGAAAATTGTTGATTTTCCTACGTTGGGACGACCAACAATCGCAATAATTGGTTTTGGCATACGATTCTTCCCTTTCCTTGATCTTTTTTATGTATCGGCAACCAGTCTTTAATCGACTAAAGGTATTTATCTACATGTACAAATAAATAAGATCATTCGTTTTTCAAAAATTGAGGCCATGCAGCGTGGCATGACCTCTACTAATCGATCATAAGCGATAAAGCAGGCTTTTTATCAGCTCTATTTTACACCAAGCTGATTAACTGCCTATCCGCTGAATAAGCATTACTCTTTCAATCAAACAATTTTATCAAAAATCACCGGTAACAACAATATAATTTTACGAAATCTCTTCTTCTATTTGTAAGTACTTTGCTTTTGCCTGTGAGACTTCAGCACGTACAAATCTAAATAAGCAGAGAAATAAACCAGCATCTCCCAAATAAACATAGCTCCTACTGCTGTTGCTAAAACGTCGAGTGTCCGAAGAGACCCTACTTCATAAGATGCAATATCTCGAATGACAACTGCGTATAAAAAATCTCCTCCAACTACACCTAAAATGATCGCTGCGAATCTTTTTTCAGCATCTTTAATCACCATAAAGCAAATATATAAGATAAGTCCAGTCAAAATCCACTTACGATCAATAAAAATCCACACAGGATCATAGAGCTCAAGTAAACAAAAACCAGCATAGGCAATTATTATAATGCCGCATACAATAACATAATATAACTGCTGAAACCTGCTGTAGCCTGAAGCATAAATACACGCTACCCCCACTAAAAACAAAGCGGTGTAGCTACATGAAAACTGAGCCATATGCATGTTCATTCCGCTTAAGAGTATACTGATTAATATAATGGCTGCTACCTTCCAACGCCTAGGTGTTTTGGGCATAAGAAAAGTCGCAACAATCCATCCCATCCACGAAAGCCAATAAAAGAAAATTCCGTCCACTGAATATGGCACCTCCTCTACCTGTCATCAGTATGTATCAATTTTGGAAAACTTAATCGGAGTTTTAGAATAGAACTCCTTATTTTGGACAACCTATCAGAAAAAAGGAGGGAATATAAAATGGGAAAAGATCGTCAAGAGAAAAAATTAAAGGAATCAAAACGAGTTGAATCTGACCGTGATCAAGGACTTCACTATCCGGGAGCGACCAGCTTGCAAAGTCCTGAAGAAGCGCGCGAGTTAAATGATCATAAATAAAAAAATGCGCTGACTAAGTCAGCGCATTTTTTATTTTAAAACTGGATGTGAAACAGGATAGGAACGTTCTTTCTTTCCTGTAAACAAAAAGAGAACTCCTCCCACTAACAATAGTGCTCCTGACAAATAAAATCCAAATTCCATACTTCCAAGTTTATCTGCAAAATATCCCGTAATGTAAGGTGCAAAGATCGATGACAGCATGCCGCTGAAGTTGAAAAAACCGTACACTTTAGAGTACATGGACGATGGAGTAATATCCGCCATATACGAAATCAAAATCGGATCTAATGCTAATTTCCCTATCAGACCGTACACAATTAAGCCGATTAATAGCCAAGAATAACTCTCTGTATAGGGAATAAAAAATTGACATAAAGCGCCCGCTACTGACAAACTCACAATTAATGCTTTTTTATTTGCAATTCGATCAGATATATATCCAAAGAAGATTGCTCCTGGAATAGACGCCCACGGTACTAAAGATGCTATGATGCCTGTTTGAGACCCTTCTAAGCCGCGCGAGTGCTGCAAATAATAAGGAAGCCACGTCAGCATCCCAAAAAATCCGTAAAGAGAGCAGAAGATTAAAATGTATACGAAAATATGATTTTTTGTAAATAATACTTTTAGCGACTGCTTGGTTTCTTTATTTGGCGAATTTTTTTCTTGATCTCTTTGCTTATCTTTTACAAAGAAAGCTATTAAAATAGCTATTACTATAGTCGGAATAGCAAATAAGTAAAAAGTAAACTGCCAGTTTTTTTCTAACGTATATGTAATGTATGTAGAACCGATAAAACCAAGCGATATACCAAAAGCCATTCCACTATTGATGAGCGCAGACACTAGACCTCGGTATCGTTCGGACGTGATGCTTGAAGAAATTCCGTATTGTGAACCATAATACGTTCCTTCTCCAAGTCCTGTCAGCGCCCGCATGAGTAAGAACATACCGAAAGTAGTTGTAAGTCCTGTAAAAAATGTGGCAACTCCAAACAAGATGTATCCAGCCACTA
Organism: Priestia sp. Y58; assembly: GCF_029522095.1. NCBI lineage: Bacteria > Bacillati > Bacillota > Bacilli > Caryophanales > Bacillaceae > Priestia > Priestia sp. Y58. Next base: position 566,071 of record NZ_JAKWFL010000001.1, read on the forward strand.
AGATCTTAACGCGACCAAATCGATCTGCCAAAAAACCCGTTGGAATTTGCATAGCTGCATACGCTGCAAAAAATACGGTAGACATTAGCCCAAGTTCAGCTTTATTAAGGTCCCACTGCGCACCGATATCTCCCATAACTGGAGATAAAATATTACGATCTGCATACATGAAAACCCACCCTAAAAAGAAAAGAAAAATTGTAAATATAGGATGTCCTTTTTTCATTACGCCACCTCTTTTTTCTGATTTTTCTGTTTATTTAACTTATTATAAGTGGCTAACGTTTGGGATTTCATGCTTTTTGTCACTTCTTCTGCCAACATTTTTTGTTTTTTTAAATAAAAACGCGAGCATTCATCTTCTAAAGAAATAAAAAAGCATGCAGTTAACTGCATGCTTTTTTATGATCTGTTATTAAATGTTTCTATAGATACATTTCGCTGAGTCAGCCAGCTATGGGTATCCCCTGTAATAACTAGAGGCATTTGCTGAAGCTTAGCAATAGAAGTTGCTCCTAACGCAGCCATGATAAACGTTAACTCCTCATGCAGCTCGGCTATCTCTTCTACAACTGCTTCTAAACCAGACTTCATTAAAATGGATAAAAAATATCCTGCCATTCCCGTTGCAGAAGCTCCTAACGCAATAGACTTAGCAATATCCATAGAGGTTTGAATACCTCCTGAACCAATAATGGACATACCTTCTACGTGCTGAGATACTTCCGCTAAAGAAGCTGCTGTGGAAATTCCCCAATCATTAAAGAAGTGAAAATGTTTTGCTCGTCTTTCATTTTCGATTTTCGAAAAATTGGTACCGCCGTACCCACCAATATCAACGATTTTAACACCAACATCTTTAAGTTTTTGCACTGCTTGAGCGCTCATCCCAAAACCTACTTCTTTGACAATTACAGGAACGGTTACTTCCCGGACAATGCGTTCAATACGACGTAATGCATCGGTAAAATCACGGTCTCCCTCTGGCATGACCAGTTCTTGTATAACATTTAAATGAATTTGAAGTCCACTTGCTTCAAGCATATCAACCGCTTTTTTAGCTTGTTCCACTGTAGCTTCACTGCCTAAGTTGGCAAAAATAATTCCGTTAGGGTTTTCTTGACGCACTACTCTGTATGATTGTTCTTCCTCTTCATCTTTAATCGCAGCCATCTGCGATCCAACGGCCATTGCTAATTGACCATGATGAGCAATTTGCGCAAACGAACGGTTAATCCGTTCCGTTTCTTGTCCGCCTCCACCCGTCATAGCATTTATAAAAATTGGCGAACTTAACAAAAGTTCGCCAATTTTTGTATCAATATGAACATCGTGCACGCCTGTATTTGGTAAGCTATTATGAACGAAGCGAATATCATCTAGCCCGTGCAGCCGATGCTGTCCCGTTTGAATCGCATGATGAATGTGATCAATTTTACGTTTTGCTCTGCTCACAAATCATCACCATTACTTATCTTAATTTTTTTAATTGATCCCCAATCATATCACCTAATTGGAAACCTTTTGACTCTTCTTGTAATTCATAGTCACCATAATCTTCTTGTTCTTCTTCCTCAAGATCACGAATGCTTAACGAAACGCGTCGTTCTTGTTCATTCACATCAAGTACTTTTACCGTCACTTTTTCACCTTCAGAAAGTACTTCATGCGGTGTCTCGATATGCTTATGGGAAATTTGAGAAATGTGTACAAGCCCTTCTACTCCAGGTAGAACTTCCACAAAAGCTCCAAAAGATACAAGTCTTTTAACGGTTCCATCTACTACATCACCTTGGCGAAGCTTCGTAGAAATGTTGGACCATGGGCCTTCTAACGTATCTTTAATAGATAATGAAACACGCCCCGTTGATTTGTCAACAGACAATACTTTGACTTTCACAGTATCTCCCTCAGCTACTACGTCTGAAGGTTTTTCTACACGCGTATGTGAAAGCTGAGAAATGTGCACTAACCCATCTACTCCGCCTACATCTACAAACGCTCCAAAGTCTGTTAAGCGCTGAACGGTTCCTTCTAAAACCTGACCTTCTTTTAATGAATCAAGAACATTTTCTTTTTGTTGTACAAGCTCTTCTTCTACAACTGCACGATGCGAAAGGATCACGCGATTTTTTTCTTTATCTAATTCCACTACTTTGACTGTAAGAGTTTGATCTTGATACTCTGCAAAATCATCAACGAAATGAGTTTCAACAAGAGAAGCTGGAATGAACCCTCTTACACCAATATCTACTACTAATCCGCCTTTGACAATTTCTTTGACTACCGCTTCAAACACTTCACCTGAAGAAAGTTTTGCTTCTAAACCATCCCATGCTTTTTCAGCATCTACAGCCCGTTTAGATAGCACAAGCAAATCGTCTTCCACTTTAATCACTTTCGCTTCGACTTCGGCACCTTCTTGGATTACATCGCCTGCTTTTTCAATATGTAAGCTCGCTAATTCACTAATTGGAATAATACCGTCTAGTTTGCTGTTAGGTACATCTACATACACTTGCTTTTCTTCTACTTTTGTAATAGTACCTTTTACTGTTTCTCCTACTTCTAATGACGTTACCTCTACTTGATTCATATCTTCTGTCATCGTCTTTTCCTCCTCCAATATCCATCTACAATATGTATTCCCTTGTAAGAGTTCTTCACTCTTTTAGCTCATCATTATTGTATATAGCTCTGTATAGAAAAAACTCTCTTTGTTACTAACTTCTAATAAATAGAATCTTTTGTCAAGTCATAAGGTTACAAACTATTGATATTTTTCAATTAATTCACCAATGCTTTTCATAATAACTTCGGTTACTTCGTCGGCTGATGCTTTTCGTTCGCGAAGCTCATCCATCTGAATTGGCGGTCCGTACACTACTTTTAACCTTGCAAAACGCTTATATGGACCAATAACAGCGCAAGGCACAACAGCTGCTTTTGAACGCAAAGCAAAAAAGCCTACTCCAGCCATCCCTTTTCCTAATTTCCCATCTTTACTTCTTGTTCCTTCGGGAAATAATCCAAGCACTTTTCCTTCTTTTAAAATCTTTAACCCTTGGCGCAAAGCTTCACGATCTGCCATCCCGCGCTTTACAGGGAATGTTTCTAACTTTGGCAGAACCGTCTTCAGAAAAGGTGCTTTAAACAGCTCTGCTTTTGCCATAAACGAAATAGGCCTTGGACATGTCACACCTACAGTAGGCGGATCTAAGTTGTCAATATGATTTGAACAAAGCAAAACTCCGCCTTCTGAAGGAATATTTTCTGCACCGATTACCTCATAACGATAAACTGGTGTTAAAATGCCTTTTACAATGGCACGTGCAAACATATAAAAGCTCAAAATCATCCAATCCTTTCTTTTGTAATAGAAAGTATTTTTTCTACAACTCCTTCAATCGATAAGGAAGTTGTATCGATTTCAATTGCATCTTCAGCTTTTTTAAGAGGTGCTACTTCGCGCTCAGAATCCAGCTTGTCTCTGCGGGCAATTTCTTCTTTTAAACGCTCTAAATTTGATTCAAAACCTTTTTTTATGTTTTCGTCATGGCGTCGCTGTGCTCTTTCATCCACAGACGCTAATAAAAAGATTTTAACTTCTGCGTGAGGAAGCACGTGTGTACCGATATCACGTCCATCCATCACAACGCCTCCATCTTTAGCAAGGCCCTGCTGTCTCGCTACCATCTCTTCACGAACTGCACGATGTTTCGCTACGACGGATACAGAGTTGGTTACTTCTGCGGAACGAATTTCACTTGTAACATTCTGTCCATTTAAGATGACTACCTGTCCAGATTCAGACGGTTTTAAATCGATTACTGTTTCGTTAAGCAAATGCAACAGCTCTTCTTCATTTTGCAAATCTACCTGGTTTTTCTGCGCTTGATACGTTAGAGCACGATACATCGCTCCTGTATCAACATAAATATATGATAAGGTTTCTGCTATAATCTTTGCCACTGTACTTTTCCCAGCAGCTGCAGGACCGTCAATCGCGATTGAAATTTGTTTTTCCATAAGTGCCTCCCTTAATTTCAAAACAGGAACAAACCACTTTCATCTTTTATACAATGAGCCATTTTATATGAAACGTTTATAAACGAAAAAAAGAGCAGGGGGTCTTCTCCTGCCTGGTGTTCACTGCATGTTTCTTTCCTAGTTATTCTACCATACGTCCGACTACTGGTCGAATGTTTCAATAATTTTATTAAAATTATTTTTGCTAACTCCCTCATACTGAATAACCTTTGAGAAATATGTACTGTGACTGCTAGATAGTAAAATACATTGGGCAATTATTAAAAACACAAATTGAATAACCACTAATTTAATTAAAATTCGTTCTATTCGATTCACTTTTTTTCTCCTTTTGTAAGAAGTAATACCTTTGCTTACAGTTTAGGAAAGAGAAGTTTTTTTTATACGCTAAAGAAGACCTTTTCTTCTTAGGTCGAGCTGACGCTTTAAGGTATAACGAATCATCATTTCTTTCGTTTGTTTTTCCATATCCATAAACTTAATAGATAGCTGACCTACTTTACAAGAAGTCGGGGCGGTAATTCGTACAACTTCCCCTTTTAATTCAAGATGCTGCAAAGCTCCCTCACGATTAGGAAGACTTAATCGTACAACAACCGAATCTTTCTCATTAAAAAGCAGCGAATGTTGGAAGGAGCCGGCTATTCCACCTGCACTGATGTTTTTAGTCATGATTTCCATTACGTCCTGCTGTTCTTGTTCACTTTCTATCACCGCTTTCACTGTAAGCGGCACACGGAAAAAATTTCTTCTTTGGATGGATTTTAACTTTTTATCGCCCGGGTAAAAGAGCTTCACAACAGGCATGCCTTTTATTTCACGCCCTGTTACTTCAGTTGGAAAGGTATATACATTTTGATCATATCCAATAAACGTAGCAAGCAATTTTGTACCTTTTAGTAAAAAAGCACTTCGCTGCGTTTCTTCATTTAGCGGATAGCTAATATAAATCACGTCTTCCGTAAACTCAACTACTTTACATCGATATGTTTGGTGTAATGTAGACTCTCTGTGCCCGCTCTCTAACGTCAACCTCATTCCCGCTTTTATCATCTTCTCTCTCCTTCAGTTCCACTATATACACTTTTTCCCTTTATTCAAACATAGTCAAATATGTTTATTTTGTAAATATAAATTAGTTATTTAGACTCAATAAAATATTACAAAATACAAAAACCGGTGTCTATAGACACCGGTTTTTATCAACTTTACACTTCATTATATAAAGGTTCTGAGTTTTGCAGTTTTTCGACTTTTTCTTCAAAACCCGTATCGGCATTGATGAAAATACGATACGTATCATTTTTTATTGTCCCTAAAAACTCATAGCATAGCACTTCTTCGTTTAAATCATTCGTAATAATTGCCAAGCGGTCTTCCATCACTTTTACATTCGAGTTCAGCTTGGTTTTTGCCTGTTCTTTCGAAATTTTAGGTTTTGGAATATCTCTTGTACGATGTTTTAATAAGAAGTCTTTAGCTGAGAAACCAATCACAGATCCATCTTCTAAAGACATTTTCATTTTAACTGAATCCGGATAAATCCGAACTCCACTTTCCGTTTGCTCTACAAATGTAAAGACTCCCATGTTATCATATTGAGCGCTTTCAGCCATCACTAGGCTTTCAAAACGATGATCTTTTAAAAACTTAGTCGCTTTGTTCATAGCATCGTTTAAACTAATATTTTGTTTTTTAATATCTCGATCTTCGAGCACCCAAAGCGGATATCCACCTTTTTGGGTAATATCCATATACGTCTCTTGTTTCGTCTTTGGATCTGTAATGGTTAAGCTGTACACCTCATAATCAGCGTCTTTTCCGCTCTTTACAATGTGAATTTGTTCATTTCCTTTTAAATTCAAAAACGAACGCGCCACTTGTTTTGCAACATCTTCACTAACTTCTCTACCTTTTAATTGATGAAAAGCGTTTTTTTCCTGCTCATTCGTTGCATTCATAACGCCTAAATCTGTTTCGGCAAAAGAATCCATACTTTTTTCAACGGTTTTTAATCCGTCGATAATCGTATTGTCCCCTTGCTTTTCTTTTGTCGCTAAGGCTAGCTCAACATCCATCCAGCGCAAGTTATTATCAATGACCAGATGCTGTACTTGGCGCATTTCATTTTGAATTTCGCCTGACTGATCATAAAGCGAATTTAACGTTTTATACTCTTTATCTGTTAAGGGTGATTTGCTTAAATCCCTTACCGCCACTTTGTACGTAAAGTCCCCAACATCTGAAAGAAACTCTTCTGTTTTATTGAACGGTAAAAGCGATAAAGGTAGCTGTCCTACATTGTTATGAGCTTCAGAAGTTAAACGCCATACTTCTGCAAGCGCGGGCGAAAGCTGATCTCTCGAACTCATGGCGAGCGTGCCACCGATTTTATCATTTAATAAGTCTAGCTGATATGACAAATCATGAAATGCTCGTTGATACGTATTCTCCGCTTGAAGCAGCACAGCATCTTTTTCTTGATGTTCACTGTACCCCCAATATCCTACACCTACAACACCAATAGCTAATAATACAATTAAAATTGTTCGAATCATGTTTCCTTCACCTCTCTTTATCGACAGAAAATGTGTTTCCCAATTTGCTTAATTTGAGGACGTGACCAAATCCATGCGCTTGTTGCTGTATCCGGATTAAAGTAATAAATAGCATTCCCAGTAGGATCCCATCCGTTAATCGCATCCATAACCGCTTTTTTAGATGTTGGATTGGGTTCAAGCCAAATTTGCCCATCTGCTACGGCAGTAAATGCACGCGGTTCAAAAATAACTCCAGCGACTGTATTTGGAAATGACGGACTGTTAACTCGGTTCAAAATAACGGCCGCTACGGCTACTTGACCATTATATGGTTCACCCCGTGCTTCACCATGCACGGCATTTGCCATGAGCTGAATATCATTTTGTGAAAAACCGCTCGGTACATTCACCGCTGTTGGCTTTTGTGCTTTTTCTTTCTGTTGTTCAGAATTTCCTTTAGGCGTATTACGCTGCGGCTGACTGGCAGGTTTTTTTGCTTGAGAAGATCCGCTTTGTGCTTTTTGCTGACCATTGTTCCCGCTGCTTTTTCCACTGCTACCGCTTCCTTTAGACTGCTGATCAAGAGGCTGACCGCCATAGTGCGTAAACTTATTTCCTTTTCTAATTTGATTTTTCACATAGTTTTCGTGATATTTTGTTGCGTTGGCTAATTTAATCTTTGTTTGCCAGCCTGCTAAACCGTCAATCTTTTTAATGCCAAATTCATATTGAAAATTGCGCAGTGCCCAGTATGTGCTCCATCCAAATACACCGTCAATTTTCCCATTGTAATAACCTAAATACTGAAGTCTCGACTGCAGCTCAATAACGTCATCTCCAACTGCTCCGTGTTGAATGACTTGATTTGAAAACGCGTGAGCGGCCTTTGGACTCACAACGGACGCTGCAATAAATGAACATATGCATATGAGACATGCATACTTTTTAAAACATCGAAATGATAACATGACAAAACCTCCTACATCGTATGTAACTGATAAGATGATAGGAGTATTTTTTGTAAAGGTTGTTTTTTTATACAAGATGCGTAAAATTTACCGAAATGAAAAAAACTCAGCTCGTAAATCTCTCAAAAAAGATTTACAAGCTGAGCCTAGACAATCGATGGCTGTTTGGCCTTTTTTACTTTTCTTAATGCCAGCCACCATAAATAAATCATAAATGGAATAATAATAAATACCCAATGATCCATTGTTTTTAAAATATAATCATATGTTCCATGTAAAATGAGCGGCGCAAATACGGAGTACAGCGTCCACTTCGTTTTTTCCTTTCCTTCAGAAAACTTTGCTTTCCCTAAATAATACCCCATAATGACGCCGAATAAAGCATGACTAGATACGGGTAAAAAGGCTCTTCCTAGCGCTGATTCTAAACCATTTGCAAATAAATATAAAATATTTTCAACGGTAGCAAAACCTAATGAAACAGCTGCTCCGTAAACAATTCCATCATAATGCTCATCAAATTCCACATGCTGATAAATCGTGAAATATAAAATGAACCATTTGAAAAATTCTTCTAAAAAGCTTGTCGTAAAAAATGCTTCAAGAAAAGGTGATTGAAAAACGTGTTCTTCACCAAATACATATTGAATAAACATAATTGGCAAAACAAGCATTGCTCCAAAAATAAATGTTTTTAATACCATTGAAATAGGCTCAGTTTCATATTCATCTTTCAAATAAAAAAAACTTAACAATGCCAATCCTGGCGCAATGCCTGCAGATACAATCGCCAACATAAATAGCGCCTCATCTCCTCTATTTTTTTTAATAGTAACATGTTATCTTTAGGATGAAAATCTCCATATATAATGTCCTTATCTTTATATGTAAATGCTCACATAACTTGCTGTCGATTTACAAAGCCTAACAAAGACCTTAAACAAGTATACCAAAAAATGTATCATACTTATATGAAAAATTGAAAGGAGCTCTCTATGAAAACTGTTTATATTCTTCACACCGGCGGCACAATCTCTATGAAAGAAGACATGGCAACTGGATCAGTAACACCAGATATTCAAAACCCGCTTCACCGCTCAACATCATCTGTTTCAGGTATGGCCAATGTAATCGTAGAAGAAGCATTTCATCTGCCTTCTCCTCACATTACTCCTAAGGAAATGCTTATACTTTCAAAAAAAATACGCGATAAAATTAATGAAGGCAAAATTGATGCAGTCGTGTTAACTCACGGTACGGACACGCTGGAAGAAACCGCTTATTTTTTAGATTTAACAGTGCATACAGATATTCCAATTGTCTTAACTGGAGCCATGAGATCAAGCAATGAAATTGGTTCAGACGGTCCTTATAATTTTATATCTGCGGTTCGGGTGGCTATTAGTGACGGGGCAAAAGGAAAAGGTGTCTTAGTTGTGATGAACGATGAAATTCATACCGCTGAAAATGTGACCAAGACCCACACAAGCAACGTGGCGACATTTCAAAGTCCTCAGTACGGGCCAATAGGATTAATCACAAAACGCGGCGTATCTTTTCACCACATGCCTACAGAACATGAATTTTATCCTGTTAATCAGATAGATAAACAAATCACTTTATTAAAAGCTTATGCAGGAATGGACGACCATTTATTTCAAGCAGTGGCTTCAATGAATGTTGATGGACTTGTAATTGAAGCCCTCGGTCAAGGAAATCTACCTCCTCTCACAATTCCAGGAATTCAATTGCTTTTGAAGCGAAAGATACCCATCGTGCTCGTTTCTCGCTGTTTTAATGGAATTTCTCAAGATGTATATGGATATGAAGGTGGTGGCAAGCAGTTGAAAGAGATGGGCGTTATTTTTTCAAATGGCTTAAATGGTCCTAAAGCACGCATTAAACTGTTAGTTGCTCTCCAAGTAACAACGAATCATGATGAGCTGCAGCAGCTATTTAATCATTAGTAAAACAACGCATAGAAGCCTATGCGTTGTTTTTGTTGATAATATGAGAAGCAATAGATTTTCCATGAAAACGTCCATTTTCGATAAAAATCTCATTAGCATTGTTTCCTGCAGCAATCACACCAGCGATATAAATTCCTTCCACGTTTGTTTCCATCGTCTCTTCGTTAAAAGAAGGGCGGCCTGTTTCAGTATCTAATTCCACACCCATTTTTGTTAAGAACGAATGATCAGGATGATAGCCAGTCATCGCAAAAACGAAATCGTTACTAATCGTAGATTCTTTCCCTTCCTGCTCATACGTTACCGTTTCATCCGTTATTTTCGTTACATGAGCATTAAAATGCATCCCAATTGTTCCATTTCGAACCAGCGCCTCAAATTCAGGCAATATCCAAGGTTTTACGCTAGGGGAGTAATCTGAGCCACGATAAATAACCGTCACCCTTGCATCACACTTCACCAATTCCAGAGCTGCATCGACGCTAGAGTTTTTTCCACCTATAACGACTACATCTTTATCAAAGTACGGATGCGCTTCTTTGAAATAATGAAATACCTTTGATAAATCTTCACCAGGAACATTCATATAATTAGGATGATCGTAATAGCCCGTAGCTATAATGACATTCTCCGCTTCATACGTCTCTTTAGATGTTGTGACAATAAATTGGTTTTCCGCTTGTTTGTCTACTTGCAAGACACGTTCAAACGGCTGAATTCGAACTTGCTTGCGCTTCACCACTTCTCGGTAGTAAGCAAGAGCTTGGTTGCGCACAGGCTTACGATTTTCCGTAATAAAAGGGACATCCCCGATTTCCAGTTTTTCACTCGAACTAAAAAACGTTTGGTGGGTCGGATAGTTATAAATTGCATTCACGATATTTCCTTTTTCAATTACAAGGGCATCAATACCTGTATGTTGAAGCTCAATAGCTGCTGAAAGGCCGCATGGTCCTCCGCCAACAATAATTACTTTTTCTTTCTTCATGCCTGTCACTCCTTCAGTTGTAAACGCACCTTTTTTTTATTTTAACGCAGTGTAAAACAAAAAAATCTCCTCATTAATGATAGGAGATTTTTTCTATTTACGCAATTGTTCTGCTGTTCTGCTTTTAAATCCAGCCTCTGAAACGAGAGCCTTCCGCCATTTTTCTTACGCCTATCATATAAGCAGCTAGACGCATGTCGACTTTTCGAGTTGTAGAGGTTTCGTAGATGTTATTAAATGATTTAACCATTACTTTTTCAAGCTTTTCTTCTACTTCTTCTTCCGTCCAATAATAACCTTGGTTATTTTGCACCCATTCAAAATAAGAGACTGTTACACCGCCGGCACTTGCCAAAACGTCTGGAACTAATAAAATTCCTCTCTCTGACAAGATGCGCGTTGCTTCAAGAGTTGTTGGTCCATTTGCTGCTTCTACTACAATACTCGCTTGAATGTTATGGGCATTTTCTTCTGTAATTTGATTTTCAATCGCAGCTGGAACTAGGATGTCGCAGTCAAGTTCAAGCAGCTCTTTATTGCTGATTGTATTATTGAATAATTTCGTTACTGTACCAAAGCTATCGCGTCGATCTAATAAATAATCAATGTCTAAACCGTTAGGATCATGCAGCGCTCCGTACGCATCGGATATCCCTACAATTTTAGCGCCAGCGTCGTGCATGAACTTAGCTAAAAAGCTTCCTGCATTTCCAAACCCTTGTACTACTACCCGTGCACCTTGTAATTCAATGCCTCGTTTTTTCGCTGCTTCACGAATACAAATAGTTACTCCTTTTGCAGTCGCTGTTTCACGGCCGTGTGAACCACCTAAGACAAGGGGCTTTCCAGTAATAAAGCCCGGTGAGTTAAATTCATCAATCCGGCTGTATTCATCCATCATCCAAGCCATAATTTGTGAATTTGTAAACACATCCGGCGCTGGAATATCCTTTGTTGGTCCAACAATTTGGCTAATCGCACGAACATATCCGCGGCTTAAACGCTCTAATTCTCCAAAAGACATATTTCGAGGATCACAAACAATTCCACCTTTTCCTCCACCGTAAGGAAGGTCAACGATTCCACATTTTAAACTCATCCATATAGATAGAGCTTTTACTTCTTTTTCAGTTACGTTTGGGTGAAAACGAATTCCGCCTTTCGTAGGACCAACTGCATCGTTATGCTGCGCTCGGTGACCTGTAAAAATCTTAACTGATCCGTCATCCATACGAACAGGAATTTTTACTGTCATCATTCGTAATGGCTCTTTTAATAGTTCATACACTTCATCAGGATAGCCTAGTTTTTCTAACGCTTTATGTATCACTGTTTGTGTAGATTTTAAAACATCATGCTTCTCTTCTTGACTATTTTTACTGTCTTGCATCTTGTCGGCTACCATCTGTAAACCTCCTAAAATGTATCGAAAATTATTCGTTTTTAATTGAATGGTGCTTCTTTCATGACATAGTATACACCCTTAGTTTTACATTGCAAAGGAAAATATCGAACTTTTAGTATTTTTTGTGTTCTTCTAAGAAAACGCTTCCAATATCTTTACAAGGTATGCTACAATGTTTTAAGTCTGCCTCTTTTCTAGTATGCTTTAATCGTCTAAAAAAAATAAAAAACACCCGGTGATAAAGAGCACTTTCAACAACTTTGTACAAGCTGAAAGTGCAGCCACTCTTATTTTAATAAAAGTGCTTTATCCTTCACGGGTGTAATTATTTCAATTAAACAGTTAAGAAAAGACAGAGTTGATATACTCCAAAGCTCTCTTTTCTACTAACATTTTTCCATATTCATTTACGCGGTGCTTTGTAATTGTAGAGGGATTTCCATACTCCGCCAAAACCGCAATCATATTCCCAACTTCAGCCGGTGACAGCATGTGATAATCCAACAGCACGTAAAAACGTTTTTCAAATGAAAAGAGCACGCTATCCGTATCGTAAAAGTTTGACATGCGTTTGGTCAGCTGAATGACATCTTCAAATGAATCAAACTCAAAAAACATGTCTTCGCTTTCATCTAGCATGACCTGCATTTCAATGAAGTCCTCGAACTCGTCTTCATCGAACTCACCGTAGCTGGTTTCTTCTTCATACTGCTTCGTCACAAATACAACCATTCCCTGTGCTTGAAGTGAAAAAACTTCTACCGAAAGAGAATTTGTAGGTTCAAAGTTCAGTTCTTGAGAAGCTTGCTCTATCATCTCACGAAAAAGCTGTTTTACTTTGAATGTATCTGTCCATAGATCGTCTTTTGTTAACCCTCTTTCTTTTAAATCATCGTAGGTCAAAAAAACTTTTAGCTTATTATAGTTTAATCGTTCAAGCCTCATTAGCGTCCCTCCCCGCTTGCACTCATAACCACATGGTTCGATAATGCAGTATATGTATTTTTTGGAAAACGGTTCGTGATGTTTACTTACGAGTTTACAGGTTTATGATAGGAAAGACAAGCTATTCTCAATCAATTTCTGCTAATTTTTTTGTTAGCCAGCTGTTCCACTCTTCTTTTGTATTTCCTAAAACAAACGGCTGAGCCTCGCCTTTTCTTTTGCTATCTAAACCATCAAACACATAACCGCCTAATCCTACTTTGAGATGCGGGAACTTCTTTATCATTTGGTTCGTCAAATTTAGTGTTTTCTCGGCATTTTCCATCATTGTGCATGACATAAATAAAAACGTTGGGTCTACTTCTTTAATAATTAACTCAACATCTTTATCTTCAATGCTGCTTCCTAAATAAATAACCTCAAACCCTTTACGGCGTAAAAATAGCGTAAAGACTAGGAGTCCCACTTCATGTGTCTCATTAGGCCCGCACACAGCAATCGCTTTAGGCAATAAGCCATTTGAAGGCAGCGAATAAAAAATCATGCTGATACGCGTTTTTAATACTTGAGTCGTATAATGCTCATGAGCACTTGTAATTTGCCCTTTTTCCCACATATCTCCAACCGTCACGAGTAGAGAACCCAAAATATCAATAACCACTTTTTCTACCGAATACAGGCTAAAAGCATGATTAATTAAATCCTGTGCTTTTCCTTCTTCAAAAGATAAAAGCACCGTTAACAGCTCATCCCTAATTTTTTGAGGGGAATCTACTTCTCCTTCTTCTTCAAACGTTCCTACTGTACTGCTTTCCGTTTCTAATAACGAAACCGCTTGACTTATAGTAAAACCTCCGCTCACTTTTTCCGTGAGCCATTTTAATTTCCGCAAGTCTTCCTCTGTATATAACCGATGCCCGGATTCATTACGGACAGGATTTAAAATTTGATAGCGTCGTTCCCATGCACGCAAAGTTCCCGGCTGGATTCCGACCATATTTGAGATGGCTTTAATATTATACTTCCCTTCGTGAGCCATACGTAACCTCCAACTACTCTTCGTGAACTGTATCTATTAATTGAATTATAGGATAAGTTATCCTGTGTGTAAAATTTGTATATGCTATGTAAAGAGTTTGTTCAAGGCTATTCTTTCCTTTTTAAAGTGATATAATGCGTTTGAGCTCTAGCTTGTAAACGGAGAGGCAAAGAGGTTGTACCATATCCGTTACTGACAAAAAGAGGAATTTTTCTTTTTTCTTTCAGCCCTCCTAATTCATACATACCAAAATTAAATAAGCGTATCTGTCCTCCGTGTGTATGTCCACTCAAAATTAAATCTACTTTTGATTCTTCATCTACATAATAGATAACATCAGGATTGTGGCTTAGAAGAATAGTAAGCTGTTCAGGTTCAATGGAAGAAACAGCTCTCTTTAGATTCATCTGACCTTCTGATAAATCATCTACCCCCGCAAAATGGCATGTAGTACCATCTTTAGAAGCGGCAAAGACATGCTCGTTTTTAAGGGCAATAACTCCTTCATCTTTAAGCATCTGCTTCAATTGCATTTGACTTACTTCGTAATCATTATTTCCCCACACAAAATAGACAGGTCCTAGCGTTTTAAGTTTTTGAATATTTTGACGAGCCCGCAATAAAGGGACTCCTCCTTCTAGTAAATCACCGCCTATGATCACAAAATCTACTTCGCCCGGTATTTTTTCCAACAGCTTCGACGAAACTGTTCGCTTATGTATATCCGATATAAAAAACAGGCGCAAAGGCTGCTGGTTTTCAGGAAATGCTGATAAATGAATCGTTCTTTCTTCGACATATGTACGATGAGCTTCTGAAAACATAAAAATCAGCAAGCCTATGCCTAACGCTAAAACCATTAAAAGAATAACCATATATTCTCCTTCTTTTCATTTTATACCCGATGTGTTTCCGTTAAAGAAGAAAGGGCATAAATTATCGCAATTGTTAACAAACCTACTACTTGATAAAGCGCAACTGCACTTAACGATAAAATTCCTATCACACATAGACATGAAACAAGGTATTCATGCCATTTTACCTTATAGCCTTTTAGAAACAATCGACTTTGCAGAAACACTTTACGAACTGCTGCCGACAGACAAAAAAGAGCCGTGAAAAATAAGATTATAACACTAAACACATCTAACGGATGTAAAATCATTTGAATAAGTAAATAGGTTAACGAAGCTTTTGAGCCTACAGCCGTTAAACTGCTGATATAATAACTGCATAACCATGCAGCCAGCAAGTTAAACCAATCCCTCACAAAAAAACCCCCTCCACTAAACTTCTATGTAAAAAGAGGCTTTTTCATGCGATTCTATTTGTTTTCATGATATAAATTAATTCCATAGGTTGACTGCATCCAGCGGAACGTTTCTTTTCGGTGCTCCCATGTTTCAGGCGTCGCCCATAGCTCTTTGCTTCTTTTAATAATCTCACAGCGCAAATCTTGAAAAGTCTTTTCTGCTTTCTCGCTTTTTTTCTGCAGCTGTACAGTATAAAAATAAAGTGAGACGGTAAGCAATAGAAACATCAAATGCCCCACGTTGCCTAACAAAAATGAAAAGAATTCGCTAAACGTCGTAAAAAAACCGCTTTGAAATATGAAAAAAAAGTAGCTAATAACAGCCGTTACACTAGCTAAAAACAAAAGCTTCCATTTTTTCTCTTTAGCTTTCAGCTTATTAACTGTCTCTTTTCTTTTAATAACGCTCGCTAATATATATTGAAGTGTTTCATCGCTTTCAAAGTCTGTCACCTTGTTTTCCATCATTCCACCCCCTCGTATGCTAGTACAACATATGAGGAAAGATAAAAGATTATGTGGGTAGCACTGAAAATAATGGCTGTCTCCTTAACCTTTACTGCATTAGTTCTTCTCGCTGTGCAGATTTCCCTTTTGATTTTCTTATCTGCAGACCTAATAAAAAATCAATGAGAAAATGAGTAAAAATCGTGACATACAAATTTTCAGTCCACCAAAAAAGTGACCCTATTAAAAAGCTTAAAAACACAACCGAAATAAAAAGAAACCACTTTTTTAAATATCGAATGTGAACGAGTGCAAATACGATACTCGCCCAAAACAGACCAAACTGAACTTGTATAACCCCTCGAAATAATATTTCTTCTGAACATGCAACAATTAGGCAAATAAGGGCTAGATGAGGAACAGAACGATTAGCAAATAAACGTTCATTGATCCCTCCGTCATCGTATAAATGCTCAGGTACGCATTTCATTAGAAGTATATCTCCTCCTACTACCAAGAGAGCTGTTCCTCCCCCGTACAATAAAATAGAAGACCCATCCAGCTGAAAAAACTGAAAAAAAGAATTCCATGAATCGAATGTAAAGAAACCGATGCCTAAAGCAATGAAGCAGATAAGCAGCTGTGTTACATATAAATTCTTAACTAGCTCTGCATCTGTCATGGATGAAATAAGCTCTTGCTGTGATTTTGCCATTATATCTCTCCTTGACGAAGCAAACGAGCTAATTCTAATTCCCAGCCTTGAAAGGTCCATTGCTCTTGTTCACCATTTGTTTTTTTATAGTTTTCTAAATTCAAGCCGCAGCAATCGCAACAATTCTCAAGCTCTGATTTTCCCCGCTCATTGAAATAGCCAAGCAGCACGTGACGACGGCATTCTTTTGTCTCAATAAATCCCTTCATCGCACGATACTTGTCATGTTTGTTTCGAAGACGTTTATTTACAGCTGCAACAATCGTTTCATGCAGCGATTCAGGGATTTTCCTAGGTTCAACATGTTCATTTTCCACTACATTTTCTCTGTACAAATAATAACGAATAAATCGCCAATGTGTTTCTTGAATACCTACTGTATAAAGAAAGTGAGACTCTACTTGTTTTAAAGGAATGGCCTGATCATGGTTTCGTAAATACGACAAGCAGTATAAGATGATATCTGAAGAAGGAAGCTCAATTTCAAGTAAAGAATGAGCAAAATCATCGTCTCCTTCAGCATAAAGCAAAATCGCAATACTGTTTTGCTGATCGCGTCCACTTCTTCCAATCTCCTGTACGTATGCTTCTAGCTGCGTAGGTGTATGAAAATGAATAACAAAGCGAACATTCGATTTGTTAACCCCCATTCCAAATGCACTTGTGCAGCAAATGATATCAAGCTGATTTTCTAAAAATTGCTGTTGAACAAGCATTCTTTCATTGGGTTCCATTCCTCCGTGGTAATACTGCACTCGCTGTATCCCATTTTCCTTTAGAAGCTGTGTTAATGCTTCTGTCCAAGATCGGCTGGAACAATAGATAATTCCCGGACCTTGCAGTTCACTAACGTACATCAGTAACTTCTCTTTTTTTTCTTCAATACTTGCAACAAAATCAACTTTCATCGCAATATTACTTCGATTCATGGAATAGATGTGCTCGTTGACCGCAGGCAGCGATAAGTAGCGCTTAATATCTTCCACTACTTCCCTCGTCGCAGTTCCCGTTAGTGCCAGACATAGCGGACTGCCAAGTTCCTTCCATATATCTCCTAGCTGTAGATAATCCAAACGAAAATCATGTCCCCACTGAGAAATACAGTGCGCCTCGTCCACAACGAAAAGGCCTACCTTTGCCTGTTTTAAGGCTTCTACTACAACAGCATTTTGCAAAATTTCAGGAGATGCATAAATAAAACGATAAAAAGCTAAATTTTTTAGCGCTCGTCGTTTTTCTTCTTGTTGTAGGAAACTGTTTAAAGCGATAACTCGTTTTTCTCCGCTTGCCTTTAGTTGTTGAACTTGATCTTCCATCAGTGAAATTAAAGGAGATACAATCAGCACCGGTCGGTTCAACAAATAAGCTGGGAGCTGATAGCACAATGATTTTCCTGTTCCTGTAGGAAGAACCGCTAACACATTATGACCTGTTAAAATATCTTGAATAATCTCTTTTTGTCCTAGCCGAAATTGGCTATAGCCAAATTGTTTCTGTAGGAGTTGTTCTATCTTCACATCAAACACCACTTTTTTTAGTATCAGGTAAAATGTTTTGCTAATACGAGACGAATCTGAAAATAGGTAACGTCGTCTTTTACTTCTTCCTTTATCACCTTTAATTTATTTGTACGCAAACCTTCAAAAGCTGAGATAATTTCTTCCTGCAGCTTAGGCGATACGTATGCATCGATTGAAAAAGATGGAACAAACAGAGCTAATTCTGCAATATGATCTTCAATTGTACTTTCTTTTAAACGCCTTATATAAGCAATTTCTTCAAGCGTCTTGCCTTTTTGAAGCCAGCTATACGTTTTTACCGTCGAGCTCGTCAAAGGCAATTCTAAATATAGATCACGTAAAAAAGAAGAAAGTACATGAAAGCTTTCATTATTTTTACTCACTTTTTCAATGATATGGTGAATAACCCCTAAAAGTTGAATATGAACATAATGCTCATCGAGTTCATATTGATATGCTAACTGATTTTTTGTAAAGCCTACTCTTTGGTATCCAGTCAGTTGCAAAACAAAAAGAGACGCGTCCCGTTCCGTACAATCTTTCAAGCACGTTTGGAGCTCCTTGAATAGCTCGGCGGCTAACTCTTGACGCGTTTGCTTTTGAGACATAATATACGTTTTGACCCATTGAATAACCTCAGGATTTTTGGAAATAGGTAAAAACCCTTTTTGAAAATACTGTAGGTTTGATAAGGTCTGAATGAACAAAGTGATTCTTGCTAAAAATAATTGAGTACTGCTTGCGAATTTCCATCCGTCTAAAGCTGGATGAAAGGGTCGAGCCGTCAGTTCATCTTCAAGGTGTGCTTGTCCCTTATCTGTCATCACATACTTTTGATTTTCAGTTTCTTCAATATACTGCTGTTCTTTTAAATATGCAACGCAGGTTTCAAAAGACCGTTTATCTAAGTAAACAAATGACTGAAAAAGAAACGAAATTCCAAAAATTTTTCCGTCTTGAATCGTTTGAGCTGACTTTTTACCTGTTAATAAATGATAAATACCATAGGCGGTTCGCTCACCTTTTAACTGTTTTATACAAAATAAAATGCTAACTTGAATATAATTCAAAGGTGTCAACTTCCTTTCTCATTCATTGTACCAAAAGTGACCAATAGCATGTGAGATAAAGGCTTTTTAGCTCTTTCCTTTATGTATCAAAACGTTTGGGTAAGTGAAGAAACCTTGATTTGATAAGCATTCTCAGTGACTTTTCTATTGAAAAGTTTTATAAATCATTTTACAATGAATAAGGAGAAATTTCACTCTTGATTCGCGAAGAGATTATATAATGAGAAATTTTCGAACACTTTACAGGAGGTCTTGTTATGCCAAAATATACAATTGTTGATAAAGATACTTGCATCGCATGCGGCGCTTGCGGAGCAGCAGCACCAGACATTTACGATTATGATGATGAAGGTATTGCATTCGTAACATTAGATGATAACCAAGGTGTAGTAGAAATTCCAGAAGATCTAGAAGATGATATGATGGATGCAATGGAAGGCTGCCCTACGGATTCAATTCGCGTAGCGGATGAAAAATTCGAAGGCGATGCTAATAAATTCGAATAAGTATTGAGCAAACCTGTAGTGTACATGCTGCAGGTTTTTTTATATATAAAAATCGCTCTCCCCGGGAGAGCGATTGAATTAAACAGCAATGCGACGCGTGATCCACTGCTTCATTTTTGAAAACAATAAGACAAAGATAACTCCTGTTGCTGCTCCTTTTATTAAGTTAAACGGCAAAATACCTGCAACGATATATTGACGTGCTTGTTCACTAGACATTTCTGGCGATTGTAAGAAGATTGTATACGCTGGTAAGAAGACATAATAATTTAAGACAGCCATGAGTACCGTCATTACCACCGTACCCGTAACCAAACCTATCGTTACGCCTTTAGCTGTTTTAAATCGGTTGAACATGTATGATACAGGAAGAACGAACAGTAAACCAGCCACAAAGTTCGCCACTTGACCAACTGGAACCCCTGTAGCACTTCCTTGAATTAAATAATTCAATAAATTTTTTATTCCTTCTACTATAACAGCAGCCATCGGTCCAAATACAAGTGCTGCTACGAGTGCAGGAATTTCGCTAAAATCAATTGTTAAAAACGGAGGTAATCCAGGAATCGGAAAATTAATCATCATTAAAATATAAGCAATACTACTTAACATTCCTAGTACAACCAGCTTTTGAGTTTTCTTACTTTGTTGCATCTTGCCTCTCTCCTTCTTTGTGATCCACTCTTCAAAGAAGAAAGGTTCAACTTTATATCCCCACGCAAAAACCTCCCAACAAATGATTCGTTGAGAGGAGACATGGCAGGCATATTTAATAAACGTTCATCACATTAGGTTTTGAACGCTGAACCTCCACCTTCTCCCATCCAGACTGTACTGTCGGCTTTGGAATTTCACCAAATCTGCTCGTATGTATTACATATAAGCTCGCGGGCTCAAAACAATTTGTTTTTTACCGCCGGTCGGGAATTTCACCCTGCCCCGAAGATAGACCAATATTTAATTATGAATTTATTATATGTTATCTCGAATTAAAAGTAAATAAAGAAGTTTTTTAATCCCTATTAAATTGATGTATTTTATAAACTTCCTTCTTGTTTTTATATGTAAAATAAGGAAATAAGTGCATAACCAACAGCATTATGACATATTTATAGTTTCAATTTTACATTTATAATTGTGTATTTGATAACTAATCGTAAAGTTTAAAAAATATAATTGACAGAATTTTTTTAACATGGTAAATTATCAAATATTTGATGATAGTAAAACCCAAGGGAGATGTTCACGTCATGTATAATGTATTAGTAGCTGATTCAATTAGCAATGAAGGTCTTGCTCCACTACTTGAAGCTCCTCATGTGAATCTTACGCGAAAAAAAGTTGAAGAAGTTGAGAATGATTTGCATACGTACGATGCGCTTTTAGTACGGAGTGCTACGACGGTTACAGAGGATTTGCTGGCAAAAATGCCGAATTTAAAAATTGTTGCCCGCGCTGGAGTAGGTGTCGATAATATTGATATTGAAGCCTCAACCAAACGAGGGATTGTCGTTATTAACGCGCCGAACGGAAATACCATTTCAACGGCCGAACATACATTTGCTATGATGGCTAGCTTGTTTCGGCATATCCCCCAAGGAAATGCTTCAGTTAAAGCGCGCGAATGGAACCGCTCAGCATTCGTTGGAACAGAGCTTAATCGCAAACACCTGGGCATTATCGGATTTGGACGAATTGGCTCAGAGCTTGCCAAACGCGCAAAAGCCTTCAATATGAGCGTTCACATTTACGATCCTTTTTTAACATCTTCCCGAGCTGAAAAGCTAGGCGTAGAACTATTATCCCTGGATGAATTACTAGCAGCAGCGGATGTTATTACCGTGCACACTCCGCTTACGAAAGAAACAAAGGGATTGCTCAATCATGACACGTTAGCCAAAACAAAGAAGGGCGTGTTTTTATTAAACTGCGCACGCGGCGGGATCATTGACGAAAAAGCCTTAGTTCATTATTTAGAAATTGGCCATGTTCAAGGTGCAGCTATTGACGTATTTGAAGTTGAGCCGCCGATTGATAACCCTTTGTTACATTTTGATCAAGTTATCACAACTCCCCATTTAGGAGCTTCTACAAAAGAAGCTCAGCTTAACGTTGCTGAAGACGTGGCACATGACGTTTTGCGTTTTCTAGAAGGTAATCCTGTAAGCTCATCCATTAATTTACCGACGCTTTCTAAAGAAGTTTTTGAAAAAATTCAGCCGTTTACTAGCCTTACTAAACAAATGGGAGCTATTTTATCTCAATGCATGCGAGAACCTGTTCAGCATATCTCTATCTCCTACGGAGGTACAGTGACGGATTTGGAAACCACTTATATTACACGGAGCTTATTATCAGGCTTTTTAACTCATCGTATCGACTCACCTGTTAACGAAGTCAATGCTTCTATGATTGCCAAAGAACGAGGAATTACATTTGGTGAAAAAACATCGGAAGATACGCAAGGATATTCCAATATGATTGACGTTACAGTAACAGGCGAACAGCGTACATTTACCATTACGGGCACCTATATAGCAGGCTATGGACCTCGAATTGTTAATATTGATTCGTTTGATATTGATTTTTATCCGGAAGGACATCTTCTTTATATCCGTCACAGCGATCAGCCCGGAGTTATTGGAAATGTAGGGAAAGTACTTGGAGATTTACGTATTAACATTGCTACCATGCAAGTGGGCCGTAAGCAAAAAGGCGGAGAAGCCATTATGATGCTTACGTTTGATAAACTTTTAGATGATTCTGTCATCTCCTCGTTAAAACAAACAAGCGAAATTGTGACCATACAGCGTATTGAATTGTGACATTGAAAAAAGAGCCTTAGCGGCTCTTTTTTTATGGACTTATTTTTAACACTTGTCCTGCATTTAACATCGTATTTTCTAAATGATTCCACTTTCTTAGCTGCTCCACATCTACTTCATATTTGGCCGCGAGTTCAGATAATGTATCTCCTTGATGGATAAGAATACAGTTATCAGAAGTCTGATGTAACTGCTGAAAAACCGTCGCAGCTAAATCGCTTTTTACGTATGCCGATAGTTTTTGCTTGTCCAATTTGGCAAGTGGGTTTACTGCATTGGTTTTATCCGGATTCCAACTTCCTTGATGAACTTCAAAATGCAAATGTGCACCTGAAGATCGCCCTGTATTGCCAACTCGTCCAATTTTTTGACCTGCGGCTACAGAATTTCCTTCTGCAACAAAACGTTCCTCTAGATGAGCATAGACCGTTTCGTATCCATTCGTTTGTTTGATAAAAACAACCTGTCCGTATGTATTTGAATAGTAAGAGCGGCTCACCACTCCTTTTGCAACAGCATACACCTGTGTACCTACAGGTGCTGCTATGTCAATTCCAAAGTGTTTGGCGTGACGAGAACCAAATATATCAGTTAAGACTCCTTGAACCGGCCACTCCCACTGCATCTCTTCTGCTTTTACCATTTGCCCGCCAAAAAATAAAAGACCTATACACAATCCCATTACTAATACAACCAATATTCTCCTTAACACGTCAATCATGAAGAAAGAACCTCCTATGTAGATCATTGCACACAAAACATACTATATGCCAATTCCTTCTCTTTTAGACTTGTTTATAGAAAAAATAAAGAGATGTGATTCTCCAATGAATCACATCTCTTTGCCATTCTTATTATTTCAGCCGAAGAAAAACTGTTAGTTGGCATGTGTTTACTTTGGCAGTTTGATAAAGAAAGTTGTTCCTTCATTTAATTCACTTTCAACCGCAATGATCCCTTGATGTGCCTCCACGATATTTTTGGCGATTGCAAGCCCAAGACCAGTTCCTGACTTCCCTCTCGTTCTGGCTTTATCCGCTTTATAAAATCGTTCAAATACAAATGGAAGATCTTCTTTCGGAATGCCTGCTCCTGTATCTTGAACAGAAAGATGGATTTCGGATTGACTTTTATCAAGATGCAGCTTTACTTCTCCGTAGTCATCCGTATGACGGATGGCATTATCAATTAAGTTTGTCAGCACTTGTTCCATACGGTCTGAAT
Source organism: Priestia sp. Y58 (assembly GCF_029522095.1). NCBI lineage: Bacteria > Bacillati > Bacillota > Bacilli > Caryophanales > Bacillaceae > Priestia > Priestia sp. Y58. The sequence goes on from NZ_JAKWFL010000001.1 coordinate 589,595, forward strand.
CAATCATCGCTTCAAATTCATCTTCTATTTTTCCATTAAGAGACAGTTTAATATGTTTTTCTTTAGCTAACCCTTGAAACTTACGCAAAACACGTTCTGTAAATTCAACCATTGCTACAGATTCTAAGTGAAGCTGCACATGTCCTGCTTCCATTCGCGCCAAATCTAAAAGTTCATTTACAAGCCGGCCCATACGGAGTGATTCGTCATAAATCACCTGTGCAATTTCTTTCTTTTCTTCATCCGTACTTGCAATATCGTCAATAATAGCTTCACTATAACCTTGAAGCATAGAAATAGGTGTACGTAATTCATGAGACACGTTTGCAATAAAATCTTTTCTCGATTTATCAAGTTTACGCTCTTCAGACATATCCCGTAGTACAGCTACAGCACCGCGAATTTTCGTTTGATTATAGAGCGGTGACATTAAAATGACCCACGTTTTCCCTTGGATTTTCAATTCTGCACTTCGCTCCGTTTCAGTCTCTACTACCGTTTGAAACAAATGGACGACGTTTGCTGGAAGTTCAGGCACCTGCTGATTGTTGACATCCTGCTCGTAATACCAAGTCTGAAGAAAATGCTCCGCTGGGGGGTTGGTAATTAAAATCGATCCGTCTCTACTAAACGTAATAACACCGTCTGCCATACTGCTTAAAATACTTGAAAGCTGCTCTTTTTCCTGATTGAGCGCATTGAGGTTAAACTTTAACTGCCTGCCCATTTGATTAAAAGCAATCGCTAACTCTCCAATTTCATCGTGAGTTAAAATAGGTACTTTTGTATCAAAGTTGCCTTTTGTTACTTCAAATGCCGCCTGCCTCATTTTTCTAAGAGGCGCTGTAATTCGAGTGGATAAGAAAAAAGCAAAGATAGTAGTTAAAATAATAGCAATGCCTGCAGCCAATAAGATGAACTTAGTCGTATATTGAGCTGGTTCTTCAATTTCAGAAAGAGATTGATACAAATAAACGCCGCCTGTCGGTTTGTTATCTTTCATTAAAGGTACACCGACAACAAACATTAAAGGCTCATCACTCGTATCTTTCTTTGTAGTCATGTACATTTTTTCCCGTATTACTTTACCTTTTTCAACCACTTGATTTAGCTGATCATTTTGTTTAACAATGGCCGAAATAGCTTTCTTATTTTCTTTATCAGGATGTGTGGAATGCCAATAAAAATCTTTGTCTTGAACAATAACTACACTTGCTTGGTCTGCAAGTTCACGAGCAATGGATAGTCCTAGTTTTTCATCGTCCGTTTCCTGCACAATGGTAGAGATTTTAGCAGCCGTTTTAGTTAAACGGTTTTCTGCATCTACAACATGATAATTTTCAAAAAACTGAAGCAGTAAAATGGTCAAAATAAATAAAACAAGCGTGACGAGCAATAGGATAGTAAACCATAGTTTACCAACTACACTTCTCCAAAACATCAGTTATTCTCAACCTCAAATTTATAACCTACTCCCCAAACGGTTACAATCATTTTCGCCGCTTGTGACGATACGCGATTTAACTTTTCACGCAAACGCTTGACGTGCGTATCTACCGTACGAAGATCTCCAAAGAAATCATAATGCCATACTTCACGCAGCAGCTGTTCTCTGTCATATACTTTATCTGGCGTTTTTGCAAGGTAGCATAATAATTCATATTCTTTTGGAGTTAAGTTAACTTCTTTTCCGTCTGCTGTAACGCGATGTGCGTCATTATCAATCGTTAAGTGATCAAAGACAATAAGATTTTTCACGCTCGTTTCTGGTTGAATAAACGTTGCTTGAGAAGAACGTCGAAGCAGTGCTTTTACGCGAAGAACCACTTCTCTTGGGCTAAACGGCTTAACGATATAATCATCTGTACCTACTTCAAACCCTTGGACTCTGTTTACTTCTTCCCCTTTAGCTGTAAGCATGATAATAGGAGTTGCTTTTTTCTCCCGAATTTGTTTACAAACCTCAATACCGTCTATGCCAGGCATCATTAAATCCAATACAATCAAATCATAATCTATGTGTAACGCTTTTTCGATTGCTTCATGCCCATCGGCTGCTTCTTCAATGATGTATCCTTCTTTTTCTAAGTACATTTTTAACAATCGTCTAATGCGATCTTCATCGTCTACTAGCAGTAATCTTTGTTCGTTTTGCATGTATTTTCAACCTCCTAGTCTTAGTGTACAAAAAAAAACCGGCGAGTTCTACTTATGATACCCAAACAATGTGACAATTCGTGAACACCTTTACGAAAAACAGCTTTTTTTACCAAAAAGAGGCTGAGACGCAACGAAATCCATTCAATCTAAAGACGAACAAATAAAATACAGGAGCTAGTAGGGATCGCTTACTCCACCGCTGTTGATTTCCGTGCAAGACTTCGCTTTCCGCGGACGGCCGGTGAGCCTCCTCGTCACTTCCGCTACTGCGGGGTCTCACCTTTTCCGTTTTTCCCGCAGGAGTCTTCGCCTTACCCTCCAATCAACAGCTAGAAGCACCTACATATATGAAGCCTCCGTTCACCATACCAATGAAAAAATCCGAACGAATGAGATTCTCCATCAAGAATCTCATTCGTTCGGATTTTCCTTCAACTAAAATATCTTTGTTTCAGCCTCTATTCTATTTTTAAAGGTTAAGCATATGAATGTAAACCTGCAATAATTAGGTTCACAGCCACTAAGTTGAACATAATGATGGCAAACCCGCCAACTGCCAGCCAAGCTGATTTTTCACCGTGCCATCCTTTAGACAGCCGAAGATGAAGAAAAGCGGCGTAAAATAAAAAGGTGATCAGCGCCCACACCTCTTTAGGGTCCCACCCCCAAAAGCGCGTCCAGGCCATCTGAGCCCAAATCATAGCGAAAATAAGTGCTCCTAGTGTGAAAATAGGAAATCCAATCGCCACTGCTCTGTAGCTTACTTCATCAAGCAAGTCGCTGTTTACCTGCTTCACAAGAGGCTGCAGCGCAGCTCCAATTCGCTTCCGTAAAATAAGGCGAATCAGCCAATATAATACAAAGCCACCGCCTAACGACCAAATAACCGTATTTAATTTTTTAGCATTGATAATAGCTGGCATATCAACAAGCGGCTTTATGTCGTTCCCGTCTGTCCACTCACTTTGATGAGGCCCCACTAGCGGAACCATATGATATACGACTTGCTCTTGTTCTCCACTTTTATTAACCCAATTAAATGATGACTCGTAGTGAGCCGCATTAAAAGCCAGCGTCACCGCTACAAACCCAAGCGTACTAATAAGCGTATACAGGATGAATTCCAGCCAAAATGCTTTTTTATTTCGCTTGGATTGGTCAATCGTTTTGATTAAATAAATCAATCCTGCAACAAAGCTAATGGAAAGCACGGCTTCACCCGTAGCAGCAGTTGTAACGTGAATATGCAGCCAATTCGTTTGGAGAGCCGGTATCAGCGGCGTAATTTCAGTTGGAAACATGCTTGCATAAGCAATGATCAAAAGAGCCACCGGCAATGCAAACAGTCCAAGCATGCTAAGACGATAAATAAAGTAAATAACAATAAATGCGCCAACAAGCATCATGCCAAAAAACGTCGTAAATTCAAATAAATTACTAACAGGAGCGTGACCTGATGCAATCCACCTTGTAATGAAGTAGCCAATCTGTGCAATAAAGCCGATGATGGTAACCGCAATTCCAAACGTTGCCCACTTTGTTTTCTTTTGAGCTGCTCGCTTATCTCGAATAGCTCCTCCGAAAAAAAAGGTTGCAACTAAATAAGCAATAAACGCCACATACAGTAAATTACTACTTATACTCGCGTAATCCATGCTTTTTCCTCCTATTTTGTTTCTTTATCATTTTGGTCCTTCAGCTGTGTAAGAGATGTTGATTCTAATAAACCATTTAGTTCTTTTTTAAGCCCATACCAGTTTTTATTTGTATGTGCGGCCAACCATATCTCATTATTGACTTTTTGAATCCACATGCGGCGATGATTCCAATACATCCCTTGAATTACACCAATCATAAAGATGGCTCCGCCAACTCCTAAAAACCAAAGCGTATAGTCTCTGCGAACGGTTAATCCCGTTACATTTTTCGTTTCCACACCAGCAAAGGTCATTTTATAATCGTTATTTCCTAGCGGCTCCAAGTTCTCTCTAATCCCAACAAAAGCAACTTCACCTTTTTTATGCTGAGGCGTAATCATTTTAAATACAAAAGCCGGATTGTTAGGCACTCTGGTCTTTGTGTTTGGATTTCCTTCATCATCAAAGAAAAAGTCTGGAAAGTAACTCATGAGCTTGACTTTATATCCGTTTTTTAAATCATATGTTTCTTTTGGATTATGTAAATCTACTGTAAGTGAACCAACGTTTCTATTTGCATTTTTATCTGTTAAATGGAAAGACATAGAGCTAAATTCATTTAACTTGAAATCCACTTGGTACATGGCATATCCTTCAAACTTAAGCGGCTGATTCACACGAATCTCTGAATCTTTTATTTTCTTTAACTTTGGATCTGCTCCCGGTATAAGCTTTCCTTCGCGCTTATACAGACTAACATCCGCTTCATATTTTTTGGCTACTTTATTATTCCCTGCACGATCAATTGCTTCTTGAAACACAGCGTTTTCGCTATCTTTATCATACATTTCAACAGTAAAACGATGGTTTTTCAAAAAATACTCTCCGTTCGTCCCAGGAATAACTTTTGTTTCACCTTCGCGGATCCAAAGAACTTCATCTATATACATACCTGGTACAAATCTAAGCATAGCACCTAGTAAAAAGATAATGAGACCGATATGATTAACGTATGGACCCCATCTTGAGAAGCGTCCTTTTTCAGCCAGCAGATTTCCTTTTTCTTCACGAATAGAGTATCTTCTTTTTTTAAGCATGCTTTTTACATGTTCATATTCTTGATCGGTCCACGATGATGAAATGCTGTATAAACGCTGTCTTTTTAAGAAGTTTGGGTGTTTTGTTACACTCTGCTTTTTTAGAGCTCGGTACAAAGGCACTACTCGATCTAAACTGCAAATGACTAACGACATTCCTAAAGCAGCAATTAAAAGCAAGTACCACCACGATTCGTAGAGATGATGAAAACCTAACTTATAATAAAGCTCTCCTGTCCATCCATATTCCTTTTGGTAATACTCGTCTGCTGTCACATTAGGAGGTATGTAAGCTTCTTGAGGATAAATGGTTCCGACTGCAGACGCAACAAGCGTTACAATAATGATCCAAATACCTACTTTTACAGAAGAGAAAAAATTCCATATTTTATCGATAACTGTTTTATTGTACGTTTGCGATCGCCTTGCGCTTCCTTCATAACGCATATCCACTAATTTATCAGTTGTTTCTTCTGCAATCGGCTTACCACAGGCTTCACACAAAATCGTACCATGCGGGTTAACGTGTCCACATTCACATTTTACGTGTTTCATTGTCAACACTCCCTATGGTTTAATTTCTTCCATATATTCTTTTATTTTAGACTCTTCCAATCCCCCAATAAAACTGTCTACAATCTTTCCGTTTTTATCAATTAAAAATGTAGTCGGCAGAGGATCTATTCCGTATGCACCCAAAACTTGTGAATCTTTATCCATCAAAATTGGAAAAGATAGCCCATACTGTTTAGCAAACTGCTCTACTGCTATATTCGTTTCCGCAACGTTAACAGCTAGAATTTCAACACCTTGCTTTTTATATGAGGCATACTGCTTTTCCATCGCCGGCATCTCTTGTTTACAGGGCTTGCACCACGTTCCCCAAAAATTCAAAAAAACTCCTTTGCCTTTGTAATCTGATAGCTGATGAGTTTCTCCATTAACATCTCTTAATATAAAGTCAGGTGCCTTATCTCCTACTGATACCTTTTGTTTATCAGCAAAAAATTGAGCATAAAGGGTATATCCAACCGCGCATAGCAAAACTGCCAATATAACTGTTCGAATAATCAAGCGCTTTTTTTTCATGGCACGAACTCCTTTTAACCGCTTTCAATACGCTTTTTTCTACCATTATATCATTTTTGTGGTAGTGGCTTTCCAATAATATTTCGACGTTTCTGTGAAGTCTTCCTCTCATTCTACAAGTTCGACATTTTTTCAAAAAACCTTGCTTGTTTTTCTAATTCACGACATTTTTCATAAAAAAAACAGGTAAGTGAAAATTACTTACCTGTTTGAGACATTGAATATAATTGTTTGACTTCATGCGCTGTAAGCTCACGAGCTTCTCCTGCATTTAATCCGCGTAAATCTAAAGGTCCGTAGCGCTCACGTTTTAGTTTTAATACAGAATGTCCGATTGCATCGAACATACGACGTACTTGACGATTTTTTCCTTCGTGAATCATCAATTCCACAATTGCCGTCTGCTTGCTTTTATCAATAGAAAGAACTTTTGCACGAGCTGGTGCTGTTTTTCCGTCCTCAAGCATCACACCGCGCTGCAGCTGTCTGATTTTTTCACGACTTGGAATTCCTTTAATTTTAGCCACATACACTTTGTCCACTTCAAATTTAGGGTGCATTAGCTGATTAGCAAATTCACCGTCGTTTGTTAAAAGAAGTAAACCCGACGTATCATAGTCCAGACGTCCAATGGGATAAATTCTTTCTTCTACATGTGGAAAGAAGTCAACGACTGTTTTTCTTCCCTTATCGTCGTTAGCAGCTGAAATGACGCCTCTTGGTTTGTATAACATAAAATAAACGGGCGCTTCGCTTTCTACCGGCACTTCGTCTACTTCAATTTTATCGTTAGGACCTACTTTCGTGCCCAATTCTCTTACAACTTTTCCATTTACTTTCACTCGGCCTTGGCCGATTAATTCTTCAGCTTTACGTCTTGATGCTACACCTGCGTGAGCAATTACTTTTTGTAATCGTTCCATTAACACTTCACCTCTTGTAACATCTTACTTGTTTACGAAGTAATACACAAGTGTATTTGCCACTCAGAGGTAGAATTTTCGATTTCTTACCGGCCAAACACAAGGATTACAATGACAACTGAGGCAATAATTCCTACCAAATCTGCCAGTAAACCAACCTTCAGCGCATCTCCCATTTTTTTAATGCCAACCGCTCCAAAATAAACCGTTAAAATATAAAATGTGGTATCTGTACTTCCCTGCATGGTCGATGCCAAACGACCGATAAAAGAATCAGGTCCGTATGTAGAAATTAGATCCGTCGTGATACCAAGAGCAGCCGTTCCAGATATCGGTTTGATAAGAGCTAAAGGTACAATTTCAGCCGGAACGCCGACTGCTTGCAGCATAGGTTTTAAAACAGATAAGAAAAAATCAAGGGCTCCTGAAGCTCGAAAAATAGAGATGCTCACTAACATGCCGACTAAGTAAGGAATGATGGAAAAAGCAATTTGTAACCCGTCTTTCCCTCCCTCTACAAACTTTTCATACGTAGGAATTTTTTTATAGGTCCCATAAAGTAAAATACATCCTACAATAAGAGGAATAAACATCAATGATACTTGATTAAGCATAGTCATTTTCGTTTTCCCCCTTTTCGTGTACGTCTATAATAAAAGAAGCGATCAATGATGATAGCTCCTATCGTAGCTACAACAGTTGCTAAAAGCGTAGTACCCACAATTTCAGTAGGATTAGCCGAGTTATACGTAATTCGAATTGCAATAACTGTGGTTGGTATAAGTGTTAAACTGGTTGTGTTAAGTGCTAAAAGTGTAATCATAGAACGGCTTGCTTCGTCTCTATCGCCGTTTAGCTTTTTAAGCTGCTCCATCGCTTTAATGCCGAGAGGAGTTGCCGCATTCCCGAGTCCAAACATATTCGCCATCATATTGGACAATATGTACCCCAAGGCCGGATGATCTTTTGGAACATCAGGGAAAAGTCTTGTAATAATGGGTCGAAACAATTTCGCTAACTTGTCGAGAAGCCCTGCACTTTGAGCAATATTCATCATCCCTAACCAAAAGACCAGCACGCTGATCAACCCTATGCTGATGGTCACTGCTTCGCCTGCTCCTTGAAAAATTGCTTTGTTTACATCACCAATTTTCCCATTTATAATCGCAAAAACAATTCCAATAATGGTCAGGAGCATCCAAATAATATTAACCATCTGTTTTGGCTCCAGACTGAATAAACATTAATCGCTTCACTCTATCAAAGAAACCTTTTTGCTGCTCGGCCTGCTTTTCGAAATAAATAGGAACACTGTCAATCGTTTCTCCACTTCTATAAATATCGAGCTTCCCTACAACATTGGGAACTTTCCCTGTTTCTTTCCACTGCTTTTTAGGCTGAATTAACGTTGTTTTCACTTCTACAGAGCTCTGTTCTTTCTTTGTAAGAGGATAGACGACATTTCGTTTAATATACAACTGATCTTTATAGAAAGAATCTTTTATATCTGCCAATTCGCCTTTTGCAGCTAAACTGGTCATATCATATTTATCAAATGCATTTTCATACATGGAAATGTGATCGTTCCAATCATCTGGCGCATTAATCGTTACGGCGATTAAATCCATTCCATCTTTTGTAGCAGTTGTCACAAGCGTTCGTTTTGCTAATTTCGTATATCCTGTTTTTCCGCCAGTACAATATGCATATAGTGTTGTCAGCAGTTTATTTTTGTTTTTCCACACTCGATCCCATTTCTCTTCAGGGTGCTTCATTCGATAGACTTTTGTTCCTGAAATCTCTTTGAAAATTTTATTATTCATTGCATAGCGCATAAGCAGAGCCATATCGTGCGCTGTTGAGCGATGATTTTCATGATCGTCTAATCCATGCGGATTTTGAAATGTTGTATTTGTCATGCCAATTTCTTCTGCTTTTTTATTCATCAAATAAACAAATCCATCTTCGCTTCCTCCAACGGCTTCTGCGATAGCTACAGCAGCATCATTACCTGAACGAAGCATCAAGCCATACACTAAGTCTTTTAATTTTATTTTTTCACCTTCAACTAAATACACAGAAGAACCTTCAACGCCAACTGCGTTGTGGCTAACGGTAACTTTTTTATTTATTTTGCCAGATTCAATCGCCAGTATTGCTGTCATAATTTTTGTGATGCTAGCAATTCGGCTAACTTGATCTGCATTTTTAGCATATAAAACTCTTCCTGACTTCTGTTCCATCAAAATAGCACTATGAGCACTTACACTCTCTGCTGCAGATGATACGGAAGGCCAACCGCTGAGACATAGCAATACAATAAATAGATAGATGATACTTTTTTTGCTTCTTTTCATGTCATCCCCGTCCCTCTACCTGTTTGTACAAGTTTATGCTCGTCTTTTTTGGTTATGAATGAAAAGATTTGTCCATACAAAAAAGAACATAGAAAAAACTCTATGTTCTTTTACATTTTCACTTCATTTCTTGAAACGATTGGAAAAACAAATCTGCTTCTTGATCGGTTCCTTCTTGTAATAAATCTTCTGGAAGCGGCGGCAGCTCTTCGATACTTTTAAGACCAAAATAGCCTAAAAATTCTTTTGTCGTTCCGTATAAGATGGCCCGGCCTGCGCCTTCCGCTCGTCCCACTTCTTTTAATAAAACCTTTCCAATTAAAGTTTGAAGAGGTCTTTCCGTTTTCACTCCGCGAATCTCTTCGATTTCAGCTCTTGTAATTGGCTGCTTATACGCTACAATAGCTAACGTTTCAAGCGCTGCTTGTGATAGTGATTGATTAGCGGGAGCTTCTACGAGCTTCTCAATATATGGCGCATACTCTTTTTTTGTGACAAGCTGATAGGCCCCTCCTATTTCAACAAGTGTAACTCCTCTTAACTTACACTCTTGCTCTAAGCTCTCCAAAGCACCTTGAATGTCTTCATGAGGCTTTTCTATAATCTCAGCTAACCGGCTAATGGATAGACCTTCATCACCAGAAACAAAAAGTAGGCTCTCAATAATAGCCTGTAGATTATTTGTTGTCATTCCTCTTCATTCCTTTCTCGATACGATACATAAAGCTCGTCTAGATTGTGCTGCTGTTCCACAACGATTTCATTTTCTTTCATTAATTCCAGCACAGCTAAAAACGTTACAACAATATGATCACGCTCTTGATAAGGAAACAGCTGATAAAAACTTTTTTTCCCTTTAAAGGCTTTTAATTCGTTCACAATTTCACTCATGCGCTTGTCAATTGGAATGTCTTGCCTTGCTATCTTCGTCTGCATAGGCTTTTTGTTTTGCTTCCGTTTCATCAACTTTTGAAAAGCACTTAGCATATCATACAGTGATATATCCAACCCTTCGTCCTGAGGCAGCGTACGTTCTTCTGCATTTATCTGCACATTACTTGGAGGTTTTGTATACACATGACTTTGGTCTTCTTCCAGTTTTTGAAGCTCTACCGCCGCTTCTTTAAACTTTCGATATTCAATTAAGCGCTGCATCAATTCTTCACGCGGATCTTCTTCATCGACCATTTCAATTTCATCCATATCTTCTTCATACGTAGGCAGAAGCATTTTACTTTTAATTTGAAGCAAAGTTGCTGCCATGACTAGATACTCACTGGCAACGTCTAGCTGAAGCTCATTCATTGTATGTATAAACATCATATATTGCTCAGTAATTGTCGCTACTGGGATATCGTAAATATCAATTTCAAATCGGTTAATCAAATGCAGAAGAAGATCTAGAGGTCCTTCAAACGCATCTACTTTTACACTATACTCCACTTTTATCTCACCAACACTTTTCAATTGCTTATCATTTCTGCTGCTTTATATAACGTTACTATCATTAGTATAGAGGATTATAGACACATGTCCAATACAAATTAACGTAAAAATAGGTCATTTGCCCATACAAAAAGTTTAAATATACATATGATGTCAAGGTAATAAGATTTTGAAATGGCTGAAGGAGGAACTCGCATGGGTGAAAAATCTTGTGGATACGGTAGCGGTTTCGCTTTAATTGTTGTACTGTTTATTTTATTAATTATTGTTGGTTGTTCTTGCTTACGCTTCTAACCACACATATTGAATAAAAACAAACGTGTTCGCCATACCTTGAGCACGTTTGTCTCTTTAAAGGCACCGCGCTGATGAATAGCTAATTTTTGTGATACACTACATATAGAGTCTTACCAGGAGGGAACAAGATTGTATTCACAAGCCTATATTGATTATTTAGTTCATTTTCATGGCGACCGGGATTACTTTGAATGTCATGAACTGCTAGAAGAACACTGGAAAAAAGACGAAAGAGGACACCGCAATATTATTTGGGTTGGCCTTATTCAAATTGCTGTTTCACTCTATCATCATCGACGCCAAAATTTCGCCGGAGCCAAAAGAACGATGCAAAAGGCGCTGGCAATTTTAACGAAGGAAGAAGAAAATATTGCACAGCTTGGACTTAATTATCCTTCACTGCTTAAACTTCTTCGCAAACAATTAGCTTTAATCGATACCTATCAGCCATATAAAAGTATTAACTTGCCCATTGAAGATCCAGCATTATTACGAGCTTGCAAACAAAGAAGCACTGATAAACAGCTTGTCTGGTTATCAGCTTCTAATCTGCAAAATGATGCGATTATTCATCGTCACACCACGCGAGATCGGTCAGATGTGATTGCGGAAAGACAAGCGAACTTATTGGCAAAACAAAACAACAGGTAGCTTCTAGCTACCTGTTGTTTTATGATGACTAAGATGTGAAAGAAGCTTTCGCACCTCACCTAATCATGCTTTTCTTTATTCATCCGCCTGACACTTTTCATAAAACGGAGCGATGATTTCACTCGGCTTAATTTGTGCAGTCGTATACATTTCTTTAAGAGCTTTAATCATTTTTTTGCCAATGCCCTGTTGGCGGTGTGAAGGGTTTACACTGACGTGTTGAACCTCAATCAAACTTTTATCGAGCATGGAAATGCCAACAATCCCAATAATATCTTCTTCTTGCTTCCAAAGATACAGCTGCCAATGTTCGTTTTGCTCATATTCTTTCATCGTTTGTTGAAGTTTTTTTAAATCTTTTTCCGTAGGTACAAACGATAGAAGACCCATGGCAATTTTTTCATAGTTTCGTTTATAGCGAATAAGCATACGATTCTCCCTCGTCCTCAAACTTTCCTACAAATTAATGCGCTGCGTTTTTTACTGCTTTTATCATACAAAATTTATAAGTAAATAGCAATATTACACAAAAGCCTGTCATATGTCATGCGTGTATGAGAAACCTAATCTATTACGCTTTTTGAGCTGTTGCGCGAAGAAAAAACGCCGTAACCCCCTTTTAAAGGTTGTTATGACGTTTTATTAGCTGATATCCATTTATAGCAGTATGCTCTTATTCTTCCCAGACTTTTACTTCTTTCATTACGTCGCCATTTTTCATTTTTAACACTGTATCAAGTCCTTCTGTTACTTTTCCAAATACAGTGTGAACACCGTTCAAATGAGGCTGTGGCTCATGAACAAGAAAGAACTGACTGCCGCCTGTGTCTTTACCAGCATGTGCCATTGATAGAGAACCCGCTTCGTGTTTGTGAGGGTTTCCTTCTGTTTCACATTTAATTGAATAGCCAGGGCCGCCAGCACCTGTACCAGTTGGGTCTCCTCCTTGAGAAACAAATCCAGGGATAACGCGGTGGAACGTTACGCCGTTGTAGAATCCTTCATTTGCTAACTTTTCAAAGTTTTCTACTGTTCCTGGTGCTTCGTTCGGAAATAAATCGATTAGAATTTTTTCGCCATTTTCCATTAAAATACTTGCCTTTTTCATATAAATGACCTCCAATATATGTATTAGTACCGCTATAGGCTCTATTTTCCCCGTCAAAGCGGCAACATGTAAAAGTTGTAAATGCCACCTAGAGGTAGAACCTTTACAACTATAAACTCACTCTATTCTACTACAAACAAGCCCATGAATTCAACGAATGCACTTATCCACTTTCTTTTCATGTAGCTCTAAATAAAAAATAGTGGTTGTGAGATGAAACTTTTTATAGTATTATCCGTCTAATACAGTGGTAGAGATACATAGAGTTCTTTTCATTTAGAAATCTACGTCTCTAGACTGATTTATGGGAAAATGATGAATTGACTCTGTTACTTCAGACCTGCCCGTATTATAATAGGGCAAGTATGGGATTAAAGGAGGAAAAAGGTTTGAAATTAACGATAAAAGCAATGATGGTGACATTAGGTCTTCTTCTATTCCTAACCGCACCCTTAAAAAGTTTTGCAGATGCTGCTCCGGGCGATGTTATTATTACATTAGGTGAGGACTTAACCAGCTCTCAGAAGCAACAGGTATTAAATGACCTTGATGCGCCAAGCAATGCTCAAACAGTAACCGTGACAAACCAAGAAGAGCATGAATATTTAGGTGACTTTATTCCAAAGGCTACTATTGGATCTCGTGCTATTTCATCTTCTAGTATTACCCTTGGTTCAAAAGATTCAGGTTTAAGCGTATCAACTCAAAATATTAATGGTATTACAGACGACATGTATATTAATGCTTTGATGACCGCCGGCGTTAAAGATGCAAAAATCCAGATTACCGCTCCATTTGAAGTATCTGGTACAGCTGCTTTAACAGGTATTATGAAAGCATATGAAGTTCAAACAGATCAAAAAATCCCAGAAGAAGTAAAAAAAGCAGCCAATGAAGAGATGGTCCAGACATCTGAGCTTGGTGAAAAAATCGGTAAAGAAAAAGCAGCTCAGTTTATGGCAACGATTAAAGAAGAAATCGCCAAAGAAAATCCTCAAACAAAGGACGATTTACGCACGTTAATTCAGCGAGTGGCTGATGATTTAGGTATTAAATTAACAGATTCAGAGCTTAATACACTTGTTGACTTTTTCAATCGTTTAAAAGATATGAATATCGATTGGAATCAAGTAAAAGACCAGCTTTCCGCGACAAAGGAAAAAGTAACAACATTTCTTCAGTCAGAAGAAGGCCAATCATTTCTTGATAAATTAAAGCAATTCTTTGTTGATATTATTAATGCTATTAAATCGTTATTCTCATAAAAAAAAGAGCCTCTTGAACAAGAGGTTCTTTTTTTACGTTAATCACTCGTTACTTTTTTACCGTCACTTTGTATTTCACGTCATTTTTTACAATGTCTTCATACGTTTCGCGTTTTACGACTAGCTGTGCTTCTCCATCTTCTACGAACACGACAGCTGGCTTTGGCAAACGGTTATAGTGACTTGCCATAGAATAACCGTATGCGCCTGTACAAAACATTGCTAATAAATCATCTGGGTTTGCTTTTGGAAGGTGTACATCCCACATCAGCATATCCCCCGATTCGCAGCACTTACCAGCAATAGATACAAGCTCATCACTTTCATCATTCATTCGATTGGCAATGACCGCTTCATATTTCGCTTGATACAGCGCAGGACGGATATTGTCGTTCATTCCTCCATCAATCGCTACATATTCACGTACATTAGGTACATGCTTACGAGAACCAATTGAATACAGGGTCGTTCCAGCATCTCCTACAAGAGAGCGGCCGGGCTCAATCCAAATTTCAGGGATTTCTACCTCTAACTGTTTGGACTGCTTTTTGACCTCTTCTATAATAACTTCCACATACTGCGAAACAGGAATAGGCTGATCTTCTTCCGTATAACGAATGCCAAAGCCGCCGCCTAAATTTAATACTTGCGGAACAAATTCCATACGTTGCTTCCACTCTTTCATTTTTGCAAAAAGCTTTTGAGTCGCCATAATAAATCCGGTTGTTTCAAAAATTTGAGATCCTATATGACAGTGAATACCTAAAAGTTCTAGCCCCTTGCTATTTTGTACAAGACGCACAGCTTCGTCTGCTTGACCGTTTTGAAGATCAAACCCAAACTTCGAGTCTTCCTGCCCTGTCAAGATATAATCATGTGTATGAGCTTCAATTCCGGGTGTTAATCTGAGTAGAACAGGCATCTTTTTTTGATACTGTTCCGTTATTTCCTGAAGCAATGCAATTTCATAAAAATTATCAACTACAATGCATCCTACATCTTCTTTGATGGCCATTTCTAGTTCTGCTCGACTTTTATTGTTTCCATGAAAATGAATCCGTTCTTTCGGAAAGTCAGCTGCTAAAGCCGTATACAGTTCCCCTCCCGAAACGACGTCTAACGAAAGACCTTCTTCGTGAACAACTTGAACCATTGCGATTGTAGAAAAAGCTTTGCTTGCATAAGCGACCTGTGCTTTTACCCCATGATTTTCAAATGTTTCTTTAAATTCTCTAGCACGCTGCCGAATTAAAGCCACGTCATATACGTAAAGGGGTGTCCCAAAATTTGATGCTAATTTAACCGTATCAACTCCACCAATTTCAAGATGACCCTGCTTATTTATGCGACTTGTTCCGTGTAAAAACATGTTTAGACCCCGTTCCTGTGTATAGTGTAAAAAAGACAGTTAACGGCAATTCGCTGCTAACTGTCTAAATATTTATTATTTTCCATATTTAAAACAAATCTATCACATCTTCATACAGGTTTCAACTACATATTTTGTTTAAGGTTTTGCAGGCTGGCGGTCTTTGTCCTGCGGATGTACAATACTAGGACGCGGATTTGCTCCAGGAACCGGTGTGCGAATGATAATCTGCCATAAAGCCTGGGGGTTGAATGGAAGAAACGGCCACAAATAAGGCGTATTCAACGATTTTAATCGCGCCATATAGAGAATGATACACGTTGTTGCAATAAGAAATCCTGGAGTATGAAAGGCCGCTACAAAAATTAACAGAAACAATCGCAGCATTTTATTTGCTACTGCTAACTCATAGCTTGGCGTTGCGAATGAACCAATTGCTGCAATAGCCACATACAAAATAACCTCGGGAACAAAGAGACCTACATCAATAGCAATTTGCCCAATAAGCGCGGCGGCAATCAACCCCATCGCCGTGGCAAGCGGCGTCGGCGTATGAATCGCCGCCATCCTCAGAAACTCAATCCCAAAATCAGCTAGGAAAATTTGAACAACAGTTGGAATATTTGTTTCTTCGTTTGGTCCAATAAACTGCAATTTTGCCGGCAGCAGGTCTGGCTCAAGTACAAATAACAGCCATAGCGGTAATAAGAAAAGAGAGGCAAGAATTCCTAAAAACCGTATCCAGCGGATAAACGTACCGACAGAAGGAGACTGCCTGTATTCTTCTGCATGCTGCACGTGATGAAACAGCGTAGTTGGCGTAATAATGACGCTTGGAGACGTATCGGTAATAATGATCACATGCCCTTCTAGTACATGAGCTGCTGCTGTGTCCGGACGTTCTGTATAGCGTACCATTGGAAAAGGATTAATTCCTTGTTTGACTAAAAACTCTTCAATTGATTTGTCAGCCATCGGCAAACCATCTATATCAATTGCTTCTAGTTCATCTTTTATCAGTTTAACCAGCCCTGGATCAGCTACTCCATTTATGTACCCAATCGCTACGTCCAGTTTTGATCGTTCGCCTACCTTCATAATTTCAAAACGAAATCTTCCGTCACGAATTCTTCTTCTTGTTAACGCTGTATTGATAATGATGTTTTCAGTGTATCCATCTCTTGCTCCGCGAATCACTTTCTCTGTATCCGCTTCTTCAGGGGATCTGCCAGGATATGTACGCACATCGACTTCAAAGCCAACTTCTTCACCGTCAATTAAAACGAATAGCAGTCCTGATAAAACCGACACCATTCCATCATCCAGCGTCTTTAAAGGCTTGACTTGCTGATGAATAAGACGGTTTTCAACAATATCCTTTAGCTTTGCTCGTTCAACTTCATTATCATTAATTTGAATGAGTACTTTTGCAATTTCAATAATAAATGAACTATCACACAGCCCCGTTACATAGTAAATATGAACTTCTCGATCCAAAATAAGCAGTTTACGCACGCCCACATCAAAGCTTGTGTTCATACTAGCGTTTTCCTTGAACCACTGATCGTTTTTTTGCACTTTTGAAAAAATGGCTGTTTTCTTCTCTGCTAGCTTACCCAAACGAACCGCTCCTTTCTAAAATAAGTCTTGCTGCTTTTTCAGTAATAGGACATCCCAGTTTAACATCATCCATCCTAGCCATTTTGCCGATATCCCCTATTCCTACAACTAAGGGAATATCGAGCTGATCCAAGCAGTAAACTGTATCTCCATTAATTCGTCCGACTTCTAACTCTTGAATTCCGCTTTTATCCACGCCGTAATGCGATATTTCCCCAAAACGATCAATGGTCACATCCACTCTTGTCCATTCGCTTTGATGAGTACGTGATGCAACGGCAATCACTCCAAGAACTTCTACTTGAGGATGCTTTGCTACATGGAGCAAAGCAATTTCCCCAGGCCCTTCCTCTAAGAAACCGCTATCGTCAAACATCACAAAGACGGGATCATATGGTGCTTGAAGAATTAAATCTACCGTTTGACTACCTGTTAACGTAGTAGGGTTTCCATATGACCTCGAAATGCATCTGCCACCAACCGATTTAGCTACATGCTCAATTGCTTTGCGTGCATATTCGTCCCCATCGGTTACAATAATGACCCTTCTTTTTTTCATAATCTTTTATCCTTTCGGTTTAAAGATTAACGCGATAATAAAAGCAAATAAAATAGCTGCTGAAATTCCAGCCGAGGTAAGTTCAAAAATTCCAATACCAATCCCGATAAATCCATGGTCATCCGCTTGCTTCATCGCTCCGTGCAGCAAAGAATGACCAAAGCTTGTAATTGGAACCGTCGCTCCGGCGCCAGCAAATTCAATTAACTTATCATAAAGACCAAATCCATCTAAAATCGCTCCTGCAACTACAAACGAACTCATAACATGCGCTGGAGTAAGCTTAGCAAAATCAAGCAGCAGCTGCCCAATAACGCAAATGATTCCTCCTACAGCAAAAGCTATTACATACTCCATTGATCATCCCCCTCCCCAATATGTTCTAAGACGACGCCATGAGCAATTGTTGGAATTGACTCTTTTTGCTGAATCATCGTTGGACTTAAAAGAGCTCCTGTTGCCACCATAAACACTTTTTTTAAGTTTCCTGATTTTAATTCATTTAAAATATGCCCATACGTGACAATAGCCGAGCAGCCGCAGCCGCTTCCTCCTGCAAATACATTTTGATCAGGGCGGTATACCATTAATCCGCAATCATTATGATTGGTTGATATATCGTAGCCTTCGTCCTTGAGCAGCTGTTTTAAGATTGGACTTCCTACACCAGATAAATCTCCTGTTAAAATAAGATCATACTCGCTTGGAGCAACGTTTAAGTCTTCCAAATGCCTTTGAATGGTATCTGCAGCAGCTGGTGCCATAGCAGAACCCATGTCGTTTGCATTTTTAATCCCGTAATCCATTACCCGACCAATGGTTGCAGACGTCAGACG
Source organism: Priestia sp. Y58 (assembly GCF_029522095.1). Taxonomy (NCBI): domain Bacteria; kingdom Bacillati; phylum Bacillota; class Bacilli; order Caryophanales; family Bacillaceae; genus Priestia; species Priestia sp. Y58. Next base: position 608,009 of record NZ_JAKWFL010000001.1, read on the forward strand.
CACAATACCTTTTTCTTTCGAGACCAGAGCTGCCCCTGCCCCCGTAATGGTTGCCGTTGCTGTATCTGGTTTTTGTCCTCCGTACTCGGTAGGATTTCGAAATTGGCGCTCAGCCGTTGCGTTATGACTGCTCGCTGATGCAATAACACGATTAGCAAACCCTGCATCTACAAGAGCTGCTCCTGTTGCAAGTGTTTCCATCGATGTGGAGCAAGCGCCAAACATGCATAGAAATGGAATTTGGTTATGCCTGGCCACAAAATTAGCCGTTACGTTTTGATTTAATAAATCTCCAGCCAAAAACAAATCAACGTCTTCATAGGATAAATTTATTTTTTGCAAGCAGGAATCAATAGACTCCGTCATAAGCCTTCTTTCAGCCAACTCCCAGTTGTCTTCTTCACAGTGCAAATCTTTATGTGTAATATCAAATGTTTCTCCTAACGGTCCATCTGCTTCTTTTGGTCCTACAGCTGTTCCTGTGGCATTAATATAAATAGGATTTTCATAAACCCACGTTTGCTTTCCAGTTTTTCTCATAATCCCCCTCTTTTCATAGCAAATAAGTTTTAAAAAGGTAGCGAATGATTCCTACAACGTAAGCCGAAACCGTTCCAAATACAATGACGTTTCCGGCCAGTTTGAACATGTTCGTCGCAATTCCAAGAACAATCCCTTCACTTCGATGTTCAAGCGCTGCACTCGTCATGGAATTGGCAAAACCCGTAACAGGAACAGCTGAACCTGCACCTGCGAATTGACCAATACGATCGTATATCCCAAACCCCGTTAAAAGCGCAGATATTAAAATAAGGGTTGCAACGGTAGGATTACCTGCATTTTTTTCATTAAAGTCAAAAAATGCAATATAGAAATTTTGAATTGCCTGTCCTAATGTACAAATGATTCCCCCTACCAAAAAGGCTTTGATGCAATTTGCCACATATGAAGGTTTAGGCTGAAATGGTTTAATGCTTTCTTGATAGTTATCTTTTAATTTTTGATTATTTGCCATGTTACATACATCCTTTTCTTATTGATTAACAAAATAAATCCAATGAAATAATGATCCGCATACTTTGCCTAGTACAATGGCCATTAACAATAAAATAAGTTTGCCTTCCATCCCTATTCGTTTCGTTAACGTCGGCAATACATTAAGCACTTCTGTTAACGCTGCTGCCAGCATTCCAATAAAAATACCGCTCGTTAGACCTATGATCATAATAAGCACCGCAGGAAACTGCCATGTGTATTGATGAAGACTGCACCACCCGCCTGTAACAGCACCACCCACCACTCCCCATTCATACGCTTGAATATATTTCATGGTTTTGGTCAGCTGCATCAAACGCGGAATAATGCCCAGCACCGTTAAAAATGCTACAAACCCAGCACCTGCAGCCAGTCCTCCCGCAAGTCCAATTACAATGGTCATCACAATGTTAATGATCATCAATTTTTTTCATACTTTCTTTATTCTCGTGCATAATGACGTATTGATCTAAGTCTTGCTGGTAATTAAACATTTCGACTTCGAGAGGACTAGGCTCTTCATTAATTCGTTTTCTAAAGACATGATTAAAAAACAGAATCATTCCCAGGCCTAAACCGATAGAGTAAGGCACTTGAATCAGCAAAGGCTGCTTATCTCTTAGACCGGTCAGCATGTAGAACAATTTTTGATGTACTTGTCTCATACTCACATCTTCGTGAAAGTTCATAATTGCTAAAGCAGCTCCGATGAAAAGAAGAAACCAAACAGCTAGAAAAAACAAAAAGGAATATTGTTTCTTTTTATACACGACCTCTACAATCGTTTGAGCGGGTCCAATCGTCTGAATGTCCAAATACGGATACCGAGAGGCAACTTTTTCAATTACCTTCATTAAATCAACAATGATAATATTTCGATCACTCATACTTACTTGATATACAACTAGCTTTTCAATTTGCTTTTGAACAGAATCTCCTGCTATAACCATTGCTAATTGTCCAATATTTACAGCCTCATCAGGTTTTACTTGAATACGATGTCTCATTTTAAGATAAAGAACGTTTTCCACTCATATCACACCTTACGATTCATTATCTCCCTGTACGTGTAGTATGGATTTTCTTAAATTTTCTAATTCACGTTTCTGAACAGACCATTAATTACCAAATAAAAAAAGCAATCCGTTTCACTATTCTTCTTTGAATAGCAAAACGGATTGCTTATTAAGTATTACGTATCATTCATATGCAGCTTCATTTGTTTTAAGATTTTCTTCTCAAGCCTCGATACCTGAACCTGAGAAATTCCCAGCCTTGCGGCCACTTCGGACTGAGTTTGATCTTTGTAATACCTCAAATAGACAATGAGCTTTTCACGCTCATCAAGTTCTTCAATCGCTTCTTTTAAGGCAATTTTATCAAACCACTTCGCTTCTGTATGATCAGCAATTTGGTCAAGAAGGGTAATTGGATCTCCATCATTTTCATAGACGGTCTCGTGAATAGACGAAGGAGCACGATTAGCTTCTTGAGCTAGCACTACTTCTTCAGGAGTGAGATCCAAATGTTCTGCAACCTCAGCGACTGTAGGAACGCGTCCAAGTAATTTGGAAAGCTCGTCTTTTGCTTTACGTATTTTATTGCTCATTTCTTTCAGAGAACGGCTAACCTTTACCGTTCCGTCATCACGAATAAATCGCTGAATTTCACCAATAATCATTGGAACAGCATATGTTGAAAATTTAACATCATACGATAAGTCAAATTTATCAACGGACTTTAATAGCCCTATACATCCAATTTGAAATAAATCATCTGGCTCATAACCACGGTTAATAAAACGTTGAACAACCGACCAAACGAGCCGCATATTTTTTTGGACGATTGTATCTCGTGCAATTTGATCACCTTGCTGACTGCGCTTGATGAGGTCTTTAACTTCATGATCCTTTAAATACGGTTCGTTTTTATTTTTTTTGACCTCCACATCCATTGGCAAGTCTCCTTAATTACATAGCGCTTTACTATTTGTTAAGTGCTTTTTTAAATATAAGGTCGTACCTTCTAATACAGTTGACTCCACTCGAATTTCGTCCATAAAGTTTTCCATTATGGTGAAACCCATTCCAGAACGTTCTAGATCTGGTTTCGTTGTGTATAAAGGCTGTTTGGCTTCATCCACGTTATCGATACCAATTCCTTCATCACGAATCATCAGCTCGACTACACCATCTTCATGAAGCGTCACAGAAATGTATACCACACCATCCGGATTGCTCTCGTAGCCGTGAATAATAGCATTTGTTACTGCTTCAGATACGACTGTTTTAATTTCTGTTAACTCATCCATTGTTGGATCTAACTGCGTAATAAATGATGCTACCGTGACGCGGGCAAACGATTCGTTTTGACTAAGCGCGGAAAATTGGAGGTTCATTTGATTTTTCATTATGCCACCCCCAATTTTTGAAGCGCGTTTTCTTCATTAGGTTCAAAACGAATAATTTTAAATAAACCTGACATATTAAACAAACGTTCTACGGCAGGAGAAATAGCGCATACAACCATTTCCCCGCCGTTATTATGAACCTGTTTGTATCTCCCTAAAATAACCCCTAAGCCAGAGCTGTCCATAAAGGTTAAATGCTGTAAATTTAAAATCAAATGGCTGATAGATTCCTTCTCTATCGCTTCGGTGATTTTGCTTCTTAGCTCTTCTGCCGTATGATGATCTAATTCTCCTGTTAATCGAACCAACAAGACATCTTGTTTGAATTCCAATTCAATCGAAAGACTCACTATACAAACCTCCTCGGAAATCTTATAGTCAGTCTTTCGCTGCCGACAGAATAGAATCCTTCTCACCGACAAAACTAGTTCTATTTCGTCACATTTAGCTGTTTAAGATGTTTGAGAGAAAATAGAGAATGTACGTTTGAATATCTTCCACCAAGAAGCAGCATCGATATCTTCTTTTGCAAGAAGCGGTGAAGAACTAACTACTTTGTTATCCTTCTTAATGGTCAACATTCCAATTTTGTCTCCTTTTTGAATAGGCGCATTTAGCTTCTCGTTCATTTTCACTTCTGTTTTAACGTCTTTGGCTGCATTTCCTTTTTTCAATAAAACAGAAATAGGCTCGGACGTAACAGCTGTTACTTGATCTTCGCTACCCTTGTTTACATCTATCTTGGTAATAACGTCTCCTTTTTTGTATAAAGGCTTCGTTGTATATTGACTGAATGCGTAGTCTAACATTTTGGTTACTTGATTATTGCGATCTTTTGGCGTGCTTGCACCGAATACAACGGCTAACACACGCATATTTCCCTTTTTAGCGGTAGCTGTTAGGCAATACTTAGCTTGACCTGTAAATCCCGTTTTGAGTCCATCAACACCGGGATAAAACTTCACTAAGCGATTTGTATTTACTAACCAAAACTTCTTATCTGTATCCGTGCGCAAATAAGCTTCGTATTTACTTGTATAGTTAATAATTTTTTCATACTTTAGCAGCTCTCTGCCCATCATGGCCATATCATGAGCTGTACTATAGTGATTTTCTACGGGCAGGCCTGTCGGATTTTGAAATTTTGTATGAGTCAAACCAAGCTCTTTCGCTTTTTGGTTCATCTTTGCTACAAATTTTTCTTCTGATCCAGCTAAATATTCAGCCATTGCCATAGAAGCATCGTTACCAGAACCTATCGCAATCCCTTTTAGCAAATCATTTACCGTCATTTCTTCTCCGGGCTCTAAAAAGATTTGTGAGCCTCCCATTGAAGCGGCATATTCACTTGCTCGCACTTTATCTTTTAAGGTAATTTTCCCTTTATCCAAAGCCTCCATAATTAAAATCATTGTCATAATTTTAGTCATACTGGCAGGGGGAAGTTCTTGATTACTATTTTTTTCGTATAGAATTTTTCCTGTATCCCGTTCAATTAAAATAGCTGACCTAGCACTGTCAGCAAGCTCGGAATTCTTTTTTTCTGCGGCTAAAACAGGTTGCGTCATAAGTGGAAATAAAAATATGACAACGAGTAACTTTACAATAGTTCGCTTCATCTCCACAAACCTCCATTCTTTATACAACCTATTTTTTCCAAGGTATAATCGATTTATACTAAGGGAAATAAAAAAAGCATCGAGAAATTCTCGATGCTTGAAGTCATATTTTCTTCTTATTTTTGATAAGCTGGAAGCTGCTTTACTACTTCTTTTACAAGCGATAAAAACTGCTGTTTTACTTTTTCAGTCGTTTCAATTACTTCTTCATGATTTAACGGCTGATCTAAAATACCAGCTGCCATATTAGAAATACAAGAAATACCTAGCACTTTCATACCTGCATGGCGTGCCACAATAACTTCTGGCACTGTAGACATACCGACCGCGTCTCCCCCGATAATGCGAAGCATGCGCACTTCAGCAGGCGTTTCATATGTTGGACCTGTATTTCCTACATATACACCTTCTTGTAAGGCGATATTTAAATCAGCTCCTACTTTCTTCGCTAATTGACGAAGATCCTTGCAGTAAGCAGTTGACATATCCGGGAACCTTACTCCGAAATCAGAGTCATTAGGTCCAATCAAAGGATTGGTTCCAAAATTATTAATATGATCAGAAATAATCATTAAGTCTCCTGGATTAAAGGATTCGTTTACTCCGCCCGCTGCATTCGTTACAATCAACGTTTCTACACCGATTTCTTTCATTACGCGCACTGGAAATGTTACTTTATCAAGAGCGTACCCTTCATAAAAGTGAAAACGTCCTTGCATAGCTACAACGGGTACGTCATGAATGGTACCTATTACTAATTGACCTGCGTGACCTTCAACTGTTGAAACCGGGAACTCAGGAATGTCGTTATACGGAATTTTTACCGGGCCTTCAATTTCGTCAGCTAATACCCCTAGTCCAGAACCTAAAATAAGCCCAATTGTTGGTGTAACAGCTGATTGATTTTTAATATATGCTGCTGCTTTTTCAATATACTCTTTTTTCATACTCCATTCCCCCTGCTTAATTCAACTCTTTTAAAAAACTTTTTCCATGCTTAGGCATTGCTACGCCAAAATTTTCTGCTACCGTTGCGCCAATATCTGCAAACGTTTGACGAATAGAAAGTTCTTTTCCTTCTTGCATGCCTTTATTGTACACAAGAAGCGGCACGTATTCACGCGTATGGTCTGTCCCATGATGAACAGGGTCATTTCCATGATCCGCTGTAATAATCAATAAATCATCTTCTTTTAATAAATCAAATACTTCTTCTAAGCGTGCATCATATTCTTCAAGTGCTTGCCCATATCCTTGTGGATCGCGGCGATGACCATAGAGAGCATCAAAATCAACTAAATTTAAGAAGCTTAAGCCTGTGAAGTCCATGTTTAATGTATCAACTAGCTTATCCATGCCGTCCATATTCGATTTGGTACGAAGAGATTTTGTTACCCCTTCTCCGTCGTAAATATCAGAAATTTTACCGATAGCAATAACATCGATGTCATTGTCTTTTAATTCATTCATTACTGTACGTCCAAAAGGCTTTAATGCATAGTCATGACGATTGGATGTACGTGTAAAGTTACCTGGTTCACCTAAAAACGGGCGAGCGATAACACGTCCAATCATATATGGATCATCAAGCGTTAATTCACGAGCAATCTCACAAATTTTGTACAATTCATCAATTGGAACAATTTCTTCATGAGCAGCAATTTGCAAAACAGAATCCGCTGATGTATAGACGATTAAGTCACCTGTTTCCATATGCTGTTTTCCTAGCTCATCCAAAATTTCTGTACCAGACGCTGGTTTGTTCCCAATGATTTTTCGACCTGTTTTTTCTTCTAGTTGTGAAATCAGCTCTTCTGGAAATCCATCTGGAAATACATTAAAAGGCGTATCAATATTAAGACCCATAATTTCCCAATGACCTGTCATTGTATCTTTTCCTGCCGAAGCTTCCTGCATTTTTGTATAGTAAGCCAACGGTTTTTCGGCTTTATCGATTCCTTTAATTTCACGGATATTGCTTAGGCCAAGCTTAGCCATATTGGGCATATGAAGACCGTTACAGTGTTCTGCAATATGACCAAACGTATCAGCACCTTTATCATTGTATTTTTCAGCATCCGGTGATTCACCGATACCCACTGAATCCATGACAATTAAAAATACGCGTTTATATGTATGCGCCATTTTATTCCCTCCAAATATCAATTTATTTATTCTCTATAAAATTCCCGTTTGGAAATAATTTAACCATCTTCTCTTATTGGTCAGAAGTCTGACCTCTCTATTAGTATAGACGCTTTTTATTTTTTTGTACACATGAATGAAAGTGTTTTCAATCAAAAAAACCAATGTCTATGAACTCATTGGACATTGGAATCTTCCTACGCTCGCGGATGAAACTGATTGTATACATCTTTTAAACGTGCTTTTGTGACATGTGTATAAATTTGAGTGGTCGAAATATCCGCATGCCCGAGCATTTCTTGAACGGCTCTCAAGTCCGCGCCGTTCTCTAACAAATGAGTAGCAAACGAATGTCGTAACGTATGCGGAGTTAATTCTTTTTCAATTTTTGCTTCAGAAGCTAACTTTTTTAATATTTTCCAAAACCCCTGCCTTGTTAAACGCCTTCCGTGATGATTAACAAAGAGTGCTTTATCCTGTTCCTTTTGCTTTGTTAAAACACTCCGGCTACGCTGTAGATACTCTTCAATCGCCTCCGTTGCCAACCTTCCGATAGGGACAATTCTTTCTTTATTCCCTTTTCCGATACAACGAATAAATCCCATCGTCAAATGTGCATCATCAATATTTAAGTTAACGAGTTCAGATACACGAATTCCAGTAGCATAAAGCAACTCAAGCATCGCTTTGTCCCGTATGCCAAAAGGCGTCGAAGTATCAAACACATTTAACAGCGCCTCTACTTCCTCTGCATTTAGCACTTTTGGCAGCTTGCGCTCAAGCTGCGGAGTATCAATATGAACGGATGGATCTGTATCCGCTGCTTTTTCTCTTAATAAGAATTGATGAAAAGATCTAGTTGAAGCCACATGTCTCGCAATCGTTTTAGATGACTTTTGCTGATCACTTAAATATTTCAGAAAATTAACGATGTGGAGTCTTGTTACTTCATTAAATGATTTCAGCTGCTCTACATGCTCTAAATATTGAGCATACTTTTTTAAATCTCGTTCATATGAATCAATCGTATTTTTCGCCAGTCCCCGCTCTACTACTAAATAATGAATAAAATCTTGAATTTGATCATTCAATAGCCTCTACTCCCCGTTTTGATAAAACATAAATAAACGCTCCAGCCACGTCTGGTCTTTGTTCACACTTGCTTGCATGACCTTAACTGCTGAACCCGACGGCTCATCATAACGTTTATAATTTTGATACTCTTGAGATACCCAGATCATTCCAAAATAAAACAAAAGAGTAAACCCGGTAAATAAGATAAATACTTTACATGTATTATATACCATTTCAGCCCATGATTTCATGAAACAATTCCTCCAATTTTTGATTCTATTAGAAGATATGCCAATTGGGACAGGTTTTATACATGTTTCTTGCCTTTATACGCTGAGTTCTCTCCTGGTCATTTCCTTTCTTTCTATAAAACCATGTAGCTTGTAACCTCGTTATTTTTTTATGTATGTACGACAAAAAACCTTCTCCATTAGGGAAAAGGCTTTTACTGCTTGTCTTCTTTATCCTGACAGCGATGGCAAATGCCATGAAATGTCAAGCGGTGATCTTTAATTTTAAAATTCCATTGCTTTTCCACAATTTCTTCAACGTCTTCAAGCAAATCTTCTTGAATTTCGTCCACAGATCCACATTCCATACACACAAGGTGATGATGAAAGTGTGCGGCTCCTTCTTGTCTTAAATCGTAGCGAGAAACGCCATCGCCAAAGTTTATTTTATCAACAATTTTAAGTTCAGTTAACAATTCTAACGTACGATAAACAGTTGCCAATCCAATTTCCGGAGACTTTTCCTTGACGAGGAGATATACATCTTCGGCACTTAAATGATCCTCTTCATGTTCAAGAAGTACTCTTACAGTCGCCTCACGTTGAGGTGTCAATTTATAGCTAGCTGAGTGCAACTGCTGCTTAATTCGCTCAATTCGACTTTCCATAATTATTCCCTCCCTCGCCATTCACTAATCCATTATATCAGATGTGTCGAGGGTGTCAAAATAAAGTTATTATTAATAAGAAAAAAGAATTCTTTTTACTTAATACTTATTCTTACTTATTTAATAGAGCCATTACACTTTTCATTAAAGTAGGTGATACGTAGGCTTCAACTGTAGCCGCACAGGCAACCAAACATATCATTGCAATCATCGTGCCGCTATAGCGTAAAAAGGATGCGGAAATTGGCTCCGCTGCTTTTTTAAAGAATTGCTGCCGCACAAGCTTCAAAGAAAAGGCAACTGAAGCTGCAGACAAGATTAGAAATGCCGGTATGAGAAAGATATTTTGCGGCATAACCGATACAAAAGATAGCGCAAAACCAGAGAGTCCCATTTGATTGACTAAAAAGCCTACGGTAAAACCAATCACCATTCCTTTTAAAAACAGCAGAATTAACACTACAGGCAAACCAATAATGGCAATTCCTAATATCCAAATGAGCCCTAAGTATTTAACATTATGAAAAAAACTTTGCTGAAACATTTCAACGCTGCTTGCTACTTCTCCGCTCTTTACCTGTCCAAAAAACCGGTTTAAATAGAAGTACAGGTCTTCTTTTTGATCAAGCGTCAAACTATTTACAACAATAGCCCCAAAAATGATTCCCATTAAAAACAGCACGGTCACAAACAAATAAATAGAACTGTTTTCTTGAAAATGTCTTGCATACGATAATGGCAATTGTTTTTTTCTCATCGTCTTCCTCCTATTAATCGCTTAATAGAGTGTATGATAGAGTACAAAAACTATGCCAAGAATCTTTTGAATCTATCAAATAAAAAAAGAGAATGAGACATAATGAAATCTACATTCACCATCACCTAAAAAAAATCCGAACGAATTTGATTCTCCATCAAGAATCTCTATTCATCGTTCGGATGTTCCTTCAACTAAAATATGGTTGTCACACATTTTTTAAGCTAGAGATACACGCATGCCTGTTTTTTCTCACATCAAATGACGTTTCAATGTAAACCTCTAAATTGCTAGATTGCCGTTCGTATGTAAAAGAAAAAACTCTCTTACTCTCCTAAGCCGCTTTTTAACTGTAAGTACTGCACAGCATAGGCTGTTTTTGCATCATAAATTTCCTTGTTTTGAATAAGAGTAAGCGCCTCATCTACCGTAACTTCCATCACTTCAACAAATTCATCTTCGTCTAATTCCGCTTTGGTGGTCATCACTTTTAAATCTTCCGCTAAATAAAGGTGCACCAACTCATCCGCAAAACCTGGTGATGTATAAAAAGAAATAATATGGCTAAGCGAATCTGTCGTATAGCCCGTTTCTTCTTCTAACTCACGTTTTGCCGTCACAATCGGCTCTTCTCCTTTTTCTAGCTTGCCGGCTGGAATTTCGACTAAAATACGATCCATCGGCCTGCGATACTGTTTGACCATAACCATTTTATGATCACTTGTTAATGCAATGACAGCTACGGCTCCAGGGTGCTTAACTACTTCTCTTGTACTCGTTTTTCCGTTTGGAAGCTCTACTTCTTCTAAGTACAAATCAATCACTCTGCCTCCAAACAGCTTTTCAGAAGACAGCATTTTTTCTGTTAAATGATCCATTTTCTACACCTCGTTCTATTTTTTTGACTCTTACATATATTCTATCATACGAATCTTGGGAGGTAGAAAAAATGAAAGTTTATGTTCACGAGAAGCAAATCATTTTGGTCGGTAAAGCATGGGAAATCAAGCAAAAGTTAAAAGAATACGGTGAACAATTTCAGTATGTTGATGAGTGGACGAACGCTATCTCTCAAAATTTCAATTCTTACAAACAAGCAGACTGCAGACACTAATTGTGCTGCAGTTTTTTAATCTTCTTATTTGAGTTTCCCTCTATCATAGCGCTACAATAGATAGAAACAGGGAAAAAATAAGGAGTGACATATATGGAAAAAAGACGCTTAGGTACTTCAGACTTGCTTGTCAGTACATTAGGTTTAGGGTGCATGTCTCTTGGAACGGAACAAAAACACGCTGTCAATATGATTGATGAAGCTCTCGAATATGGCATTAACTATTTCGATACAGCAGATTTATATGATTTTGGCTTAAACGAGGAGTTTGTGGGACAAGCCCTAAAAAAACGCAGAAATGATATTATTTTAGCCACAAAAGTGGGGAATCGCTGGAATGATGCAAAAGACAGCTGGACATGGGATCCGTCTAAAGCTTACATAAAAGACGAAGTAAAAGAAAGCCTGCGCCGTCTTCAAACAGATTACATCGATTTATATCAACTGCACGGAGGAACCGTTGAAGATAATATTGAGGAAACGATTGAAGCATTTGAAGAATTAAAACAAGAAGGCGTCATTCGCTACTATGGTATTTCATCTATCCGCCCAAATGTGATTCGAGAGTATGTGCAAAATTCTTCTATTGTCAGCGTCATGATGCAATACAGCTTGTTAGACAGACGTCCTGAAGAAAGTGCACTTCCTCTTTTATATGACAACGGCATTAGCGTTGTAGCGAGAGGTCCGGTAGCCAAAGGGCTTCTAACCGACAAAGGAGAGCAAAAGCTTGCTGCATTTGAGCGCAAGGGCTACTTAGATTACAGCGGTACGGAATTAGCAAAAACGATAGAAGAATTTCGTCACGTACGACCAACTCACTCTCTAAACTCAACGGCACTTCAATACTGTTTAGCTAATCCTACGGTAGCCTCGGTTGTAGCAGGAGCAAGCTCTTCTTCACAGCTTCGTGAAAACGTCAAAGCTGTCGAGACCTCCCCGCTTCAGCCCACTGAAATTAGCAAGCTGCAATCGATCTTTAAAGCAAATCAATACGAAGCTCACCGTTAAAAAATAAAAGCGCCTTTATCGGCGCTTTTATTTTTTAAATTCGGACCAGTTCATATCACTTTCATTTAACAGTTCTTCAAACGATTTATTTTTTTCTTTTTCTTTTCGAATTCGAGCAGCTTCTTTACGTTCTGTTTCTTTCTGCTCTTCTTCTATTAAAGAAAGCGCCTGTTTTTTAGCCTGAAGCTGTTTTAATAAGCTATCATTTAGCTGATCTTTGATACTGAGCTGATCATTTTGTTTTTGTGCTGATTGTTTTTGCTTTTTTTTAGCCATCACAATTCCCCCGCTACTTTAATTGAGAGATATTGTATCATATTCTTGCTTTTGTTACCAAAAATCAAAATGCATCTAGTTTTACATGTTCATCAATGATTAAAATTGGCTCTGTAGACTGTTGAATATCTTCTACCGTATAGCCTTTCGCTACTTCAACAAGCTTTAGGCCTTCTGCCGTAATGTCAATGACCGCTCGATCTGTAATAATACGATCTACTACCCCTTTTCCTGTCAGAGGGAGGGTGCACTCATTTAAGATTTTAGGTTGGTCTTTTCTCGTCACATGTTCCATAATAACAATGATGCGCTGCGCTCCATGAACTAAATCCATTGCACCGCCCATTCCTTTAATCATTTTTCCAGGAATCATCCAGTTAGCTAAGTCACCAGTTTTTGAGACTTCCATGCCTCCTAAAATCGCAATATTAATATGCCCTCCGCGAATCATGCCAAACGATTCAGCACTGTCGAAGTAAGAAGCCCCTTTTGTCGCCGTTACGGTTTCTTTGCCTGCATTAATTAAATCAGGATCTACTTCTCCTTCTTTCGGATATGGTCCAATGCCTAACAGACCGTTTTCGGACTGAAGCACCACCGTTTTATTATCTGAGATATGATTAGCCACAAGCGTTGGAATACCAATTCCAAGGTTTACATAAAATCCGTCCAAAATTTCTTTTTCAGCACGTTTTGCAATTCGCTCTCTCACGTTCACGCCGTTTTCAATCATGAAAAATCTCTCCCCTTTTGTTATTTTTGAACGGTTAAACGCTCAATACGTTTTTCTTGTTCACCAATAATTAACGATTGAACATATACACTAGGTGTGTGGATAATATTTGGATCAAGTGAACCTGTTGGATGAAGTTCCTCTACTTCTGCTATCGTCACTTTTCCTGCTGCTGCAATCATTGGGCTAAAATTGCGCGCTGTCTTGTTATACACTAAGTTCCCCATATGATCGGCTTTCCAAGCTCTAACCAAACTAAAATCAGCTTTTAACGCCTCTTCTAGTAAATATTCTTTTCCTTCAAACACGCGAACTTCTTTTCCTTCAGCAATGGGTGTTCCCACTCCCGCTGGTGTATAAAATGCAGGTATGCCCGCTCCGCCGGCGCGAATCTTTTCAGCTAGCGTGCCTTGAGGTAGCAATTCTACTTCAATTTCTCCTGACAATACTTGTCTTTCAAACTCTTTATTTTCTCCCACGTAAGAACCAACCATCTTTTTAATTTGTTTGTTTTTCAGAAGCAGTCCAAGTCCCCAGTCGTCTACGCCGCAGTTATTTGAAATTACGGTTAAATCTTTTACCCCTGTTTCAACTAACGCTAAAATCAAATTCTCCGGAATTCCACATAAACCAAAACCACCGACCATAATCGTAGCACCGTCGTGAATATCTTTCACCGCTTCTTTAAACGACGTATGTACTTGTTTCATACATAACCACCCCTTCGTTATTTTTGAAAACGCTTTCTAATCCATTATAAAAGATTTTTATTTCTTTTTAAATATATATATAACTGAAAATTATAATTTAATCATTTTTTTGTCAAAAAAGTTATATTACTAGACAAATTAAAGGAAAAACAAAAACGCCACGAGTTCCAAAGCTGTATGTTTGGAATCTGTGGCGTTGTGATATAGCTTTAATGTTTGTTAAAACTATATCAAATTAAGGACGTTCAACGATTGTTGCAACGCCTTGGCCTCCGCCAATACATAACGTTGCTAACCCAAGTTTTGCGTCGCGTTTTTGCATTTCATGAATAAGTGAAACTAGGACACGTGTACCACTTGCACCAATAGGATGTCCAAGCGCAATTGCTCCACCGTTTACATTTAAAATATCATGATTAAATTGAAGTTCACGATCCACAGCGATTGACTGTGCAGCGAATGCTTCGTTTGCTTCTACTAATTGAACATCTTCTAATGAAACAGCAGCTTTTTCCAGCGCCTTTTTCACTGCGCTTACAGGACCGATTCCCATAATGCTTGGGTCTACTCCGGCAGTTGCATTAGCTTTAATAGACACTAATGGTGTTAGGCCTAACTCGTCTGCTTTTTTACGGCTCATTACCACTACCGCCGCTGCACCGTCATTGATACCAGATGCATTACCAGCTGTTACAGAACCGTCTTTTTTGAAGGCTGGACGTAGTTTCCCTAAGCTTTCAGCCGTTGTGCCTGCACGTGGGAACTCATCTTGTTCAAAAATAGTTACTTGACCTTTTCTTCCAGGCACTTCTACTGGCACGATTTCATCTTTGAAACGACCAGATTGAATAGCTGCTTCTGCTTTTTGCTGACTTGAAGCTGCAAACGCATCTTGTTCGTCACGAGTAATTTCATATTTATCACACAGATTTTCAGCTGTAACGCCCATATGGTAGTCGTTAAATGCACACCATAATCCATCTTGAATCATGCTGTCAACTACTTTTTGGTCGCCCATTTTAAACCCGTTGCGTGCATTTTTTAATAAGTATGGTGCTTGGCTCATGTTTTCCATTCCACCAGCAACAATCACATCAGCATCCCCAGCAAGAATCGCTTGTGTAGCGAGATGTACTGCTTTTAGTCCTGATCCGCATACTTTATTGATGGTTAATGCTGAAACAGTTTCAGGTAAACCTGCTGCTAAAGTTGCTTGTCGTGCTGGATTTTGTCCTAAACCTGCTTGTAGGACATTTCCCATGATAACTTCATCTACTTCGTTTGCTGATACCCCTACTTTGTTTAAAGCTTCTTTAATTACAGTACCACCTAAAGTTGTTGCGGATACATTTTGTAAGCTTCCCCCAAAGCTGCCGATTGCTGTACGTACAGCGCTTACAATGACTACTTCTGTTTGACCCATGTCGAAAACCTCTCCTTACTGTTTGATTACTGTGATTAACTGTCACCTGTATTAATTTCGACATCGCTTGCGAAATTCCTCTTTTTTTGTAAAAATTTATAATTTTTATTGAATTTTAATTTTTTAGAATTAAAATGAATATTAGTAAGCGTTTACAATATAGGAGGAGAGCGGTTTATGGGATTTCCTGAAAAAGTAACAATTATAGAAGTTGGTCCACGAGATGGACTTCAAAATGAAAAAAATTTTGTTCCAACTGAAAAAAAAATTAATTTTATCAAAAAATTAAAAGAAGCTGGACTATCCGAAATCGAAATTACATCCTTTGTTTCTCCAAAATGGGTTCCTCAAATGAAAGATGCTTCTACTGTTGCAAATACATTTCAGTCTGATACATGCCGAAACATTGTACTTGTGCCAAACCAAAAAGGCTTGGAAAAAGCACTGCAGGCTAATTGCCGCTCCGTTGCGCTGTTTATTGGCGTAAGCGATACTTTTAATCAAAAAAATATTAACAAAAACACCAAAGAAGCTGTACAAACGCTGCTTCCTCTCATTCAGCAGCTCAAGCAGCAAGAATATTTTATTCGAACTTGCATTTCCACCGCCTTTTATTGCCCGTATGAAGGAAAAATACATGAACGCGACGTGCTGGCCCTTTGCGAAAGCTTTGTGGAGGCTGGAGTGAATGAGCTAAGCGTTGCTGATACAATTGGCATGGCAAACCCTAAAGATGTATTTTCACTTTTCTCGAAATTAAAACAAAACTTTCCCCACACGCTACTTGCTGCGCACTTTCACGATACGAGAGGATTAGCCATTGCAAATATCTATGCAGCTCTGCAAGCCGGTATTAACAGGTTCGATTCATCCGCTGGGGGGTTAGGTGGATGTCCATTCGCTAAGGGAGCAACGGGAAACGTAGCTACAGAAGATCTCGTCTTTATGCTTCATGAAATGGGTATTTCCACTTCTATTAATGAAGAAAAGCTGCTCGAAGCAGTCGCTTTTATCGCTCCTCACATTTCAAGACCGATTGAAAGCAAGCAATACTCTTTATTTGCACAGCGTTAAAAATTAGGTTTTTATGAGAGCGATGCTATAATAAATAATAGCTATATTAACAAAAGGAGCCGCTAATCATGAAAAAATGGCTATTATTAATAGGAAGTGTTTTCGGAGCATTTGCCGCTCTTGGCATCTTTTTTACAAATCAAATGATGTACATCCGTAAAAAGACCGACAAAGTTATTATTGACCGCGATACAGAAGATGGCTTTTATGATGAGAAAGTCTATAGCACTCTTCCTAAAGAAGCATTTGTGCTTCCTTCTTCTCTAGGCTATAACATAGCTGGGACCGTTATTAAACAACACGAAAACAACCGATTTATGATTCTTTCGCACGGAGTTACAGTTCATTCACTGAACTCTATGAAATATGCTCGGCTTTTTCTAAAGCTTGGATGGAACGTCGTTCTTTATGATCATCGCCGCCACGGCAAGTCTGAAGGGAAAACAACGAGCTACGGCTATTATGAAAAACTGGACCTTCAATCCGTTGTTCACTGGGTAAAAGAACAATTCGGTTCAACTATTTCCCTTGGAATTCACGGGGAGTCTATGGGAGCTGCGACCACTCTTTTGTATGCTGGAATGGAAGACGGAGCTGATTTTTATATTGTCGACTGCCCTTTTTCTGATTTGGAAGAACTTCTTGCCTATCGCTTAAAACAAGATTTCCACCTACCTAAACAGCTCGTGATGCCAGCAGCTAATATGATTTTAAAATGGCGAGAAGGCTACTCATTTAAAGACGTATCACCCATTTCAGTCGTAGATCAAATCAAACATCCTGTTCTGTTTATCCATAGTAAAGAAGATGACTATATTCTTCCTAAAATGACGGAGCAGCTGCATGCTAAAAAAATGGGAGCAAAACGGATGTATTTAGCACCTGTAGGCACTCACGCCCGCTCGTATGCTGATAATCCAGTGGAATATGAACATGTTATTGAAGAATTCTTAGAAAAAACACAAAAAGAAGCGCTTTAAAGCGCTTCTTTTGTTTTATCGATAAATGACATGCGCGGATTTAAAATTTGAGAAGGACATTTTAGCATAAACGCATATGCACTTTCATTATAGTCAATCGTCATATTATCATCTAAAAATACTTGCTTTGTTTTTTCGACAAGAACAGGAACAAAATTCGTCTCAATGGTTACATCATCGCTCTCTTTTTCATCAACAATCCATAGCGTCGTTACACCGCTCACAACACAGCCGCATCCATCCGTATCGTATTTTAATTTTAAATATAGTGAAGAATCTTTACCGTACTTTTCTTGTACTTTTGCTATCGCTTTATCAGTAAAGGTAATATTCATTTTCCTTTAACTCCTTTTAAACTAATTGTATAAACAAACGAAAATTGCTTATATAATGAGTATAATACACATCTCGCTTTCATTAAACTCTGGCGCTTCATATAGATGTGTACAAAAAGGAGGTTTTTTTATGTCAAAAGTACAAATTAAAGTAATGGATAACGGCTCTTTCCGTGTCACTGGAGACGTTGAATTAATTGATGCAGACGGCAACAAATTTGAAACAAAGCCGACATTTTCACTATGCCGATGTGGCCAGTCGCAAAAGATGCCCTTTTGCGACGGAAATCATAAAGGAAAATTCGACTCTTGTGTGCGCGCTGCAAAAATTTTAGACGAGCAGTAGATTCATAAAATTACAGCCTTACTGAACGAAACCGTTAACAAAAAACATTGGTAACCTGTGTTTAAAGCACAGGTTATTTTCTATTAAACGCATCCCCTGCCAATTTTTCTACGAGCCCGGGGGCAAGCTGATACATCTTCGAACCTATATTCATCCACTTAGGCAAGTTGACTTCTCGTTTTGGTTTACCAATTATACTAACCGTTTTTTCAGCCACGTATTGAGGGGTTAACATAAACTTTTCTACGCTTTTTTCATAGTTTCCTGATTGATCTGCTATTGAAAAGAAGTTGGTTTGAATAGGACCTGGATTCACTGCCGTTACATAGATATCTGTTTTCGCTAATTCCATTCGCAGGCTGTTGGTAAACCCTAGCACGGCATGTTTAGAAGCTGAATAGCCACTGGATTTAGGCGTTGCAAGTTTGCCTGCTTGAGAAGCAATGTTAATAATATGTCCTTTGTTTTCGTTTAGCATATAAGCTAAAATTTCTTGTGTACATGCAATCAGCCCAATAACATTGACTTGAAACATTGAAGCAATTGTCGAAATAGAGGCTTCTTTCACTTCTTCAAATACGCCAAAGCCCGCATTATTAATCAGCACATCAACACGCTTAATTTCACTCATCATTTTCTGAATAACTCTTTTGACTTCCTCCACGTTCGCTACGTCAGCTTTGTATATGTAAGAGGTAATCCCATACTTTTGACTAATTTGCTCGGCTACTCGCTGCAGCTTTTCTTCTGTACGTGCAAGTAAAACGGGCACGCCCCCTCTTTTGGCCACTTCATAAGCTAAATGTTCTCCAAGGCCTCCTGAAGCGCCTGTAATCACAACATATTGGTTCTTTAACGAGGATTTCAAATCTAACACACCTTTTTTATAAGTTAAGAGCACACAGAATAAATAAGCGTATTTCCTTTTTC
This sequence comes from Priestia sp. Y58, assembly GCF_029522095.1. Classification (NCBI taxonomy): domain Bacteria; kingdom Bacillati; phylum Bacillota; class Bacilli; order Caryophanales; family Bacillaceae; genus Priestia; species Priestia sp. Y58. Next base: position 626,879 of record NZ_JAKWFL010000001.1, read on the forward strand.
ATGTGTACTGATTTTATTTGCATCTTCTAGAAAATCGAGCTGACCGATTGTTTCAGAAAGTGTTAGCCCTAGTTCTTTTTCATAAATAGTAGGAAATAGCTGTTTGCAAATATCAAAAGCTGTTTGAGGACGTTCTTTGATCATGCTAAGCACTTTATCCGCTCGGTCGCTCTGCTTTTGTAACCTCTCTTGTACAAGTTCGCGAACATGTAACACTTCATCTCCATGACCTGTATAGATACAGTTTATCTCTAAGTCAAGCAGACGTCTTAATGAATGATTATATTGAAGAAGCGTTTTAGGTCGCTCGCCGCTTGGTTTCATAGGAGGTTCAATAAGCGGATTAGATGAAATATGCTTTAACAGTAAATCTCCTCCAATCATAACCGCTGTTCTTTCATTGTATAATGCAATATGGCTTTGAGCATGACCGGGTACTTCAAGTACTTTCCAACTCTCTAGGCCCGGAATGTAATCTCCTTCCTGCACAGAAGTTGTAAGAGAACGGTGACATGAATACTTCATTGATGCTTTTAAACGTTTTAAATAAGGGCGGAACCTTTCATCTACGCCGGCTTTCATAAAGTGATCTTCAAAAAACGCATCGTACCACTCAAAAAAATCTGGATTTTGGGAGATCCAAGGCTGATTTTTCGCATGACCGACTATGGCGATATCTTTATCAAAAAAATCAAGCATTCCTACGTGATCAGGATGGTGATGAGTTAGGACAACTTGCTTAATATCATCTGGTTTTAATCCTATTTCATTAAGCTTTTCTTTAAATACAGACCACGCTGCCTCCGTTTTAATACCAGCATCGATTAGCGTAACGGTCTGACCTTTTATAACAAAAACATTCACATCTCCTACCGCAAAAGGAGTAGGCAGCACAATTTTATATAATTGCTCATTCATCTGTATTTTTGCTCCTTTACCATCGCATTTTCTTTTAAGTTTACACGATTTTTCCTGTTATTTATACAATTGCATTCGTTTTCTGAAAATTACATTGACATCCTTCTCTTTTTCATTGCATAATGACAGAAATATAGTGAAGTTTTATTCATATCTTTAGATAACTATGCATTTTATAAAGAAGAGATACACAAACACAAACCTTTAACAGATACTGAAATCTCAGTATCTGTTTTCATTGGATAGCAAATGACTGGAGGAACTTTTAATGAAAACGGATCTAAACATCGCCTTTATTGGAGCTGGATCAATGGCTGAAGCCATGATCTCAGGGCTGCTGTCAGATAAAAAGCTTCGCCCCAATCAAATCACCGTAACAAACCATAGCAACGATAAAAGACTTCACGAACTTCGAAACGCCTATGAAATTAACATTACGCGTAATCATGCCTTGTTAATCGAAAAAAGCGATATCGTCGTGCTTGCTATTAAACCAAAAGACGTAGCGGAAAGCATCGATACGATTAAGTCCTATATTCGTCCGCACCACCTCGTTCTCTCTGTTTTAGCAGGTGTATCGACTGGCACAATTGTAAACTTGTTTGACCAAGACGTAGCGGTTGTAAGAGCTATGCCAAATACATCTGCTTCTATTGGATTATCGGCTACAGCCATTGCACCCGGCAAGTTTGCTACAGCAGAGCATATGAGCGTTACTACTGCTTTATTTGAAACGATTGGTACAGTTACAACTGTAGAGGAAGAGCAGCTTCACGCTGTAACAGGACTATCTGGAAGCGGCCCAGCATATGTCTACTATTTAGTAGAAGCAATGGAAAAAGCAGCTGAAAAACAAGGCTTGGATACGTCAGTGTCAAATGAACTAATTCTTCAAACTCTTATCGGTGCTGCAGAAATGCTAAAACAGTCACCTAAAACGCCAGCCGTACTTCGAAAAGAAGTGATGAGTCCCGGCGGCACAACAGAAGCAGGAATTGAACAGCTTATTTCTCATAACTTCCAAGAAGCCATGATGCAGTGTATTGAACAAGCTACAATTCGCTCCAAATATTTAGGAGATACGATTGACGAAAAAATCTCGAGTAAACGTTCGTAGAGGTTCACCTCTTTCTAAAAAAAGAAAGAGGTTTTTTTATGATTAAAAATGGATAAGCAGATTATGTGAAAGAAAATTCAAGGCGGTGATATAATAACTTTTGTTTAGAGTATCGAAATAATTGGAGGTTAAACCGAATGACAACAAAACTATTTTCACCTTATACAGTGAAAGATGTAACATTAAAAAACCGAATTGTAATGTCACCAATGTGCATGTATTCATGCGAAAAGGAAGACGGCGTAATAACCGACTTTCATATGGTTCACTACACAACTCGTGCGGTTGGACAAGTAGGTCTCATTATGGTTGAAGCCTCAGCTGTCGTGCCACAAGGTCGTATTTCAGCTCAAGACTTGGGAATTTGGAATGATGAACAAAGAGATGGATTAAAGAAACTTGTGACACAGCTAAAAGAAAACGGTGCAAAAACAGCTATTCAACTTGCACACGCAGGACGTAAAGCAACTGTTGAAGGCGATATTTATGCTCCTTCCGCTATTGCTTTTGATGATAAAAGTAAAAAACCTGTGGAAATGACCACAGAACAAATTCATGAAACGATTTCTGCTTTTAAAGAAAGCGCTCGACGTTCAAAAGAAGCTGGGTTTGATATTATTGAGCTTCATGCGGCACACGGTTATTTAGTACATCAATTTCTATCGCCGCTAAGCAATAAGCGAAGCGACGAATATGGCGGCAGCGCTGAAAACCGCTATCGTTTCTTAAAGGAAATTATTGAAGCTGTGAAAACAGAGTGGGACGGCCCTTTATTTGTCCGTGTTTCTGCTTCTGACTATACAGAAGGCGGATTAACAGTCGATAATCACGTTGTATTTGCAAAATGGATGAAAGAACAAGGCGTCGACTTAATTGATGTTAGTTCTGGTGCTCTGGTACATGCTCCAATCAACGTATACCCTGGCTATCAAGTGCCGTTTGCAGACAAAATCAAGCAGCAAGCTAATATTGATACAGGCGCTGTTGGGTTAATTACAACTGGACGACAAGCAGAAGAGATTCTGCAAAGCGAACGCGCTGATTTAATTTTTGTTGCGCGCGAACTTCTGCGCGATCCGTACTTCCCGCGCACGGCGGCAAAAGAACTAAATGAAACAATTTCAGCACCCGTTCAGTACGAACGCGGATGGTAAAAAAAGACGAGGATATCCTCGTCTTTTTTTATGAAATCGTAAACCGCTTCAAGTCTTCTGCTATGTCGGTATTCGGAAAAATTTCTTTTGCTCCTTCTGCTAGCCGGCTGACTGCGTCTCCTTGGTAACGCGAACTAATATGAGATAAAATAAGACGCTCGGCCGATGCTGTTTTAGCAATTTCAGCGGCTTCTTTTGCAGTAGAATGAAAATAGTTGTAAGCAAGCTCCTCGTCTCCCGCTGAAAAAGTAGCTTCATGGACTAACACATTCGCATGCATAGCAAGCTGAACACTTTGCATGCACTTTCTTGTATCTCCTAAAACCGTGATAACCTTCCCTTTTTTAGGCTCTCCTACAAACTCTTGTCCATTAATAAGACGCCCATCTTTTAATACTACTTCTTTCCCTTCTTTTAACTGCTGATAGTGAGGCCCTGGGGGAATATTCATCTCTTTTAAACGCTGAACGTCCAGTGATCCTGGCAAATCTTTTTCGACAACTCGGTATCCATAAGATAAAATGCCATGTTCAAGCTTGCCAAATTCCACTGAAAAAGTTTCATCTTCAAAAATCGTTCCACTTTCACTTTCCTCTTCTATTTCAACAATCTCTAGAGGATATTGCAGATGAGTTTGACTTACAGCCAGCGTGACTTTAATAAATTCTTTAATTCCTTTTGGCCCGTATACAGTAAGCAGCGATTCTCCGCCTTGAAACGAACGGCTTCCCAGGAGTCCAGGCAATCCGTAAATATGATCACCGTGAAGGTGCGTAATAAAAATTTTCTCAATTCGCCTCGGTTTAACGGTTGTATGTAAAATTTGATGCTGCGTTGCTTCTCCGCAATCAAAAAGCCACACCGCCCCTCTTTCTTGCAAAAGTTCGAGCGCAAGAGATGAAACATTCCGCTGTTTCGCCGGTACTCCTGCACCCGTTCCTAAAAATAACAATTCCATTTTCTACTTCCTCCTTCACACGCACAAAAAGCCTGTAAGTATATTATACAGGCTTTTTGTAAACTTACCTATTTGATGCTGTCAAGCGCATACGTAATAGTAGCTAATAACAGCTCAATATCACTTTCCTCAATGTTGAGCGGCGGCGAGAGCGTGAGAACATTATTATAGCCGGCCACCGTTGCTCCATTTTTCCCAATAATGACTCCTTTGGTTTTGCATTTAGCAATCACTTCATTTACAAGATTAACGTCTAACGGTTCCTTCGTTTGTTTATCAGCTACAAGTTCAATTCCAATTAAAAGCCCTTTACCTCTTACGTCTCCAACGTATGGGTGGCTATCGATAAGCGGCTTTAGCTCACTTAATACGTAAGCTCCGAGCTGTTTAGAACGGCCAAAAAGATTTTCTCTCTCCATAATTTCTAAATTCTTTAATGCTAGTGCACACGCAGCTGGACTTCCTCCAAATGTATTAACATGGCGAAAATACTCATACTGATCGCTATCTTTGAACGCTTCATAAATTTCTTTTTTAACAGCAGTTGCAGAGAGCGGAAGATATGCGCTTGTAATTCCTTTTGCCATGGTAATGATATCTGGTTTTACATCGTAATTCATAAAACCAAAGGCTTCTCCTGTACGTCCAAAGCCGCAAATAACTTCATCTGCAATTAAAAGTGCACCGTGTTTTTCACACGTTTCTTTTACGCCTTTCATATAATTTTGAGGCGGTAAAAGAATTCCTCCTCCTGTAATAATTGGCTCCATAATAACAGCGGCAATCGTTTCACTTAGCTCCCACGTCATAACATTGTCAATATCTTTTACAGATTGAAGCTTCTCTTTCGGTGCATCGTAGTCATCTTGCCCTCGGTACGAATCAGGCGGGGCAACGTGAATAAAGCCAGGGGCAAGCGGTTCATATTTATATTTACGCTGAGCTTGGCCCGTTGCTGCTAGTGCGCCCATTGAATTTCCGTGATACCCTCGATAACGCGAAATAAATTTGTAGCGAGAATGCTCTCCTTTTTGCTGATGGTACTGACGCACAATTTTAAAAGCCGTTTCATTTGCTTCAGATCCGCTATTTGAAAAGAAGATAACATAGTCATCACCTAGCATTTCATTTAGCTTCTCTGCCAGTTTGATAGCAGGTACGTGAGATTGAGTGAGTGGAAAATAAGCCAGTTCTTTTAGCTGCTCATAGGCTGCGAGCGCTAACTCATCCCGTCCATACCCGGTATTTACACACCAAAGCCCTGCCATTGCATCTAAATAGCGATTTCCTTGTTCATCTGTAATCCAAGCACCTTTTGCTTTTGTAGCTACCATCGTTGCATCCGGACTGTACGGTTTCATTCCATGCCATACATACTGCTCATCTTTTGCACGCAGATCTTTTTCATTTTGACTGACCTGTACCATCTTATCCACTCCCAAATCGCTAGCGCGGTATTTTTTTCTGTATGAAAAGACTTCGACAAAATGCCGAAGCCACTTGCTATATTCATCTATATGTTAAAAGTCAAAGCGTGATGTAACCATCTTTTTACGTGTAAAGAAGTTCAAACCGTCTTTGCCGTTAACATGCAAATCTCCGTAAAAAGAGTCTTTCCAACCGGAGAATGGGAAGAAAGCCATTGTAGCAGGTACTCCTACGTTAATACCGAGCATACCGGCATCTGCTTCTTCTCTAAATTGACGCACCGCTTTTGCATCTTTTGTATAAATCGTTGCTCCATTTCCAAAACGGGATTTTTCCATATAGCGAAGTGCTTCATCTAATGTGTCAGCACGAAGCAAGCTTAGTACAGGTGCAAAAATCTCTTCTTTAGCAATGGTCATATCAGGAGTTACGCGGTCAAAAATTGTTGCCCCTAAGAAGTTGCCTTCCGTATGCTCATCCATTTCTTTACGTCCGTCACGAATGAGTTCCGCTCCTTCTTTCATGCCAAGTTCAATATAATCCAGCACCTTATCACGGTGCTCTTTTCGAATTACAGGCGTTAGAAGCACTTCATCATCAAATCCGCTTCCCATAATTAATTCATCTGCTTTTTGCTTTAATTTCCCGACGAATTCATCGCCTTTTTCACCAACCACGACCACGGCGCTGCACGCCATGCAGCGCTGGCCGGCACTTCCATAAGCCGAGCTGATAATATGTGATACCGCTTTATCCATATCGCAGTCTGGCATCACAACATGATGATTTTTAGCTCCAGATAAAGCCTGAACTCGTTTCCCTTGAGCAGCAGCTTGTTCATAAACATATTTTGCTACCGGCTGCGATCCGACGAATGAAATCGCTTTAACTTTTTCATGCTCTATTAATCCGTTCACGACATCGTGTGCCCCGTGCACAATATTTAATAATCCATCCGGTGCTCCTGCTTCTGTAAAAAGTTCAGCAAGTCGCGTTGCTAAAAGCGGCGTTCGCTCAGACGGTTTTAATACAAACGCATTTCCACATACAATCGCAAGAGGGAACATCCAAAGCGGTACCATCATCGGAAAGTTAAAAGGTGTGATGCCGCCAACGACACCCAGTGGAAAACGGAACATCTCAGAATCAATTTCTTCCGCTATGTTATTTAATGATTCTCCCATTAATAAAGTAGGAGCACCCGCGGCAAACTCCACGCATTCAATACCGCGCTGTACTTCACCGTAAGCTTCTTTGAAAGCCTTGCCGTTTTCTTGTACAACTAATTTAGCTAACTCTTCATGATGCTTAACTAGTAAATGCTGAAACGCAAACATTAATCTTGCTCGTTTTGGAGCAGGAACGTTACGCCATGTTTCAAATGTTTTTTGAGCTGTTTCCACCGCATTGGCTACGTCTTCTTTTGTAGAAAGCGGTACTTTTGCAATTACTTCGCCCGTCGATGGATTAATTACCTCTCCAAATTTTTCCCCTGCCGTATCAACCCATTTTCCGCCCACGTAATTTTTTAAAACTTGCGTATCATTATTCACAACTGACATATCGCTTGGCCTCCTCAAAAAATAAGAAATGACAAATCTACCTTTATTATTGAATAAATAAATGGTGGTTGCATTAGACAAAATGTGAAACAACTCTAGATTCTCGTTTCACATTTTGCGCAGTGAACTAGGAGAAAGCATGAACTAAAATGAACATATAGTAAAATCATCCTCAACATAAAAAAACAGCTGTTTCCAGCTGCTTACTTATCCGTTTATAAATTCCGCGCGCGACTTTTTCATCATAAACAAATATTCATATGCCATAATCATAAACTCAATTGCCAGTCGTTTTTCCGGCTCCATAAAGTCTTCACCCAGCAGCTTTTCTAGTTTTTCAATACGGTGATACAGCGTTTGCCGAACAATGTATAAACGCTTAGCCGTCTCTTGTTTAGATCCATTGCATGCTAAATAAATTTTTAATGTTTCCATGAGTTTTGCATTATACGTTTCATCATATGTAATAACGGGCTGCAGATATTCAAACACCACTTCCTGTAAGTCTTCATGCTGATGTAAAAGCGAAATAATCCGGTACATATGCAAATCATCATAAAAATGAATAATGGTTTGTTTCTGCAGCATTTCTTGAATCGAAATTGTTTCTTTAGCCGTTTCATAGCTTTTATGCATGCAGTCAAGCTGTTCACAGTATTGGCCAATTCCGATAAAGCTAATGGCGTTCCTCTTTGAATTTTCATCCGATTCATATTGATTCATCCAGCGATGAAGGCTGTTTTCTAGTCTCTCTCTCCACGTGCTAACCATTCGTTTGTTCAAAAGAATAAATAATACTTCGCGATTTCGCTCGGAGACTAATAAGTGAAAGCCTTCTTGTTCAAAAATGCTTCGCAAGATCAGCTTAAAATACGTTCGATCAAACTTCTCCCGCCTTTGCCACTTACAGCAAACAACGACACCTCCGCGAATAGGCGAATCTGAACACACTTCGTGCATAGAGTCTTTTATTTGTTCAAGAGTTAACTCTCCGTTCATCCATTTCGTCATCCATTCGGTTTCATCTACTCTTTTTTTCTCTTCGACATACAGGTCCTTCAAAAAATGCTGAGCAAGTGCAGTCGCCGTTCGGTCAACGGTGAGCACTTCAAGTTCTGTTAAGGCTTCATTTATAGAAGCAACATACAGCTGAGCATAATCTTGTCCTAATAAATGAATAGGCTGCTCAGTAAAATGCGGACTTTCATTTTCCCTGCTTATATAATGAAGTAGAAGCTGCTGTTTGAGCAAGTCCATCTCCGGAGCAAAGGTAAGCAATTCATTTGAAACTTTAAGGCCGACAAGAAGCCCCGTAGATTCATATAAACACTGTAAGATGACGGCTGGGTCATTAACTGTTAACAGCAGCTGATTTAGCCTATGAGAATACTGTTCTAAATCGGAAATCATTTGATAGTGCTGATTAATTAAAAGCGAGTGAACATCTTGTGTAATTTCAACGAACGGAACTTCCTCGTGAAATAAAATAATCGGAAAATCACATTCGTTCGCTTTATCAATGACAATTTGCGGAATCTTAGAAGTATAAGTGCCAAGTTCAATACACAGTCCTGATGCCTTACAAGAAATTAATTGCTGAAGAAATGATAAACAAGATTGAGAATCTTCTCCCCAGCCTACCCCTGTTGATAAAATGAGCTCGTTTCCTTTTAGCAGCTCATTAATGCGCGTCACTTCCATCACGTGCACCCACTTCACAGAATTAGTAAGCCCTTTCTCTCCAGCTATTACTTCACAGTTTACAAAATGTTTCCTTGTTAAAATCTCTGTTACTGTTAAATATGATTTCAAGTCAACACCGCCCCTAGCGAATTTCACATCATGTCTCCTGGATCATTAACGCGTATTTCGCATATGTGTAGAACAAAAGCTATATCTTCTTACATTATATTAAATATTTAGAAGAAATAAAATATTTAATGAAAGAAACGAAAAAAGCTGTAACGATAATGGATCGTTACAGCTTCTGAGCTGTTTGCTGTAATTTATTAAAAAAACCGTGGCGTTTAACCGCTTGTTCTTTAATTCGGTGAATTTCTTTTTTATAAAAACGCAAATCTTGTAGTGACACTGCATTTAACATTTCCATTTTTAATTTATCAATAATTTTTGTTTCTTCCTGTGTCATACACTGCATAGCTTGATCCATCCGTGTCACACCCTTTTCGTATTTAATAGATTTAGTTTGAAAACGTTCTACTATAATATTTACTACAATTTACTAGATAACTAAACCTTTTCTCTTTCGATGTAAACGAAATGTAACAACTGTAATACAGTGAATGGATAATATCTAGTTATTTTGCTTCACATCCAAAACGAAAAAAACACAAAAACGGATCACTTTTGTCAGCCAATATAGTAAAAAACTTATAGGTATTAGTAAACAAATAAAGAGATTGAAACATAATTAAATTACTCCAATCAACAGCCAGAAGCAACTACATACATGAAACCTACGTTCACCCTACCAATAAAAAAATCCGAACGATTCATCGTTCGGATCTTCCTTCAGCTAAAATAATTTTGTCCCAGCCTCCGTTTTTATACTTGTTGAATCAGTACGGATGAAAAATATTTTCTAGCATCCGCCGTCAATATATGAAGGGTTTCTTGTTCGGTTTGGTTATTTTCGGTGCGTTCAAACGTCACAAATGCCCCGCTTAGATTCTCCGTTACGGCTGTTATTTTAAATCCTTTTTGCAGCAAAAAATCAATCTTTTCTCGCTCTGCCATATATTCATGGTAACTTGACATTTCCCTGCCCCCGATCTATTTCTTCATCTGTTTTTATAACATTAATTTTTCAGCTTCGTTAGCCGTGTTTAACTCATTAAACTTTGCTCGTTTTGTAAATTGTCCGTAGCCTTTTTGACCGACAAACTGCTTATCTTTTACGACAAATTCCCCGCGGCAAAGTACTGAAACCGGCTCACCTGTGACTTTCATTCCCTCAAATGCACTATAATCGACTGCCATATGATGCGTGTTTGCTGAAATCGCACGTTCAACAGAAGGGTCAAATATAAGCAGATCGGCGTCTGCGCCAACCGCTATTGTTCCTTTTTTCGGGTACAGTCCGAACAGCTTAGCAATTTTTGTTGATGTTATATCAACAAACTGATTTATATTAATTCGGTTCTTCACTACTCCTTCTGAAAATAAAATACTCATGCGATCCTCAATAATAGGGCCTCCGTTTGGAATCTTCGTAAAATCTCCTTTTCCCAGATCTTTTTGACCGTTAAAATCAAATGAACACTGATCTGATCCAATCGTTTGCAAGTCGCCATTACGCAAAGCATTCCACAAAACATCTTGGTTCCATTTTTCACGTAAAGGCGGCGACCATACGTATTTTGCTCCTTCAAAATTCGGTTTCTCTAAATAGGTTTGGTCAAGCGTCAAATACTGCGGACACGTTTCACCCCAGATATTTACGCCTTTTTCCCTTGCTTCAGCAATCTTTTTAACCGCTTCAGCGCACGACACGTGAACAACATAGAGCTGTGAGTCAGCCAGCTCCGTTAGCACAGCGGCTCTTCCCGTGGCTTCTCCTTCTATTTCTGGAGGGCGAGTCAGTGCATGATAGATAGGATCGGTTTGTCCTTGTTCTAGTGCTTTTGCCGTTAAATACTCAATAACATCTCCATTTTCAGCATGTACCATCACAAGCGCACCTAGTTTTTTAGCTTGCACTAGCGTTTGATAAAGGGTAGCATCGTCTGCTTGAAAAACATTTTTATAGGCCATGAACACTTTAAATGAAGTAATTCCTTCTTTTTCAATAATTGTAGGAAGCTCATTTAATACATCTTCCGTGATTTCGCCAATCATTAGATGAAAGCTATAGTCGATAGCCGCTTTTCCTTTTGATTTTTCATGCCATGTACCGATCGCTTTTTGCAGCGGTTCGCCTTTATTGGTTAAGCAAAAATCAATAACAGTTGTCGTACCTCCAAAAGCTGCTGCTCTTGTACCTGTTTCAAAGTCATCTTTTGTAACGGTGCCTCCAAACGGCATATCTAAATGAGTATGAGGATCGATGCCTCCCGGAAATACATAGTTTCCTTTTGCATCAATCACTTCACAGCCTTGCTCTTCAAATGTCGAGCCAATTGCCGAAATAACTCCATTTTCAATTAAAATATCAGCTTTATACGTATCTGTTGCTGTGACTACCACACCATTTTTAACGATTTTCTTCATTTCTTCATCCCCTTTGTCTTTATACGTCTAATCGCTGTGCAGCTGTCGCTTGTAAAGCAGCTTGGCGTTCATTCCACGTCATTGGAGGCTGTTCATTTGGTAATTCAACCATGGATATAGCCCCGTCCACCGGACATACAATCGAACATAAATTACAGCCTACACAATCTTCTTCTCTTACTTTTAAATAAGATTTCCCTGAAGGATCTTTCAGCATGTCAATACATTGGTGAGAAGTATCTTCACAAGAAATATGACACTTATTGCAGTTAATACACGTATCCGGATCGATGCGAGCCACTACTTTATAATTGAGATCTAAGTTGCCCCAGTCGGAATATTTTGAAACGGCTTTCCCTACAATATCACTTACTTTTTCGATTCCTCTTTCATCCAAATAATAATTGAGACCTTGAATCATATCCTCTACGATGCGGAATCCGTGATGCATAGCAGCTGTACATACTTGCACACCTGTAGCACCCATGAGCATAAATTCGACGGCTTCCTGCCAGTTCGAAACGCCTCCCATACCTGATATTGGAACGTTAATAAACGGACTTCTTGCACATTCAGCAACCATGTTTAATGCAATCGGCTTAACAGCCGGGCCGCAATAACCTCCGTGAGCGCCTTTTCCTGCTACGTGTGGAATCGTATTCCATGAATGAATGTCTACTCCTGCTAAACTATTAATAGTGTTAATCATACTCACAGCGTCAGCACCGCCTCGAACCGCTGCTTCTGCTGTAACGGTGATATCTGTGATATTTGGGGTTAATTTAACAATGACCGGTGTTTGGGCAACTTCTTTAGCCCAATACGTTTGTTTTTCAACCAAATCAGGGACTTGTCCAGAGGCAGCACCCATCCCTCGTTCTGCCATTCCATGCGGACAACCAAAGTTCAGCTCTAATCCATCCACTCCTACGTCTTCTACTTTTTTGACAATTTCATGCCATTTTTCTTGCTGAGGCTCTACCATAAGAGAGGCAATAATTGCGTGGTTAGGAAACTTCTTTTTCGTTTCATAGATTTCCTTCAAATTAACTTCAAGCGGACGATCGGTGATTAACTCAATATTATTAAAGCCGGCTACGCGCTGACCGTTGAAACCAACGGCAGCAAATCGTGAGGAAACATTTAAAATCGGATCACCAAGCGTTTTCCAAACTGCGCCTCCCCATCCTGCTTCAAATGCACGCTGCACTTGATAACCTGAATTGGTTGGCGGTGCGGATGCCAGCCAAAACGGATTTGGTGATTGAATACCTGCTAAATTTGTTGTTAAATCTGCCATAGATTTCTCCTCCTCCTGATTTTAAGCTGTTTCCATTGTTTCTTTTGTTAACTGCATATGAATATTTAACGCCGTTTGTTTTCCTTGCTGAGCAGCGGTCACAACCATTGCTTCTCCTTGCCCTTTACCAAAAATAACGTCTCCGCAAGCAAATACTTTTGGATTTGATGTTTGAAATGTCTCTTGATTAATTAAGACAACTCCGTCTTCATGGTTCAGCTGAAATTGTTGAATCAAAGACAGGTACCGTTCTTGACCAATTGCTTTAACAACAGCATCGACTGGAATCGTAAACGTTGAACCTTCAACAGGAACAGGCTTTCTTCGGCCGTCTGCATCTGGATCTGTTAACGTCATTTTTACACATTCAATCCCGCTTACCTTACCATTTTCATCTCCAATAATTCGTATAGGAGCCGTTAACCAGCGGAATTCAACACCATCTTGTTTCGCAAATTCAAATTCAAAATCATAAGCCGTCATTTCTTCTCGTGTACGACGGTATAAAATTTGAACATTTTCAGCCCCCAAGCGCACGGAACACGTAGCACCATCAATCGCAGTATTTCCCGCACCAATGACGGCAACACGCTTACCCACAAATTCTGTTGATAACGCTTCCGACTTCGTTTTTTTCACAAAATCAATCGCGTCATACACACCGTCTAGCTCTTCACCTTCAACATGTAGAGAAGGCACCTTGCTCATACCAATAGCTAATACGACCGCGTCATACGACTGCAGCAATTCGCTTGGAAGAACATCTTCTCCAATTCTTACGTTTGTTTTAATTTTTACATCCAAGCTTTTTACTTGTTCAACTTCCCAAAATGAAATCGCTTGAGGAAGACGAAACGACACGATTCCATATGTATTTAACCCTCCTGCTTGTTTCTCCGCTTCAAAAATGGTTACGTCATACCCAAATCGCGCCAGTTCTCTTGCTGCAGAGAGACCAGCCGGACCTCCACCAACGATTGCTACCTTTTTGCCGTTTGCTCTTCCTTTCTCAAACAGCACCTGTTCATTTTGAATAGCCCAATCCGTTGCGTAACGCTGCAAATCTCCAATCATAATTGGTTTGGTTGAGTGGTTAAGCACACACGCTCCTTCACATAGTTCATCGGTTGGACAAACTCTCGAACAGCTTGCTCCTACGGGATTAGAAGACATAATCGTTTCGGCAGACCCCTTTAAATTGCCCGATGCAATTTTTTTAATAAACGTCGGGATGTCAATTCCTGTAGGGCATGCCTGAATACAGGGTGCATCATAACAGTACAAACATCGATTAGATTCTTCGACTGCTTCTCTATTTGACAACCCTTTTTCTACTTCATTAAAGTTTTGAATGATGGACTGCAAACTTTCCTGTGACCGCATTGCATCAACCTCCCAAGGATATCTGTTGATAAAACTCAAATTGAAAGCGCTTACATATTTTTTATATACGTTATTTTCAACTTCTATTTTGGTAAAATGTATTACTAACTTTATTGTACAAAACGACCGTCTTTTCTTCATTATACATTATGTTAAAAAATTCAGACTATTTACTATTCACTATGTAAAAAGCCTTGCTTTTATATAAAAGCAAGGCTGCAACTATTATTTTGCTACTTCTTTAATAATCGACACTACTAGTTCAGATGTCTTCACCAGTTCTTCTACCGGAATTTTTTCATTTGTCGTATGAATGTCTTCATAACCAACTGCTAAATTTACTGTTGGGATATCAAAGCCTGCGATTACATTTGCATCGCTTCCGCCTCCGCTTTGAAGCAGGCGTGAAGGACGATCGATATTAGCCACGGCTTTTTTAGCAACTTCGACAACATGATCTCCATCGCCAAATTTAAAGCCTGGATACATCACTTTAATATCAACTTCTGCACGTCCGCCCATTTCTTGTGCAGCTGTTTCAAACGCTTCTTTCATTTTCGCTACTTGTGCTTCCATTTTTTCTGGAATTAATGAACGAGCTTCTGCTAAAATATCGACGCGGTCACACACGATATTCGTTTGCGTTCCACCTTCAAAACGTCCAATATTCGCTGTAGTCTCTTCATCAATACGCCCAAGCGGCATTTTAGAAATGGCTCTTGAAGCAATCGTAATAGCAGAAACGCCTCGTTCAGGAGCTACACCTGCATGAGCTGTTTTTCCATAAATTGTTGCATTTACTTTTGCTTGCGTCGGCGCAGCAACAATAATGTCTCCCACTTTGCCATCGCTATCTAAAGCGTAGCCGAATTTTGCCGTTACGAGACTAGAATCAAGAGCTTTAGCGCCCACTAAGCCAGATTCTTCTCCTACTGTAATAATAAATTCAATTTTGCCGTGCGCGATGTTTTCTTCTTTTAATACGGTGATGGCTTCTAGCATTGCTGCTAAGCCTGCTTTATCATCCGCTCCAAGAATTGTCGTGCCGTCACTTTTAATATAGCCATCTTCAATAGATGGTTTAATACCGTTTCCAGGTACGACTGTATCCATATGAGAAGTAAAGTAGATTGTGTCTACGCCTTCTTTTGTAGCTGGCAGTGTGCAGATTAAGTTGTTGGCTCCGTGGCCCGTTTTTTCTTTGGCATCATCTTCTACTACTTCGACACCTAATGCGGTAAATTTTTCTTTTAGTACAACAGCAATTTTTTCTTCATGCTTTGTTTCTGAGTCTACTTGTACTAATTCAATAAATAAATCAACGATTCGTTGTTCATTAATCATAATATGTAATCCCTCCAAAAATAACCTACAATGGTATGTTACCATGTTTCTTTGCTGGACGCTCTTCCTTTTTATTGTGCAACATTTCAAGCGCTTGTATTAATTTTATTCGCGTTTCCCTAGGATCAATAACATCATCAACCATTCCAGCGCTTGCCGCTACGTAAGGATTAGCAAATTTCTCGCGATACTGTTCAATTTTTTCGTGTCTTGTTTCATCTGGGTTTTCGCTACCTCGAATGTCGTTTGCAAAGATAATATTTGCAGCACCTTGAGGACCCATAACAGCGATTTCGGCATTCGGCCACGAATACACAAGGTCCGCTCCAATCGATTTACTATTTAAAGCTACGTATGCACCGCCGTACGCCTTTCGCAAAATCACCGTGATTTTCGGAACGGTAGCTTCGGAGTATGCATATAAAATTTTAGCACCATGACGTATAATTCCGCCATGTTCCTGCTTGATACCTGGGAAAAAACCTGTAACATCTTCAAATGTAATAAGTGGGATATTAAATGAATCGCAAAATCGAATAAACCTTGCTGCTTTATCTGAGGAGTTAATATCTAAACTGCCTGCCATTACTTTAGGCTGGTTACACACAAGTCCGACAACTTTTCCATCTATGCGAGCAAAACCAATGACAATATTTCTTGCAAAGTCTTTTTGCACTTCAAAAAATGAGTGCTCGTCCACTACTTGGTGAATGACTTGACGCACATCGTAAGGGCGCACGGCATCAAACGGGACAACGTCTAATAAATCCGGACGATAATGATCAGACTCTGCCTTTGAGGCTAAAGGAGGCTGCTCTTGGCTAGACTGAGGAAGATAGCTTAAGAGCGTTCGTACTTGTTCTAGCACCTCTTGTTCTGTTGCACCTCTAAAATGGGCATTACCGCTAATTTCGTTATGAACAGCTGCTCCTCCAAGATTTTCAGAGGAAATGCTTTCTCCCGTTACCGTTTCAATTACTTTTGGTCCTGTAATGAACATTTGACTTGTTTCTTCTACCATAAAAACAAAGTCCGTAATCGCCGGTGAGTACACGGCTCCGCCTGCACAAGGACCCATAATAACAGATATTTGAGGCATGACACCCGAATAAATGGCATTTCGATAAAAAATATGACCGTATCCATCAAGAGACATGACGCCCTCTTGAATACGAGCTCCGCCTGAATCATTTAAGCCAATAAACGGCACGCCTGTTTTAGCCGCTAAGTCCATTACGTGCGCAATTTTTTTAGCATGCATTTCACCTAACGCACCTCCGAATACTGTAAAATCTTGCGAAAACAAGTAGACTGAGCGACCGTTTACCTTGCCGTAACCTGTTACTACCCCGTCTCCTGGCCCTACTTGATTATTCATACTGAAATCTGCACACCGATGTTCAATAAACGGATTTAATTCGACAAATGTATGTTCATCCAAAAGAATTTCAATTCGTTCGCGCGCCGTTAGTTTTCCTTTATGGTGCTGTTTTTCAATTTTTTCGTCTCCACCGCCTAACTCGATCTTTCGGCGCTTATCGTACAATTCATTTAATTTATCATAAATGTCAACCATGTTTCTTCTCCTCCTCTAGTGTTTTTTCACAGAGCTCATAAAGAACACCGTTTGCTGACTTTGGATGCAAAAAAGCAATGGATGCTTCCCCTGCGCCTTTTCGCGGAACATCGTCAATCATGTGCACACCCTTTTCCTTTAACTCGTTAATCCGTTCTTCAATCGTGCGCACACCTAAAGCAACATGATGAAGACCTTCACCTCTCTTTTTGATAAACGCGCCGACCGCACTGTCTTCAAAGAGCGGCTCTAATAATTCAATTTTTACGTTGCCGCACTGAATAAAAGCAACTTTTACTCCTTGTTCTTCTACTTCTTCTACTTTTAATAGAGACAGTCCTAATACCTTTTCATAAAACGGGAGGCTGCCTTCAATTGATTTTACAGCTATTCCTATGTGATCAATTCCTTTTATCACTTTCTCACCTCTTAAAAAAGCGTTTTCATTTACACATATTCTTGAAAACAAAAGAAATCTCCTGCTCGCGTATCTACAGAAAGTTGCTTGTCTAAGCAGCGGAAGACATGTAAAATAAGAAAAAAACGTGTAGGAGGACTTTGGTTGTATGTCTAATAAGAAAATCCAAAAAACCATTGTGTTTTTAATGCTTCTTGTCATGTTAATATCTACGCTTTTAGCGGGACTTGCCATGTGGTTTTAATCGGGACTGATGACTAAAAACATAGCTGCACTGCTGTTTCTATGTGCAGTGCAAACATATAAAAAAGACTGGTGACTAGTCACCAGTCTTTTGCTGTATATTCACAATGCCTTTTTGAGCGGCTAACTCTTCAAAAGATTGATCTGTAGATACAATCCACACTTTTGTACCTAACGGGACTTGATCATATAAATGGCTTACTTCCCGATTTTCTACGCGAATGCAGCCATTCGATACATATTTACCGATGGAACCCGGCTGATTTGTACCATGAATGCCATAAATACGTCCGTCAGTCTCTCTTGCATCAAACCCAATCCATCTTACACCTAGAGGATTTTGAGGAGCGCCTCCTTCAATGTTACTTCTCCGATAATAAGGATTAACAGCTTTTACTGTTACCGTGAACTCCCCTTCGGGCGTCAGGTTAACTGTTTTCCCCGTTGCTACTTTAATAATTTGTTTAATTTCTTTATTTTGAATATAAGCAAGCTCATTGCTTTGTTTATTAATAATAATATAAGGATCATTTGGCAACGGATTTTCTCCTAATGGCCAAACCGGAGATAGTAGTAAAAGGATAAAAGCAAACACATGCACGTAATCCACCACCTTACGTTAGTCCTAAGTAAAAGACAAGAGAGATATCTCTTGTCTTTTTTAGTGTTCGTAAGCAAGATAAACAACATGCATGCTGTTTATCTTATTTTTAAGGTTTGTTTAATAACCAAATATTGTTCAATTTCTTTGACTACGTGCAGTAAATCCGCACGTGCTTCAAACTCTTCCCGCGTTTTAGGAAGCGGCATCTCTGCAAACGCTTCTCGTAAATGCTGAAGTTTGGCTAAAAATAATTTTGCTGTATTACCGGGGTGGATGGATAGACTTAATTCTTCAATGAAATCGGCAATCATGTAGCGCTGTTCTACCACCAAATCAATAGCGGTAATGAGAGGAAGCGTTCGCTCAATAATTTCAAGCTGTTTTTCACGAATTTTAAAATAACGGTAATAATAGTTTTCCCCACGCACAAAATGATTTTCTACATCACGAAACGCAAGGCTTTTTGCTTTTTCTAAAATTTTTACCGTATCTGCAATTTCCTTACCGTCCCAACTGCTGTCATTGGTTCTGAGATATAGGGCAATTTCTTTTAACATCGACCGGAAATTCTCTTCAATTTCTTGCTGATACGTGCGAAGCTCTTGATCTAAACTTGGCATGTATAAATTCACAAGCAGGGCAACACCTATCCCAATTACAATTAAGCCAAGTTCATTAAAGACGATTCCCCATGTCATATTGCCTTTGGAGTAAATATGAAGCAAAATAACGGAGCTTGTAACAATGCCTGCATTAACTTTGAATATAACCGTAACCGGGATAAACAAAAGCAGCATCAGTCCTATAACAAGTGGATGATAAGCAATCCCTTCAAAGAATATAAACGAAAACAGAATGGATAAAGAACAAGCAATAAAACGATCGCTTGCACTTCGCAACGATTTTTTCTTTGAATTTTGAATACACAAAATGGTGATAATTCCAGCTGATACAAAAAACTCGAGGTGAAAGAACTGAGCAATAATAATAGCCAGTGATGTACCGACCGCTGTTTTAATTGTCCGGTACCCAATTTTAAATTTCATTTTCTAGACTCCTACATGTTGGTTTCTTTTTAGTGTGATAAAATACTCTATTCTTTATTAACACGAATAGAAAAATAACACAACCTTAAATCTTGCTGTACCGTATAAATTTCAATAAAAAAAGTGCAGAAAAGATTGTACTCTTTCTGCACTTTTTTATTATAAAATCTTTTCTAAGAAATCTTTAGCACGCTTGCTTTTAGGCGCTGAGAAAAATTCAGCTGGAGGCGCATCTTCAACAAGCACACCGCCGTCTAAAAACAGCACACGATCCGCTACTTCTCGTGCAAATCCCATTTCATGCGTTACAATGACCATCGTCATTCCTGTTTCTGTTAGCGACTTCATTACATCTAGCACTTCTTTTACCATCTCTGGATCCAATGCTGAGGTTGGTTCGTCAAACAGCATCACTTTCGGTTCCATTGCCAGTGCTCTGGCAATAGCTACACGCTGCTTTTGACCGCCCGATAAGCGACTTGGAAACTCGTTGGCTTTTTGAGCAAGTCCCACTTTTTGGAGTAATTCTTTACCTTTAGAAACAGCCGTTTCTCTTGACACGCCTTTTACCGTCATCGGAGCATACGTCAAATTTTCAAGCACTGTCATATGTGGAAACAAGTGAAAATGCTGAAATACCATTCCTACGTTTTCACGCACACGCATAATGTTTGTTTTTTTATCCGTAATCACTTGACCGTTAATTGAAACTACTCCGCCCGTCGGTTCTTCAAGCAGGTTCATACAGCGTAAAAAAGTAGATTTACCAGAACCAGAAGGGCCAATAACAGCCACGACTTCTTTTTCTTTAATCGTAGTTGAAATACCTTTTAAAACTTCATTTTTACCAAATGATTTGTGTAAATTTTCAACGTTAATCACCTTTTCTCATTCTCCTCTCGACTGCTTTACCAAGGAGCGTTAAGCCCATTACCATTACATAATAAATCAACCCTGCAAAAATTAACGGTTCAAGGTAGGCGAATTTTTCTCCCCCTACAATGTAAGCACGGCGCATAATGTCGAGTGCTCCAATAACTGTAACGATAGCTGATTCCTTTGTTAATGTAATGAACTCATTCATTAAAGCAGGTAAAATATTTTTAAGTGCCTGTGGCAAAATAATTTGTCCCATCATGCGGCGATAAGGAATTCCTAACGCTAATGCCGCTTCACGCTGCCCTTTATCAACAGCTAAAATACCAGCGCGAATAATTTCAGATATATATGCTGCAGAGTTTAGCCCGAACGCAGCAACGGCTGCTGGAAACGGGGCAATATCAAACCCGAGCAGCTGAGGTAATCCAAAGTATATTAATAATAATTGCAGTACAAGCGGTGTTCCGCGAAACACGGACGTATATGCATCCGCAAACCATTGAAGAGGTTTATTGCGGCTGATTTTACATAAAGATAAAATAACTCCCAGCACAAACCCTAAAATTGCTGAAGCTAGGACTATCTGTATCGTTACCCCTATCCCTTTTAAAATATAAGGCATAGAAGGCACGATTTGCGAAAAATCCAAATTCATGCCTAGTTCCATTCCTCTCTAACTATCATTCTTATTTTTGGTCGTCAAACCACTTAACGATTAATTTATCTAATTCACCGTTTTCTTTCATTTTCTTTAATTCACGGTTAAAGTCATTCGTTAGCTTGCTGTCTTTAGGAAATGCGATTGCTGATCCTTTACTTGAATCTGGACGTCCTGTATCAGACATTTGCAAGCTTTTGTCTTTGTTCACATACCCTTTAGCTACTGTATCTTCAATAATCGCTGCATCAATACGATTTGATTTCATTTCTTGAATTAGTTCTGGAATACGGTCACGCGTTGTTACATTTACCCCGTCAACTTCTTTTGCAATTTCCTTTGCTTCGTCTGCTTGGATAGAAGAAGTTTGTACACCGACTGTTTTTCCTTTTAGTTCTTCTGCATTTTTAATTGGCGCATCTTTCTTCGATACAATCATGTTTTTTGCTTCATAATATACGTCTGAGAAGTCCACGTTCTTTTTACGCTTTTCAGTTGGCGTCATACCCGCTAAAACTAAATCGACTTTATTAGATTGTAAAGCTGGAATTAATCCGCCAAATTCCATATCCTTCACCTGTACGTCATAGCCTAACTTTTTACCGATTGTTTTTGCTAAATCTACGTCAAATCCGATTGCTTCACTATCACCTTTTGCCGTATCAATATATTCAAATGGTGGGTAATCTGCTGATGTTCCCATTACTAGTACTTTTTTATCTTTGTCGTCGCTGCTTGCTCCGCCATTAGACGTTCCTTCTCCTGCTCCGCATGCAGCTAAAACGCCTGCTGTTAAAAGACCAATTGCCGTTACCGATAACCACTTCTTCAATTTCATCTTCGTTCCCCCTAGTTTATTCCTTACATTATTTTTTAAAAATTAATAATATTATGAAATAAGTTTTTTGCTATTGCAAGTAAATGTCGAAATTTAAATATATATTCATATAAATGTATTTTAACACAACATTATAAATATGCAATATCTTTTTTAAATATAAGTTTCACTATTTGAAAATACCTTTTCTCAACATTTTCCACTCTCTAGAAAGCCTGCATACAGATAGGTAAAAAAACGCATAAAAAAAGAAGCCGTTCAAAACGGCTTCTCTCTTACACTTCTTCACAGTGCTGTTCGAATGCTTCTTGCAGCTTCATCACAACTGACATTGGCTCGTGGCCTTCAATTTCGTGACGCTCTACCATTGTGATAATTTTTCCGTCTTTTAATAAAGCGAAAGATGGAGACGAAGGCGGATAACCTTCAAAGTATTCGCGTGCACGTGCAGTTGCTTCTTTATCTTGCCCAGCAAATACTGTAACCAAGTTTGTTGGACGTTTATCATAATGTACAGCGTGCGCTGCAGCAGGTCTTGCAATACCTCCTGCACAACCGCAAACTGAATTCACCATTACAAGCGTTGTACCAGGCTTTTTAAACGTTTCATCTACCGCTTCAGCCGTCGTTAATTCTGTATAACCAGCAGCTGTAATTTCTTTGCGGGCTTGACGAACAACGTCGTTCATAAACAAGTTAAAATCGATATTCATTTTCATACCTCCCTTTTGCTATCTATTCTTTATCATAGCAAACGAAAACTAAAAAGGCGATTGCTTTGACTCATTTTTTCTTGGTAATCAAGATTAAACAAGAAAAGAAATGGTGATACTATTTTTACAGCTAGAAAACCATACTCCTAACTCCCTAGTGTAGAAGGATCCGCATAAAATGCAGGATCCCTTTTTATATTTCCTTCATCGCCTGCTGGTAGGTTTTAATCAAGTGTTCGAGAGCTTCAGCCATTGTGACATCTCCTGTCATCATTTGTTTTTCAACATCCCCTAACGTTTGCTTAACTAAAGGATGTTCATAAAATGATTCTTGTAAATATTCATTAACACTTGCTTGTAACCATGCCTTCATTTGCTTTTGCCTTACTGTATAAAACAGATCCTTTTTATTCATCCATTCCTTATAGTCACAAATTATCTTCCACAAGTCTTGAAACGATGCTTCTTCATAAGCAGAAGTTGTGATGACCTGTGGGTTCCATCCTCCAGAATGACCGTGAAGGAAACCGATGACGCTTTCATATTCTTTTGCAGTCACTTTTGCTTTTAGCCGGTTATCCCCGTCTGCTTTATTTACACAAATCAAATTAACCCATTCAAGCAGCCCTTTTTTAATTCCTTGCAAATCATCTCCTGCTCCGGTTAGAGCAAGCAGAACAAAGAAGTCTACCATCTCTTTTACAATCATTTCACCTTGTCCAACGCCCATCGTTTCGACAAATATGATGTTATACCCAGCCGCTTCACAAAGAAAAATGGCTTCTCTCGTTTTAAGATGAACACCTCCAAGCGTTCCTTGAGAAGGTGAAGGACGGACAAAAGCGTTCTCTTGTTTGGCAAGAAGCTCCATTCTCGTTTTATCTCCTAAAATACTTCCTCCAGACAAGGTACTGCTTGGATCGACTGCCAAAACTGCAACGGAATGGCCATTTTTGCAGAGGTACGACCCAAATTTGTCAATCAGCGTACTTTTTCCTGCTCCGGGTACGCCTGTAAAACCAATGCGCACTGAATGCCCTGTATGAGGATAGATTTCTTTAATCAGCTGTTGTGCTATTACTTTATGCTTCGGCGCTTTACTTTCAATTAAAGTAATGGCTTGAGCTAACGCTGTTCTTTTCCCTTCAAGCAGCCCTTGTTTATAATCTTGTACCGTTTTTAATTTCACCAATTGTCTTCACCAACTATTCTTCTAACCGTTTCTTTATTTCATGTAAGACGGAAACGGCCGCTTTTGGGATTACTGTTCCAGGTCCAAAGATTGCAGAAGCGCCGTGTTCTAAAAGAAATGAGTAGTCTTGCTTAGGAATAACGCCTCCGACAATAACAACGATATCGTCGCGCTCTAATTTCTTTAACTCCTCAACAAGCTGCGGCAGCAACGTTTTATGCCCGGCTGCCAAAGAGCTTATGCCAATCACATGTACGTCGTTTTCTACAGCTTGCCTTGCTGTCTCTTCAGGCGTTTGAAATAAAGGACCAATATCCACATCAAATCCAAGGTCAGCAAAGGCTGTTGAAATAACTTTCGATCCTCTGTCATGACCGTCTTGCCCCATTTTCGCGACTAAAATTCTTGGGCGTCTTCCTTCTTCCTCTAAAAATTCAGCCGTGAGCTTTCGAACTTCTTCGATTTGATCTCGATGCACAAACTCCGCACTGTATACCCCGCTGACTGACTTAGAAGTAGCCTGATGTCTTCCAGCCACTTTCTCAATAGCTTCTGAAATTTCACCTAGTGTAGCTCGAGCTCGAGCAGCTTCAACCGCAAAAGCAAGGAGATTCCCTTCACCTGTTTTGGCACAAGTAGTCAGTCGATTAAGCGCTTCGATTACCGCTTGTTCGTTACGTTCACTGCGTATTTTCTTTAACTTTTCCAGCTGTTTCATTCGAACTGCTGTGTTATCAATATCCAGAATATCAAGCGGTTCTTCTTGCTCTGGCTGGAACTGGTTAACACCTACAATAATTTCTGCCTCTGAGTCTATTCTTGCTTGTCTACGGGCAGCAGCTTCTTCTATCTTCATTTTAGGTACGCCTGCTTCTATTGCTTTTGTCATTCCGCCTAGCTTCTCTATTTCTTCAAGGTGCTTCCACGCTTTTATCATTAATTCATTCGTTAATGATTCCACATAATAAGAGCCTCCCCAAGGATCAATAACGGAACAAATCTCCGTTTCGCTTTGTAAATAAAGCTGCGTATTTCGAGCAATTCTAGCTGAAAAATCAGTCGGAAGAGCAATCGCTTCATCCAGTGCGTTTGTATGAAGCGACTGCGTATGTCCTGACACTGCAGCCAGAGCTTCGACGCATGTTCTAATAACATTATTAAATGGATCCTGCTCCGTTAAGCTCCATCCGGACGTTTGAGAATGCGTTCTAAGAGCGAGTGATTTAGGATTATCCGGCTCAAACTGCTTCATTAGTTTTGCCCACAGCAGCCTCCCTGCTCTCATTTTCGCTACTTCCATAAAGTAGTTCATTCCAATTGCCCAGAAAAAGGATAGTCTCGGAGCAAATGCGTCAATTGTAATTCCCGCTTCCAAGCCGGTGCGTACATATTCAAGTCCGTCTGCAAGCGTATAAGCAAGCTCTAAGTCTGCTGGAGCACCTGCTTCTTGCATATGATAGCCTGATATACTAATACTGTTAAATTTCGGCATGTACTCTGCCGTATATTTAAAGATATCCGCGATAATTCGCATTGACATCTCGGGCGGATAAATATACGTATTGCGCACCATATATTCTTTTAAAATATCGTTTTGAATCGTTCCAGCCAGCTTTTCTTTTTTTACGCCTTGTTCTTCAGCTGTTACGATGTAGAAAGCTAAAATAGGAAGCACCGCCCCGTTCATCGTCATCGACACGGACATTTGATCAAGCGGAATCCCTTCAAACAGCTGCTTCATATCAATCATTGAATCAATTGCCACGCCTGCTTTCCCTACATCTCCAACAACTCTTGGATGATCAGAGTCATAGCCGCGGTGGGTAGCGAGGTCAAAAGCAACGGACAGCCCTTTCTGTCCAGCAGCTAGGTTTCGGCGGTAAAAGGCATTGCTTTCCTCCGCCGTTGAGTATCCTGCATACTGTCTAATAGTCCAAGGCCGATTCACATACATCGTTGCATACGGTCCTCTCACAAACGGTGGGACACCAGGTGCAAAGTGAATAAAGTCGAGGTTATCTCTGTCTTTTTTTGTATATACTGATTTTAATTCAATTTGTTCATTTGTTTGAAAAGCAGTGAAGGAACTTTGAGTCACGTCATCTTCCCTTTGCTGCTTTGAAAATGATAATGGAATATTAGAAAAAGAAGGCTTTTTATACATGAACTTCTACCTCCAAAGCACATAATAACTTCTTAACGCACTGAATAACATTCGTCTTAGGATGTATGACGCTCATTATACCTTTTTGCTGCCACTGCGTTTTGCGTGATACATGTTCTTCTCCCACTACGTACACATAAACCGAATCTTCCTCAAAATAAGTCATCACTTTTGTTAAGAGCTTTTCCACGAGTTCATCACTTCCACAGATCACATATGCTTCATGCTTTTGTTCATTCATCCAATCTGCTATTTCCACATAAGAATCTATGTTTTTAATTGTTTCACACGCAAAGCCTGCGCTTTCAAATAAAGACCGGGCAATCTCAGCTTTTTTACGGCTGCTAGGATCGGTGAGCTCCATAATGCCAATGCTCATTCCCTTTGTATAAACCCGTATTTTTTCAAACTTCTCTGCTGCTCTCCACTTAGTGAGCGGCACAACACTGTCAGGCTGTGTCTGCTTCGCCATTTGTTTTAGCATCCACCCTGCTGTTACCCCTTTAGATGCTAGCTTTGTATAGTCCTCTAGCGAAAGATTTGATGAAAATTCCGAAGCGTTCTGATCACTGTATTTATCCATTTTTATTTCTTCTTTTTTAAACGGCGTGTTTTTTATCTCTTGAGATGCATCCTGTTGCTTAGGAGCATAGTGTGTGACTCCGATCAAGCGCTCAATTCGGCACTCTATATCCTCTTGTCTTTTTACTCTCATTTGTTCAACTTCATCTTGAATTCGCCCTTGTTTTAAAGCTTCTTCCATTCCGCCGAGGTCTTCAATGTTGCCAAATAACTCCCAAGCTTTTGTCATTAATTCATGTGTGTAAGCTTCAACGTACCAAGAGCCTCCGGCAGGATCCATTACTTTTGATATATGTGTTTCGTGCTGTAAAATTAAATGAGTGTTACGGGCAAGGCGATGAGCAAACTGAGAGGATGGGGATGTGACGGAATCATATGGTTCAATATGCAGACTATCCGCTCCTCCTACAATAGAAGCAAATGCTTGAACCGTGCTTCTTAATGCATTTGTATACATGTCTTCTTTAGACTGTGTAAGATGTGACGTTTCCGTATGGATAAACGGCACTGAAACGGCTGTGTCATCAAAAGCACGAACCACATTTGCCCAAAGCATGCGAAAAGCACGAAGTTTTGATATTTCCATAAATAAATGTGAGCTAACTGAAAAAGAAAAGGTCATGTGAGGTAAAACTTGATGTAAGGACAAACCGCGTTTTATGCACTCATCAATATACTGCACCCCTGTAGCAAGCATATAAGCTAGTTCTTGAACAGCGTTTGCACCGCTGTTATGGTAAGGAATACTTGATACAATGATCGTTTTGAGCTCTGGAACATTACTGTGAGCCAAACGCGTCGTGTAAGCTAAATGATCGTATAAATCTCGAGTAGAAAGTGGAACTCTTCCATATTCAGAAAGGGTGCCGAGCGGATCCATTCCAAGCGTACCTGTTAGCTGTCTCATATCAAAGTTATGATCAGCACAGTATGCTTTTAGAAACGAAAGAAGTGGAACAGATGTACATCCCGTATTTAAAAATAAAGGCACAGCTTCAAGAGCTACATGCTGAAACAAATGAGCAACATCCTCTAAAGTGGAAATTGTAGCGCCTGAGGCTACTTCAGCTTCAGTTGCTTCATCAACGTCTTTTCCTTGCCTCATTGCTTCACTGCACGTAAAAGCGGCCGTATTTTGTCCATTTCTCAAACTGTGTAAAAGAAGTTTATTGCTTTCTTTAATAGAAGGTAAGTTGATTTTTTGGGTAATTTCCCATTCCCCTAATATGTATGATTCTTTACCGGCTCCTCTTAAACAATCTATTTCCGCCGGACTCTGCTGCAAGTAGTCTAAATGTGCCGTATCACTTTCGAAATAAAGCGGTTTCAAAAAGATGTTTTCTAACGTTTCTTTTGAGTTAAGCGTGGTATTTTTGCTAACTTCCTGCTCCCAATCTTCTTTAGGTGTACGTGTAAATTCATGAAATGATAATGTATTTGTTTTCATTTCCATGCCCCTTTACAGTTAATAGCTGCCTGCTAAACCGAGATGATTACACTTTGAAGTTTGATGATTCTTCTTTTATTTTAATACATCTTTTACAAATTGTTCAATCATTGCTTCAAAATAAAAAGAGGCCGGGATATAATTACCCTACATTTACCATCACGATAAAAAATCCGAACGAGTGGGATTCTCTATCAAGAATCTCAATTCATCGTTCGGATCTTCCTTCAGCTAAAATAGTTTTGCGCCAGCCTCTTTTTTAATAGACGGACGTATTCTCTTTAGAAGTAGATTCTAAAATCTCTTTAACTCTTGCCAAGAATCTGCCGCACACCAAGCCGTCTAACACGCGGTGATCAAGTGATAAACATAAGTTAACCATATCTCGAACGGCAATCATGTTATCAATAATAACTGGACGTTTTACAATAGATTCTACTTGTAAAATAGCCGCTTGCGGGTAATTAATAATCCC
This sequence comes from Priestia sp. Y58, assembly GCF_029522095.1. NCBI lineage: Bacteria > Bacillati > Bacillota > Bacilli > Caryophanales > Bacillaceae > Priestia > Priestia sp. Y58. The sequence continues at coordinate 655,108 of NZ_JAKWFL010000001.1, forward strand.
CATTGATTGCACGGAACCAAATGAGCCTGTGTTGTTAACAGTAAACGTTCCGCCCTGCATGTCTTCAGACTTCAATGAACCAGTACGAACTTTTTGCGCGAGTTCGGTAATTTCACGCGCAATGCCTTTGATTGTCTTTTCATCGGCTTGTTTAATAACCGGCACAAATAAAGCATCGTCTGTTGCAACAGCAATGGATACATTAATATCTTTTTTCTGGACAATACGGTCCCCTGCCCACATTGAATTCATTTGAGGGAATTCTTTTAAAGCCTGAGCCACTGCTTTTACGAAGAACGCAAAATACGTTAAGTTAAAACCTTCTTTTTGCTTAAACTCCGCCTTTAATGAATCACGATAAGAAACTAAATTCGTTACATCAACTTCAACCATTGTCCATGCATGCGGAATTTCATGCTTGCTGCGAAGCATATTTGCTGCAATAGCTTTGCGCACGCCTGTAACAGGTATTTCTTGATCTCCTGCAGCAGACACAACCGGCGCCGCGGGCTGCTGCGTTTTTGGAGCAGCAGCTGCTACAGGTGCTGCTGGCTGAACTGTTGATGCAGGTGTTTCTTTCACTTCAGCAGCTCCGCCTTTTTCGATAACAGCTAAAATATCTTTTCTCGTAATGCGGCCGCCTGCTCCTGTTCCTGTCACGGTATCTAAATTAATATTATGCTCTTGTGACAGACGCATAACAGCTGGAGAGTATCGGCTTTTATTGGATTGACTGTCAGCTGTTTTTGGCGCTGATTCTTCTACAGTCTTATCAGACGTTTTCTGTTCTTTTTGAGGTACAGTTCCTTCTACTTCAATTAAACAAATCACTTCTCCTACAGGCAAAGTATCATCTTCACCTGCAATTAACTCTTTAATTGTTCCGCTAAAAGAAGAAGGCACTTCAGCATTTACTTTATCCGTCATGACTTCAGCTAACGGGTCGTACTTATTTACGTGATCTCCAACAGAAACGAGCCATTTGCTAATTGTACCCTCTGTTACACTTTCACCGAGCTGCGGCATCGTAATTTTTTCAATAGCCAATTGATACAACTCCTTTTAAAATTGAGCTAATTCTCTCATTGCTTTTTCTACTTTATCTGGATTCACCATAAAATATTTTTCCATTGTTGGTGCATACGGCATAGCTGGAACATCGGGGCCAGCAAGGCGCTGAATTGGCGCATCTAAATCAAATAAGCAGTGTTCAGCAATAATAGCTGCTACTTCGCTCATAATGCTGCCTTCTTTGTTGTCTTCCGTTAAAAGCAGAACCTTACCTGTTTTAGATGCTGCTTCTATAATAGCTTCTTTATCAAGTGGATAGACCGTTCTTAAATCTAAGATGTGTGCTGAAATACCGTCTGCTTCCAGCTTTTCAGCAGCTTGAAGAGCAAAGTGTACACAAAGACCATATGTAATAACCGTGATGTCGTCTCCTTCTCTCTTTACATCTGCTTTGCCAATCGGAAGTACATAATCATCTTCAGGGACTTCTCCTTTAATCAAACGGTACGCACGCTTATGCTCAAAGAAAAGAACTGGATCATCATCACGAATAGCTGCTTTTAATAATCCTTTTACGTCATAAGGCGTAGAAGGCATCACAATCTTTAACCCTGGCGTATTGGCAAACAGTGCTTCAACAGATTGAGAATGATAAAGAGCACCGTGAACTCCGCCGCCGTAAGGAGCTCGAATTGTAATTGGACAACTCCAATCATTATTAGAACGATAGCGAATTTTCGCTGCTTCTGACACGATTTGATTGACTGCAGGCATAATAAAATCAGCAAATTGCATTTCAGCAATCGGACGCATGCCGTACATTGCCGCTCCGATTCCTACGCCTGCAATAGCAGACTCTGCAAGAGGTGTGTCAATAACTCTTTCTTCCCCGAACTGTTCGTACAGTCCGTTGGTTGCTTTAAATACGCCGCCTTTTTTCCCTACGTCTTCTCCTAATACAAACACGCGGGAATCTCTTTCCATTTCTTCACGAATGGCCATTGTTACTGCATCAATATATGAAATAACCGGCATATGTTCTCCTCCTTACTCACCGTACACGTATTTTAAAGCCGATTCCGCTTCTGCATAAGGAGCGTTTTCAGCATAATCTGTTGCATCATTAACGATGTTCATAATATCATCGAGCATTTGTTTTTCTCGTTCATCGGTTAACACGTTAACCTCTTTTAAATAAGTCGCAAAGTACGCAAGGGGATCACTCTTTTTAGCTTCAGACAATTCTTCTGCTCCGCGATATGCACGATCATCGTCATCACTTGAATGGGCAGTCAAACGCTCCGAAACAGTTTCAATAAGAGTAGGCCCTTCTCCTCTGGATGCACGATCTCTTGCTTCTTTTACCACTCGGTATACTTCAAGGACATCGTTTCCATCAATTGTGTAGCCTGGCATACCATATCCAATCGCACGATCAGATACTTTTGCGCATCCTAGCTGCTTTTCAACCGGAACAGAAATCGCATACTTGTTATTTTCACACATAAAGATAACAGGAAGCTTATGAACACCTGCAAAGTTCGCGCCTTCGTGGAAATCTCCTTGGTTAGAAGATCCTTCTCCAAACGTGACAAACGTTACTAAGTCTTTTTTCTCCAATCGTCCTGCTAAAGCGATTCCTACTGCATGAGGCACCTGTGTTGTAACTGGAGAAGATCCTGTTACAATTCGCTTTTCCTTATGGCCAAAGTGACCTGGCATTTGACGGCCTCCTGAGTTTGGATCTTCTGCTTTAGCGAACCCAGAAAGCATTAAATCGCGCGCGGTCATTCCAAATGCCAGCACAACACCCAGATCGCGGTAATAAGGTAATATGTAATCATTCTCTCTGTTTAAGGCAAAAGCTGCGCCAACTTGGGCGGCTTCTTGACCTTGACATGAAATAACAAAAGGCACCTTCCCTGCACGGTTTAATAGCCACATACGCTCATCAATTTTTCGTGCAAGCAGCATAGTGCGGTACATTTCAAGTACTTGTTCATCAGTTAATCCTAATGATTCATGACGGTTTTTTGTCATGTTTAAACCTCCTTTAATCATCAAAAATGAATCGCTTTTCCATCTACAGCTAATGAAGCTTCTCCCATCGCTTCTGAAAGGCTAGGATGAGGATGAATGGTATGAGCAATTTCCCATGGTGTAGCATCCAATACCTTTGCAAGACCCGCTTCAGAAATCATATCCGTCACGTGAGGTCCAATCATATGCACACCAAGAACATCATTTGTGTCGGCATCGGCAATAATTTTAACAAATCCCTCTGCCTCTCCATATACAAGAGCTTTTCCAACGGCCTTAAACGGAAACTTTCCAACCTTCAGCTGAAATCCTTGCTGTTTTGCTTCTTGTTCTGTTAATCCTACACTTGCTGCCTCCGGGCTGCTGTATACGCATTTAGAGATTGTTGTGTAATCAATCTTCAAAGGCTTGTCACCATGTAAATGCTCAACAGCTACAATTCCTTCGTGAGAAGCTACATGTGCAAGCTGCAGTCCGCCAATCACATCTCCAATTGCGTAGATATGAGATTCTTTCGTTTGATAAAAATCATTCGTGGCAATCACACCGTTTTCTACTACAATATCGGTATTCTCGAGACCAATTCCTTCGACATTCGCTTGACGCCCTACAGATACAAGCAGCTTTTCTGCTTCATATTCTTGCATATCGTCTCCTACTTGAGCAGAAATTTTCACCTGACCACCAACAGACAGTGTATCAGCCATTACTTTAGCAGAAGTAATAATGGTAACTCCTTTTGCTTTTAAAAGCTTCGTCATTTCACGGGAGATATCTTGATCTTCTGTTGGTAAAATTCGATCGCTGTATTCAACAACCGTTACATCAACATCAAAATCTGTGAGCATTGACGCCCATTCAATTCCAATGACGCCGCCTCCCACAATAATAATAGAAGCAGGAAGTGTTTCCATCTTTAATGCTTCATCTGAAGTGATTACTTTCTCTCCGTCGATTGTTAAACCAGGTAATGTTCTAGGACGAGACCCTGTTGCGACAATTACATTCTTTGGAATAAGCATTTCGTTTTCTTCACCGCTTTTTAATTCAACGGAGATGGTTCCTGGCATAGGAGAAAAAATAGAAGGTCCTAAAATGCGTCCGATTCCTTCATATACGTCAATTTTACCTTTTTTCATTAGCTGTTTGACACCATTATGTAACTGTGAAACAATTTCTGACTTTCGTTCTTGTACACGTGCATAGTTCAATAGTACATTGGACGTTTCTACGCCAAATTCACTGCTTTTCTTAGCCGTTTGATAGACTTCTGCACTTCTTAGTAAAGCTTTGCTTGGGATACACCCTGCGTGCAGGCATGTGCCGCCTAACTTATTTTTTTCCACAACCGCTACCGATAGACCTAACTGAGAGGCACGAATAGCTGCTACGTACCCTCCGGTTCCACCGCCGAGAATGACCAAATCATATTCTTTTGCCACACTGCTTCACACCTTTCTGCAAACGCTATTAAGCGCCTTTATATTCCTTCACTTCTTCTTCACCTGTAAGCACTCGGAGAGCCCCTTCAGCTAGCGCTTGAAGCTCATTTTCTCCAGGATAAACAATGACATCTGCAATCCACTTTACATGATTGATAATCAGCTCAACAAACGCTTTTGAATAAGCAATGCCTCCCGTTAGAATAATGGCATCTACTTTTCCATGCAATACCGTACTGGCAGCTCCAATTTCCTTCGAAATTTGATAAGCCATTGCTTCGTAGATAAGCTTAGCTTTTTCGTTTCCATTTTTCACTAGCGCTTCGACTTTCTGCACGTCAGATGTGCCCAAATAACCGACAAGCCCGCCTTTTCCTACAAGCATTTTCATAATCTCCTCGCGGTAATACTGACCTGAAAAGCAAAGACGAACTAATTCACCAACCGGTACACTGCCAGCGCGCTCTGGACTAAAAGGACCATCGCCGTGCAGGCCATTGTTCACATCAATTACTTTTCCTCGTTGATGAACTCCAACTGTAATGCCTCCGCCCATATGGGTAACAATAACGTTCATTTGTTCGTATGTGCTATTCATTTCTTTGGCCACTTTTCGAGCCACCGATTTTTGATTCAGCGCGTGAAAGATGCTTTTCCTTTCCATAAAAGGAGTTCCTGAGATACGAGCGATGTCACTTAGCTCATCTACCACCACTGGATCAACAATGTATGCTGGAATATTTAATCCAGATGCAATCTCAAACGCTAAAATCCCGCCTAAATTTGAAGCATGATGGCCGGCATAACCGTCTTTTAAATCTTTGAGCATGGCTTGATTTACCTCGTATGTGCCGCCTTCAATCGGGCGTAAAAGCCCTCCTCTTCCACATACTGCACTTAATTTAGATAAATTAATCCCTTCTTCATCAAGTGCCTCTAAAATCGAGTTTTTACGGAACTCATACTGTGCATATATCGTCTCAAACTGATTCATTTGCTGTGAATCGTAGCGGATTGTTCGATCAAAAATTGGTTTATCGTTGTGAAACACGCCAATTTTTGTGGACGTTGAACCCGGATTTATTATCAGCATTCGATATTCGTGCATATCCAACAAATGTCCTCCTACCTTATCATTCTCATAAACGAAGGCTAGGTCGAAAGGATTTCATTTATTCCTTTTGCCTAGCCTTCAGCTCAAACATTAGCGCGTATGACGTCTACTTAAAATATGCTGTCCATTTTGTAAAAATTGACTGCGTGAACGACGCAGCTTTTCAATTCTTTCTTCAGCTAAGCGATCTGCTGCTAGATAGGTTGGAATGCCATCTCGCTTTGAGATTTCAACTACCTTTTCAATATTATCATAAATACCTTCAACTTTTTTCAGCGCACGCTCACGGTTATATCCAACTAGCTCATCAGCTACGTTAATAACGCCTCCTGCGTTAATAACATAGTCCGGTGCATATACAATGCCTAATTCATGGATTAAATCACCATGACGCGTTTCTTTCAATTGATTATTAGCTGCCCCTGCAATAACTTTTGCTTTTATTTGAGGGATCGTTTCATCGTTAATCGTTGCTCCGAGTGCACAAGGAGCATAGATATCACATTCTACACCATAAATATCATTCGGGTCTACTGCTTGCGCCCCAAATTCTTCTACCGCACGCTGAACAGCTTCTTTATTAATATCCGTTACAATAAGTTTCGCTCCTTCTTCGTGAAGGTGGCGGCATAAATTATATGCTACGTTTCCTACGCCTTGGACAGCTACTACTTTTCCTTCAAGCATATCTGTTCCAAATGCTTCTTTTGCTGCTGCTTTAATTCCTCGGTATACACCGTAGGCTGTGACTGGCGATGGATTGCCTGATGAACCAAAAGCAGGAGATACACCCGTTACATAATCCGTTTCCTCATATACAATATCCATATCCTCTACCGTTGTGCCCACATCTTCTGCTGTAATGTATCGACCATTTAATCCTTGAATAAAGCGACCAAATGCACGGAACATCGCTTCATTTTTGTCTTTGCGAGGATCTCCGATAATAACCGTTTTCCCTCCGCCTAAATTCAAGCCTGCTGCTGCATTTTTATAAGTCATTCCGCGTGATAGACGAAGCGCATCTTCAATTGCAGCCTCTTCTGATTCATATGTCCACATTCTCGTACCGCCTAGAGCTGGTCCAATTGTTGTATCGTGAATCGCAATAATGGCTTTTAAACCTGAATCTTTATCTTGGCAAAATAATAACTGCTCATAATCGTATGTTTCCATATAGTCAAAAATTTTCATTGTTAGTGCCTCCTAAGAATTCTGTTGAGCGACGCTGATAGCAAGCGCCAGTGAGTATAATTTGCTTTCTGATGAATCTGCTCTGGATGTTAAGACGACCGGAGCTTTTGCTCCTGCTAGAATAGCTCCAACTTTTGCTTTAGCAAAATAAATGAGGGATTTATATAAAACGTTCCCTGTTTCAATTGCAGGAACGAGTAATATATCTGCTTGACCAGCAACTTCACTTTGAATGCCTTTTTGCTTGGCTGCTTCTATGTTAATGGCATTGTCGAGTGCTAAAGGTCCATCAATAACGCAGCCTTTAATTTGTCCTCTGCGGTTCATCTGTGTAAGAAGTGCAGCCTCTACTGTTGCAGGCATCAAAGGGTTGACAACTTCAACCGCTGCAATAGGAGCTACCTTTGGCATCTCTATCCCAATCGAGTGGGCAACGTTCACCGCATTTTGAATGATTTGAACTTTCTCTTCCAGAGATGGCGTAATATTCATAGCTGCATCTGTTACAAGAATCGGACGGTCATAGTGAGGAACGTCAAACACAGCTACATGTGATAAAACATTTCCCGTACGCAAACCATGCTCTTTATTTAACACAGCTTTTAAGATAAGCGATGTGGATAAATTCCCTTTCATTACGATATGAGCTTGACCTTGCTGAACTGAACGCACAGCCAATTGAGCCGCTTCTAAAACGGACTCCGTATGTACGACCGTAACAGCCTTATGAGTGAGTAAGGATGGGCGGTACTGCCTGAATAATTCATTAATTGTCGTTTCGTTGCCAAACAAAATAAATTCAGAAACTTCCCTTGACACAGCTTCATACACTGCCTCAATTGTTTCTAAGTCTTCAGCTGCAGCAACAGCAACAGTCAAAGAAGACTGCTTAGCAACCCGAGATAAGATGGTAGCAAGAGTCATGGAATGTTCGACCTCTCCTTTTTCATTCTTTCTTTTGCTCCGTTTTAAAGAGCATACTGCGCGTTTATGCAGTCACCTAAAATACATGCAAGATTTGTGCCACCCTCTGCATATATTACATAATATAGCTGCTTATATCCGTTTCTACGCACAAAAAATTTTTTTTATTGATTCTAACAACAAATAGAAAAAAAGAATACCTCTCTATTTATATGCAATAAATTGCACACCATGCATTTTATTGCATGCTGTTATTTGCAAGATTGTATTTTTCCAACTTATAATATAGAGAACGCAGGGAAATATTGAGCTGTTTTGCTGTCTTTGTTCGGTTATACTCGTTTGCAAGCAGCACTTTTTGAATAAGTTCCGCTTCATAATTTTCCATCATGTGTGCTAAAGTCTTCCCTTCGAACACTACCTCTTCATTCACCTGATTTTTTTCTTTTTTGCCCTTGCCTTCAAGCGAAGGGAGATGAATAGAATCAATCATTGTTTCTGTATAGTGCATATAAATAATGGCTCTGCCTAATATGTTTTCAAGCTCTCTAACGTTTCCTGGCCAGTCGTATGATCTTAATGAGTGTAAAGCCCGCTCTGTTACTCCTTCAACATGCCGGCCGTAATCTTGGTTAATTTTTGTAATTAAGTGTGTAACAAGCGCACCAATATCCTCTTTTCTCTTCCGAAGAGGAGGTATGTGAATCGGAATTTTGTTTAGCCGATAATACAAGTCCTGTCTGATGCTTCCATCAGCCATTCCTTTTTCTAAATTCACATTCGTAGCTGCAATAACGCGAACATTCACCGGAATAGGAGTCGTTCCTCCAACGCGAATAAGCTCTTTTTCTTGAAGCACCCGAAGCAGCTTAGCCTGCATATGAGCTGAAAGCTCCCCGATTTCATCTAAAAAGATGCTACCGTTATTGGCTTCTTCAAAAACGCCTCGTTTTCCGCCTCGTTTCGCCCCGGAAAAAGCTCCTTCTTCATACCCAAAAAGTTCGCTTTCAAGCAAAGACTCAGAAAGCGCAGCACAGTTAATCCGGACAAATTTATTAAACTTTCGGCTGCTCGCATTATGAATCGCATGTGCAAACAACTCTTTACCCGTCCCAGATTCACCTCTAAGCAAAACAGTAGCTGGTGTTTTGGCAGCAAGTCTAGCCTGCTCAATTGCTAACTGAAACTCTTCAGATTGACCAATGATATCAGCAAATGAATATTTCGCTTCAAGCGTTCGAATAATTTGACGCGCTCTTTTGAGTTCATTTGTAAGCTCTTGAATTTCAGACATATCATGAATAACGCCAACGCTGCCTTTTAATTTCCCGTCGACAATAACGGGGGCAACATTGACAACCACGTCTCTTTTACTCGGACCGAGCCTCATTCTTACACCTCGAACAGGACGCCTTGTTTGCAGCACCTTCATGTGCATACTGTCTCCTTCAGAGATATCGGCAGTCGCGGGCTGACCAATAATATCCGTCTTTTTTAAACCCGTAATTCTCGTATAAGCAGGATTAATTAAAATCCCTCTTCCTTCTTCATCGACAACCGAAATAGCTTCTTCAGAAGATTGAATAATAGCTTGAAGCATAGTTTGTACTTCTTTTAAGTTCGTAACTTCTTCTGCCAATCCGACAACGTCCGTAATATCTTTAAAAATCGAAAAGGCCCCAAACAGCTCTCCATTCTCGTCGAGTATTGGTATTCTAGTCGTAATTACCTTGCGTCCGCTATCTAACACAAATTCACTATTTTGATCAATCGTTTTTGTATGAAGAACATCAACAAGTTTACTATTTGGAATGACTTCATGAAGATGCTTACCAATTACATCTCTGTGTGAAAAGTTCGTCAAACGCTCGGCACTTTGATTAAATAGCGTAATATATCCATTCCTATCAATCACGACCATCGCATCATGAGCTGCATTAAAAATAAGATCATATTTATACGATTCTTGTTTTAACCGCTGAATTAACTCTTCTTTTTCCTCCATCAGATTTGCCATAATTTCAGCAACCAATCCCGGCACTACCAGTGCATCAGCGGGTTTGCTTCTTTGCAATTGTTGAAAGACGCCTTGTTTACCTGTTGTTTCAACAATGACATCGAGCTGCTTTGTCATATAAGGCTCCCAATTCATTCCGGTTGAAATATCTTGTTCTTGCGCATGCAAAACAGCCGGCGCGTTAGCTCGTACGTCTACTACACCAATCACTTTCATAAATTCGGTTTCCAACAAGATTTTCAGAATAGCTAATCCGCCTTTTCCTCCTCCAACGATCAACACATTTTGCATATTTTTTCACCTTTTCTACTTAATATGTACATATCCCGTGCAAAATATTGCATATACCTATCATATAAAAAAAGAAACGCTCTTGACAATTTATTTAGTTCTTTTATGATTCAAGTATAACGGTTTTATAATGTAAACGCATTCATTTTAAAAAAGAGAAGCGAAAGGAGCAGTTATGGTTCGAATTATCGCACTGCTAATCTTACTTATTCCTGGTATACTCGCTGGCTATGGCATTAAACTTATGAGAGATATGATTTTTGGCATCCTGCAATCCCCGTTCCCTTCTTTATTTTTGCAATTTTCAGTCGGCCTTCTATTATTTTTAATCGGCCTTGGATTTGTTGCTGGCTTTATTCTGCACAGAGACCGCAAGCGAAACAAAGTTCAAAACCGATTTCAAAAAGATAAAAAAACATCGCATTAATGCGATGTTTTTTTAGGAAAAGCGCCCTCCAAATTGCTTCACCATTTTTTCTGGATAATCGGTAATAACGGATTCACATCCATATTTCCGAAGCTGCTCAGCTACTTTCACATCATTTACTGTGTAAGGTCGCACTGGAATTTGACAATCTTTTGAAGCGGCTACATTTACTTCATTAACGGTACGCTGATTAGGGTGAAGAGCTTTTGCGCCAAGATGCTGCGCATATACCCAAGGCTCATACATCGGATAAGAGTATAAAATAGCTGTTTCAATCGTAGAATCCAGAGAACCAATTCGGGCTAAGCTGTTATGATTAAAAGATGAAATCATCGTTCGATCCTTCATCTTGTATAAATAAATTAAATCCAAGACTTTCATTTCCAAGTATGGATAGTCAAATATATTGTTTTTCAACTCAATATTTACGCTAATTCCTTCACTTGAAGCCCACTCCATTACTTCATTTAACGTGGGGATTTTACATACTCCATACTTTTTTTTGAACTTATAGCTCGCATCTAATTTTTGTAAATCTTGATACGTAAAATCTTTTACATACCCTTTTCCATTCGTCGTTCGATCTACTTTTTCATCATGAATTACAGCAAGTTCTCCATCCTTTGTCATATGCACATCAAGTTCAATTCCGTGTGCTCCAACTCTCGCTGCTTCTTTGAAGGAAATCATCGTATTTTCAGGAAACGTTCCAGCTGCGCCGCGATGACCTATTACAAACATACTTGCTCAACTCCTCTATTATCACTTATTATTAACTTTAGCATTACTTAATAGTGAAAGCACGAATTTACTGTTTATACTTTTTTACTTTCATTACTTTATATGCAAAAGGAGGTCGTTGTGTATGAGACCACTGCAAATTTCACCGGATACAGCCGTAAAATTAGCGGAACAATTAAATATCCCCCTCGAGCAATTAATGCATATGCCTCAGCATATTTTGCTGCAGAAACTTGCCGAATTAAATGCGGGCGAAGATAAAAAAGGATCTGAATAACAGATCCTTTTTTCTTTCGAATTTTCATTTCCAAAAATAGTATTACTTTCTAACTCCATTCCCCATAACATATATTAGAATATTTAATAATATAAATGTATTTTTAAAAATGCTTTTAGATAAGTAATTTAATACTTTTTTATGTATATTTAATTATTTTTTGATTTTTCCATATAATTTCATTGACGAAATTAATGTTTTTCTACTAAAATAAAAATACATTATTTTTATTCCAGTACTTATATTCTGATTTTTTGATCAATTCAAATAAAAGAATTAAATAGTATGAGAAAAATTTTAGGGGGACTTCATTATGCAAGCAGCTGTACAACACGAAAATCAGCAGCCAAATGGGTCTAGGAAAAAACACCCTCCTGGACTGTACTTATTATTCGCTACTGAGGCATGGGAAAGATTTAGTTATTATGGAATGAGAGCCATTCTGGTTCTTTATTTAACTGCTACCGCTGCTCAAGGTGGACTCGGCGTAGATAAAGCAACTGCACTGAGCTTATATGGAACATTCACTAGTGCTGTTTACATTACGCCGATGATTGGCGGATATTTAACAGACCGCTTCCTCGGAAGAAGGCTAGCCATCACTATCGGTGGTGTGATTATGGCACTCGGGAATTTTTCCATCTTTATTCATCAAAGCATAGCCGCTTTGTATATCGGACTTGCTTTATTAATTATCGGAAACGGATTTTTCAAACCAAATATCTCCACATTGGTCGGAGATCTTTATGAAGAAAATGATCCTCGCCGTGACGGTGCTTTTACCATTTTTTATATGGGTATTAACTTTGGTGCATTTTTCGCACCGTTAGTTGTTGGATTAATGAGTTACAAATACGGATTCTTAACAGCAGCTATCGGAATGGTTGTTGGACAAATTTTATTTAACCTACTGGCTAATCGCTACTTAGGCGATATCGGGAAAGAGCCTACAGGAAAAGTTCACGCAGCGGCATCTCAAACATCAACTGCTCCGCTGTCAGCACGAGAAAAGAAAAGAACGGTTGCTATCGTTATTCTAGCCTTCGTTGTTATTGCTTTTTGGACAGCTTTTGAACAGGCCGGAAGTTCTTTAACGCTATATGCTCAAGATCAAATTAATCGTCAAATAGGTAGTTTCACGGTTCCAACAGAGTGGTTCCAATCATTGAATCCGCTGTTTATCATGATTTTAGCACCAATTATGTCACTAGTTTGGTACAAGCTAGGAAATTCAAAGCGCGGTGATTTCAAAACGCCAACAAAAATGGGTATGGGACTTGTAACAGTTGGATTAGGATTCTTAATTTTAATTCCAGCCGTTATGTATACTGGTAATGACCCAGCTTTAAAAGTAAATATCCTGTTCATGATTTTCACTTACTTCCTGCACACGCTAGCTGAGCTTATGATTTCGCCAGTAGGGCTGTCTATGGTAAGTAGACTAGCTCCATTAAAGCTTGCTTCTCTTTTAATGGGCGTATGGATGGCAAGCTCTGCTGTCGCTAATAAGCTAGCAGGTGTTCTTGCATCTTATACACAGTCTTTAGGTTATTTCGATATCTTCAGCTTAATCGGAGCTGTAACAATTGTACTTGGAATTATTGTTCTGTTCCTTTCAAAACCGATTGCTAAATTAATGGATTAAAAAAAGCAGCCTTCAGAAAAGGCTGCTTTTCTTATAATTTACTCATCCATATCACATTTAAAATATGGAGACAAATTTTTTAATGCATCTTCTAAATCCTCTTTCAAGTACAAAACCCTCATAACAATTAAATAAATTATTTCAATAAAATACACCACTATGGATATGAAGAAAAACAAGATGCACGTTCCATTACCCTCAATATTTTCACCTCTTAAAACAAAATAAAAAGACCAATGAATGATTAAAATTCATCGGCCCTGCAGTAAAAAGTTTATTGGTTTTCAGTTTACTATCTAGTGTAATTTCCAAAAGTTTATCGGCATGTACTCTGTATTACAAAAGGTATCAGCTCACTCAAAACCCCGTAATTCCAGCAGTCCTATCCCTTTCAACTCGCTTTATGTTCAAGGCGTAATTTATCCGCAACCATGGCGATAAATTCACTGTTTGTCGGCTTCGCTTTTGACATGCTGACAGTATATCCGAATAATGAAGAAATGGAATCAATATTTCCTCGGCTCCATGCTACTTCAATGGCATGACGAATGGCGCGCTCAACGCGGCTTGCCGTTGTATTATATTTTTTTGCAATATCAGGATACAGTACTTTTGTAATCGAACCAAGCAGCTCAATATCCTTATATACCATTGAAATGGCTTCTCTCAAATATAAATAGCCTTTGATGTGAGCAGGTACACCAATTTCGTGAATGATGCTCGTAATGCTTGCATCTAAATTTGCTGGTTTGCTGTCGCGATGTGAACGCATGGAAGAAGATGAACGTTGCATAAATGAAGATGTTTGTCCGCTAACTTGACGAATATGATTCACTAAGTTTTCCATATCAAACGGCTTTAGAATAAAATAAGCAGCTCCTAAATCGACCGCTTTTTTCGTTACGTCTTCTTGACCAAATGCCGTTAGCATAATGACATTTGGATAATTTTCTTTTTTCATTTCTTTTAACTGACCTAAAACTGCTAATCCATCTAGATGCGGCATAATAATGTCTAATACAAGAACATCCGGATCTTTATCTTTTAAAATGGATAAACACTCTTGTCCATTGTAAGCTACTCCGATTACTTCCATGTCTTCTTGCTCTGAAATATAATCTTCAAGCAAACCAATTAGTTCCCGATTATCATCAACCAAGCATACTTTAATTTTTTTCAATGCAGCTTCCTCCTCAGTCCTTTATGTTATACGTCGTTTCCTACGTGTCTCTATTCTTTATTCTAAAGGACAAATTCGACAATGCAACATTATTTCCTTTATTTTTTTAGAAAAAAGTCTTTTAAATGGAATTTATTCGATTTTCTCTTATTTTCTTTGTTTTTCGACGTTTTTCTCGTACATTTACGACAATAATTTTTATCAAAAAAAGCGAACTAATGACAACATTAGCTCGCTTTTTTTCGATTATTTTTATAAATATCAATTCCTGCTTCGTTAAGCATCCATTCAATATGGACACCATAACCCGAGGTAGGATCATTTACAAAAACATGGGTAACCGCTCCAACGACTTTACCGTTTTGAATAATTGGGCTCCCGCTCATTCCTTGAACAATTCCACCTGTTTTCTTTAACAATTTAGGATCTGTAATTTTAATAACCATTCCTTTAGTAGCCGGAAACTTTTGAGGTATAGTACTCATAATTTCAATATCAAATTCTTCCACTTGATCATCATCTACTACCGTTAGAATTTTAGCCGGTCCTTCTTTTACTTGATGAGATAGGGCAATTGGCATTGCTTTATCCATTATTCCGTTTTCCATCGTTGAAGACAATTTTCCAAAAATACCAAAAGGACTATTTCGTGTAATATTTCCAATGATTTGTCTATCTTCAGAAAACCTTGCTAGCTTTTCACCGGGAACGCCGTTAGAACCTTTCTCAATTGATGTAACGGTCGAACGGACAATTTGTCCATCTTCTACTACGATTGGCTTTTTCGTATCCATATCCGAAATAACGTGGCCTAAAGCGCCGTATTTTTTAGATTTTGGATCATAAAAAGTCATTGTGCCAATTCCTGCAGCTGAATCACGGATGTATAAACCAATTCTGTACGCATAATCTTGCTTATCTTTTAACGGATACAGCTTAGTATCAAACTGCTTTTTTTCTCTTAAAATATGCAGATTTAATGGTTCACCCGTTTTTCCTGCCTGCTGAATAAACGGTGTAATATCACTCATTTTTTCAATGGTTTTACCATTAATCTTCGTAATCATATCTCCAACTTGAATACCCGCAATTTCGCCAGGAGATTTTTTACCTTTTGCTGTATCTACCTGATGATAGCCTACAACAAGAACACCTTTTGAATTTAATTTCACACCGATTGATTGTCCACCTGGAATGACTTTAAAATCAGATAATACCTGCACGTCTACACGCTTTACAGGAATACCAGCCAAATGAAGCATCAACTCTTCTTTGCCTACCTGTTTGCCTGCTACGGTCAGCTTCGCCTTGTTACTTGTTACATCGTAAACAGGTGACGAAGCTTCTACGCTAAGCGGTAATGTCGTATTAATTTTTTCTTTTTGCTGTTCAAATAAGACGATTTGTTTTGGAATGTGTATATATTGTTGCACAACTGGAATAAATCCTACAAAAATGAACGAAACAAGGAGAATCGCACCAATTATATGTCTGTATCGATTTTGCATGTTTTCACTCTCCTCGCTTCCTCGCCTAAATGGCTACACATTTAATTTAGCCTTCTTAGAGCGCATTTATAACAGAAGTTCAGAGAAAAATGAAAAGAAGTGCAAGGAAACATTTTCAGTTTCTCCATTTTGTATAAAAAAACACCTTTAACACATACTGTTACGTGTTAAAAGGTGTTTTATTAAATGGTGTGCTTCATCTTATCCGCTAAATCTAAAAGCTCTTTGGCATGTTCCTTTGTTAAGCTTGTAATTTCAGCTCCTGCAATCATTCGACCAATTTCTTTTACTTTTTCATCAAGAGTTAATGGAAGAACAGACGTCGTTGTACGATCACCTTTTACCTCTTTAGCAATAAAGAGATGAGTATCTGCCATCGCTGCTACCTGCGGCAGATGAGATATACAGAGAACTTGTGAATCAACGGAAATAGCATGTATTTTTTCACCAATCGATTGAGCTACTCTTCCACTTACACCTGTATCAACTTCATCAAAGATAATGGACGTCACACCTTGATGCTTAGAGAAGATGCTCTTTAACGCCAGCATAATTCTTGACAGTTCTCCTCCTGATGCTACTTTTGCAAGAGGTTTTAACGGTTCACCAGGATTGGTAGAAATATAAAACTCTACGTTGTCAATGCCGTCTTTGGTGAATTTTATTCTTTCTCCATTTACTTCAACGTCATTTTTACCTGCATTTACAACAGAGAATTTAATTTGAAATACGGTCTTAGCCATATACAGTTCTTGAAGCTCATGATGGATGCTGTCCGTTAACTCTTGAGCAAGTTTTTTTCGAATAGCTGAAACGTTATTAGCTTCTACTAATAAATCCTGCGCTACGCTGTTTAACTGTTCTTTAATTTTGCTCACATGCGTATCTCGATTTTCAATACGATCAATTTCATCTTCAATTTGTGCAGCATATTCTAGAATTTCGTCTACACTTTGACCGTATTTACGCTTTAAGTGATTAATTTCATTCAAGCGCGCTTCAATAAAGTCTAAGCGTTTGGGATCAAATTCTAATAAATCAAGCTGCTGACGAATTTTATAAGATGCGTCTTCTAGCTGATAGAAGCTCGATGAAATGATCTCAGAAATTTCGGCATAGTTTTTTTCCAGTGATGAAATATCCTCCGTATGATTCATGGCTACGCCTACCCAATCTAAACCTTGATGTTCACCATGCAGCGCATTGTATGCATCGTTTAGTGACGTATAGATCTTTTCAAAGTTAGAAATCTTCAAACGCTCTTCATTTAGTTCCTCGTCTTCGTTCAGCTGCAAATTTGCCGCTTTGATTTCATCTAATTGAAATTGAATAAGATCGAGGCGATGTGCCATCTGCTGTTCATTTTCAGTTAATTGATCGAGCTGCTTTTTTAGCGATGTATACCTAGAAAATACCTCTCGATACTCCGTCAAAGCCTCTTCTACTTTTTCTCCTCCATATTGATCAAGAAGAGTTAAGTGACGATCTTGATTCATTAAATCTTGGTGCTCGTGCTGTCCATGTATATCAATTAACGTCTGTCCAACTTCACGTAGGATAGCTAACGTTACGAGCTTACCGTTGATGCGGCAAATACTTTTCCCATTTGTAGTGATATCTCGGCGAAGCACAATCATTCCATCTTCCACTTCCAAACCGACTTGTTTGGCTTTTTCATGACTTGGATGCTGTTCTTCATCAAATAAGAAAAGTCCTTCAATTTCGGCTCTGTCTGTTCCGTGGCGGACAAACTCCGAAGAGCCTCTCCCACCTACTAACAATGAAATGGCATCAATAATAATCGATTTCCCCGCTCCTGTTTCGCCTGTTAATACCGTTAAGCCTTTTTCAAATGAAACAGAAAGTTCATCAATAATCGCAAAGTTTTTAATGGATAATTCAGCTAACAACCTGCTTCACTCACCTTTATAACATTTCTAAGAATCGGTCTGATATAATTTGCGTATCTTCAGGAGTACGGCAAATAATCAAACATGTATCGTCTCCACAAATTGTTCCTAATATTTCATCCCAGTCCAAATGATCAATTAATGCGCCAATCGCATTTGCGTTTCCCGGTAATGTTTTCATCACCAACATATGCCCAGCTGAATCAATTTTTACAAATGCGTCCATAAGAGAGCGCTTTAACTTTTGTAAGGGATTAAAACGCTGATCTGCAGGCAAGCTGTATTTGTATCGACCGTCCATCAAAGGCACTTTGACTAAGTGCAATTCTTTAATATCACGAGAGATTGTTGCCTGTGTTACATTAAAACCTTGGTTTTTTAAAATATCTACCAATTCATCCTGTGTTTCAATATCATTATTCGTGATAATATCACGAATTTTAATATGTCTTTGCCCTTTATTCATGTTGGCACCTCACATTAATATGTAATCTTCTTTTTGTGTTGTTGTGTATAAGTCTTTCACTATTTAAGTATCATAATGTGTTCAACTTGATTATGCACCTTTTTATATAAAGAGTCATAATCAAATCGCCAATGCTAAGTCTTCGCTTAACATTGGCCATTATTACTTTTTCTCTTTTAACGTTTTATGCGCTTCTTCGACTACTTCACGCACAGTAAGCGGAGCTTGATTTTCGCCGAGTTCACGCTCGCCTTTCCAGCGCAGGTGGAGAAGAAATTCGATATTTCCATCTCCTCCTGTTATCGGTGAATACGACATGTTATATACATCGTATCCTTGACGAAGCGAGAAATCCACCATGCCTTGAAGGACTTCTTCATGCACTTTTGAATCACGCACGATTCCTTTTTTCCCAACTTGCTCTCTTCCAGCCTCAAACTGTGGCTTAACGAGCGCAACAACATCGCTGTGTGGAACAAGAAGTGTTTTTAACACAGGAAGAATGAGTCTTAAGGAAATAAATGAGACATCAATAGAAGCGAATTCAGGCAAGCCTCTTGATAAATCAGCTGGCGTCACGTAACGGAAATTTGTTCGTTCCATTACTTCTACTCGCTCATCTTGACGAAGCTTCCAAGCTAGCTGATTATAGCCTACGTCTAGCGCATAGGACATCTTCGCTCCATTTTGAAGCGCACAATCAGTAAAGCCTCCAGTAGAAGAACCAATATCAATCATGATTTTATCCGCTACATGGACATTAAATTCTTTAATCGCTTTTTCAAGCTTAAAGCCGCCTCTGCTGACGTAAGGCATTACTGCACCTTTAATTGTCAGCGGCGTATCGCGTTCAATTTTCTCTCCCGGCTTATCTAAGCGGACTTCATTCGCATAGACAAGTCCTGCCATCACTGTACGCTTTGCTTTTTCTCTTGTTTCAATCAAACCTCGTTCTACTAATAATACATCTACTCGTTCTTTTTTTGTCACTTAACTTCAAGCCTCTTTTGTGTTGGTGTTACGAGTTTTTTAACTCGATTTATAATCTCTTCTTTGGTTAAGCCAATTTCTTCTAAAAGTTTTGTTACGCTGCCGTGCTCGATAAAGCGATCTGGAATTCCCATACGTTCAACGCGCGTATCATAATAGCCGTGCTCTGATGCAAACTCTAACACCGCGCTTCCAAAACCGCCTTGAAGTACCGCTTCTTCTACCGTAATCACAGGCTTATTCGTTTGGAAAATTTCATGAAGCATTTTTTCATCCAGCGGTTTAATAAAACGAGCATTTACCACTTTGACGCTGATTCCTTGCTTCTCAAGTTCTGCTGCTGCATCCATCGCCATTGAAATCGTTGTACCAAACGTTAAAATGGTTGTATCTGAACCTTCTTTTAATACGTCCCATGTACCGATCGGAATGTTTTTCAGTTCTGACTCTAGTTCAACACCTAATCCGTTTCCTCTAGCATAACGCATAGCAATCGGACCTTCTTCATAAGTCAAAGCAGTGTGAACCATGTGCTGGCCTTCATTCTCGTCTTTTGGCATCATAATAACAAGGTTAGGCAAATGACGTAAGAATGCAATATCAAACACGCCTTGATGCGTTTCACCATCAGCACCTACTAGCCCAGCGCGATCAATCCCAATAAATACATTTAGCTTCTGACGGCAAATATCATGAACCACCTGATCGTATGCACGCTGTAAAAACGTAGAATAAATAGCTAAAAAGGGCTTCATATTTTGAGTTGCAAGACCCGCTGCCATTGTTGTTGCATGCTGCTCTGCAATCCCAACATCAAACATGCGATGTGGAAACTCTTTTTGAAACGCTTCGAGTTTTGAACCCACAGGCATTGCTGGCGTTACGGCTACAATGCGATCATCTTCTCTAGCCATCTTCAATACCGTATCACTTACTAATTTACTCCAAGCAATCGGAACATTTTTGTCTTTAATAAAGTCACCAGACTCAATTTTGTAAGGGCCTGTACCATGCCATGCTCCGCTTTTATCGCTTTCTGCTGGCAAGTACCCTTTCCCTTTTTTCGTAATAACGTGAATCAGTACCGGTCCTTTTGTTTTCTTTGCATATTGTAACGTTTCCAATAAATCATCATAGCTATGGCCGTCAACCGGGCCTAAATACGTAAAGCCAAGATCTTCAAAAAACATGCCTGACACGACCATGTACTTTAGGCCATCTTTTACACGTTCTGCCGTTGCCGCAAGCTTCCCGCCTACTGCAGGCACTTTTTTCAGCAAGACTTCAAGCTCATCTTTTACCCAGTTGTATTTGCCCGCCGTGCGCAAACGTCCTAGAATACTGTGTACAGCCCCCACGTTAGGAGCGATAGACATTTCATTGTCATTTAAAATAACGGTCATATCCGTTTGCTCGTGACCGATGTGGTTAAGCGCTTCAAGAGCCATACCACCTGTTAAAGCTCCGTCACCAATGATAGGAACAATATGAGCTTTTGTTTTTTGCAAATCTCTTGCAGCAGCCATTCCCATTGCGGCTGAAAGAGATGTAGAACTATGTCCCGTTTCCCATACGTCATGCTCACTTTCGTCACGCTTTGGAAAACCGCATAATCCTTTATATTGACGGATTGTATCAAACTCTCCCGCTCGTCCTGTTAAAATTTTATGGACATACGACTGATGCCCGACGTCCCATAAAAATTTATCTTTTGGGCTGTCGAACACTTTATGGAGTGCAAGCGTTAACTCAACAACCCCCAAATTCGGCCCTATATGACCACCAGTTGCAGAAAGCTTTGTAATTAAAAAACGACGAATCTCTTCACTTAGTTCTTCTAATTGTGTTACTGACATTTTCTTTAAAAACTCAGGATTTTTTATCGTTGTAAGATCCAAGGTGGATCACTCACTTTCGTACTTGTTATAAAGTTACCTTAATACATTGTCTATTGTTTTATACGTATAGTCAATTTTTAGTATTTCCTTATTACTTACAATACCTTTGATATTCTATCAGTAAACCAGTGATATTCAAAGGAAAACAGTGAAAAAATAGCCGCTAACACAAATGTGATAACGGCCACCAAGATATTGTATATGTCTTTCAAACCTATGCACTACGCTTTTATACAGTAGTAAAATCATTATAGCATAGCCCCTATTGGGACTCAATCTTATTTTACTGTATCACTCAAAAAACCTGACAGAAATCGTCATTAACTATCACGTTTTGCTATATATAAACAAATTTCTTCTAGTAATCCGTGCTTAATTTGAGCTTGACGTAACGAGAGAAGTGCTTGTTCAACATGATACTGTAACTTTTCTTTGGCCGCTTCCATACCTAACAAAGAAGGATATGTCGTTTTTTCATTTTCTGTATCACTGCCAATTGGCTTTCCTAATTTTTCTTCAGACCCTTCGACATCCAAGATATCATCTTGAATTTGAAACGCTAACCCTACGTGCTTACTGAATTCTTCTAATAATTCTTGCTGTAGAGGCGTAGCTTTTGCAAGAATAGCTCCTGCTTTTACACAAAACCCTAGCAGCTTCCCCGTTTTATGAAGGTGAATATATTCAAGCTCGTCTAGCGTGAGCTGCTTTTTTTCGCCTTCCATATCCGCAACCTGTCCGCTGATCATACCTTCTGTTCCGCTTGCTTTTACCAGTTCTGTAATGAGCTGAAGCTTCATATGTGACGTAATTTCAGGATGGGCTGCTTCAGAAATGAGCTGAAAGCTATTTGTTAAAAGAGCATCTCCAGCTAATATAGCCGTTGCTTCGCCGTACACCTTGTGATTCGTCGGTTTTCCTCTTCTTAAGTCGTCATCATCCATACTGGGTAAATCATCGTGAATGAGAGAATATGTATGAATCATTTCCACTGCACATGCTGTTTCTAATCCCATGCTCTCGTCTTTTCCAAACGCATGTAGCGTGGCGAATAACATCACTGGGCGAAGTCGCTTTCCTCCTGCCGTAAGAGAGTAAAGCATGGATTCCTTTAAGTTAACCGGAGCATGTAATGCGTTTACCACTTCAGGCAAGCGTGTTTCTACTCGATCTTTTGTAAAAGAAATATACTCTTTTAAATTCATTTCATTCACCATCACTCTTCCTCCTGTACCGAGAATGGCTCAAGCGTTCCGTCTTCACGTAAAATAGTTTCCATTTGCTTTTCAATATGCTGAAGACGATCGTGACAGAATTTTGAAAGAGTCATTCCTTCTTGGAATTGTTGAATTGCTTCTTCTAAAGGCACGTCGCCTTCTTCTAGCTTGTTTACGATGGTTTCTAACTGTTCCATCGCCTCTTCAAACGTATACTCTTTATTTGTCGCCATTTTTCATCGCTCCTCTATTTTCGAAACTTCACACTGCAATTGTCCATCCGCCAAACGAACGTTTACCACATCGCCTTCGGATACTTGTTTGGTTGATTTAATTAACTCTTTTTCTTCATCGTATACTAAGCTGTAGCCTCTTTCCATTGTTTTTAATGGACTAAGCGTATGTAATTTTGACGTTGCCGTGGCAAATAAAAGCTGTTTTTGCTTTAGCAGCTGCTGCATCTCTTTTGTCAGCATTTTTGTCAGCTGCTGTTGACGCTCCGCTGCTTTCGTTAACTGGTGCTCAGGATGATTGCGCGACAAAGCAGCAGTTAGCTGCTCGTAGTTCGTCCGTTTATGTTCAATGTACCTTCTACCTTCACGATAAAAACGCTCCATCAACTGATCTAACTGCTGCTCTTTTTGCTCGACCAACTTTTGAGGATAACGAAAAGCATATGATTTCTGGGATCGTTCAAGCCTGCGGCTACTAGACTGAAGCATTTCTTTCATCGAACGAAGAAGACGGATATTTCGCTGAGTCAATCTTTCCGTAATTTCACTGATATGAGGTACAGCCAATTCCGCGGCACCCGTTGGAGTAGGAGCGCGAAGATCTGCTACAAAATCTGCAATTGTAAAATCGGTTTCATGTCCAACCGCTGAAATAACAGGAATAGTAGAAGTGAAAATTGCACGAGCAACGCTTTCTTCGTTAAAAGCCCAAAGCTCTTCAATTGACCCACCACCGCGCCCAACAATTAATACGTCTGCTTCTTTACGACGGTTTGCTTCTTCAATTGCCTTAATGATAGACGGTGCCGCATTCACTCCTTGAACAAGAGCGGGCATAACAATAATGTTCGCGTTATATCTGCGCTTTAATGTCGTAATAATATCACGTACGGCTGCTCCAGTTGGAGACGTAATCACACCTATTGTTGTTGGATACTTCGGCAGCTTTCGTTTCCTAGCAGGATCAAATAAGCCTTCTTTTTCCAGCTTTTTTTTCAGCTGTTCGTAGGCCAAGTATAAGTTTCCCACGCCGTCAGGCTGCATTTCTTTTACGTACATTTGATAATTTCCGCTTGGTTCATACACCGAAATTTCAGCTCGAATGAGTACATTCATTCCTTCTTCAGGCTGAAAATTAAGCTGCCGGTTATGCCCAGCAAACATAACGGCTGCGATACGAGCATTTTGATCTTTTAAGGTGAAATACATATGTCCCCGACTATGACGTTTAAAGTTAGAAATTTCTCCTTTAATCCATACATCTTGCATGTGAGGGTCTACATCAAACTTGCGCTTAATGTATCGTGTAAGAGCCGTAACGGTTAGATAACGAACTTCACTCATCATTTTGCCTCCTTTGCAGTCACCCTCTCCCCTTTATATAAAGGAGAGAAGCATTTTGGTCACTTGATTTGGCAAGATGAACCTTTATTTAGATAAAGTTGTTAACACTTTAGACAATACGCCATTGATAAACTTGCTTGATTGATCATCGCCAAACGTTTTCGCTAATTCAATCGCTTCATTTAACGTAACGCTCGTAGGAATTTCTTCTTCATATTTCATTTCGTATACGGCAATACGTAGGATAACGCGGTCTACAGTAGCTACACGATCTAACGTCCACTTTTCTAAATGATTGCGTAAAAGTTCATCAATTTCTTGCTGATGTTCAACCACACCTAGCACGAGACTTTCTAAAAATTGATCAGACTTTTCATTTTGTACAACATTTCCGATTGCCTCCATTGGCTCGGTCTGCCCTAAATCATGCTGAAATAGTGCTTGTAATGCTTTTTGGCGTGCTGTATGTCTTTTCATTATTTTTGCTCCTTTATTTATCTTCTTCAACTAGTATACCTAGATAATAGCATAGTTTATGAAACGATACTTCATTGTTCTTATACGAAGTTTGTAGAACACGAAAAAGACCGTCTTTATGACGAGACAGTCTTTTTCACTTTACCATAGCTTGTGTTGAAAAGGAACAAGTAATCATACGTTATTCCATTTTAGCAACAGCCGTTAGGTAAACGTTTGTTTTATTCAACTTCTTCAATATCAGTTTTTTGCGTGTCAAACTGAATCCCTACGATATGAATGTTTACTTCATCGAGATCAATAGCTGTCATATTTTTAAGGGCTTGACGAATGTTATCTTGTACTTGTTGCGCTACGTTTGGAATAGACACTCCAAACTTCATCATACAAAATACGTCTACTTTTATCCCGTTTTCTGTTAAGTCCACTTTTACACCTTTACCGTGGTTTTTCTTTCCTAGTTTCTCCACAACGCCAGCTGCAAAATTTCCTCTCATTGCAGAAACGCCTTCTACTTCAGAAGCAGCAATACCCGCAATGACTTCAATAACCTCAGGAGCAATTTCTACTTTGCCAAGAGAATTTGGGTGTTCTTCCATTTCTAATACATGATTTTCATTCATGTACAGCACCTCCTATAGTTTATATTATACTAAGAATTCATTACGTCATATAGCTCAAGAAACTTCGTGTTGAATTCACCGCTAACAAATTTTTCATGATTTAATAGTTTTTGGTGAAAAGGAATAGTGGTCGCCACGCCGTCGATAACAAATTCATCTAATGCGCGCTTCATTCGTTCAATAGCTTCCTCACGAGTTGGCGCATGAACAATCAATTTAGCCACCATTGAATCATAGTAAGGCGGGATTGCATAGCCCGGGTATGCAGCAGAGTCTACGCGCACTCCGTAGCCACCTGGCGGCAAGTACATTTGAATCGTACCTGGTGATGGCATAAAGTTTTTCTCTGGGTTTTCTGCGTTGATTCGGCACTCAATTGCCCATCCGTTAAATGTCACTTCTTCTTGCGTAAACGGTAAAGTTTCACCATTTGCCACTTTGATTTGTTCTTTAATTAAGTCAACTCCTGTCACCATCTCTGTAACAGGGTGTTCTACTTGGATACGTGTATTCATTTCCATGAAGTAAAATTTGTTTTCACGGTAATCATAAATGAATTCCACTGTTCCGGCTCCTGTGTAATTAACGGCTTGAGCGGCTTTAACAGCAGCGTCGCCCATTAATTCACGGGTTTTTTCGTCTAACGCTGGAGAAGGCGTTTCTTCAATTAATTTTTGAAGACGGCGTTGAATCGAGCAATCACGCTCTCCTAAATGTACAGTATTCCCATGAGAATCAGCCAACACTTGGATCTCAACGTGACGGAAATCCTCAATGAACTTTTCAATGTACACACCAGGGTTACCGAAAGCTGTAGCAGCTTCTTGCTGTGTAATTGTAATACCTTTGATAAGCTCTTGTTCATTTTTCGCAACGCGGATTCCTTTTCCTCCGCCTCCTGCCGTTGCTTTAATAATAACAGGATAGCCAATATCATTAGCAATTGACATACCGTCTTCCACTGACTCTACAATTCCAGTTGAACCAGGAACAATTGGGACACCCGCTTCACGCATCGTTTCTCTCGCTACGTCTTTTGTTCCCATTTTGTTAATGGCTTCAGGACTTGGTCCTACAAATGTAACGTTACACTCTCTGCATAGCTCTGCAAAATCAGCGTTTTCAGCTAAAAAGCCGTATCCAGGGTGAATGGCGTCACAGCCCGTTAGCATCGCAACGCTCATAATGTTTGTAAAGTTTAAATAGCTGTCTTTAGATGACGTTGGTCCAATACAATACGCTTCGTCTGCTAATTGTACATGCAAAGAGTCACGATCAGCTTGAGAATGAACAGCTACTGATTCTACACCTAATTCTTTACACGCTCGAATAATTCGAACCGCAATTTCTCCTCGATTCGCAATTAATAGCTTTTTAATCATATTTACCGCTCCTTATTCAGGCTTTACTAAGAAAAGAGGTTGACCGTATTCTACAAGTTGTCCATTTTCAACTAATACGTCAACGATTTCACCTTTAACTTCTGCTTCGATTTCATTAAATAATTTCATTGCTTCTACGATACATACAACCGAATCTTTTTGTACTTTATCTCCAGGAGTCACGTATACATCTGATTCTGGCGATGATGACGCATAGAATGTCCCTACCATCGGAGATGTAATTTTATGTAAGCTCTCATCAACCGCTGGGGCCGCTTGTTCTTCTTTTGGTTGAGCAGACTGTGCTGCTGGGGCTGGCGCTGGAGCCGCTGCTGCCTGCGGTGCAGGTGCTGCCGCTTGTTCAGGTGCCGAAACCATTACTTGCTGCGCTTGTTTGGAAACAATTGCGTCTTTTTTCTTCATCTTGATTTTGGAGCCTTCGTGCTCATAGGTGAACTCCTCGATTGATGATTGATCAACTAGTTTAATGATCTCACGGATCTCTTGAATTTTTAACATATTGAACACTCCTACCTCATGAAAATAGAATTCTCTACAATGTTAATAATACGACAGATGGCTACAGCCATTCAATTCGTTTGGCAAACATTAAAAAGAAGTTCCACTTACTCTATAATAACTTTTTAGCGTTATCGTTTTATAAATGGAAACATAGCTTTACAGATGACAACACGTATGAAAACATTTGTCACCTAGTACTAATATAAGATTATGAAACCTATTATAACCGAAGTAAAAAAAGAAAGCCATGTTAAAATTTTTACCGTCTCGCTTAGATTTTAGTCATTTCATAAAAAAAGAAGTGTAAACAACCCCAATTTACGGCTGTTTCACACTTCTTTTATTCCCTTTATTTAGTTGGCTGAAACTCTACCGCTACTTCTTTTGGACCCATTTCTTTTTTGACTAGCTGAATGATTTGATTTGCTTTTGTTTTTGAGTGTTTTTCTGTCTTAACCGTAATTTGTACTTGCTTTCCGTCTGCTCTTACTAGCGCGTCACTGTATCCTTTTGCTTTAATTAATGTTTCCAGCGTGGCTTCTTTTTCCCCGAGCTTTGATAATTCATCAATTTTATCCATCGCCTTGCTTACTTCCGCAGGCGTCACATTTTTTGATGCCGCTACTTCTTGATACTCTTCTTTTAATTGACTTCTTTCATCATTTAATTCCAAACGAAGCGCCGTAAATAGCTCATCGCTATCTGTGCTTGATACAACCGCTGATTCTTTTGCATTTTTAGCCGTTTCCTTCTTTACATCTTCTGCTGAGCCTTCAGTTTTTGAATCTTCTTTTGTTCCTGATTTCTCATCTGTCTGTTGTTTTGTATCTTCTGCAGGAGCCTTATCATCAGCTTGCTTTTCGCTTTGTTTTTCATTGTCTACTAACGCAACATTACTCTGAGGATTTTCTGGCGTTGTCATATAATATACCGATAACACAACAACTAAACTTAGCATTGTTAATAACCAAACCGTTTGCTTTTTTAATAACATATTCATTTCCCCCTCATCCTTTTTTCGCTAATACTGCTACTCTATGACTTGGTATATCGAGCGCTCTTGTCACGGCTTCAATAATAGATTTCTTTACCTCGATATTATCAGCTCCTTTAGCGACAACTAACACGCCTCTTACTTTTGGCTTTTCGGTTTTAACTACAACAGGCTTTTCTTGTTCTCCACTTCTTACAATGACCAGCTGTTCGTCTGTTGAGGAATCTTCAACTTTACGAGTCCCTCCTTCACGGTCCGTTTCGTTGGTCGTTTGCGATTTTGTGACGCTGTTTTTTTCATATATTTTGGATTCTGTTGCATCTAGGTTCACAATTACTTTTACCTTACTTACGCCTCTAACTTGATCCAAAATATCTTTCAATTCTTCCTCATACCGCTCTTCATAACCTGTCATCGTTGTTGTCTTTTTAGAGCTAAAAGCGGGAACATCCTGTGATACCGGTGATGCGCTGGTTTCTTTGCTTGCACTCTTTAGTAATCCGCCTGAATTCATAGATGTTGTGAGTGAGTTGCTAAATACCATAAAGATAACGCCTGCAGCTAGTAAAATGCCTATATACATTAACTTTGAAGGTTTCTTCGTAGTTGATGACTGTTTAAGTGAAAAGAACCGCTGAAAAAATGATGGGTCACCTTTTTCTGGCTTTTGACTCATTTCGTGTCTCCCTCCTCCATATTCACAACAACTTGGCCTTGTTTTACATCCCATTTTGCTGCTAAATAGTTGGATAATTTCTTGGATTCTGTTGGTTTGTTTGTTTCGATCGGTGTGGAGGTATCAATAGAAATAACTTTCACAGCTGAAACAACCTCGGAATCACCCGATGCTTTTTTACTTACGGCAACTGAAATGGATTTAATATTATCAGCGGTAGGTTCGTCGTTCGGCTTTTTGGTTTCAATGTGAATTCGATCAATTGCTACACCATACTGATCCATCAACTCCTCTTTTACATCTGCCTCCATTTGGACAGCCATTTGTTCTAAAATATATGCACGTTGTGAAGCTTGTATTTCTTTTTTCTGATTTTCTATTGAATTTTCTATCTGCTGATCAGATCGAATAGATGATAAGCTAAGTGATTTCAGCATTTGATTAACATCCACTTTGAAAATTTGAAAAACGGGTGTAATAATAATCAGCATTAAAAGAAGTCCAACCACCAGCTTTGTATATTTTTGAAAACTAGAATTGGGCAACAGTAAATTAATAATGGTAGCTAATAAGATAAAAAGAACGATATTAGTAATCCACGTCGTTAAGGCCTGCAATTTTTTCACCTCACCATCATTGTGACGTTGCTCGCTGTAATGATGACCGTTAAACATAAGAAAAACATAAGCGAGACAACCGCAAGCGCCGCGAAAATATAGATGACGCTTTTGCTGATAATGCTCAAGCAGGAAATAACCGGTCCTCCTCCAATAGGTTGAAGAAGAGCTGCTGCTAGCTTATAGATAAAAGCGAGCGTTAACACTTTAATAGCCGGAAACGCGACGATTAACAGTAAGACTGCTACTCCAGCAATCCCTACTGAATTCTTTAATAGAAGCGAGGCACTGATGACTGTATCAGCCGCATCTGTGAATACACGTCCTACAACAGGTATAAAGTTCCCTGTGACAAACTTTGCCGTTCGAATTGTAATACCGTCGGCAACAGCTGAGGTGGCCCCTTGAACGGATAGCACTCCTAAAAAAACAGTTAGGAATATTCCAAGCACGCCAATACTTATATTCCTCAACAGCTGAGCAAGCTGTGTAACCTTATGCTCATCTGAAATCGTACTCACAATGCTAAGCAGTGCTGAAAGAAAGAGCAGCGGCATCACTACGTATTGAATAAGCAAGCCGCTTGTGTTCATTAAAAACAAAATCATCGGATGAAAAAAGGCTGCCGATACAACTCCCCCTGATGATGCCATTAAGGCAAGCAGCAGCGGCACCAGAGCTAAAATGAATTTAGTCATAGTCTCAATCGCTCCCGTTGCATAAGAGATAGCAATTTGAAAACTATTAAGAGCAATGATGATCAAAACCATATATACAAGCGCATACGCTACTTTACTTACGGTTTGCTGATTAAACGCACTTTGGAGCGTTTGCAAAAACACGCTAAAAACCGTTAGCATAATGAGCGTACCGAGGAGCTTTCCATTCGCTAATACTTCGTGAAATAAAAACTTTACAAGACCTCCTAGCCATTCTTTAAGAGAGAACTCTTTTTCTCCTTTTAAAAAATCGACTAAACTTCCCTTCTGACTCTCGGGTAAAAAGCCGCCGTATTGGGTAATAATATCGTCCCAAAACTGTTTGACTTCATCGATACCGAGCTTATCAATTTGTTCATTGACAAGTTCTTGCTGCTTCGGGGGTTCGGAAGCTTGTACATTTTCTGGAAAGAAAAAAAAGAGGAACAAAAGAAGAGCGAGTATATTCACTTTAAACGTCCACCGCTTCATTTCGTCACCTCATATTAAGTAAAATTAATTGGGCAGCATTGAAATAATCGTTTCAATAATGACCGTTAAAATAGGAATTGCCATGGAGAGAATCAGCACTTTTCCACCTAGTTCAATTTTAGAAGCAATGGCACCTTGCCCTGCATCTTTCGTAATTTGAGCACCAAATTCGGCGATATAGGCAATACCAATAATTTTCAAGATGGTTTCCACATAAATCATGTTAACGTGGGCATTAATCGACAGCCGCTCGACCATCTTAATAATTTCGTAGATTTGATCAATTAAAAAAAGAAAGATCACGGATCCCACGAATACAACAAGTAAAAAAGCAATAGGTGATTTATGTTCTTTTAAAATAAGAGCCAAAAACGTAGCTACTAACCCTAAGCCCACAATTTGAAGCATTTCAATGGCAACTCACCCCTCTACCCTTGAAATAAAAAAACCGATTTGATTTTTTGAAATAAGTCCTCTACAATCGAAGCAACCATAAATAAAATATAAATAAAACCGATGAGGGTAACCCAGTTCGCGTAATCTTTTTTTCCCATCTGTTCGAGTACGGTGACTAAAAAAGCTACGACGATACCAATCCCAGCAATCTGAAAAATGGTGTTCATATCAATTCCCACATTCAATCCTCCTCTATCGCTACATCAATAGAATGACCAGTAGCAACCCAGATAGAAAGCCTAAACTTTTAACCATTTTTTCATAGCGATTCTGCTTATCAACTGCATCTTGTTCTTCGCGTTCAAGATGATTCAGCGTCAGTAAGATATGCTTTTGCTGCGAATAACGATCATGCTGACCAAGCGTTTCACCAAATTGTTTTAAGATTTCTAGCTCTCCCGTTTTAAGTGCGGTTTGTTTCCAAAATTGGTCCAACGTCTTTTCCCAAGCTTCCTTGACACTTTCAGTACCTTCTTTTAATTTCATTGAAAACTCATTAAATAAAGAAGCCAAAGGATTAGGAAGCTGTAGAGATAACAAATGAGCAACTTCTTGAAGAGGCCGATTGCTGTACATAATTTCTGCTTCTAACGACCTCAGAGCCGTTTTTAATTGCCTGAGCTGCCTAGGTCTTGCACTAAGCTGCTTTGCAAACTCAAATCCTGTGTAAGTGGAAGCAAATAAGATAAAGATGGCACCAAACAGTTTCATACACCATCACCCTTTACTATTTTCAATAAGCGACTTTTCAGCGGACGTTTTCATGGAATTATAGTGCTCATCGTAGATAGCCTGAAGTGTTCCAGGACCTCGGCTGTTCGATAGCACAACATACCTTTTGAATACGTGAAGTTTCATTAAAGCTTGCAAAGTGGGACGCTTCATTAAATCGTCAATGTCATAGCCATGAACAGTCATAATGACACGAACGCCAGCATTAACCGCTTCAAGTACGGCCTTACAATCTTCTTCACTTCCCACTTCATCCACAATCAGCACATCGGGGCTCATGGAGCGAATCATCATCATCATGCCTTCAGCTTTCGGACAGCTGTCTAATAAATCCATTCTAGATCCGAATGTATGCTGAGGAACCCCTTTAACAGCCCCAGCAATTTCTGATCGTTCATCTACAATTCCCACTTTAAACGGAGGAATCTTAGAGCGCTCTATGCCAGTACTTATTACTCTGGCTAAATCGCGAATCATGGTTGTTTTTCCTGTCTGAGGAGGTCCTATAATGACCGTACTTTGCCAATAGCGATTGTATAAAAAAGGAATAAGCTGATTCGAAATACCAATCTTTTGTTTAGCAATCCGGATATTAAAGGATGATACATCTCGAATCACACGAACCTGTCCATTTTCCGTTACAACTTTTCCCGCTAGCCCAACCCGGTGCCCGCCTTCAATGGTGACATATCCTTTTTTCAATTCTTCTTCAATCATATAAATCGAAAACTGGCTTAATTTATTTAAGATAAATAAAGCATCTTCTGCACTGGGAAGATACGATTCGAAATATGGCTGATTGTTGATTGTAAATTCGACAGGTCTTCCTATGCGCACTCGAATTTCTTCTAGTACATGAGAATGGTTTGTAACATAAAATTCAACAGTCTTTTTTAAATTAGGCGGAAAGATTGCAAGTATTTCGTTTAACATATTCATCCCCTCATATTTGAACTCACTTCAATGTATTATAAGCTTGACCATTTTATGCCTACCTTTTATTTAAAAACGCCGATTAAAATGAAGAGCACTCCTACTACAATCATGATTAATTTCCCAAAAGATAATTGATCGGCTACGGACACTAAACCTATAGTAAAAGAACTCACCATTACAATCGGACCAACAAGCGCTAACATTCCATTAATCATTAACGCTTTTTTCACATCATTGTTTGTGACAATTAAAATAGCGGCAATAAACTCAATAAATGAAGAAATAAATCGAAGGCACGCCATCGTTAATACCGTACCGTTTAAATGATCCAACCACTGCTTCATAAGCCCCTCCTATATCTCTGCGTTGTTTAGTACAACCTATGCAAAATAAGGAAGAGTTAGCACAAAAAAACATACAAAAAAGGCAGAGAATGATTCTCTGCCTTTTTTGTATGTTTTCAGCTTGCTTACACGCTCCAATTACGCGCGTGATACGTAGCTGCTGTCTGTTGTGTTGATAATTAATACATCGCCTTCGTTTACGAAGAACGGAACGTTTACTGTTAAGCCAGTTTCAACAGTTGCCGGTTTTGTACCGCCAGAAGCTGTGTCACCTTTAATACCAGGTTCAGTTTCTGTTACTTTAAGCTCAACTGTGTTTGGAAGTTCAACACCTAATGTCTCACCTTGGTACATCATAATTGCTACTTCCATATTCTCTTTCAAGAATTTTAGCTCATATTCAATTGCACTTGCCGGAAGCTCTAATTGCTCATAAGACTGGTTGTCCATGAATACGTGCTGATCGCCGCTTGCATATAGATATTGCATTTTACGGTTATCAATTTGTGCTTTTCCTACTTTTTCACCTGCACGGAACGTTTTTTCTTGCACAGCTCCTGTACGAAGGTTACGTAGTTTTGAGCGAACGAATGCAGCGCCTTTACCAGGCTTTACGTGTTGGAAATCCATTACACGCCAAATACCTCCGTCTACTTCTACTGTCAAACCTGTACGAAAATCATTTACTGAAATCATGAAGAAATCCTCCTACATTTTATAAAATAATGAACTCTTTTGATGAGTGCGATAATGCCTCATTACCTTCTGCTGTGACGATCGTATCATCTTCAATACGAACGCCCCCTAAGTCTGGTATGTAAATACCTGGTTCAACGGTTACAATCATACCTGGCTGCAGTACATCTGTAGATTTCACAGAAAGTGATGGGCCTTCATGTACTTCTAACCCTACGCCGTGACCGGTCGAATGTCCAAAATACTGGCCGTATCCGTGTTCTGTAATATAATCACGCGTTAACGCATCTGCTTCTTTACCCGTCATACCTGCTTTAATGCCGCTCATTCCATTAAGCTGCGCTTGCAGTACGACATTATAAATTTCTTTTAGCTTATCACTTACTTCACCGACGGCAAATGTTCGTGTGATATCTGAACAGTAACCATTATAGTATGCGCCAAAATCAAGCGTTACAAGTTCCCCTTTTTCAATTACTTTTTCAGAAGCAACACCATGCGGTAAAGCCCCGCGATGCCCTGAAGCAACAATTGTATCAAAGGATGAAGATGTTGCGCCTTGTTTTCTCATAAAGAACTCCAGTTCATTAGATACTTGAAGCTCTGTTAAACCAGGACGAACAAAGGTTAAAATATGTTCATATGCTGCATCTGCTATTTTTGCAGCTTCCTTTAATATCTTAATCTCTGAGTCACTCTTTATCAAGCGTAAGTTTTCGATTGCGTGCGAGATTGGAACAAGTTCCGCGCCGATATGCTTATCAAATAATTGATGCTGTCCATATGTAACATAATTCTGTTCAAAACCAAGCTTTTTAATTCCAAATTGTTTCACTACATTCGCTACTTCTTCTACAATAGGACCCTTGTGCTGAACGATATCAAAACCTTCTGTTTGACTAGTTGCTTGTTCAACATAACGAAAATCTGTTACAAATGCCGCTTTGTCTTCAGAAATGATAACGACACCAGCAGACCCTGTAAAATTGGTCATATAGCGTCTGTTATATTCACTTGTAATTACAACACCGTCCACATTCAACTTTGAAAACTGTTCGCGTAGTTTTTCGATTTTCATTTTATTTCCCCCTTAATTGTAAAAGTGCCTGCAGGGCAAGCTCGTATCCGTATAAACCTAACCCGACAATTTGACCATGTGTAACAGGTGCCGTCACCGAATGGTGGCGAAACTCTTCACGCTTATGTACGTTCGAAATATGCACTTCAATAACAGGAACAGATATACTGGCAATCGCATCTCGAATGGCATAACTGTAGTGAGTAAAAGCACCAGGATTGATCATAATTCCATCAAATTTCTCATCCGCTTCATGAATCCAGTCGATAATTACACCTTCGTGATTAGACTGTACGCACTCAACTTCTACCCCATGGTCTCTGCCTGCTCGCTGAAGCTTCTCTTCAAGATTTTGAAGATTATCTGTCCCATATACCGCTGGTTCGCGTACGCCTAAACGATTTAAATTAGGACCGTTTATTACTAAAATCTTATTCATCTTAATTCAACACTCTCCCCTACTACGAACCCTCTATGCAGCTCACTTATGTGAATTTGCACTTTATTTTTCTTTTTAAATCATTATATAGAATATATTAGCATACGTTGGAACATTCACACTACTTATTCGCCGTTTGAAAATCTGTAGATTCATCTTTTGTTTGAAGCTCTGCAGCTTCAAAAGAAATGGAATATCCGATGAATACACCATATAAAATATAAATACAGAGGGATGAAATAATCGTGTTAGCTGGAAGCTCTCCAATTGTTTTTAAGTTGGGAAAGAGCGGATTCAAAACAATGAATACAATTGCCCACCATAATAAGCCGTAAGCAAAACCTATCCAAATTGTTTTAAACTTCTTTAATAGGACGTAGTATAACAACCCGACAACAATAGATAATACCCCTATAAGAAAAATACTGACGATAACACCTATTCCTTTATCTTTCCAATCACCTAATGCCCATGGATCTAAAAGCATATTTGGATTGATAACACTAAAGCTGAACAGATAATTTAAATAGCCAATAAAGCTCCAGAAAACCCCTCCAAAAAAGGAAATAAAGACGGCTTTAAATAAAAAAGACATTTCCTGTTTATGCGTAGGGTGGTTATCCTGTTTTTTTTCATGCTGTTCTTTAGGTTCTGACATATTAATCACCTCTTGATGTAGTATGAACTTTTTTCTCATTTCTAAGTTTTTACGTTTATTACTCTTCCTATACGCAAGAAGGAAGCCTGATATCGCAGAGACATTTTAAAACTACTTGGCACAGAGTTTCATAAACAAATTTTATAAGTGAAAGGAAAAAAATTCATAACAAGGGTGTGGAGATGAAAAATATTGGCTAAACTAGATAACATGCATCCGCCTAGAGGTTTATTTGATTTTGCTGTAGAATATAAAATACTAAGAAGTCTAGTCTAGTTAAGTTAGGTTGGTGCCTGAAATGTCTAAATTACAAAAACCTGCGTATGGTGGTCAAGCCGTTATAGAAGGCGTCATGTTCGGTGGCAAACGTATGATGGTGACGGCTATTCGCCGCAAAGATCAATCTATTGATTATTTTCATTCAAAAAGAAAATCAAATTCCGTACTCACTGCTTTAAAAAAAATTCCTTTTTTACGAGGAATTGCTGCTATTGTTGAAGCCAGTGCAAACGGTACGCAGCACTTGAACTTTTCCTCTGAACGCTATGACGTGAATCCAGAAGATGATGCTCAAGTAGCAGCAGAACAACAAAAAGAGAAAAAAGAATCAAAACTATCTTTAATATTTGGCGTTGCAACTATTGGTGTAATATCCTTTCTTTTCGGGAAAGTACTATTTACATTGATTCCTGTGTTTTTAGCACAATTGACACGTCCTGTTTTCACTTCAAGTGTAGCTCAGGTTTTTATTGAAGGAGTATTTAAACTATTATTGCTTCTTGGCTATATTTATGTGATTTCACAAACGCCACTTATTAAACGGGTGTTTCAATATCATGGAGCAGAACACAAGGTCATTAATGCATATGAAAACAATGCTGAACTTACGGTAGAAGCCGTGCAAGCACAATCTCGACTTCATTATCGCTGCGGAAGTAGCTTTATCCTCTTTACCGTAGTTGTAGGAATGTTTGTCTACCTACTTGTTCCAACGGATCCTCTTTGGTTACGAATTGTGGATCGCCTTGCATTAATTCCAGTTGTCCTTGGTTTATCATTTGAAGTGTTACAGTTAACCAATAAAGTTCGTCATGTCCCTCTTCTTCGCTTTTTAGGTTATCCCGGTTTATGGCTTCAGCTTTTAACAACCAAAGAACCAAAAGATGATCAAGTTGAAGTTGCGATTGCTTCATTTAAAGAACTTTTACGCGTTGAAAATGAACTTTCTTCTACCACTGACGAACAAGTTGTCTAATCCACACCGTTTTGCTTTCTTTTTTTACTATTTTAGGAGGTGAACAAAATGAGACGTCCATTCGTGAAACCACTTGTATATGGTCTAATCGGGTTAGGAGTCATTGGCTTTGCATTTACGTTGATTACAGATCCAGCTGTTTTATTACGTCAAGCAGGTTATATTTTTCTGTTTATCATTTTGTTTTACTTAGTTTATCGGTTTATTCTCCGCCCTTCTCAGACAAAAGGTCAAGATAGAGGCTATGTGCGCGCAGTAAAACAATCAAAACTGCGTCAAAAAGAAAAAGAGCGAGGAAGCAACAAAGTTGATATGCATACGTACCGAAGCTCAAATAAGCGCCCGGTATCCAAATCAACGAAACCGCTAAAGAAAAAGAAAAACAACTCACACTTGACCGTCATCGAAGGTAAAAAAGGAAAAAAGAAAAATAGAGCATTCTTTTAAAAAAACAAGGAGAAAAACCTCCTTGTTTTTTTAATAGCACCATTTTTTCAAAAATGCCCTTGTACGCTTTTTACCAAACGCAATCAGCTCTTCCTTCCGTTCTTCTGTGAGGGTAAATTCTGTCGCAAAAACTTGATTAACAGGCAAAAAGATAATATTTTTTTCGTGACGTTTTGAAATATGTCTTGCATCGTGCGCATCTTTCATCGTCTCAAAAAGCGCACTGAATAAACCAACGGCATTCTTAATTTTATTCCGTTCTCTTTCTTCGTCCTTCGGGCTCAACTTCACACCAATTACCGGTCGTTTCTTAAGACTTTTATCATCATCAAATAGAAAAATTGGAAAGTTGCTTAACACGCCCCCGTCGACTATTAAACTGCTTGGGGTAGATTTTAATTTAACTGGCTCAAAAAAATATGGAATGCTGCAGCTCATTCGAACGGCTCTTGCTACAGAAAAGCGATTCGGGTCGATTTGATATTTAGGCAAATCATCTGGAAGAACAAGCATCGTACTGTTGGTCAAATCTGAAGCAATAATACGCAGCGACTGATCAGGCAAATCAGCAAATGTACGAATTCCTCTGCTCCGCAATTTCTCAGCAATCCACTTCTCAAGCCTTTCTCCTTTATATAATCCCATTTTCCAATATAAAAACAGCCATTTTGTCAAGCTTGATGGTAAAAAAGACATTCTTTGATCTAAAAAAGACGATAACTCAATTTCATTCATCATTTCAACAATTTCTTCACTTGTATAACCGGCTGCTACAAATGCACAAATAATGGAACCCGCACTCGTTCCGGCTAACCGCCGAAAAATAAAGCCTTTTTCTTCTAGAGCTTGTAACGCGCCAATCAGTACAAGCCCTTTAATACCGCCACCTGAAAACACTCCGTCGACGTACACAGCCTCTCCTCCAAACTACCCACTCTACATTTGTAGTCAACTCAGCAACAAGTTATGATAAAAAGAAAAAAGCAGTGACGCTATTGGCCGCTGCTTTTTTCTTATAATTTTTGCTCTTCTTCATTTCGTTTTTGTACATTGCGAAGATCTTGAATACGGTTATGATTTTCTTCAAAGTATTGAACTAAATCTCCAATGCGATCAATGGAATTCCAGCTTAAATGATGTTCAATTCCTTCTACGTCATCATAAATATTTTTCTCATCTACGCCAATGATGCGCAGCAGCTGCTCTAAAAGCTCGTGGCGATAAACAAGACGCTTTCCAATCTTCTGTCCCTTAGCTGTTAAAACAAGGCCTCGATATTTTTCATAAATTAAGTACTCATCTTTGTCTAGTTTTTGAACCATCTTCGTTACAGATGAGGGGTGAACCGCCAATGCATCAGCAATATCAGACACTCGAGCGTATCCTTTATCTTCAATTAGCATATATATTTGTTCAATATAATCTTCCATACTCGGTGTAGGCATGAAATCTCCCCCAATTAATATTATGTATTGCTAATAATAAGTCATAAATGTCTGTTTCTTATAGTGATATCGTGTTCATGTTTAAGAATCTATGTGAAAAAAACGTGTAAATAAAGCGATGTCATAAGATAAAACTGGATAAAAGACATTCAATTAAAATCATACTACAATGCTTATTCAAATACAAGAACCGCTCGTTCCCGCTTCTTATTTATGCCCCATTTTCATACATAATAAAAGCCGACTCACTTGAGTCAGCTTTTACTAGTCAATGATGATTAAAAATTAAAGGCCGCATTTCAGCTGTGCACCACAGTTTGTACATGTGTTGCATCCGCCCATTTCTTCTACCGTTCCTTGACGGCAAACCGGACAAGTATTACCTACTTCAGAACCGATTGTTACATCAGTTGAACGAATTTCATTAATTGTATCAACTAACACAACGTGCGGTTTCGTTTCTTCTTTTGGCGCTTCAATTTCTTCATCAAACGTATTTTCTTCTGCTTTTAGCGTTAAGACTTGTGCATCACGGCTGCCGTCTACGTACACCGTACCGCCTTTTGCTCCGCCTTTATACAGACGCTCGTACACTTTTTGAACTTGCTCTACTGTGTAACCACGAGGAGCGTTTACTGTTTTACTAATTGAACTGTCAATCCAGCGCTGAATCACACATTGCACGTCCGCGTGAGCTTGTGGTGCAAGTTCCATAGCTGAAATGAACCATTCAGGAAGGTTGTTTGGATCTGCTTCTGGATGCTGATCTAAATACTCTTGAACGATATCAGCTTTTACTTCAATAAATTTACCTAAACGGCCGCTTCGGAAGTATGAGAATGAGAAATAAGGTTCAAGACCCGTTGATACTCCAACCATTGTTCCAGTACTGCCTGTTGGCGCTACTGTTAATAAATGAGAGTTTCGGATACCGTTCTCTTTAATGTTTTCACGAATATCTTCAGGCATTTTTTTCATGAAGCCTGTATTTGTAAATGCTTCACGTAAAGAAGCCGTTTCAGCATCTGTTTCGCCCACTAAGAACGGGAAGCTTCCTTTTTCTTTTCCAAGCTCTACAGACGCGCGGTAAGCTGTCGTTGCAATTGTTTCAAACACTTTATCTACTAACTCATTGCCTTTGTCAGAGCCGTACTCTGTCTCACAATAAATAAGAAGATCGTGAAGACCCATTACACCAAGGCCAACGCGGCGTTCGCCAAGCGCTTGTTTTTGGTTTTCTTCTAAGAAATAAGGAGTTGCATCAATAACGTTATCTTGCATTCTAACGCCTGTTTCAACCGTTTGACGTAACTTTTCAAAGTTAACAGTTTTCGTTTCTTTATCTGCCATTTGCGCTAAGTTAACAGCAGCTAAGTTGCAAACAGAGAATGGTGCAAGTGGTTGTTCCAAATTTGTTATCGTAAAGGCTTTTTATCCTCTACCTCTTACGCTTCATATTTACGTAAGTTCAGCATACGTTTTCGTTACAATTATTCAGCCATTTCTTTCAAGTACTCTTTCGGAGCTTTAAAATTGTAACGTTGCGGCCTCGTGGAAGCATTATAGTCTGTTATACAGGATCAGCTTCTATGCGTTGCCCCTGACTAAACCTTTACGTTTAGCCTTCGGTTCAGATTCCCATCTCAGGGTTCCTGCTTTATTCCGCAATGTTTTACATGAGGCAAACTATTCACCACATGGATTTGTTGCAACAACGTGCTGACCATATGCTTGAGCATTTGTCATGTCATTAGCATTGTCGAAGAAGAAAATGCCTGGTTCAGCTGAGTACGTTGCACAAATATTAATTAAGTTCCATAGCTCTTTTGCACGGATAGTACGATACGTACGAACTTTGTTTCCTTGTTTTGCCCATTCGCGCACATCGCCTACTTCGTGCCAGTTTTCATTGTAGTTAGCCATTTCTTCTTTTGAATAGCTTTCTACGTCTGGGAAGCGAAGTTCGTATTCTCCGTCGTTTTCAACAGCATCCATAAAATCTTTTGTTAAGCATACAGAAATGTTTGCTCCTGTTAAAAACTCTGAGTTATGAACGCTGTACGTTCCGCCTGTTTGCAGCTTTTCTTCTGCATCTTTGATGATTTTTTCACTGAATCCACCAAGACCCGGAATTTGTTTATAGTTAATGATTCCTTGGTACATCGCTTCTTCAGACTCTGTTAGCGGCGTGAACTTCAATTTATCTTGCGCATGTTTTTTAATCATTTCGTCATTTGTGTTTTCAATTAAGAAACGTAAAATGCGAGGGTTTTGCATTTTAGAAATAATAAATTCTACAATGTCAGGATGCCAGTCGGCAAGCATGATCATTTGGGCGCCCCTGCGCGACCCACCTTGCTCAACAAGATGCGTCAGTTTAGCAATATCATCTAACCATGAAACCGAACCAGATGATTTGCCGTTTACACCGCGAGCCAGCGTGTTGCGCGGGCGAAGAGTTGAACCATTCGTTCCAACACCGCCTCCACGGCTCATGATTTCCATTACTTGTTTGCGGTGTTCTGAAATACCTTCACGTGAATCTTTTACATAAGGCATTACATAACAGTTGAAGTACGTTACGTCCGTATCAGCACCTGCACCGTAAAGAACGCGGCCAGCTGGTACAAAGTTTAGCTGAACAAGCTCTTGATAGAACTTTTCAAACCACTCTTTGCGCTTTTCTTCTGTTTTTTCCACAGAAGCTAAGCCTGTTGCATTACGTTTTGCAATTTGCTCATAGAAGACTTCTAGAGGTTTTTCAATGACATCTAAAGAACGAGTAATTAATCCGTTTTCTGCTTCTTCAGGCGATAAAGCTCCTCTAAACTCATCTTCTACCTTGACAACAGCAGTTTTTTGCTCAAAATTAATGCTTTCCACATAGCCAAGTCCTCGTGCTGGAAATTTTGGATCTTCCTTTACGGTTAGAACAACAAAATCTCCTTCTGATAACGTTAATTTTTCCGTATCTTTAAACGCATAGCGGTCTAACATTACCAATCTTGAAACACCTTTATGAGTCAACTTCATATCCGGTGTAATCGGATGTACTTGCGGAAAGCGTTCAATATCTGAATTGAGCTTTTCAACATTCATATTCACTTTTTGATTTAACAAAACAGTCATTCTCACAACTCCTTACCTATCGAACATCTATAAATTTATTAACTCTATTTCCTTTTAAAGGAAATAGAGTTTTTCAATCAACTATCAATAACTTACCACACGGCTTGGACGAATTCAATATATAGTATTTGACACTTCTCCAAACATCTACATATAGAAGGGTGTCAAGTGAAATATTTTTTTTTTCGTAAAAAAAGTGTTTGACTTTTCTTCCCTATGTATTCTATTAGCCAAGCATTGTTTCTAAAAATCCCAATAAAAAGTGCAACTTATAAGAAGTTGCACTTTTATCTATTTCCCATGGGCATCCGTTTAGCGCTTAAAGTTCCATTCATCCGATCCGTACTTTGTGCGCGCTAGTTCTTCTACATATGCTTCCTCTTCTTCAGACAGTGTATACGGTTCTAAATCAATATCAAGAGCAGAAGCAAATCCTTTATAAAACGCTTCTTTTGCTTCTTCAATAGAGATTTTGCGGCCCGCAATTGCATTGATGGCTACCGCTTTAGAACGAAATGCGCGCTGCATTCTTTCTTTCACGCGATCATTTGGATAATTAAACACGCTGAATAATTTATCTTCATCAATCTCTAACAGAATAGAGCCGTGCTGTAGAATAACTCCTTTTTGTCTAGTTTGGGCACTTCCAGCAATCTTGCGGCCCTCTACAACTAGTTCATACCAAGAAGGAGCATCAAAGCACACGGACGAACGAGGGTTTTTTAAGCTATTTTTTTCTTCTTCTGAACGAGGAATAGCAAAATAAGCCTCGAGCCCTAACGAACGAAATCCTTCCAGTAAACCTTCAGAGATTACGCGGTATGCCTCTGTAACTGTCTTAGGCATGTTAGGATACTCTTCAGATACAATGACGCTGTAAGTAAGCTCTTCATCGTGAAGCACGCCCCTGCCGCCCGTTGGACGTCTTACAAAGCCTAGTCCTAATTCTTTTACTTTATCAAAGTTAATTTCTTTTTCAGCTTTTTGAAAATAACCGATTGACAGCGTTGGAGGGTTCCATCCGTAAAAACGAATCGTAGGTGGAATTTCTCCTTTACTATGCCATTCTAATAACGCTTCATCTAACGCCATATTGTAATAAGGCGAACGGTTGTTGGAATCAATAAATCTCCACTTTGCTTTCATCTACCTCATCCTCAGCTATATGTAATATAAAAAATAAATCCGTTTTTTAGTCTACCAAAAGATTGAGCTAAGGAAAAGCAAAGAGCAACATAAAACTGTGAATTCAAATGTGGTAGTTTTTTCATTTCCGGGAAGAAATCCGCTAGATTCAAGGCAAAATCGCTTTACTTCTAATTTCATTCACTTATATAATAAGAGTATGGATTTTGTCGAAGAAAGGAAGAATCAGCATGTCAGCAATTACAGCAGTACTCATTTTACTTGGAGTAATCATCATATACTCTGTCGTTATGTTCTTTGTCCAACGTCGCATTATGAAAACGTTAACTGAAGAAGAATTCCGCAGCGGCTACCGCAAGGCACAGCTAGTTGATATTCGTGAACCGAATGAATTCGAAAACGGACATATTTTAGGCGCACGAAATATTCCTCTGTCACAGTTCCGTATGCGCATTAAAGAATTTCGTCCAGATCAGCCTGTCTACATCTATTGTCAAAGCGGAATGCGCACAGGACGCGCAGCACAAATGCTTCGTCGCCACGGTGTTCAAGAAATCTATGATTTAAAAGGCGGCTTCAAAATGTGGAACGGTAAAGTGAAAAAGAAAAAATAATGGTATGTATATAGAAAAACCTCGCCTTTGGGCGAGGTTTTTTGTTAGACGTTTTGAACAGCCTGTTCTTTCTGATAACGAAGCACTGGCTTTCTCGCTGCCAGCGTTTCGTCAAGGCGCTTCACAACCGTTGTATGGGGAGCTTCCTGTACGACTTCAGGCGTTTCTTCTGCTTCTTTTGCAATTTGAATCATCGCATCGATAAACGCATCTAGCGTTTCTTTCGACTCTGTTTCCGTTGGTTCGATCATCATGCACTCTTCTACGATAAGCGGGAAGTAGATCGTCGGCGGATGATAGCCAAAATCAAGCAGTCGTTTCGCGATATCCAATGTGCGTACGCCAAGCTTTTTCTGACGTTTTCCTGATAAAACAAATTCGTGCTTACAGTGACGGTCAAACGGCAGCTCATAGTGCTCTGCTAAACGACGCATCATATAGTTGGCATTTAACACAGCATTTTCTGTTACGGCTTTTAAGCCGTCTGGACCCATTGAACGAATATACGTATAAGCGCGAACGTTGATGCCGAAGTTTCCGTAAAACGGCTTTACGCGTCCAATTGACTGAGGACGGTTATAGTCAAAGTGATAGCCTTGTTCTGTTTTCACAAGCACTGGTTTAGGCAAATAAGGAATTAAATCTGCTTTTACCCCTACCGGACCAGAACCAGGACCGCCTCCTCCATGAGGGCCTGTAAACGTTTTATGAAGGTTTAAATGAACCACGTCAAACCCCATATCTCCAGGACGGGCTTTACTTAATACTGCGTTTAAATTTGCACCGTCATAATAAAGCTTTCCACCTGCTGCGTGAACAATTTCAGCCATTTCTAAAATATCTTCTTCAAATAACCCTAGCGTATTTGGGTTTGTTAACATTAAAGCGGCTGTATCTTCTCCTACTACGCGGCGTAAATCCTCTAAGTCCACTAAACCATGTTCGTTTGATTTTACCGTTACCGTTTCAAATCCCGCAACTGTTGCCGAAGCCGGGTTCGTTCCGTGAGCTGAGTCTGGAACAATGACTTTTGTTCGCTGCGTCTCACCATTTGCTTCGTGATAGGCACGAATCATCATAAGCCCGGTCCACTCGCCGTGAGCACCTGCTGCTGGCTGAAGCGTTACTTCATCCATTCCTGTGATTTCTGTTAAATGCTCTTGTAAATCATATAAAAGTTCGAGAGCACCTT
This sequence comes from Priestia sp. Y58, assembly GCF_029522095.1. Lineage (NCBI taxonomy): Bacteria > Bacillati > Bacillota > Bacilli > Caryophanales > Bacillaceae > Priestia > Priestia sp. Y58. The sequence continues at coordinate 700,025 of NZ_JAKWFL010000001.1, forward strand.
GAACCGTTTGCTCATCTTGAAGCGGATGGATGTGCGCAAAACCAGCAATGCGTGCTGCTTGTTCGTTCACTTTTGGATTATATTTCATCGTACATGAACCAAGCGGATAAAATCCTGAATCCACTCCGTGATTTCGTTTTGAAAGCGCGGTGTAATGACGCATAATATCGAGTTCTGATACTTCAGGAAGCTCAGGCGCTTCGGTACGCACATACGCTTTTCCAAGCAGTTCTTCAGCATTAACTTTTGGCACATCTAACTCAGGCAATGAATAGCCGATTCGTCCTTCTTTACTGCTTTCAAAAATAAGTGATTGATTTTGATTAAGCATGAAGATCCCCCAATTCATTTACAAGTTGGTCAATTTCCTCTTTTGTACGGAGCTCTGTAAAAGCAAGCAGCATGTGATTTTCAAGCTCTTGGTTATCACGGCTAAGATCATAACCGCCAATTATTTTTGAAGCTAATAACTGACTGTTTGCTTCTGTTACCGAAACAGGAAGCTTCACGACTAATTCATTAAAAAACGGTCCTTCATATGCTACATTTACCCCTTTTGCCTTTAACTCTTCATATGCATAATGCGCTTTTGATAAATTTTGCAGCGCCATTTCTTTTACACCTTGCTTGCCTAAAGCTGTCATGGCAACTGATGCCGCTAAAGCATTTAACGCTTGATTTGAACAAATGTTAGAAGTCGCTTTATCGCGGCGTATATGCTGTTCACGTGCTTGAAGGGTTAAAACAAACCCTCGCTTACCGTTTTCATCTACTGTTTGCCCTACTAATCGTCCTGGGATTTTTCGCATAAGCTTAGACGTAGTTGCAAAGTATCCGCAGTGCGGGCCTCCAAATTGACTTGGAATACCAAATGGCTGTGCATCTCCAATGACAATATCAGCTCCGAATTCTCCAGGAGGCGTAAGTAAACCTAATGATAAAGGATTGCTTGAAACCACAAACATGCATTTTTCTTGATGGGTAATTTCTTCAATTTCTTTTAACGGCTCGATTTGTCCGTAGAAATTTGGATACTGGACAATAACAGCTGCCACGTCACTCCCCATCTCTTTTTCTAACGCAATCATATCTGTTACTCCGTCTGCTGCAGGGATTTCTACCACTTCAATGTATTGACCCTTCGCATACGTTTTTAACACATCTTTTGACTCAGGGTGAACAGCCGCAGAGACAAGTACTTTTTTCTTTTTTGTTTGACCTGCACTGAGCATAGCGGCTTCTGCTAAAGCAGTTCCTCCGTCATACATAGAAGAATTAGCCACGTCCATCCCCGTTAACTCACAAATCATTGTTTGAAATTCAAAGATGGCCTGAAGTTCTCCTTGAGAAATTTCTGGTTGATACGGAGTATAGGCCGTATAAAATTCCGAACGAGAAATAACATGATCAACAATAACCGGCATGTAATGATCGTAAACTCCTGCTCCTAAAAAAGAAGCATAGTCTTTTAAATGAGCATTTTTAGCAGCCATACTATTTAATTCTTTTAACAGCTGAGGCTCTGAAGCCGCTTTTTTAATATTGTATTCTCCTTGAAAACGAACGCGCTGCGGAATATCTGAAAATAAATCCTCAACAGATGAAACACCAATTGCTGCTAACATTTGCTGCTGATCTTGTTCTGTCATTGGTAAATAGCGATGTAACATGTTAAATTCCTCCCCAAAGCTTACTTTGAACGTTTATAAAAAGGTGTTGAAACTACTTTTGCTTTTAAGCGTTTTTTCCGAACCTGCACTTCCACTTCTTGACCAAGCTCTGTATACTCTGCTGACAATAGTGCTAGACCGATGTTTTTCTTTAATGTCGGTGACTGTGTACCTGTTGTCACAAATCCAATTTGTTCTTCATCTGCAAATACTTCGTAACCGTGTCTTGGTATACCTTTATCAATCATTTCAATTCCTACCAGCTTACGAGGTGCCCCGCTTTCACGCTGTTCTTTTAACACTTCTTTTCCAATAAAGCTGTCTTTGTTCGTCTTTACTGCAAATCCAATTCGAGCTTCAATGGGCGTAATATCTTTTGAAAGCTCTTGGCCATATAAAGCCAAAGTAGCTTCAAAACGAAGCGTATCGCGAGCTCCTAATCCGCAAGGCAACACACCTTCATCACTGCCTGCTTCTAAGATAGCCGTCCACAAGTGAGCGGCGTCAGCTGAAGAACAATAAATTTCAAAGCCATCTTCCCCGGTGTACCCAGTACGTGAAACGAGAGCTTTTACATTCGCTACTTCTACATCATTAGCAAATGTAAATGGCTTTAATAAAGATAAATTTTCGTTCGTTAAAGTTTGTAAAACTTTTTCTGCTACAGGACCTTGTAAAGCTAGCTGCGCAGTTTCACCAGATTGATTAACGAGCGTTACATCTCCTTGTTTGTGAGACACCAGCCACTCATAGTCTTTTTGAATATTAGCAGCGTTTACGACTAGCAAATACTCTTGATCTGCTTTTTTATAAATCAGCAAATCATCTACCGTGCCTCCGTCTTCATAACACATAGCCGTATACTGCGCTTTTCCATCTACGAGGGTAGAAACGTCATTTGTCATCGTGTGCTGAAGAAAAGCTAAGCTATCAGCTCCTGTTACAAGAATTTCTCCCATATGAGAGACATCAAAAAGGCCTGCCTTTGTACGTACAGCTTCATGCTCTTCTTTAATAGAAGAAAATTGAACGGGAAGAGCCCATCCGCCAAAATCAATTGTTTTGGCACCATATTTTTGATAGGTATCATAAAGCGGCGTTTTGTGTAATTCTGTTGTCATATTTATGTCCTCCTCTTTTTCACGTGAAACTTTTCATAACGGGGAGTTTTCAAATAGTGTGGGGATCACTATGTATCCAAACAAAAAAGGACAGAAAACCCCCTACTGTATTTAGTAGGAAGTCTCTGTCCTTTTCACCTGAAAGTTTACCTATAAACGAATAGGTTTGCCTCGTGGGTGGTCTATAAACGCATAGACACTCTCCAGAGCTGCGTCAAACAAGAGTCTTTTTGCCTGAGAGATTCACAATTTTATTGCTTGCTCCTTCGGCGCTACATTCAAGTAGTCTCTCCCCGTGTCGTCATTCGCTTCTATAAAGTTGGTAAAGTTGGGCATACTACTGAAAGATGTATCTATCTTTATTCACACAATCATTTGTAAAGTGCTAATCTATTTTCTTTTTCAAATTTTCTAAATATATTTTTATCCTACCTGATTCTTATCATTTGTTCAATAAAAATTTTTTACAAAGGAGCATTTTTATCATGAAAGTGAAATTAAACATCGATGAAACATGGGAAGCAGCCTTCTCAACTAAATTGGAGCAAGACGGCCCTTGGTCTGCATGGGATTTGTATAAACTTGCCTATGAAATAGAAGACCAAACGCTTATCTCAGAATTTGAAGGACTGCAAAGCCCAAAACATCTAGCTGATTTAACTCCGCTTCCTCATCAGCTCGAAGTGGCCAAACAAGTAGTTGAAACAATGAATGGGAAAGCCATTTTAGCAGATGAAGTAGGACTGGGAAAAACGATTGAAGCAGGGTTAATTTTGAAGGAATATATGATTCGCGGACTTGTTAAAAAAGTTCTCATTTTAGTTCCAGCTTCGCTTGTTTCACAGTGGGCTATAGAATTGAATCAAAAATTTTATATTCCCGCAGTCCCTCAAAGAAAATCATATGTGTGGGATCAGTGCGACATCGTTGTGTCTTCAATTGATACAGCAAAACGTTCTCCTCATCGAGAAATTGTGCTAGAACAAGACTACGACCTCATTATCATTGATGAAGCTCATAAACTTAAAAACAACAAAACAAAAAACTATGAATTTGTGCAAAGTCTAAAAAAGAAATTTTGTCTGTTGCTAACCGCAACACCGATTCAAAATCGAATTGAAGAAATTTTTAACTTAGTCTCTCTTTTAAAGCCTGGCCATCTCGGTAATAAAGACTATTTCGAAGAATTATTTTCCGCTAAAAAACGCTCTTTGCAAAACGATGAACACTTAAAAGAGCTTGTTAACAAAGTTATGATTCGAAATCGCCGCCACGATACGGGTATCGAATGGACGAAGCGAATTGTTCAAACCATTCCTGTTGAATTCTCGCCAAAAGAACGGGAGCTGTACGATGCGATTACATCTTTTAAAGGAAACGGACTCCACCCTTCAAGCGCTTTTTCAATTTTAACCCTGCAGCGAGAGGCCTGCAGCAGCCGCGAAGCGGTGTATATGACATTAAAAAACATGCTGGAACGTCAGGAAGATCAAAACAGCGCATTAACGGAACATATGATTACGCCGTTAATGGAACTACTTCAGCAAGTGCCGCAAAATGCAAAAGCAGAAAAAGTGCTAGAGCTCGTTCAGAAAATTGATGATAAAGTCATTATTTTTACTGAGTACCGAGCAACTCAACTGTATTTACAGTGGTATTTAAAACAGCATGGAATTACCTCTGTACCTTTTAGAGGCGGATTTAAGCGAGGTAAAAAAGACTGGATGAAGCAGCTTTTTGAAAGCCACGCGCAAGTATTTATTGCCACTGAAGCAGGCGGAGAAGGAATCAACCTTCAGTTTTGTCATCATATCATTAACTATGATCTACCGTGGAATCCAATGCGTCTAGAACAGCGAATTGGAAGGGTCCATCGTTTAGGTCAAAAACATGATGTTCACATTTACAATTTAGCCATTCAACATACGGTCGAAGAACATATTTTAAAATTACTGTACGAAAAAATAAACCTTTTTGAACGAGTTGTTGGAGAGCTAGATGATATTTTAACAAAGCTTGATTTAAAAAATATCGAAGAGCATATTCAGGATATTTTATTTCATTCACGGAGTGAAGGAGAAATAAAAATCAAAATGGAGAACTTGACGTCTATTATTCAATACGAAGACAGCGAGGAGGATCAGCATGCAGCAAACTGATATTCATCAATTTTTAAAGCGTTATTTTCTAGCTAATAATTGTTCTATTGTCACAGAAACATCGTCTTACCTGACGGTTCAATTAACGATTGAACTCGATAAAGAATTGATGAATCGTCCATTTTATTGGCACTATATCGAAAAGACGGGAGGAGAAGCAACTCCTGCTTCGCTCACTTTCATTACAGACCCAGCATTTGAAGACGATTCCGTTCAAGGAGAACGAATTCATTTCGGTTCACCTAGACTGCACCAAATTTTCGCTTCTACTCAAAAACTAGGCGGGTTTATTCACTTGTATGAACAAGTTGCATCAGCTCAGCCAACGAATCAGCCTTTGCACCCTTGGCTTGCATTAAATATTAAAGTCTCGTACAAATGCGATCGTAAAAAAGATGAGCTCTTGTCGCTTGGCATTAATTTAATCAATGGACAAATTATTGAATCATTTCACGAATTAATCATTAATCAAAATCTGTCATCTAAAATCTCAGACTATTGCTTTACTCTCTCACCTTTTATTAAACCTAAAAGTGCCATCGCACGACTCACATCATATGTGACTGACTATGTTAAAACTCAGCCAACTGAATGGGCTGAAAAAGCTCAAGAGAGATGGTATGAAGACTTAGCGCTTCTTGATCATTTTTACGAAACAGCAGAAGAGCTGCCAGAAATATATATGACCGAAAAAACAGCGCTTCAAGAACTGTACGAGCCGACTATCTTGTTTAAGTTTATAAACGGTGGCTTATTTTACATATCGCCTGAAACGATGTCTCTTCAATTTAACAAAACACAAGCCGGTTAAAAAAAAGATGAGCATATGATATGCTCATCTTTCTTTTTTCTTTCGATACCACAGCATAAACGACAGCGGAATCATTCCAAACCATCTGTTTGCAAAAGGTGCTCGCTCTTCTTTTTTTTGAATCTTTTTCGTTTTCCTCTCTTCTTTTGGCTGATCCATATATTGTACAAATTGCTGAGTCATATATTTTACATAATCATTCGTTTTCATATAATCATCTCCTCAGCACTATTATATCCGGAGAGAAAGAGACTTAATCCGTCCACTTTACAATGTGCTGATCCTTTTTTTGAATATATGCCGTTTCCGTCAATGCTCTTCCTTGCAATGTTTGACACTTTATTTTTAGAATAATCATCTGTTCATCTTCACTTACTACTTCGTATGAAACCGTACCAGTTTCTAATACTAAAGATGCAAATGGAGATTTATTACGTTCTTTTATTTCTTTTTTTACATGTACAACCGCGTTTTCTAAAAGATGCTGCAGACGATTTTTCTGCTCTACTTCTTGATAAAATGAACTTTTCGTCACAAAATAAGTGGTTTGCTGAGCTACTAACAGAAGAAAAAGCGCACAAAATGCCAAAACAACCGGGAGAATAAATCCTTGCTCATTATGTTTCATAAGCAAACATCAAAAACGTCGTAATGGTTTCTTCTCTAACTTTGTTAACACCGTCTGTTGAACGAATCAACAGCCTTTCTTTTTGCTGTTCATACATAATATTCTTAATGTGCTGCAGCACAACTTCATGACCACTTTCATCCACTCGTCTTCTTATCTTGTCTTCGTAGCGTTCATAAGTGATGATCTGATTATTTTCCATTTTCAACGTAAGCGTAGTCGCATGAATTCCCACTTCTTTTGCTTCTCGATATTCCATCGCAAGTTGATTTACAAAGATTTCCCACTCCATTTCATTCATACTAAAGTCCGGATTATATGTTTGCTTAGCTAGCGGAATGATAATGGGGAAAAATGAAACAATGATCAAAAAAAGAGTAAAACTGACTAACATCTCTATAAGCGTAAAACCTTTTTCCCTTTTCACTTCAACATCACATCACACTTCTTTTTCATTTTCTCAGCGGAATCTGTCCATTCTACACAAAGCTTTTGAGCACTTTCTCCGTCCCACTTCAGATAAAACGCAACGTTTTCTTTTACGATTTTTTCTCGCCGTTTATATCCTGCTTCATATTTATATTTCAATAGCTCTTCGTGCAAGATAGCATCAGCTTGATACGAAACATATTGCTTCTTTTCTGCTTCCTTCATCTGAACATACAAAGGAATAATTGTACCGGTTAGGAGTAAAAGCATACTAAATGAAACAAGCATTTCTAACAAGGTGTAGCCCTGCTGACCCTTACATCTTGTCCACATAAAAACGCCCTCTGCCTATTTGAAAAGTAACTTTATATTTAAATTTTTGATTGCTGATAAAAATGGTCTTTGCTTGAGAAATATTGCCGTTTTTGTTGTATTGTATCGTGGAATTGCCGCTTCCAAATGTGATATGAATGGTGGAGTCATAGGCGCGCTTATAAAGAACGGCACGAGAATCAGAAATAATATATTCTGTTCCCTTCGGTGCGAAGTTAATTTTAATTGGAGATTCTCGGTTCATGGCTGTCTGCTGCACATAAAACGTGTCGCTTTGCAGCTGTCGCAAGAATAGTGTGATTTTGTAATATTCCACAAGCGGTCGAATAGCTACAATAATGGAAAACATCATCACTTGCACAATAAATAAAACCATCAGCATCTCAATGAGGGTAAACCCTTTTTGCTTAAGAAGAACCACTAGCTGTAACCTTTCCGGTACCGTCAATTTGAATAGCTTGGCCATTTGGACACACGGTGCCTTCTTTTAAGTAGCCTCCTGCTTCAAGCTCTTCTAGACTTGGTTTTTCGCCATTTTCAAGTTCGTATACTTGTACCTCAGCCTCTACGGTTTTGACAAGAGCTGAGCAGCCTTTGTTGTTAATAACCGTATTATGCTTTAATACATTTGGAATCATAATGAGCAAAAGCACGGTAATAACGAGCATAACAATGAGCATTTCAATAAGGGTAAATCCTTTATCACCTTTTAGAATCATACTCTTTCACCTTTCTACAAGCTCGACATCACTTCTAACATCGGAAGCATAACGGACATATACATAAGCAGAATGACAATTCCGATGAATAAAAATGTAAGCGGCTGTACATATTTTAAAATACAAAAAATAAATTGTTCCATTCTTTCCATCATAAATAGACTGTAATCATACAGTTCTTGAGAAAGCTCACCGTTCTGCTGGCCATGCACAATAACGTGAGCCAAGTCTTTTTCATAATGAGATTTACCTGAAATGATATGATCTAGTCGCATTCCTGAGGAAAGCTGATCTGTAAAAGCAAAAGCTTCCACTTGAAAAAACGGATGATGCTCTTGCTTTTGAAAAAGAGCAAAGCATTCATAAATAGATAAACCACCATTTAGTAAATTGCTCATATGAACAGAAAAAAAGTACGAGTTAAATAGCCGTGTGAACGTTCGGATAACGGGAACTCTCATAAAAAGCTGCATTTGAACTACTGGAGGCAATTTTTTAATGTAAATCACATAAAACAAATACAGGATGATTGGCATACTGATGACTGCAGGTAACACAAAAGGAAAGAACGACATCGCCTGCATAAATAAGAGGATAAACGAAGACTGCTTGTTTCCAAAGGATAAGTACAGAGCTTCAAACTGTGGAAGTAAAACCGTACTTAAAACAAATAAAATGGAAAGAATAAACAGCAGTAGCAATACGGGATATTGAACAAGCTTTTGAAATTTTTTACGATGCCTTACTTTTTCTTCAATCATTGAGCTGCTTTCTTTCAAAGCAAATTGAAGGTTTCCATGCTGTTCTGCAAAATATAAATAGCTTAGAATATCACGGTGAAACTGAAGTTTAACAAAAGCATCGTGCAAAGATTCTCCTCGTTTTAACTGTTCAAGACATTTTTCAATATCCGTTTTTTCTTTGCTAGATACTTGAAACGTCAAAAATGAAAGAGCTTGAGAAAGAGTGTAGCCTTTTTCTAAGAGCTTAGAGACCTGCTTAAGAATTTTTGCTTGCTGAGCCAGAGACCACCTTTTTTGTTTATTTGTCTTTACCCCCATCCATCTAGCGAATGCGGATATAAATAGCCTAGCGCAATTCCTTTTAGAATAACATCTCGGAGCGTCTTATAATCATAATCCGCATTTTCTCCTTTCACTTCTCTCATCACTGCGCTAAGCTCCTTGCCATAAAGCAATTCGTATATGCTGGACTGACGATGCTTCCTCATTTTCTTACAAGCAGGGTGGCATTTTCCGGAACACAGCGGACAGCGAATTTCTACAAGGCGCTGCGCAGCTACTGCTACAAGAGTCTGTTCCATTTCTTGAAAGCTAACCCCAAATTCAAGCAGCCTGTACAAAGATCCTTTTGTATCTTTAGTATGCATTGTTGTCAAAACCAAGTGTCCGGTAAGCGCTGCTCTCACAGCAATTTTGGCGGTCTCACTATCTCTTATTTCTCCCACCATGATAATGTCTGGGTCATGGCGCAATATAGCTTTTAAACCAGTCGTATACGTAATCCCTGCGCGTTCATTTACCTGCACTTGAAGCACGGTTTCACTCGGTTTTTCAATAGGATCTTCTAATGTAATAACATTCCGATTAAAAAGGTGCTTTACTTCGTGTAAAAGAGTATATAGAGTGGTGGTTTTACCTGATCCTGTAGGACCGGTAAAAATAATTAATCCATGAGAGAATTTCAAGAGAGAAATAAGCTTTTTAGTATGTTCAGGAAAAAGAGATAAATGTTTGAGAGATGTAGATTGTTGATGAGGCAAAAGTCGAATAACAAGACTTTCATCATGAGAAGTAGGAAGAGTTGATAAACGCAAATTTACTTGATAGTGATCAATGGAAGTGGTCAGTGCACCATTTTGAGGTTTTCTGCGCTCGCCAATATCCATTCCCCCTAAAAATTTAAAATGCGAAATGAGCCGTTCAGACATTTCCTTTGAAATAACCCTCTTTAAACTAAGCTCCTGGTCAATTCGCAGCTGAATCACAGCATCTTTCTTTCGGGGCACAATATGCACATCAGAACTTCGGCACTCACATGCATCTCGTATAATGTAAGTTGCAAACTGTTCAATTTCGGTCAAACGATCATCGCTCCTTTATTTGTAATAAAGATGATTGTCAAAACATCTAGAAACAGTAATTTCGACCTTTTTCGAGATTTTCCTTCTTCTTTTTTCATTTTTTATAATTTTTTTAGTATACGTTTCTTTTCTTCGTTTCAGTCCTTGTACACGATGTACAACTTCTGTACACCTCTAAACGACTACATAAAAAAAGACAACGTGATGTAAAACTCTACGCTGTCGTTTTATTCGTTATTTACTGAATTGAGCTTCTTCATCATGTACGCTTAGACAACTAGAGAAGCAAGACTTGTTTTTTTCTTGACTAGATTTTTAAGAGCAGATTCATTATAGCCTACTACAAGCTTTTTGCCATCTGTTAAAATTGGTCGGCGAAGCAAACGAGGATGTTCAATTAATAGATTGACCACTTCTGATAGTGTCATGCTATCCACATCAACATTTAACTTTTTATATTCTTGACTTCTTTTAGCCAGAAGTTCATCCATCCCTTCTGTTGTCATAGAAAGAAGTTCAAGCATTTCTTTATGAGTAGGTGTTTCTCTAAATAAATGACGCTCTTTAAAATTCACATCTTCCTTCACTAGCCACTTTTTCGTTTTACGACAAGATGTACAGCTCGGGTACGTATAAAATTTAATTTCTTCCATATGAAACCCTCCCGTTTTTTAGTTATAGGTTGTTTATATACATTGTACACGTTTTGTATAACTTTTGTATAGTATTTTGCACATGTTTTGTATAACTTTTTTTCTTCTGTCGTATTTCAAGGAAAAGATAGCGTTTTCAGGAAAGAAAGGATGTATTATAATGGAAAAGTATCGATATAGTTTCATAAGCGCTTTCTAGTGCTTACACAGCGATGACATTCATCATGACACTAACTAAGTTTGATAAAGGAGGAAATGGACGTGGAACGAATGTACCGTGTAATGGGGTTCTGGACAGCAATTTTCACTGTAATGTTTTACCTCGGTCACATGCATAAGACTTCTTTACTCTTTTTAGCTCAAACAGGCTTTTTTGTAATTCTTAGTTATTTAAAGCTGTCTGAAAGAATGTACATTTACGTTTTCGGAGCATATTTGACCGTCTTTTTTGTGGGGTTCACGTACTGGTCAACTTTTATGATGACACCAGGACAGTAAAGAGAAAAGCGATGGGCTTCCATCGCTTTTTGTATTCTTAAAAACCATTTAGAAAAGGATTTTGATCCATTTCGTGTCCCACAGTTGTTTCAGGTCCGTGACCGCTTAGTACAAGTGTATCTTCTGGAAGGGACAGCAATTTCGATTCGATGCTTTCTAACAGCTGAGCTTGATTGCCTCCAGGTAAATCTGTGCGTCCAATGCCGCCTGCAAAAAGCGCGTCACCAGATACTACAAAGTTACCCGGTTTGAAATAATATGAAACGCTGCCAGGAGAATGGCCAGGCGTTTCGTACACCTCAAATTGGAATGAGCCAATTGTTAAATTGCCTTCGACTGAAATAATATCGGTTGCATCTGGAGCCGTAATTTCTCCTAAATCAAAAAACTTCGACCCGTTTAAATCACTATTATGAAGCCATTCTTTTTCATTTTTATGTACATAAAGCGGGATAGAGTAGTGATTCATCACTTCATCTACTCCTCCAATGTGATCAAAATGAGCGTGTGTCAGCAAAATAGCTAACGGTTTATACGTTTGTTTTTCTAGAAATTCAACGAGCTGTTTTCCCTGAGCTCCCGGGTCAAAAACTAAACATTCATTTTTTTCGTTAGCAACGATATAACAATTCGTTTGAATAGGTCCTAGCGGTATACGATGATAGTTCATAATGTATCCTCCTTGTAAAATTTATTTCCGTTATATGCATTATCATACACACATCATCTTATAAATGAAAGTAAGGACCTTTCTAAGCTAATAAGGCGAAAGAAAGATTGGTTTTCATCTCGACAAACGGTTAGAAAAGTTTTACAATTAAAGGGATAAGCTAATGATAGCGCTTTAATTTTAAGTTGCCTAAAGGAGGTTTCTTCGAGTGGGTCTTATGATTATTTTTGCACTAACAACATTGCTAGGCGTATTTGCAGCTATTTCATCTTTTAGAAATAAAAACATATTAGGCATTGGTTTTTCGGTACTAACATTCGGTGTGTTCGGATGGTTTACCGTGATGACCATTATACATCACGGTTATCCGGCGGTACATCATTAAAAAAGCCACGCAAAGCATATGCTTTGCGTGGCTTTTCAAATAGATAGATATTCCATTGCCGCAACTAAAATAGCCTTGGTCGGATTATATACGCGCGATATTTGAGATAAAGGCAGCGGATTAATTCCTTTCCCCAGTTCTAAGGTGAACCCTAGCTTTTTCCTTTCTAAAATAAACCAATCTTTAAATCCAGCGTGACTATCAATCGTTTTGACTGCTTTATAACCGCTTACCCTTTCAAAATAACTGGCTATTTTCTCCGCTTCCTTCGGCTCTTCATTCATATACCCCCAGTAAAATTCTTCTCCTTGGGTATGTAAAGCTATCACACAATCAAAATCATGACGCTCAACGAGTTTTACCATTGCCTGCGCTTCAGGTTCAGACAGTGATTCATAACCTGGAAAGTCCCGATAATGCGGAGCTTTAGGTTCTTTGCGCTTTTTTTCAATTTCCCAATAAGCCGGAAACTGATTGTTTAAGTCTACCCCTCGGATATTTGCTTTCCAGCTTTGAAAATCAGGAAAATCTCTCCCTATTTTAGAAAGAAAAGACGCATAAGGTTCACTTACAGTAGGACCTTTTAAGACCAGGTCTACTCCGTCTGGATTAACAATTGGAACCGCAGAAAGCGTAACTTGGTTAAAAAGAGCTCTTGCTTCCTGCCCGTTCAACGCCTGGTCATAATGAAGAGCAGCTAAATAATCTTCAACAAACTGTAGAAGAACATTTGTTGTAATCCATTCATTGGCATGAAAAGACGCATTAATATGAACTTTTCTTTCTCCGTTTCCAATTAAAATATGAGGAATCGGCTTTCCAAGCACGCTGCACCCTATCCATTCAAGAGAACCATAGGGGTAGTACGTCAAAAGTGTTTGGATATCTTGTATTGTTCGCGTGTAATCGTAGGGCTTTTGGATATCTACAATTTGCATAATCTTCACTCCTTTACACTATGTATATGTAAAGATTGAAAAGATGCATGATAAAAAAGCGCTTTGACTAAATGTCAAAGCGCTTTTTTATCTCAGTTAGATTCTTGCTTATTATTCAAAATAAGATTTAACTAACCAAGCTCCTCCAATAATTCCCGCATCGTTTCCTAAAGTAGCGATTGCTAATTCAGCACCTTGCGCTACGCGAGGAAATGCAAAACGTTTGAAATAATCTCTTACCGGTGCAAGTAATACCTCGCCTGCACGAGACACACCGCCGCCTAGAACGATCTTCTCAGGGTTTAATGCATTAGCAGAGTTTGCTAGTGCTAGACCTAAATGAAAGGCAACTTTATCTACAACATGCATAGCTAACTCGTCTTTTGAACGAGCTGCATCAAATACATCTTTAGATGTAACTTGTCCATTTTGTTCTAACACTGTGCGAAGCTCACTTGGTTTGTCCGTTTCCGTTAATTCTTCCATTGTTAAACGTACAATTCCAGTTGCTGAAGCAATTGTTTCTAAACAGCCGGTTTTGCCGCAGTTACACGGTGCCCCGCCTTCAGGAATAGAAGTAATGTGCCCGATCTCACCAGCGGCTCCATTTACGCCTTGTACAATTTCACCGTTTGCAATGACGCCACCGCCAACGCCTGTGCCAAGCGTAACGCAAAGTAAATCTTTTGCTCCGTCTCCAGCACCCTTCCACATTTCTCCAATCGCTGCAATGTTTGCATCATTGTCTACTACAACAGGAAGAGAAGTTTCTACTTCCAAGATATCTTTGATAGGGAATTTTTCCCAACCTAAATTGACAGCTACTTCAATCGAACCGTTTGCAAAGTTGACAGGCCCCGGTGCACCAATACCAATTCCTACTAACCTTGATTTTACTTCTCCAAGATCGTTTAACTTTTTATCAATTGCTTTTGCAATATCTGTTGGAATTTTACGGCCTTGCTCGCTCACATCCGTATTAATTTCCCACTTGTGAATGATTTCTCCATAATGATTAATAAAGGCCATTTTTATTGTTGTACCGCCTAAATCAACTCCAACTAACCATTTGTCATCCATGTTCATTCATCCTTTTTCTCTTTTTGTTGTTTTAACTCTCGACGAAGCAAAAGAATTGCCATTTGGTAATCACGTACATCAATCAAGTTAGACTGATATAACTCTTTTACTTCCGCTTCCATCAGCTCTAAATCAGCAATACGATCGCCCACGTATATAAAAATGCCGAAGGACTTTAATAATTGTTGTACATCATATAAGGTATTCATTCTGTCACCTTTATCCTGTTTTCTAGGTGATATGATTCATTTATTTTGAGATAACTCAACAGTCATTCAGTCATAAACAGCGGCCGTATTTAACGCCCACTGCTAGGTCTACATATTAATATTCTAGTAAACGTTCTCACAATAGTAAAGTATAAAATATTAAATTCGTCATTCAACAGTTTTAATTTCCTAGCTCTTGCTTCAGCTTTTCGTATTTTTCATTTTGCGGTTCCAGCGCAATTGCTTTATCGATATTTTGTGTGGCCGCTGGAATATCATTGAGCTTCATATTCACCAGAGCTAAATTGTAATACGCCTCATGAAAAGTTGAATCATACTTTACAGCCTGATTCAATTGCTGTTTAGCCTCTTTATAATTTTCAAGATAAAATTCTGCGCTAGCACTGACGAAATACACGTTACTATTTCCTGTTCCTTTTTCAACAAAAAGCTTAATGGCATCTTTTGCTTCTTCATACTGCTTCTGCTGCAGGTACGTAGCTGCTACGCTGAGTGCATAGGGCTCATCTTGATAAACAGAACGCTCATGATATCCATAAAAAAGCAGACTTCCTACTAATAAAAGCGTGCAAATGAAAGCCGGAATCTGAATATACAGCTTTTTTTGTTTCGGTAAACTGACGATGCTCGCAGCTAAAAACCCGCCAACCAAACCGCCAACATGCCCTGCATTATCGACGTTCGGCGCAACAAATCCAAAAATCAAGTTAATCACAATGATGACAATGAAACTCGACCCCATTGTTCGAAAAAAGAAGCGTGGATTTGTTCTTGCTATAAACAGCAAAGCTCCAAAGCAACCGAAAATAGCCCCTGAGGCTCCTGCGGAAATAGACGTATTCCATATAAAACTTCCTAGAGATCCTGCAAACCCGGCAAATATATAAATAAAGACAAAACGCCCGCTGCCATATATCCTCTCTACAAGCGTTCCTAAATAATACAGGGCTACACTATTCATAAGCAAATGCAGAAGTCCTATATGCAAAATTATAGGTGTAAAAAAACGCCACCATTCGCCTTCCATAATTAAGGGGTTGTATTTAGCTCCGTATTGAATCAGAGTGAGCGTATTTTGTGTACTGCTTTTCCACTCCAGAAATAGAAACATTAAGATTTGCAGCGCTAAAAATATATATGTAAAAATAGGCTTCCCGTATCCAGCTATTTGCTGTTCTTCGCTTTGTTTTTTCTGTACAAAAAGCACAATTTTATGTTTCCACTGTTCTATGCGCTCGGCTTCTTCTTCGGAAGAGAAATTGTCTGCACTTTCCAATGTAAGACCTAGCCGTTCGAATAGAGATTCATAAGCGCTTGCTTTATCTGCCGTTAGTTGTTCAACTGAGCTGTTCACTTTAGAGGGACTCGGCGTACTTTCTAAGGACTGCTCTGTATAAAAAGGATCAAAATCAGCAAAGTAAATCGTGTTAAGAGTAAGCGTTGATTTACCTCTCTGCTTTCGCACATTCTCAGCTCTTTGTAATGCATATAACACATCTTTTTGCTGTTCAACGGCTGATTTAAAATTCCGGCGGACTATGCGGACAATTGACTTATCTTTGCGATGCGAAGATTGAAACCATAGCTCTGAAGCATCAGCTTTCATCGAAATCAGCTCATATGAAGAATGGCCAAGCAATTGCTGTGCCAGCTGCAAATAATAAAAATCTTGCCTAGACAAATAGTCACCTCCTCATACTCTCTATATGTAAAGATGGCAGAAAGCCAGGAAAAAAGCAACGATTTTCCCTTTTTCTTTTTCTACAAAAAAACACCTTACAGGTCTGTAAGGTGTTTTTTATGTATCTTTCGCTCCTAGCGGAAGACCTGCTTCATTAAACGATCCCGAACAAACGGCAAATTAAAAAATGAACGAACAGCTAGACTGCGGATAAATGAATTTCCAAACAGCGAATTTAAAACACGGTATCTCATTTGATAGCCCAGCGTTCCAACAACTAAAAGCGTAAGTACTAATACAATATGTCTCATTTTCAAGCCTCCTTACGTTTACTTTGCTCCTATGGCGAACATTTTATGCTCTTATATAGGTAAAAGCAGGATAAGGATTCCGCCTGTAAAAGCAGCAAGCAAAATAGCGGCAAGATTTACAACATCATTGTTAAAGAAAGTTATTCCTTTCTCTTTTATCGTTGGCTTACGGCAATGATCTTTCCGTTCCGTTTCAATACCGCAGCTTTGACAGCGAAAGCGAACTTGCACACTTGCTCCAAGAAGAGTGTCTATAGCGTTTCCAATAAAACCAAAGCACCCTACTAGCAATATACTACTCAGCGATGCGGATGGAAAAGCAAAATAACAAGCGGCAGCAATAAGAAAAGCTCCGGCTGCTCCGGCTGCTGTACCTAAAAGTGAAACGGCTCCTGAGGTACCCGCTTCTACTCTCTTTAATGTCCAAAGGTAAAACGGCGGCTTCTTACTAAGAGATCCTATTTCAGATGCCCATGTGTCCGCATTAGCAGCTGAGATACTGATCATAAACATCCACATGTAAACAGGAAAAGCTGTTGCAGCATATAACAAACCGCAAGCAGCAGCTACACCTCCATTAGCAAGGACTTGAATATAATCTCGCCTGTCGTGCTTCTCTAGCTTTTCTTCTAATGCGCGTTTTTTTTCTTTTTTGTACTTACTACACAACGTAGAAGTGCTAAAAAATAAGAGTAAGAGTAAAAAACCTTGAAGCGAAAAACCAATATAAACGCTCGCTCCTACGATGAAAGACATGCAGGCTCCCGATACTGTCAGTGCTTTTGCTATGTAGCCTGCTCCTGCCATGAGTAATATTACAATTATCATGACAGCATCAAACGGATTCACAGCAAATAAGCTCCTTCTCTGTCAAAATATATTCAACGGGAATATCATGAGATTCATATGGGACCTCTGAAACGACTTGACACTCAAACGCAAGGCTTAGCTTCTGTCCGCTATAATCTGTTAGATAACGATCGTAATAGCCGCCTCCATAGCCGATACGATATCCATTTTTGCTATATACTACGCCAGGCACAAGGAGTAAATCAATTGAAGATTTTGAAACGGGAACAGTTTCTTCAACAATTGGTTCGGCTAACCCGTAGTACACTGTTTCAAGCTGTGAAAAATTCGTAATCTCGTAGAAAACCATTTGAGATGTTGTGGGGTTGCATTTTGGAACAGCTACTTTCTTTCCATCTTTCCAAGCACGTTCAATGATGGCTTTCGTATTAACTTCTTTATTTCTTGAAACTGTAGCTGCAATGACTCTAGCTTCTTTCCATAAACAAGTTTCATACAGTGCATTTGCTATGCTTGTTGAATGTGCCTCGTGCTGCTCTTCAGAAATTAAATTAAGAACGCGCTTCATCTCTTTGCGCAGATGAGATTTCATTTTAATTCCCCCCTATAAAAAAAACAGCAGGATTGTACTCCTACTGCTTACTTTGTTTCACGATGAAGTGTAACTTTTTTAAGTCTTGGGCTGTATTTTTTTAACTCAAGACGATCTGGGTTATTACGCTTGTTTTTAGTTGTAATGTAATTACGGTCACCAGTTTCAGTGCAAGCTAATGTAACGTTTACGCGCATCTATTTTCCCTCCAAACATTATAAACATAAATCAGACTTTAATATAATATCATTTTTCGAAAGGAAATGCCAGTCTGTTTTTTTGAAGAAAGTCATTTAATTTCATTTCTTCACTTTTTCTTTCCTCTTAGAGCCCTGAGCTCCTTCTCTGCTGCGCCTTATATATAGATGAAGTTTCTTGAAATAAGCGGAACTCTTTTTATGAGAGGCGCACTTCCTTTCTTTTAAATAAAAGCCATTATTTACACTCTTTGATACTCTTGTATTTTTTCTACAAAATATGCCGACAGCTTCTTGGCAGTCTGAGTGTTTAACGCCTCTGAATAAATATTTAATACAGGCAAGTGACCATCGGGCAAAATAAGCGTCCATTCATGAGGATCATGGTAAATTTTTAAGCCATCAATGACATACACTTGTTTACCGATTGCTTCTTCTAATAGTTTCTTCATCACTTGTTCTTGAATTTCTAGGGGACACGAAATATACCGCCAGTTCATATAAGCGTGCGGGACATATTGAATCATTTCAGAAATTTTCCGCTGTTGCACCATAATTAATTCGATCAGCTGACATAAAGCGTACATGGCATCTAACTGAAATTGAACGGGCCCCAAAAGACTAAGCAAATCACGTTTTTTTGCTTTTGTCCTCATAAATGATTGATTGAGAGATTGAGCAAATGTTTCTAGGGTGGATGAATAGTGTATAGGAATAGGAACGAATGCTACTTTTTTTGTCATGTATACGCTATAAATATAAAGCGACATAATTTCTGAGTCATTTACGCTGCAGCCTTTTTCATCATATAGAGCAAATGTTTCTCCATCTTCTTTAATCTGAATACAAAAAGACAGCTTATTTCGTTTAATTATTCGTTTGGTTTCTTCTGTTTTCTCCCATTTGTTTAAAAATAAAACGTGGACACGAAGACGCTTACATAATAATTCGACAACTTCCTGTATAAACGGCGAACAAATCACGCCAATCCGCATACTGTCTTCTAATAAAGCATGCTGATTAATTGATTTTACTAAAGCAT
Organism: Priestia sp. Y58; assembly: GCF_029522095.1. NCBI lineage: Bacteria > Bacillati > Bacillota > Bacilli > Caryophanales > Bacillaceae > Priestia > Priestia sp. Y58. The sequence continues at coordinate 719,086 of NZ_JAKWFL010000001.1, forward strand.
CACAATATTCTCCCCTGATATTTCCTATGCTTGTTTCTTTAAATGAAACAGAAGTCGTTACGTTTGCTTTTTTAGCTTGAAGGTACATCCGCTCAATCTTTTTTTCAATAAGCTGATTAACTAATTGCCCTTTATTGTCATATATTTCTAAAAACAGACCGCTGTTTTTGCTATCCACACCAATATAAATACCAATGCTCGCTTGTGAAGTCATCATGTAATATCGAAATACCGGAAGAGCTTCTTTTTTAATATCATACACAGCTGAATGATTACTCCGTAAAAAAGAAAAGCATTCTTTGCGAAGTTGAGTGGCTTCTCCTTCATCATCGCTTGCTAGACAGAACGACCCTTGATGTTTGCATACAAGTAATAACGCATTGTATAGTCTTTCTCGATCAACAGATGAATGTACATACAGGCGACCGTTTTTAAAGATAGAAACATCTGGTTTTACAGAAAGTTGGGGTAGCACTTGGTTTTCAGCTACTGTATCTTGGACATACGTAGTCATTGCTTGAACATTTACATAGGGACCTATCGTAGCGTTGTATAAAAATGATTCTGTCCCCACCGTTACGTTTTGAAGCAAAATCGTTTTATCGATTGCAGCATGTGCTTCTATGATACTATTGGTTCCGATAATCGTGTAAGGACCAATTGAAGCACCTTTTCTAATCACCACATTTTCTCCTACGTAAACCGGATCGTAAACAGTCACCCCTTCTTCTATAAGCGCGTCATCTGAGACAATACTTTCCTGTCTCTTGCCAAACCACTTCCTCCACAAATCATAGTGTGCTTGACGATAATGGTGGATTTGCCCAATATCAATCCAATAATCTTCCGTTACAAAACTGCACACAGTATGATTATATTCCAAAAGAAGCGGAATAATGTCAAAGCTAAAATCTGTAGGACCATAAGAATTCACGTAATCAAGAACGGATTTTTTGATCACATACACTCCCGTATTAATCAATCGGCTATTGGCCTGTTCGTAAGTCGGTTTCTCTACAAATCCCGTGACTCGATGCCCTTCATCTATCGTCACCACTCCATAACCCCGCACGTCGTTTACTTCTTTTGTAACAATGGTCATTTCGCTTTTTTGTTCATAATGAAAATGAATAACGTCTTGAAGATTAATTTCTGTTAAGGCATCTCCACTAATGATAATACAGTCTTCCTCAATAAAGGCCTCTGCTCGCTTAATTCCGCCCGCTGTTCCAAGAGGCTCTTTTTCGATAAAATAAGTAAGCGTCACTCCCCACTGAGAGCCGTCCCCAAAGTATTCAATAATTTGTTCATGCCTATACTGCAGCGTAATCCCAATCTCTGTAATTCCATGTTTCTTAAGCAGTTCAATGCTATATTCCATCACAGGTTTATCGTAAAGCGGCAGCATAGGCTTTGGAATCGTATAGGTCAAGGGCTGCAGTCTTGTTCCTTTACCGCCAGCAAGTATAATGGCTTTCAATTTTTTGCCTCCCTTCTTTTTTTATCCTGGCAAATGTGATGTTGAAACAGCTTACTTGTATCAATAGCGATTTTTTCCCAGCTAAACATAGTTGTTGCTTTTCTATACCCATTTTCGCTGATTTTTGCAGCCGTTTTTTCATTTTTTAGCAAAAATTCAATACAGTTGATTAATTCGAGCGTATCTCCTCGGGCAAACGTCAGGCCCGTGTCGAAATGTGAAACAATATCACTTAGACCTCCTGTATCGGCAACGATAGTTGGTTTCTTGGCTACCATCCCCTCTAAAGCCACAATTCCAAAAGGTTCATATAGACTTGGAAAAACAACCATTTTGCAAGCTTGAAGAAGCTGATTTCGTTCGTTATCGGTAATGTATCCAATAAAATACACGTATTTGTCTAATTGCTTTTCACTTACCTGTGTTCGAAACTCATGAAGTAAAGGCCCTTTTCCCGCCACAACAAATTGAACATCTATTTGTTTTTTCTTAAATAGTTCCGCTGCTTCAATAAAAAGCTGAAATCCTTTTTCATATACAATTCGTCCAATTGAAAAAATAATAGGGGCCTTTCTAAAATTATATTTCTTTTGTAAATTTTCTTTTAGCCGCTCATTTACTGCGTCGACTACCAGTTGCTTGTCAATTCCATTCGGAAATATAGCAATTTTATCTTGCTCTACGTGAAATAAAGTGATTAATTCTTTCTTCATATAGTCACTGCAGACAATGATTGAGCTTGATTGTCGAATCAGCTCCTCTTCTTGCAAGTGAATCTTCTGCTGCATGTCATTATGAATACCATTATTGCGCCCATGTTCTGTCGCATGAATGGTCGTAATTAGCGGTCTATCCGTTTTATCTGCTAAACATTTTGCAGCGGAGGCAACAAGCCAGTCATGAGCATGAATAACGTCAAAAGACAGCTTGTAGCCTAATTGCAGTCCTCTAAGAGCCATAGCCACGTTCAAACTGTTTACCCATGTCAAAAAATCCGGATGATGAGGCTGCAGGCTTTTAACTCGGTAAACGTGAACACCGTATAACCGCTCATATTCCGGCAGCCCCTCTACATACGTTGTTAATACACTAACGTGATGGCCCGCCTTTGCTAACGCTCTGGATAAATCAAATACATGTCGTGCAAGTCCTCCGATAACTAGAGGAGGGAATTCCCATGCAAGCATTAAAATGGAGAGACCGCCTTTATATTGATTTACTGATAAAGCCGCCGGCTCTATCTCTTTTGTAGGGTATAAAAAAGAACTTCCTGAAAGAAAACTATTTTCGCTATCCATCCTTGGATTCTTTTCGTGACAAAGAAAATCAAATAGTTTTACTTGCCTTTCGTATTCATCTCTGACTTTTTCAAAATTATAAAGCCAATCGCTGCTACTTAAAAGAAGCCACTGTCGGTAGATAGCATTCACCACGCTAGGATGTTTAGAATCGATAACATCTAGCATCGCCTCTGACTTCTGTACGGTTGAAATAAACAATCGATTGTTCTCACTGACAAATTCGGCGCTTTTTGTTGCACCGTAGAGTGCAAGAGTTTCGCTTTGAAGAAACTGTATATCCCTCGCGTAGTCTAAAGGATATTGAAATGTACCGCTTGCTGCTTGCATTCGCTGAAAGCCAAGCGTGTCCTTAGCTTTCAAATCCAAAACAGCACTCGCTTTATTCATGGTTCCTTCCTCAACTTGTTTTCCTTGCTTAGGATATGGAAACAAGATAATGCCAGCAGGCGACTTTTTTAGTTCATCTGTTGATGACTTCACAAAGGTATAGCGCATTTCATGAGATTTCAGGAGCATATCTACTTGATGAGTATACTCTCCTTGTTGTATAAAAAAACCAGCGGGCTTTTTTTCAAAAAACTGTTGAAAAACACGTATTGCTTCTGTGATTTGTAGATTTAATGTTTGTTCGGTTTTAAGGACGGAAACGAACGCGTTCGTTACAGTAGTAGGAATACATTCCATCATGTCATGCTGAAAGAAATATTTGCAGGCTGAGAACAAGCTCCCGTTCCACTTTTTTAAAAAGGTGAGTGCTCTCTGATGCTGCCGGCTTGAAAACTGGTGTAAATACCGAGCGTAACGAGTGTTAAATTCCTCGTCGTTTAATGCGTTCAAAAACACACAAGACATCACAGCTGTTGCACCTATCAATTTCTTAGACTCAATTTGATCTAAAAAAGGGATGAACTCGTTCGTTACTTGTTCAAACAGCGGATACTCACTCTCTGCTTGAAGTACATGTAGCAAGGGATAATGCATATAAGTTAAAAGAATACAGTCATCACTATTCATATTGCTTCTTCACCTGCTCCAAGTCATTTGAATATAAGGAATATGTGCTAAATTCATTTTGAACACCCTGGTGAACTTTTACAGGTTCGTACATCCAGCTCAACGAAGTTACATTCACTTGTTCATGTTGTTCTTTCATCAAATAAACTGGATTCGAACGAAGAAGGGAAAAAAAACTTCCTTCTTTATCTTGAATACCAATATCTATTACATACGTGCGCTCACTTTCCAGGCTGTTCATAAACATGAAGTCTTGCTTAGGAGTAAGACCCTTCATATAATAGCGGTTTGATTCATGGCCGTTAAAATGAAGACCTGTTATATCATACGTACACATAGCTAGATTCAATTCTTTCCACCGTGTCGAAAACATACTTTCTACCATCTCTCGAATATGCTCAGAAAACGACCAGTGAACATAAATACGAGATGAGTCAAGCTGAGTAGCTATACACACATTTAAGTTTTGAATAAGATTAGCAGCCACTGTTTTATCACTTCGTTTCTTAGAATGTTTTTTCTACATATAAATGCCGTATAAACTTATTAACATCTTACCATTCAGAAAAAGTTGCCACAATAAACGCAATTTGTCGATTTGTGTTAAAAATTCAGGTTAACGTAGTAATTATAATTTACTAACAAAAAAACCTCTTCGCTTATTAGAAGAGGTTTTTCTACTATTCGTTTAAGTCGTAGCGTTTGCCTTTTACAAGGTAAAATACGCTTTCTGCTACGTTAGTGGTATGATCAGCCATACGCTCTAAATAGCGGGCTACAAATAAAAGCTGCGTAATTTGGTTCATAGCCTCCTGCTTTTCTTTAGCAAGACTTAAAAGTTCTTTGATTGTTATGCCGTAAAGCTCATCCACTTGATCGTCCATTTCTGCTACCTTTTTAGCCAATACAAGATCTTCCTCGTGATAAGCTTTTAACGAAAGGCTCAACATTTCAATCGAAATATCGTGCATTTTCTTTACATGTTCTAACGGCTTAATTAATTCTTCGTTTCCAATTCGTATAGCTGATTTTGCTACGTTAACCGCAAAATCTGCCATACGCTCAACATCCGAAGCAATTTTAATTGCCACAATGATACGTCTTAAATCGATAGCCACCGGCTGCTGCTTTGCAATCAGTAAGATAGCTAGGTCATTAATTTCTTCTTCTAAGTCATCCACGTATGAATCGCCGTCGATAATTTCTAGCGCCAGCTCAACGTTGCTTGTTTGCAACGCTTCAATTGATTTTGATAGCGCCTCATGCGTTAAGCGCCCTATTTCTAATAATTTTTCACGTAATATCTTTAAATCACCATGAAACTTTTCGCGTACAACCACTCATCCCATCTCCTTGTATGTCTTAACCGAAACGACCTGTAATATAATCTTCTGTGCGTTTATCAGATGGCATTGAGAAGATTTTATCTGTTTCTGCGTACTCTACCACTTCTCCATTTAAGAAAAATGCTGTTTTATCTGAAATACGTGCCGCTTGCTGCATATTGTGGGTCACAATAATAATGCTGAAGTCTTTCTTTAATTCTTGTACTAACTCTTCTACTTTTAATGTTGAAATTGGATCGAGCGCAGAAGTAGGCTCATCCATTAAAATAACGTCAGGTTCAATTGCCAAGCAGCGCGCAATACAGATACGCTGCTGTTGTCCACCTGACAACCCATTTGCATTTTGATTCAAACGATCTTTAACTTCGTCCCAAATAGCTGCTCCTCGTAAACTTTTTTCAACAATTTCATCTAGTTTTTTCTTGTTGCGAACGCCATGAATTCTTGGACCGTACGCAATATTATCATAAATAGATTTCGGGAACGGATTTGGCTTTTGGAAAACCATTCCTACTTGCGTGCGCAGCTCTTCCACGTGGTACGATTTATCAAAAATATTTTTCCCTCTATACTCAATCTCACCTGATGTACGGACAATTGGAGTCATTTCTACCATACGATTTAACGTTTTAATATATGTTGATTTTCCGCAGCCTGATGGACCGATGATCGCGGTAACTTCGTTAGCATGAATGTCTAAATCAATATTTTTTAAGGCATGTGTGTTGCCATACCATAAATTCAAACCTTTTGTTTTATATACAATTTCTTTTGTTTGCGGAGTATTTACTTTTTCTTTGTTAGTCAATTCCATTGTTATTGCCATTGGATAATCCTCCTTCATCGTCTTTAACCGTTTTGAGCACAATAAAAGTCTCTCTATGTCTATTTAATATCTATTGTTTACTATAAGTGTAAATAAATACGAGAAGCCGAAACGCTTCCCCTTATTTTGATCATTTCTATTAACCCTTACACTTACAGAATAATAGCCGACTATTAATTGTGTTTTAACTCAATGTAAAGCTTTTGTAAACGAAGGTCTATCTGCGTGTTTTTTAGGTAAAAAACTAGTTCTTACGACCCTTAAATTCAATAAAAAACCATATATGTAAAGATTTTTAACAAAAAAAAGAAGAGGTAGAAACATAACTAAATTAATTCAATCTAAAGATGGGGAAATTGGATAAATAAGCTAGTATGAACCACTTCCGACACCGCTGTTGATTTTCGTGCAAGACTTCACTTTCCACGGGCGGCCGGTGAGCCTCCTCGTCGCTTCCGCTTTTCCTGCAGGAGTATTCACCTTGCCCTCCGATCAACCGCTAAAAGCACCTACACACACGAAATCTACGTTCACCCTACCAATAAAAAAATCCGAACGAAGCTGATTCTTAATCAAATTCGTTCGGATCTTACTTTAACTAATATGCTTTTGTCCCAGCCTCTTTAATTGGCGTCGTTTGCAATGACAGCCTGTTGATTCTCTTCTTGGTCTTTTACTTCTTGTTCACCTTTTTTCTTTAAATCAAAATACGTATCGAGGGCAGAACGAGCAAGCTCTTTTGTAATGGTATTTGGTGCACTTGGCACAAATGCCGATGGTACCACGACAGCTACTGCAATTTCAGGATCATTTGCCGGAGCAAAGGCCACAAAGTTTGAATTATTAACTTTAATCGGATCCCCTCCGCTTGGGTTCTTCTCATAGGCTTGTGCCGTTCCTGATTTACCAGCAGGATTATAGTTCGCTGTATGGAAAGCTGCATACCCTGTACCGCCTTGTTCTTGCGTAACGCGTTTAAAACCACTTTGAACATCTTTAATGTACTCTTCTTTCATCGTGATACGATTTAATACATCAGGCTCAAATGAATGCTGCGTACCGCCAATTTCATCGGTTTTAATCGTTGGTTTTCGGATTTCTTTTACTAGCTGCGGCTTAATGCGATACCCTCCATTAGCTATTGCAGAAGTATATTGAACAAGCTGCAGCGGCGTGTACGTATCATACTGACCAATTCCTAAATCAAGCGCCGTACCTGGAACATCGCTTCCGCCTTGGACACCTGTTGATTCGTTATCAAGATCTATGCCTGTTGATACGCCTAAGCCGAACTGACTGTAGTAAGAACGCAGTTCGCTGAATGTATCAGGTTTAATCGGTAAAGTCATGTTTTTATGATACTGTAACCCTGCCATGGCCATTACCGTTTTAAACATAAATACGTTGGATGAATATTTTAACGCAGATGAATACGTTAAGGGTCCTAACCCTTCAGCCTCAGCTGATTTCTTAACCGGTGTTCCTTTAATTTTTAACGGTTCATCAACGAACACTGTGTTTGGCTTAATAGCTCCTGCATCTAAGCCGGCTAAAACCGTTGCTCCTTTTACAACAGAGCCCATTGTATAAGATGTTGAAATATTTCCTAATGCAAAATCTTCTATTTTAGGCGCTCCAGTCTTCTTATCAACGGTGTATTTTTTACCTGCCATTGTTAAAATTTCTCCTGTGTGAGGATCCATCATAATAACAAAAGCACGGTCTAAAAATTGCGTTCCTTTCATTTGCTTTTTGGCTAAAAGCTGGTCCGTAATTTGTTTTTCTACCGCTTTTTGAAGCTCCATATCAATAGTTAAAACCAAATCACTGCCGCGTTCACCTTTAGACACTTGAATTGTATCAAGGAGATTTCCTTTTTTATCTGTTACATATTGGACTTTTTCTTTTTGACCGCTGAGCTGAGCTTCGTATTGCTTCTCTAAATAGCTCGTCCCAACTTGGTCATTTCGGCTATAGCCTCTTGACAAGTAATACTGTACTTTATCTTTAGGCAGTCCTTCGTTGGCAGATGATACATTTCCAAGCAAAGTACGAAGAGTACTGTTTTCTGGGTATGAGCGATCCCAATACGTTGTTGTATCAACACCTGGAAGTTCATCTAAGTGCTCACTTACAACGGCATACTCTTCATTTGTCACACCGCTCTTAACAATTTGCGGGGTGTTAGAGTAACCTGCCTCCATTTGGCGCTTAATAGCGAGAACTTCTAAATCACTCTTTAGACTTTCTAAATCTTTTTTAGAGATGCGGTCTAACTGACGTTGATATAGTTCGTCATCAGTCATTTCACCATCTTGAACTTTTTTACGATCAGCTTGCGTAATTTTCTGTTCCGCTTCTTTAGGGTGAAGCATAATCCAATAATCCTTCATATCACGTTCTGTAATTTTTACCACATTTTTAGCATCTTTATTCTTTTTATTTTCCGGAATATCAATCACATTTGTGGTGTAAGGAACATCGATCATAGTGGCTAACTTTTTAGCGATGCGCAGCCTTTCTTCAGCTGTATTTCCTTGAAAACGAGTATATGTAATCGTATTTAAAGAGGTATTATCTACAATTACGCGGTTATAACGATCGTACATTTTCCCTCGAGGAACAGGCGTACTGACCGTAACGTCCTGTGTTTTTTCGACTTCTCGTTCGTAATTCTCACCGTATACAATTTGAACAAGTCCCAACCGCAAAATTAATACGGAAAATAGGGCAAATACGGTCAAAAAAAGTAAGTTTACACGAAAAGGCACGTGACTTTTTCTTCTTTTTTTCTTTTTCATACCAACACCTACACTTTATAAAACATATATACCATAACACCATAAAATCAGCCATTTAGCAAATAAATAGACACCTGGCAGGTGCCTATTTACACAACGTATTTATTCTAAAAGAAAAGCGAAGCATTTTCCATAGTACAAATGAAGGAGCTGATAACACTCTAAGCTGGAGACTCTCCGTCTCCTTCATTTAATACCGGAGGAGTAACAGTCGTTTCTTTTTTGTGCAGAGGCTGTGAGATATGTCTCACACAAAAATAAATGATCGTATGCCCTGCTCCAACAATAGCTAATAAAATGGGAATACTTTTTGCTTCATCAAAAAATAGTACAGCTATTAAAAATAAAGATATGGAAACGACACGCCCGATATTCAGAAATACTTCTCTGACAACAATGTATTCAATTCTTTTTGAAACAACGTCTTTTGCTCGTCCAATCACATCGTACGTTAGAGAAATGAATGGAACCAATAAAATAGGATAGGCAATGGCAATACAAACAGCATATATAATTAACTTTGGATACGATAAGTTAAAGATAAGCAAAAAGACTGCTCCATAGAGAAGGAGGCCCCCTGTGAAGATAAACCGAAGGCGATTTTTTTGCTTAATAAACCTTGAGGCAACATAGTATCCTACAAATGCAACCGCTGAATTCACCAGTCCATATGTTCCTAAAGCTAATTCACTTCCCGTCGTAATAAATACCATGACGGATACAACAAAAATGAACGTACCTTCACGCAACCCTTGAAAGAAATGAGCCTGCAATATTCGATTCCAGTCTTTATTGACGTTTCGTTCAGCCCATACTTCTTTAAATTTGTATACTCCTTCCGCTGCGCGTCTTGTAATAAAAAAACTAAGCACAACGGCACCGATAAACAATAGCAGCGATACACCAAACACAATTTTATACCCAAGTGATTCATACAAAGCGGAAATAACAAAGCCCGCTCCTAAAGGACCAATCATCCCTGCAAAAGAGTTTAAGATCCCTAAAAATCCGTTAAAAAAGTCTCTTGTATCAGGTTCTGTAATTTCAAAAGTTAGCACATTAAAAGCTAGCCAATAAAAGCCGTATCCTATACCCAGCAGTCCACCAAGCAATACTAAATACTCGGCTGCGTTAGCTCCACTGACTAATACAGCGATATAAAAAACAGCTAAAAAAGATACACCTAACCTTAAAACCACAACCCGGTCAATTCGTTTGGCCCATTTACCTGCTAAAATAAACGTAAGCGGCTGAAGCACCACTACCGCTAAATTATAAATAGCGAGATCCGAAAATTCGCCTGATTGTTTCCACAGATAAATGTTAACAAACGAATTGGAAATTGAAATAGCCAAGGCATAAAGACCGCCTATAATTAAAAGCAAAAGTAAATCTTTACTAACTTCTACATCTCCAACTACTTTTTTTAATAAAGGCATATCAAAAAACTCCTTTTCTCTTCTACACCTAGTGTGTGAAAAAGAAAAGGAGATATGTAAAAGAATTGGAAAACAAAAAAGCCAGTAAAGGTAATAATTACTTTACTGGCTCTTAAATACGTCTTTAGCTTATTTTGCAGCGTCGTAACGCTTAGCAACTTCGTCCCATTTTACAACATTAAAGAATGCTGAAATGTAATCTGGACGGCGGTTTTGGTAATTTAAGTAGTAAGCGTGCTCCCAAACGTCTAGACCAAGAATTGGCGTTTTGCCTTCCATTAATGGGCTATCTTGGTTTGGTGTGCTTGTTACTTCTAATTCGCCGTTGTTTACAACTAACCAAGCCCAGCCAGAACCGAAGCGAGTTTTAGCTGCATTTGCAAATTCTTCTTTGAATTGATCAAAGCTGCCGAATTTGCTAGCGATAGCGTCCGCTAATTCACCAGTTGGAGCACCGCCGCCGTTAGGGCAAAGGATTGTCCAAAATAATGAGTGGTTCGCATGACCGCCACCGTTATTGCGTACTGCTGTACGGATATCTTCAGGAACAGCATCTAAGTTTGAAATTAACTCTTCAATACTTTTGCTTTCTAAATCCGCTTTGCCTTCAACAGCAGCGTTTAGATTTGTAACATATGTGTTGTGATGTTTGGTGTGGTGAATATTCATTGTTTCTTTGTCGATATGTGGTTCCAGTGCATCGTATGCATAAGGTAGTTCTGGTAATTTGTAAGCCATGAATAATTCCTCCTTCAAAATATGTAAGCATTTTGGCGCAAAAGCACCATATACGTTTAGATTAGCAAATTTACCCTACTGTTTCAAATAAAAAGTTCCTAATCCATGATTTATATTTACCTAATTCCCATTCGCTATTCTTTTAAACATAAAAAAAGCTTCTTTTTCTCAAAAGAAGCTTTGAATAGACAATAGTATGGCGGAGGAAGAGGGATTCGAACCCCCGCGGGCTTTAACACCCCTGTCGGTTTTCAAGACCGATCCCTTCAGCCGGACTTGGGTATTCCTCCAACCCTATAAATGGTGGACCCTGCAGGACTCGAACCTGCGACCGGACGGTTATGAGCCGTCTGCTCTAACCAGCTGAGCTAAGGGTCCACATGGCTCCACAGGTAGGACTCGAACCTACGACCGATCGGTTAACAGCCGATAGCTCTACCACTGAGCTACTGTGGAACAGTATGAATTATGTATGTCACAAATGCAAATTGGAAAATAGCGGCGGAGGGGATCGAACCCCCGACCTCACGGGTATGAACCGTACGCTCTAGCCAGCTGAGCTACACCGCCATGGCTCCACAGGTAGGACTCGAACCTACGACCGATCGGTTAACAGCCGATAGCTCTACCACTGAGCTACTGTGGAACAATATAACATTTACTAGCGACATTAAAAATTTAACATGTTTCTAGCCTAAAGTCAATATATTATTTTAAAACAGCGTATAAAAAATAGGCAATCATCAGCAGTTGAATAAATCCTTTTGAAATAGCGCCACTAAAAAAGCCAATAACCGAACCTACTCCAATTTTTACTGCGTTGCTAATTGTGGTCCGATGAACAATCAGTTCTCCTACAATCGCTCCGATAAACGGCCCTAAAATAATTCCAAATCCCGGAATGACAAACGGACCCACAAGCAGCCCAACTGTACTTCCCCAAACACCTGCTTTAGTGCCTCCGAATTTTTTCACACCAATAATATTAGCTATATAGTCTGCTAAAAAAAGTGCGACAACTAACAATCCTTGTATCACCCAAAATAACCAGCTATAGGAGCTAAAATCATAAAATAAACCGTATATAACAAATCCTAGAGCTACAAATAGCACGCTTGGGATGATGGGATAAACCAACCCAACAAACGATACAACAAAGCTAATGATAATTAATGCCCAACATAAAATAGCCATGCCCGCACCTATCCTTTTTATTATTACTATTTATCATACAATAATCACTCCTATAAAGAAAGACCTTGCACGACGAGTCCTTCCTTTATTTTACTTTCGAATACCTCTTCAAATAATGATTTTCGATTGTACATCTGCAATATTAACAGCACGGTCCTCAAGCTGCCCGTAATATCCCCAAAAACAATGACGGCAAAACCTGTACATATACGCATAAGATGTGCTTGTGACAAAACGCTCCACCGCATCATTGTAATTGGTAACGGTTTCTAAAATCTATTGTAAACCTTAAATTTTCGCTATAAAATAAGGTATAATCAGAATCTTCAATAAGAGGAGGCTTTACAATGAGCATGCTGAAAAAGATGGCATGGAGTTTTACTTCCTTCAAAAAAATAAGGTCGCTTCGCTTTGAGCATACGAATAAAACAATTGGCTTTGTGCTGTTTTTAACATTTATTTCTTTGCTGCCTACATTTTTCTTTATGACTTTGACGATTGTAAACGGCTATCATATCGCTACTACAGATCTTCCAAAATCTGTTTCTTCTTTTTCTATTTCAAACTCACAGCTTACGTCAAGTCAACCTTTCACAAAAAAAGTAAACGGTACCGCTTTTATCTTAAACCCCTCACAGTCTATTGAACGGTTTCATTCCCCTGCTCATGCAATTGGTTTTTTAAAGGATGGAATTTACATCACGACTAATTCACAAACACAAACGTATTCATATGAGTTGCTAAACTGGCACCATAAAGATAAAAATGAACTGTTAAACTTGCTGCACGAACAAAAATTTTCTCTATACATACTTGTCCCTATCGCTATGCTTTTACTGTACGTATTAACATCTGGACTAAACTTCCTTTTTATTACCTGCCTTGCTTATCTTGGAAAGCTGATTGGACTCATTAATAAAAAGCAGCTTCCTTTTAAGCAGCTGTGGGCACTGAGCGCTTATAGTACGGTAGCCTTCACGCTGCTTTATACGCTCTTTGAAGCTTTTTCTTTGTCTCTAGCAACACATAGCTCTCTTTACTGGATAGGAACGTTCTTCATTTACTTGTTGCTCGTCACAAGGGTTCCTATAAGAAAAAAGATAAAACCTAATAAAGCGATTGAAACATAACGAAATGAATCCAATCAACCGCTAGAAGCACCTACATACATAAAATCTATGTTTACCCTGCCAATGAAAAGCTCCGAACGAATTTGATTCTTGATCAAGAATCAAATTCGTTCGGAGCTTCTTCAACTAACATACTTTTGTCTCAGCCTCTTTATTTCTGTACAACTTTTCTTCTTCCCATTGCAGAAGAAAAAATTTTCAACTGATACAAAACCCACAAACCTCCTGCTGTGAGCAGAATAAAGCTATAAACAAACATCAGCCTTTCAATATGCATCCACACTTCAAAAACGACAGGTCCCAACGCTACTCCTAAAAATCTCACCGTTCCATAAATGGATACAATAAACCCTCTTTCTTCTTCTGAAGCCGCTGAAGTAATCATCATATTAATACACGGAAGAACAAACCCTAAGCCGCCAAAGGCGACTGTCAAACAAAACATCAAAATAGGAAGCGTGTAAATCATCGTTAATACTCCAAACATTACAAATAAAAGAACCATTCCTACTATCATCAATTTTTTCATGAGCTCTACGTCTGTTTTGATTCGCTGCCCGGTCCAATAAGAAACGAGCGTCATTGCGCCAAGAGGAAATAAAAAAGCGGTTCCTTTAAAAAAACCGTCTATATGATACGTTTCCTCTATTAAAAAAGATAAGTAATATAAAATGCCAAATAATAAAAACAACCCCAATCCCCCGACAAAGAATAAAGGAAAAAGCGATTTTCTTTTATCATAGACAATCCCAAGGGCTCTCTTTAAATATTCTTGAACAGATACTGAATCCGAACCTGTTTTCCCTTCTCTCACATACATGACTATACCTACTAAAGCAGCACCTGCAGCTAAGGGATAGACAAAAAATGCGGCATACCATACGACGAGTGCTGCCGATGCTCCAATTATCGGCGCAACCACTTTTCCTGCTCCGTTATACACTTCTAAAATCCCGAGGACCTTTGCTCTTTTTTCCCCTGTAAATACATCTCCAGTTAATGCCATTGCCAACGTTGTAGTACCTGCAGCTCCAATCCCTTGAATGACTCTGCCAGCCATCAACACAGCAAAGTTTCCAGAAGAGAATGAGGCACTACTAGCAGCGATGACACTGCCTATTATCATGATGACGAGCGAATATATGATTAACTTTTTACGCCCATACCGGTCTGATAAAATCCCTACAGCAGGGATACACAATGCGGCTGGAATCGAAAATGCACTCAGTATCAAACTGGTTTGAACTCCGCTTAAATGAAGTGACTTTTGAATGCTTGGCAGCAGAGGAATGAGCATGGAATTTCCTAATACCATAATCAAAGGCAATAAGCCTAATGAAACAATCATTAATTTTTCTTTCAATTTTCGTTCTCCAATCATATTTAAGTAAGACAAGCATAGGCTTTACACATAAGCAAAAGAATGAAGGAGGAGCATAATGAAAAAGCTATGTGCATTAGCCGCTTTCGCTTTTATCGGATATATTTGTCACTATGACATTAAATACGGGACCATCCCTACTGCTACTGAAGCAGTTCAAGTCAGCAAAGCGCAGCCTGCAGAAACAAAAGCCGCCAGCTCTTCTTCCACCTATACAAAAATAAAAATTAAGCCAGGCGATACAGTTTTATCCGTCATTGAGGAGCTTACAAAAAAAGCGATACCGGTTTCTATGAACCAAATGATTACAGACTTCAAAAAGTTAAATAACGGTACAGCGCCTGAGGATATTCAAATTGGAAAAACGTATAAGTTCCCTATTTACAAGTAATGACAGCATTCTTCTTGTCAAGATGGGATAGTCATTGTTAAAATAGCTAAGGTAGTACTTTCTACTAGTTATTTTGTTCATAAAGAGTTATTCTATTAATGAATTCAAATTCTTGATTTCATTTTGAAGGAGAGATTATCACGTGAGTGAAATTATACATCGTACAAAAACACGCCCGGTTAAAGTTGGAGATTTAACAATCGGAGGCAGCAACGAGTTAGTTATTCAAAGTATGACAACCACTAAGACACATGATGTTGAAGCAACGGTTGCAGAAATTAAACGTTTAGAAGAAGCAGGATGCCAAGTTGTTCGTGTTGCTTGTCCAGACGAGCGCGCAGCAGATGCAATCCCTGAAATTAAAAAACGCATTAACATTCCATTAGTTGTGGATATTCATTTTGACTACCGCTTAGCATTAAAAGCAATTGAAGGCGGAGCGGATAAAATCCGTATCAACCCTGGTAATATCGGTCGCCGTGAAAAAGTGGAAGCTGTTGTAAATGCTGCAAAAGCTAAAAATATTCCAATTCGTATTGGAGTTAACGCCGGTTCACTTGAAAAACGTATTTTAGATAAATACGGCTATCCGACAGCAGATGGCATGGTAGAAAGTGCACTTCATCACATTAAAATTTTAGAAGACCTTGATTTCCATGACATCATCGTTTCAATGAAAGCATCGGATGTTAACTTGGCAATTGAAGCTTATGAAAAAGCTGCTCAAGCATTTGACTACCCTCTTCACTTAGGAATTACAGAATCGGGCACATTATTTGCAGGAACTGTAAAAAGTGCAGCAGGTCTTGGCGCTATTTTATCTAAAGGAATCGGAAATACATTACGTATTTCTTTAAGTGCGGATCCTGTTGAAGAAGTAAAAGTTGCGCGCGAATTGCTAAAATCATTCGGTTTAGCTTCCAATGCTGCCACTCTTATTTCTTGCCCAACTTGCGGACGTATTGAAATTGATTTAATTAGCATTGCTAATGAAGTTGAAGAGTATATTTCAACTGTAAAAGCACCGATTAAAGTTGCGGTACTTGGCTGCGCTGTAAACGGTCCTGGTGAAGCTCGTGAAGCCGATATCGGGATTGCAGGAGCACGCGGTGAAGGTCTACTATTCCGCAAAGGTGAAATCGTACGCAAAGTTCCTGAAGAAACAATGGTTGATGAACTAAAAAAAGAAATTGATAAAATTGCTGCTGAATATCACGCAAAGCAAGAAGCTGAAAAAGCTGCAGCTAAATCATAACTAAAAAAAAGCGAGGCGTATATGCGCCTCGCTTTTTTTTATGAAAAGAACGGTAATATAAACGTACCGACAATAATCGATACAACTCCGATCCCTATTGCCCATGCTCCTAGCGTAAGTGCTCCTTTTCTGCGTGCGATAAACCCTAGAATAATCCCAGCGGCACCAAGAATAATTGGTAAAAAGAATAGTGAAAGAATCGAAAGCACGAGTGCGAAACGCCCGTATCCCGTTCCTTCTCCTCGTCCAGCGACTTCATGATTGCGATTGCGATCAACATCTATAACTTCACGCTCTGCATGAGGCTCCCCTACTCGGTAAGGAACGCCCACTTCAGCTGCAGTTTCTTCCATGAAATCAGCTTCATATACATCTTTTCTACGCCTTTGTTCTTCATTCTCCATGCTTAATCCCTCGCTTTCGTAAATAAGGAGCATTTATAGTATCTGAATGCGAGGAAAAATTATAAGTGTCAATCTTATACAGATGCTCATTCTCTTATAAGAAATAGGTACAGATGCAATCACCAGGCCGTGCAGTGATCATTACGTTTTGCCAAAGGCATATAAAAAGTATTACTGTTTCTCTTTGGGCTTTATGTTACACTAGACAAGAATAATCAAGCACCTAAGTAGAATAAACGTATTAAAGGAGTGCACGTAGTTGACGAAAAAGTTTGGAATTGACATTGATGGAACTGTTACTTCTCCTGAAACTTTTGTTCCTCATTTAAATAAAGCCTTTAACTTAAATTTAACACTCGAAGACATTACAGAATATGATTTCAGCCCTTTTGTAAATGTATCACCTGCAGAACTCGGGAAATGGTTTAAAGCAAATGAACGCTCTATTTACGAAACCTCTCCACTTGCAGACGATGCAAAAGCGGTTTTGCAAAAATGGCATCAAAAGCACGAATTATTCTTTATTAGTGCAAGGCACGATAAGCTATTGGACGTCACAGAAGAATGGTTTCAAAAAAATGAACTATCGTTTCATCACATTGAGTTAGTCGGCTCTCATTTTAAAGTTGAGACAGCAAAACGATATGATGTTGATATCTTTTTTGAAGACAAACATGATAATGCTTGTGAAATCAGTGAAGAGTGCAATATCCCCGTTATCTTATTTGATACTCCTTATAATCGCTTACCTGTTCCAAAAGGAGTGGTTCGCGTATACAATTGGCTAGAAGCAGATCAGTGGGTAGCCAGCTGGTTAAAAAAACAGCAAAAATAAAAAAGAGAGGTGCATAACGCCCTCTCTTTTTTATTGATTACATTCTATACATTGACCGTAAATTTCAAATTTATGGCCTGTAATATTGTACCCTCGCAAATCCTCGTCTACA
The DNA here is from genome assembly GCF_029522095.1 of Priestia sp. Y58. Classification (NCBI taxonomy): domain Bacteria; kingdom Bacillati; phylum Bacillota; class Bacilli; order Caryophanales; family Bacillaceae; genus Priestia; species Priestia sp. Y58. The sequence continues at coordinate 736,733 of NZ_JAKWFL010000001.1, forward strand.
TACTCCATCGGACAAGCTTCAATTTCTTTTGTTTTTCCACAATCTAAACAAATGAAGTGGTGATGATGATGGGCGGTTGCACATTTAAATCGAAAGTGCTTTTCGCTCGAAAGCTCCGTCATTTCAAGTACGCCTAACTCCACAAACAATGATAAATTACGGTAGATTGTATCAAAACTCAGACCAGGATAATCAGGCTTCATGTATTCTAATACATCTTTTGCCGTTAAGTACTTATTTGATTTTGAAAACAGGGCAAGCATTTCTTCACGTTTTCCTGTATGTTTATATCCTTGATCTTTTAATAAATGAATGGCTTCAGTTAAATTCATTTTTGTTTCCCCTTCCGTCCTTTATTAATCATAATAGATATGATTAAAATAACAACAGCAATGACAACAATTGTACCGCCTGGTGCTAAATCCAAGTAGTACGCTGAAAATAATCCGCCTAAAACAGATATTTCACCAAAAATTACCGAAAGCAGAATCGTTTGTTTAAAGCCTCTAGCTAAGCGAATGCTTGCTGCTACAGGAAGAGTCATAAGAGATGACACTAATAAGATACCAACGATACGCATCGATACAGCAATGACAAGAGCAACCATCACAATAAATAAAAAGTGCATCCACTTCGATTTAATCCCAGAAGCAGAAGCGTGCTCCTCGTCAAAAGATAGAATAAACAATTCTTTATATAAGAAAAAGACAATAGCTATGACAAATACGGCTATGACAACAACGGTCCAAAGATCCGAACGACTCACCGCACTTACGCTTCCAAACAAATAATTCATTAAATCATTATTAAAACCGTCCGCCAGCGAGATACAAATTGCACTAATACCAATTCCGCCCGATAAAATAATTGGAATGGCCAGCTCTTGGTAATGCTTGTAGACGCTTCGAAGTTTTTCAATAAAAAGAGCACCTGTAACGGAAGATACCATCCCTAAATAAACGGGGTTCACTCCTTGCATAAACCCTATTTTCTGACTAAGAAGCAAGCTCGCAGAAATCCCTGCTAGCGTCACGTGACTTAACGCGTCTGCAATTAAAGAAAGACGTCTTACTACGATGAACGTGCCCAATAAAGGGGCTAAGACGCCAATAATCATACCGGTTAAAAATGCATTTCGTAAAAACTCAAATTGAAATAAACTGCTTATCATACGTGCTGCCCTCCATGATGATGATCATGGGTTAACACATGAACATTATGACCATAGAACATAGATACGTCATGTTCACAAAGCTGTTCGAATTCTTTAGCATTCCCATGAAAGTGTAGAAATTTATTTAAACAAGCAACGTGGGTTACTTTTTCTGAGACAGTGCCAATATCGTGAGTAACAAGCACAAGCGTAATTCCTTTTTCCTTATTTAACTTTTCAAGAAGCTCATAAAAAGTGTACACATTTTGTGCATCTACTCCGACTGTTGGCTCATCTAAAATTAACAGCTCGGGTTCACTTACAAGCGCGCGCGCAATAAAAATTCGCTGCTGCTGACCACCGGATAGTTCTCCTATGTTTCGATTTAAAAATTCACTCATCCCCACTGCTTCTACCGCTTCTTTCACTTTTTGCTTATGAGAAGCATTCATAAAGCGAAACAAACCTAATTTTGAAGTAAGACCCGTGGAAACTACTTCAAAAACGGTAGCAGGAAAACCGCTGTTGAAACTATTCGCTTTTTGCGATACATATCCAATTTTACTTCGTTCTTTAAACCTTCTCTGATCTTTTCCAAATAAACGAATTGCCCCTTGAGATGGTTTTTGCAAACCAAGCAAACATTTGATTAGCGTTGATTTCCCAGAACCATTTGGACCAACGAGACCCAAAAAAGCTCCTTTTGGAATTGAAAAACTTATATCTTCTAATACATTCACTCCATCATATTGAAATGATAAATGATCAATTTCAATGATATCAGGTGTATTCATATGCGCCTCACCATTCTTTTTTTATATTTCTCCATACAAAAGAGGGCACGGTTTCTATCGTATACTCCGTTACCCATTTACTTTCTCAGAATCATTACGATTTAGTCATTAATGTAGTATACAGGATTGTCTTTTATTTGTAAACTAAGCCGGTTCACTCCTTCGTTTTCTTACCTCCGTAAGTTCATCCGACTCAAAATGTTGTTTTATTACACAATATAGTCACATCTTTCTTTTTTATTCATAAACTGTATATGACGAGGAGGTAATCATATGAAAATTGTACAGCAGATTGTCAATAAGAAAGTAAACAACATTACCCCGAAAGAGCTTTTAAAGTATAGCAAACAATACAACATCCCCATTACAGATCAGCAGGCACATACCCTTGTATCCGTCATTAGACAGCAGCCCGTAAATATTTATAACCTTGAAGAGCGCCGAAATTTAATCAAACAAATTGCTCAAGTAACAGATCGTGAAACTGCCAGACGAGTGAATGAATTATTTCAGCAGTTGATGTAAAAGAAGAGGTCATGTCTATAGACATGACCTCTTTCAACCACATATGAAATTACATAAGCTTTTGTTTTAGCTCTGAATCAAAGCTTTGTGCACGAATCATATCAATTTCCAACTGATATGGCGCTTTTTTATTTTTCTTGTCTTCTCCTACATAAGGAGTTTCTAGAATTTTAGGAACTTCTGTAAACGCTGGGTGATGAACAATATAATTCAGTGCACCAAATCCGATTTCACCAAATCCAATATTTTCATGGCGGTCTTTTCGAGCACCGCATACATTTTTACTATCATTGATGTGAAGCACTTTAATTCGCTGTATTCCTACAGTTTTGTCAAATTCATTTAATACACCGTCAAAGTCTTGAACGATATCATAACCAGCATCATGTACGTGACATGTGTCAAAACAAATAGAGAGCTTTTCATTGTGCGTCACGCCATCAATAATTTGGGCAATTTCTTCAAAACTTCTTCCACACTCTGTTCCTTTTCCAGCCATTGTCTCAAGCGCAATTTGAACTTCTTGATCAGCCGTCAACACTTCGTTTAGACCTTTGATAATTTGCTGAATACCGGCATCTGCTCCAGCGCCCACGTGAGCTCCTGGGTGAAGAACAATTTGCCTTGCGCCAAGAGCATGGGTGCGCTGAATTTCAGACGTTAAGAAATCTACTCCAAGCTCAAATGTTTCGGGCTTTGTTGTATTTCCTAGATTAATGATATAGGGAGCATGTACAACAATATCTGTCATTCCATGCTCTTTCATATGCAAAAGACCAGCTTCAATATTAAGCTCTTCAATCTTTTTGCGACGAGTATTTTGTGGAGCGCCTGTATAGATCATAAACGTATTTGCTCCGTAAGAAGCTGCCTCTTCACTTGCTCCTAAAAGCATTTTTTTGCCGCTCATTGATACGTGAGAACCAATTTTCAACATTACTTTTTACACCTCTAACCTATTGCGATTAACGATTGTTGCGTCTTTCACTACGCTTTTTCTTTTGCACATACTTTGTAATTTCACGAGCACGTTTTTTCTTGTAGCCAGGCTTTACTTTCTTCGGCTTTTGAATAAAGCGATGTGCCTCTTCTCCCACTTCATCCGCTTTCTTCACACGCTTTTTACGGCGGTTACGGTCATCGATGGAAACCCATTCTTGCTTTTGAAGATCTTTGTTTGCAAACTCGATTCCCATTTTCTCAAGCTTATTTACTGCATCTTCATCTTCCACATCGAAGATGGTAGCAGCAATTCCAGAATGACCGGCACGAGCTGTACGTCCTACGCGGTGAATGTAGAAATCTAGATCTGAAGGAAGCTCAAAGTTAATGACGTGTGAAATTCCTTCAATATCAATACCGCGAGCTGCTAAATCTGTGGCTACTACGTATTGAAATTCTAAATTATTAATTTGCTTCATCATTTTCTTACGGTCACGAGGAGATAAATCTCCGTGAATTCTTCCTACCTTTAAGCCTTTAGACAGTAAGTCATCTGCTACTTCGTCCGCCATTTTCTTTGTATTTGTAAAGACGATAGCTAAATAAGGATTATACGAAATAAGCATATCATGCAGCAGCTTAAACTTGTTACGATGACGCAGTGGAACTAATACATGCTCTAATTTAGCTGCTGCTGCTTGCTTCGGCGAAACATGCGTAAATTTTGGATTTTCCATGTATTTTTTTAAGAATGGCTTTAATTTTTCAGGAATAGTTGCTGAAAAAACAAGCATCTGTAATTTTTCAGGCATGTTGCTTGCCAAACGGTCCACATCTTCTAAAAATCCCATATCGAGCATTAAATCAGCTTCGTCTACTACTAACGCCTTTGTTGTATACACAACTAACGCTTTTTCATTTACTAAATCAAACAAACGAGCCGGTGTTCCTACAACAACTTGAGGCTGCTTCTTTAATTTGTCGATTGTACGCTGCTTATCTGTACCGCCGATAAAACATTTTGCTGAAATTTCTTCTCCTTCAGCACTGTGTTTTGTTAGCTTTAATACTTCTTGATAAATTTGAGAAGCAAGCTCACGAGTTGGAGCGGTGATCACAACTTGTACTTCTTCTTTTTTAGGGTCTACCTTTTCAAGTAAAGGCAATAAATAAGCGTGTGTTTTGCCGGTCCCTGTTTGCGACTGACCAATTACGCTTTCCCCTTTTAAAACGGAAGGAATTAAGCGCTCCTGAATCTCTGTAGGCTGATAAAAACCTAATTGTTTAATTGCTTCTATTAAAAATGGTTGAAACTCAAAACGTTCAAAGTTTGTTTTTTCCATAATAGTCTCCTTTTTTACATTCACGTTCATCTTTTAAGGCACAATATATGATTATAATCGATTTTTCCTTCTGTGACTACTTCTCATTCATATTACTAAAACTTATTACCTGTTTCAAAAACATTTTATCGCGAGTTGCATACGATAGTAAAAGAAAATCTACTTTACTAAAGGAGGTGCGTCCTTTGCTACAGCGAAGACCACCATTTCCACCCGGTATGCAAAGAAGAATGATGCCAGGAATGCCACCACAAAACGGCTTTGGGCAACAACCTGGTAACTTTGGCCAATTTAATCCATTACAACAGTTTCGTAACTTTGCCCAGCAAACAAATGCTCAACAATCATTTTACCCGAATCAGCAAGGCCTGAACCGTGGAGGAGGTAACTTCTTAACTCGCCTATTTCGAAGAGGCGGAAATAGAAACATACCATTTCAACAAGCGGCTGCAGCTGCTCCTCGAGGTTCTTTGTTTTCTGGCCTTTCAGGAGCCCAAGGTGCTGCAGGAGCGACTAACTCTTCTTCCCTGCTTGGAGGTTTGCAAGGATTAACGAACCCTGCTAACTTGAGCTCCATGATGGGGAATGTTCAGCGAGTACTAAAAGCAGCGGAAACGATGGGTCCTATGATTCAACAATACGGACCTCTTGTCAAAAATGCTCCTTCTCTATGGAAAATCTATCAGGCCTTGCGCTCAAGTGATGACACAGATGAAGTACTCGAAGCAGAAGGAACAGAGGTTTCTGAAACTGATGAAAGCAAAGACAGTAAGGTCTTATCAGCAGGCGCAGAAAGCACGGATTCATCCGATGATGAGCTGGATTTCTTTGAAGAAGAAATTGAACATTCATCCAGAGATCGGGTGTCTAAACCAAAACTTTATATTTGATAAATCTGCTGATTCCTTAAGGAAATACAGTGAGTAAAAAAAGAATATCTTTGTATTCTTCCTTCCTCTTTTATATAATAGAAGCGAGTTGAATTGCTCGTCAGGATTATGATGAGGAGGAAATTGAAATGAAAGTTATTAAAATTGCACCGCGCGGCTATTGTTATGGTGTAGTAGACGCAATGGTCATTGCACGAAACGCCGCTTTAGATAAATCATTGCCTCGACCAATCTATATCTTAGGAATGATTGTTCATAATAAACACGTTACAGATGCGTTTGAAGAGGACGGCATTATCACACTGGACGGTGCTAATCGCCTAGAAATCTTAGACCAAATAAATGAAGGAACCGTTATTTTTACTGCGCACGGAGTATCTCCAGAAGTAAAAGAACGAGCAAAAGAAAAAGGCTTAACAACAATCGATGCTACATGTCCGGATGTTACAAAAACCCATGACCTTATTCGCCAAAAAGAAAAAGAAGGTTATGACGTTATTTATATCGGAAAACGAAATCACCCTGAGCCAGAAGGTGCACTTGGTATCGCACCAGATATCGTTCATTTAATTGAAAAAGCAGAAGACGTAGCCCATTTAAATATTCAACGCGAGAAAATCATTGTAACAAACCAGACAACAATGAGTCAGTGGGACGTTGCAGAAGTAATGGAAAAGGTAAAAGAAAAATATCCGCACGCTGAAGTTCACAAAGAAATTTGTTTAGCTACACAAGTTCGCCAAGAAGCTGTAGCCGAGCAAGCAGGTGAAGCAGATGTTACAATTGTAGTAGGAGATCCTAAAAGTAACAATTCAAATCGTTTAGCTCAAGTATCAATGGAGATTGCCGGCACTGAGGCATATCGTATCGGTGACATCTCAGAGCTTCAAATCGAATGGTTGATGAACGCGAAAACCGTAGCTGTTACGGCAGGCGCATCTACCCCTACTCCAATCACAAAAGAGGTCATCAATTTTCTAGATCAGTTCGATCCAGAAGATGAAACAACTTGGACACGTGAAAAAAGCGTGCCTCTTTCAAAGATTTTACCAAAAGTTCGAACAAAAAAATCGTCTTAATAGACACAAAAGAAGGTGTTGACATTCGTCAACACCTTCTTTGTTACATAAACGTAAATGGGTTTGTGTCTACTTTTGAATCAAATACTTCACACTCAAAGTTTTTCGCATCAAAAAGACTGTTTAATACACGCGTTACACCTTGTCTCATGACTTTTTCAACATGATGACCAGGATCTACAACGTTTAATCCCATTGCCATTGCATCATGCGCAACGTGGAAATACAAATCACCTGTTACATAGGCATCTGCTCCGCTAAATTTTGCGTTTGTAATATATTTGTTTCCATCTCCGCCAAGAACAGCTACTTTTTTCACTGTGGCATCCATAGACCCTACTACTCTAACACCATCCACATCCAATGCTTGTTTAACATGAGCGGCAAACTGTTTTAACGTCATCTCTTCTTTTAACTTCCCAATCCGTCCAAGTCCAAGCGTCTCGCCCGTTTGTTCCACTGGATAAATGTCATAGGCTACTTCTTCGTAAGGATGAGCACTGAGCATGGCACGAATAATTTTATTTTGTTGATCTGCTTCAAAAATAGTTTCAAGTTTTGCTTCATTTACACGTTCTAACTCTCCTTTTGAGCCAATGTATGGATTGGCTTCTGAAGAAGGTTTAAATGTGCCTTCCCCTTCAGTTGAAAACGTACAGTCGCTGTAAAGACCCACATGTCCAGCTCCCGCATCACAAATAGCTGTGCGCACTGCTTCAGCATGATTTGAAGGAACAAATACAGCAAGCTTTTTCAGCTGAATAGACGTTGTTGGAACCAGCACTTTTGTCTCTTGTAGCCCCAATGCTTCGGCTAACAGGTCATTTACTCCGCCTTTAGCTATATCTAAATTTGTATGAGCAGCATATACAGCAATATCATGTTTGATGCATTTCTCTAAAATACGCCCTTCAGGACGATCTGTAACCACTTGTTTTAGAGGTCTAAAAATAGGAGGATGATGAGCAATAATCAAATCCACTTGTTTTTCAATCGCTTCGTCTACGACCGTTTCAAGAACATCTAACGTTACCATTACTTTTTTTACAGGCTTGTTTAACGTTCCAATCTGTAAACCAATTTTATCTCCTTCAACCGCTAAATGCTTGGGAGAAAATGATTCAAATGCTTCAATTACTTGAAATCCGTTAGGGATTTTACTCATTTTAACGCCTCCTCAATTAATGAGATGTCTTGGGTAAGTTTTTGAAGTTTTGCTTTGCTTTCCTCGGACTGAGCCTGCTCCATTTGGCTGACAATTTGTTTAAGATGATTTAATTCATGCGTCCACTTTGTCATAAAAGCAGAAGAGCGCTTTTCTTTTAAAATAGGGCCCATTAACACACCGGCTTCCACTTCACCGTTATAAGGAGCTAAGGCGTTTCCAGGTTCAGCGACGATGACTTCATACATACGACCGTCTTCTTCGATGATTTTTTCATCAATGATTTCCCAGCTGTGTTGAATCAGCCAGCTGCGAATATGGTGTGAACCAATATTCGGCTGAAGTATAAGCCTTTTTACTCCTTCTAACTTCGCTTTTCCTTCTTCTAAAATCATCGTAATAAGCGTTCCGCCCATTCCGCAGATTGTAATACAGTCTACTTCATTCGGTGATATTACTTCTAGGCCGTTTCCTTTTCGAACGTCAATAACGTCCGTTAAGCCTGTTTTTTTCACCTGCTGAATAGCAGATTGTAGAGGTCCTTCTGTAATTTCTCCTGCTACGGCACCGCTAATATATCCATTTAAATAAGCAAAACACGGCAAGTATGCATGATCTGAGCCAATGTCTGCTATCTTTGCTCCCAAAGGAATCGACTTTACTACTTCTTCAAGTCTTATTGATAAGTTTAATTCATTCATTTTGTCACCTATTCTCTATGTGATTACTGTTCATTATTTTAACATAAATAGCTGCATGATTCCTATTTCTCTTCATGTTTTCCTTTTAGCCGAATGCGTATAAAAAAATCATAAAAAAAAAGCCTGCTTTATAAATGAGCGGCTTTCCAGAAAATCATGTTTCTGAACTCTATTTAATTTCTGATACCCATTTAGCCATTTCCTTCGCTTTTTCCGGAGGAACCAGCCCGGCCGGCATGTTTCCTTTACCGTTTACAACAATATCTGCAATTTCGTCTTGAGAAACTTTTTTCCCAATTCCTTTTAACGAAGGACCTACTCCACCTTGATACTGATCACCGTGACAACCAATACAAGTTTTTTGATAAATTTCTTCTGGTTTAGCTGAAGCCTGCTGTTCCGCGCCACCGCCTTCTTTTTCAGCCGCGATTTCTTTTGCATTGTTCAATCCGTTGAACGAAAGCGTTAACATTAAAGCAATCCCAATTACCGCAATTAATAAAAATGGTATTAGCGGATTTCGCTTCACTCACTATACCCCCTTTATGTATTCCCATCCCTAGAAATAACAAAATAGTATAAGCACTTTTATTTTACTTGAAAATGCTCATAAGTGAAAGGGTTTTATTTACATAATTAACTAATTTATTATTGCGTATCTTAACAGCCAATTTGTCTTGCAATAACCGAGCGCTGAATTTCCGAAGTTCCTTCTCCAATTTCTAAAAGCTTGGCATCTCGTAAATAACGCTCCACGTGATACTCCTTCATGTAGCCGTATCCTCCATGAATCTGAACAGCTTGACTGGCTACTTCCATACAAATTTCAGAAGCATACAGTTTACACATAGCAGCTTCTTTCGTAAATGGCTTTCCTTGGTCTTTTAACCACGCTGCTTTATACACCATATTTCTTGCTAACTCAATTTTCATCGCCATATCAGCTAATTTAAACTGAATCGCTTGAAACGATGAAATAGCTTTCCCAAATTGCTTTCTTTCCTGCGCATATGACAGTGCTTTTTCATAAGCCGCTTGGGCGATTCCAACGGCCATTGCGCCAATTCCAATTCTTCCCCCGTCAAGCGTCATTAGAAATTGTTTAAAGCCTTCTCCTCTTACACCGAGTAAATTCTCTTCAGGCACTTCAACATCCTCTAAAACGAGTTCAGTTGTATTTGAAGCATGTAGACCCATTTTCTCGTAATTGTCTATTACAGTAAAACCTCGAGCTTCTGTAGGCACGATAATAGCTGAAATTTCTTTTTTCCCTTCTGTACGATTTGTAACAGCTGTTAAAGCTAAAAACTTTGCATAGCTGGCATTCGTAATATAGCATTTACTTCCATTAATCCTAAATGTTCCATCCTTCAACACTGCTTCTGTCTCCGTTCCCCCCGCGTCACTTCCTGCGTTCGGTTCGGTTAAACCAAACGCTCCAAAAGATTCTCCGGAGCATAAAGCAGGTAGGTACTGTTCTTTTTGCTCCTTTGTTCCGAATAAATAAATAGGTGCGCCTCCGAGCGAAACATGAGCTGAGTATGTAATTCCTGTAGAGCCACAAGCTTTACTTAATTCCTCTACGACAATAGCAAAACTAACCGTATCTGCTCCTCCGCCTCCATATTCTTCAGGAAAAGGAAGACCCATTACCCCAAGCTCACCTAACTTTTTAAAAACATCAAGCGGAAATTGCTTACTTCGATCGCGCTCTAATGCATTCGGTGCTACTTCCGCCTCTGAAAACTCTCTGAGCGTCCTTTGAATCATCTTTTGTTCATTGGTTAATTCAAAATTCATTTTTATTCCCCCTAAAAAAATGTATACGCTTACATTATTTAATTATAATTCATTTTTGTAAATTTTCTCAACTTTTAAAACGTTTTAATTTTTTCATGTTATAATAGAGAAGTACTAATCAAAGCATGAATAAAATGATAGCGATTCCATTTTTCGGATGTTTAAAAGGAATTTGAACAGCTTATGCTCTGTAACAAAATAATATAAAGGAGCATTTGCAAAACGAAGGACAATTCAGTAAAATATATGAAAGAAGAAAAGTTGGTAAAAAAATCAATATACTTCTTCAAAATGTGTTTTTATGAAATTTGTTCCATAAAAAAAATAGATAGCCCCTTTCCTCTAGGAAAGAAGCTATCTCATAAGCGTTATTTACGCTTTTATCTATTCTAAGAAATCTTTTAAACGTTTGCTTCGGCTAGGATGACGAAGCTTACGAAGCGCTTTAGCTTCAATTTGACGAATACGCTCACGCGTTACGCCAAATACTTTTCCTACTTCTTCAAGCGTACGCGTACGTCCATCGTCCAGACCAAAGCGGAGTCTAAGAACATTTTCTTCGCGATCTGTTAACGTATCCAGGACGTCTTCTAACTGCTCTTTTAATAATTCATATGCAGCATGTTCAGAAGGTGATGTTGCATCCTGGTCTTCAATGAAGTCACCTAAATGAGAATCATCTTCTTCACCAATTGGTGTTTCAAGAGAAACCGGCTCTTGAGCAATTTTTAAGATTTCACGAACTTTTTCTGGTGTTAAATCCATATCTTCTGCAATTTCTTCAGGAGATGGTTCGCGACCTAAATCTTGTAGAAGCTGACGTTGAACACGAATTAGCTTGTTAATCGTTTCAACCATATGAACGGGAATACGAATCGTTCTTGCTTGGTCAGCAATTGCACGAGTAATAGCTTGACGAATCCACCATGTCGCATACGTACTGAATTTATAACCTTTGCGATAATCAAATTTTTCTACCGCTTTAATAAGACCCATGTTTCCTTCTTGAATTAAATCAAGAAACAGCATACCGCGCCCGACATAGCGTTTAGCGATACTTACAACAAGACGTAAGTTTGCTTCAGCAAGACGACGTTTCGCTTCTTCATCGCCTTCTTCAATACGTTTTGCTAAATTGATTTCTTCCTCTGCTGACAATAAGTCAACGCGTCCGATTTCTTTTAAGTACATACGAACTGGATCATTAATTTTCACACCAGGAGGTACACTTAAATCATTTAAATCAAACTCTTCTTCTTTTGACAGTTCTTGAATATCGGGATCGGCATCGTCATCATTTGCTTCAGATTCACTCATTACTTCAACACCTTGTTCTCCAAGGTATTCATAATATTCATCCATTTGATCGGATTCAATTTCGAAGTTCGACATACGCTCTGCAATTTCTTCGTATGTGAGTACACCACGTTTTTTTCCGATTTCGGTCAATTGATCTTTTACTTGTTCAATTGTTAAATCTGAATCAAGTTGTTTTGATTGAGCTGATTTTTCAGCCATCAGATCCCCTCCTTCCAAAATTTTAAGGAAAACCTTCTAAAAGTGGGACTAATACGCAATATCGTTTATTTTAACGTTTTTTTCAACTGTAAAATTTCCATTGCTATTGTCGCAGCTTTTAAATAATCTTTTTGACGCTCTGCTTCTTGCTTTTCTGCTTCTTTTTTTTCTATTGCTACCCTTTGTGGGTAAATCAATATCGTTTGGATATAATCATTCAAAGCTTGCTCCGACAATTCATCATTGATTGACATCATCGCCAATTCTGAAGCTAGACTAGACAACGAAGACTCGGGCAACCGCTCGATAAATCCGCTCGGATTAGGCTCGTGTCCTTCCTCGTAATAAGCATACAAATATAGAACAAGCGCACGATGTTCCTCGACATTGAACTGACCTTGAAGTCGGTCTTGAATTCTAAATGCTACATCCTTATCTTTCAACATATGAGCGATCAAAAAACGTTCTGCATTTTGATAAGCCGGTAATAAGCTTCTCTTTACGACTGGTTGTCTATTTATATTATTTCGATTTGGAGAATCATTATCCTTTTTCTTTTTTTCAGTTCGATACACTTGATACTGCTGTTCTTTAAGCGCATCTAATGAAATGGAAAACTCTTGTGCCAATTGGCGTAAATAATGATCTCGCTCTACGGCTTTCGTAAGGAGGCTTATTTCCTTCAAAACGTCTTCAATGTATTGCATACGTTCAGATTCATTTTGTAGATTTCGTTTTCGGCGAAGATACCTCATTTGAAATGCCATAAAGGTCAAGCTGCTATTAATAACATCATTTTGAAACTTCTCTGCCCCGTATTCTTTAATATAATCATCCGGGTCATAACCATCCGGCATCACAGCAATCTTAACGGTACAACCCACATTTGTTAAGATAGCAGTTGCTTTGTGCGCTGCTTCAATTCCAGCAGAATCTGCATCGTAGCAAATGATAACGGACTCTACATTTCGGCGAATAATCTTGGCTTGTTCTTCTGTTAAGGCAGTTCCCATTGTTGCAATTGCGTTCGGGCAACCGGCTTTAACAGCCGAAATAACATCTGCAAATCCTTCAAATAAAATAACCTGCTGATTTTTGCGTATATGTTTTTTAGCGCGGTGAAAGTTGTAGAGTGTGCGACTTTTGTTAAAAATAGAAGTTTCGGGACTGTTTAAATATTTAGGCTGCCCTTTTATCTCTTTTAGCAGGCGCCCTGAAAATGCAATTGTTTTGCCTTGCAAGTCAGCAATAGGAAACATAATTCGATCACGAAAACGATCAAAGTACGTTTCATCTTGGTTGCGTTTAATGATTAAACCTGCATGTTCCATCTCTTGCGGATTAAACCCACGTTTTGTTAAGAACTTACTTACAAATTCCCACGAATCTAAAGCAAAACCTATCTCAAATTCATCGATAATTTCTCGTGAAAACCCTCGATTTATTAAATAATCATAAGCATCTTGGCCTTCTTTTGTATTTACCAATAAATGATGGTAAAATTTCTTTAAAAGCTCGTGTGCTTCAATCATTTTATTGCTAGGCTTTTGATTATCTTCTTCATGAGGATGTATCTCATGTTCGAAAGGAATATCTCCTTTTTCAGCAAGCTGCTGGGCTGCTTCCGTGAAGGACAGTCCTTCTAATTCCATTACGAATGAAAATGAATTCCCTCCTGCACCGCATCCAAAGCAATGATAAATTTGTTTATCAGGCGATACTGAAAAAGACGGTGTGCTTTCCCCATGAAACGGACAGAGTCCAAAATAATTGCGCCCTTGTTTTTTTAGTTGTACATAATCGCTTATGACGTCGACAATATCTACTGAATGCCGAATACGGTCGATTACTTCATCAGGAATTCGATTTGCCATAGTAACAGCTCCGTATTTCATATAATATTCTTCACTAAGTGCTAAATTCCTGCAAGTTTCGACAACATTTTTTCAAAAGCTTGAATGAAATGCTGGCGATCTTCTTCACTAAATGCCTTTGGGCCTTTAGTATGACGGCCTGACCGTCGCTCTTTTGCAGAAACATAGCGAAAGAAAAGCACCGTATTCATTTCGTCGTCATTATAGTACTTTCCACGAGGAGACAGTGCGTAAACCCCTCGACTTACTAACATGCTTGCTAAGCCAGTATCTTGAGTTACAACAATATCCTGCTTGACTGCGTGATTTAAAATATATAAATCTGCGGCTTCCTTTTCTGCATCCACATAGACCCATTTTCCTGGTGTAGGATTTGTTTGCATGTGAGCATAGGAAGCAACAAATACAAGCTCGATGTCATATGTATGTGTAAGTTCAACGATTTCTGCTTTAACAGGGCATGCATCAGCATCGACAAAAACTTTACTTTTTCTTTTGCTATAACTCTGTATTCTACATCCCTCCAGAGATTCCTTCTAACAATTTGTTATTTCCTGTAGATGGCATTTGTCGAATACTTTTTTCGATTTTGACTTGACTTTTATATAAATAGTTTATTCGTTCTTAACAAAGTCTAAACCTAAAACTATTCTTTTTTATCACAATTTTTTATTATAATATAAACAACCTATATTTTCTATACCAAAGTCACTTGTTTTTAAAAGTTCTGTCATATTCATCTTTGGTATATTTTCTTAGGCTTACAGCATACAAACATAAGAAAGCAATCTCCTTTCTGTCACGCACAGAGGAGATCCATCGTTTATTTCTTTTTGATGGTATTGAGAATGATACCAGCTGTTTCTTCTACGGCTCTGTTGGATACGTCCACCACTTCACAGCCAATCTTATCTACAATCCCTTGGAAAAATTCAAGTTCTTCTTTAATACGGCCAATATTAGCATAAATTGCTTTATCGTTTAGCCCAAGAGACTTTAAACGCTCTTTACGAATATCGTTTAATTTTTCAGGACTAATAGTAAGCCCTATGCACTTCTCAGGTGATACATGAAACAGCTCTTCTGGTGGATCTACCTCAGGTACAATTGGAACATTAGCTACTTTCAAACGCTTGTGTGCTAAAAATTGAGAAAGAGGTGTTTTAGATGTTCTTGATACTCCGATTAATACGATATCCGCTCTAAGAATGCCTCTCGGATCACGCCCATCATCATATTTCACTGCAAATTCAATTGCTTCTACTTTCTTAAAATAATCTTCGTCTAATTTTCTAGCCATTCCAGGCTCATAGCGAGGAGAAAGTTGATAAGAAGATTGAATTTTATCAATTAAAGGTCCAATAATATCAAATACCTCTACCCCGTTCTTGGACGCTTCTTGAATTAAAAATTCTCTCATTTCGGGCTTTACTAGCGTAAAGCCAATAATAGCGTTGTTCAACTTCGCTACTGAAACCACTTCTGAAAGTGTTGCGATGTCCTCTACGTAAGGTACTCTTTTAATTACAAAGTCCGTCATATTGAACTGACTTGATGCAGCCTTTACAACTAGTTCAGCTGTCTCACCTACAGAATCCGAAATGACATAAAGACATGGGTTGTTCATATTTTGTGCATCCCCTTTTTAATCCTTTTTCACTTATAATACTTCATCATTTGCTAATGCTACTAGTAATTTTGTAATATTTGTTTTGGTAATGCGTCCCACCACTTCAAAATTGCCGTCTCCCTCTTTAATAACGGGCATAGCATCAATCTGTTTTTCAATTAAGATCTTAGCAATATCAATTAACAAATCTTCGCGATAGCAATATGTAATGTTGGGCATTCTCGTCATGATAATATGAACAGGAATAGATGTGAGCTCTTGCTTTCCGATACTCGCGCGCAATAAATCTTTACGCGACAGTACTCCCACTAGCTGGGATTTCTCATCCACTACAAAAAGGGTCCCCACGTCTTCTAGAAACATTGTACAAATAGCATCATATACCGACACATTTTCGTTCACGACTACCGGGATAGACTGATATTCTTGCACCTGTATTTTTTTTATTTTATCTGTAAGAAGCTGTGCTCCTGTTTTACCTGTGTAAAAGTAACCTACGCGCGGTCGCGCTTCTAAATAACCAGCCATTGTTAAAATAGCCAAGTCCGGTCTTAGCGTTGCCCGCGTAAGGCTAAGCTGATCTGCAATATGCTCGCCTGTAATAGGGCCTTCGTCTTTGACAATTTGCAAAATTTGTTCTTGTCGTTTGTTCAGTTCGATTGTACTCACCACCTAATCATTAAATGTGACATACTATTTATAAAACATTATATACTTTTTAAGCAAAAGTAAAAGCTATAACTTATTAATTTTAGCATTTTATCTTTTTAGAATGCCGTTTATTTTACCACGGCTTCTCAAAAAAAGCAGGCATTACGCTTACAACAAGTGAAACTGCCCCTTCGCTCCACAGTAAAAAGGGTGTCCTCTACACACTACGAGGCACCCTAGCGACAGCAATTCCTTGCATATCACTGATTATCTTTTCTATTTCTCATCAGAGAGCGATTGTTTTAAAGACTCCATCTGATTCAAAAACCGCTTTGTTTTTAAAAACAATCCTGAATATTCTTCGTAATATTGATCAATTACAAACTTTAATTGTTTTTTTGTTTCAGGCTTAACAGAAATAGAACCTAACCGCTTTAAATCAATATAATAAAATAGCCTTAATAGTTTAACCGTCATCGGACTAATTTTCAAATGATAAGGATCTTTTTCTAAGCATCGATGACAAATAAACCCGCCTTCTCGAATGGAAAAATGAAATGTTCCTTCACCTTGGTGGCAGACTGCACATTCATTTAATGTAGGATGAAGACCTAGAACGTTTAACATTTTCATTTCATAAATAAATGTTAAGATCTCTGCATCATACTCTTCGTTCATATAATGAATGGTTTGGTGCAGCAGTTCAAAAAGAAATGGATTTGGTTTATTGTTCTCAGTAGCTTTATCCGTTAATTCAAGAATATAAGAAGCATACGCTGTTGTGAAGATATCTTCGCGTATGCTTCTCATAGATGAGATAACTTCTCCTTGATGGAGAGTACCCATTCCTGAACCTGCTTGTATAAAAAAGTATCCATACGTAAATAATTGTGTGACGGAAGCTAAGCGACTACTGGGCTTTTTTGCCCCTCTTGCCATGAGACCCACTTTTCCGAGTTCACGTGAATAAATGGTGACAATTTTATTTGATTCACCGTAATCATTCGTTCGAATGACAATTCCTTCACACTTTTTAAACAATCATCATCACCGCCATCTTACAGAAGGCTAAGACAAGGGAGAATTGAGACTTTCGCTGTTGTCCTCATATGTTTCGGGTCTTTCTTTCACTTCATTTTCAAGTTCCTTAAAAATGAGATAAGTATCAATGCTACCTGTTTGTGAAAAAATGTTCCAAGTAAAATTCAACATAGAACTCCCACCTTTCTAACCATAAAGATCAGATACATATTTCAATTCCTTATGTTTAGAATAGCCTTCCGACGTAAAATCATGTAACACAATTTTTTACAAATTACCTTCTTTTATGAAGGGATATAAATCAATGCAAACAAGAACTTAAATGATTAGTATTCGTCTTCTCTAAATCCAAAGTCACGGAGATGCGACGATCGGTTTCGCCAATCTTTTTGCACTTTTACCCATAGTTCTAAAAATACTTTTGAACCTAAAAGGGCTTCAATGTCTGCTCTTGCTTTTCTTCCTACCTCTTTTAACATCTTTCCTTGCTTTCCAATTACGATGCCTTTTTGTGAATCTCTTTCGACGATAATTGTAGCGCCGACGTAAACAGCACCATTATCTCGTCTTTGCATAGAATCCATCACAACGGCAATAGAATGAGGTATTTCTTCTCTCGTTGCATGCAGTACTTTTTCACGAATCAATTCCGTAATAATAAAGCGCTCTGGGTGATCTGTCACTTGATCTGCCGGATAATATTGCGGACCTTCCGGCAATCGCTGCTTAATTTGATCAAGCAAACGCTCCACGTTATTTCCTTGTAAAGCTGAAATTGGCACAATTTCAGCAAAAGGATATAAGTCTTTATAATTCGTGATAATTGAAAACAATTCGTCTGGATGAATTTCATCAATTTTATTAATCACAAGGAAAACAGGCGTTTTTGTATCCTTTAAACGCTCGATAATAAATTCATCGCCTCGACCTAAGCCTTCTGTTGCGTTAATCATAAATAAAATTAAATCTACTTCTTTAAGCGTATTTTGCGCTACCTTCATCATAAAGTCGCCTAATTTATGCTTGGGTTTATGAATTCCTGGTGTATCAATAAACACAATTTGCGCCTGATCTTCCGTGTACACACCCTGAATTTTATTTCTAGTTGTTTGCGGTTTGTCACTCATAATCGCAATCTTTTGACCAATTACTCGGTTCAAAAAAGTTGATTTCCCTACGTTGGGTCTTCCAATAATTGAAACAAAACCTGACTTAAATTTATTATTACTCATGTAAATCCTCCGATGAAAATGCTCCTGGAAGTAATTCTTCCACAGTTAATTCTTGTATGTCATTTTTTAAATTGGTTAATATAACTTTCATTTCTTTTGGACAAAGCTCAGAGATTACTTGTCTGCATGCTCCACACGGAGAAACAGGACGATCAGTATCAGCTACTACAGCAAGTGCTGCATACTCTTTATCACCTTCTGAATAGGCTTTAAATAAAGCCGTACGCTCAGCACAATTGCACATGCTATAAGCTGCATTTTCAATATTGCAGCCGCGATAAACCTTTCCATCTTTCGTCAATAAAGCTGCACCAACTTTAAATTTTGAATACGGTACATAAGCCATTTCACGAGCCTTTTTCGCCTCATCAATCAGTCCGGTCTTATCCATTTATCCGCTCTCCTTTTGCGCTTCTACATGTCTTTTAACTTGTCCTTTTTTATTATACCACGGGGGTGTAAAGAACCAAAAAGAATCCTTTTTAAAACAAATACTTTAAGAAAATAATTCCTCCTATAAGGACAGCAAAACACGCATAGACCAACACCGCGGCTGCGGCTGCATCTTTTGCGTGTTTTGCTAGTATGTGATATTCAGGAGAAGCTAAATCGACAACTTTTTCAACCGCTGTATTCATTAACTCCAAGCTGAACATGCCTGCAATCAGAAGTAGCACAACCGTCCATTCACCAGCTGTAATTGACAGCACGGTGCCTAAGAAAAGGACGATGAAAGAAGCTGCTACGTGAATTTGCATATTTCTCTGTGTTTTACAAACATAAAGAAACCCTTCTATTGCATAACCAAAGCTACTGACAACTTTAGCTATCCCCTTTTTATCGCGAGAGTCCATATTGTTCTAAAATATCTTTTTGACGTGTAAACATCTCTTTTTCATCTTCTGATGTTTCATGGTCATATCCAAGCAAATGCAAGAAACCGTGAACCGTTAAGAATCCTAGTTCCCTCATAAATGAGTGATTGTATTCTTCTGCTTGCTCATGAGCTTTTGGAATCGAAATGACAATGTCCCCTAGGACTCTTGGCATCTCATCTCCGATAATTTGCATTTCATCTTCGCCCATTTCTTCTAGCGCAAACGATATTACATCCGTTGGCTGATTTTTATGGCGGTATTGATGATTGATTTCTTGAATTCGATCATTATCCACAAATGTAACGGATACTTCTGCATCCTCTTGCAGATTTTCATATATAGCAGCAGCTTCAAGCAGCTGCTCAAGCTCTTTTTGCTGTTCTTCACTTACTTCGTTTGTTTCATCAATAAAATCAATAACTAAACTCATACCTTCACCTTCTCTTTTTTTATCTCTGGATATTCGATTCGGGAATGAAAAATCCCATTTAAAGTTTCACATAGTGCTTGGCGAATTAACTCTAGCTCTTTGAGCGTTACGTTACACTCGCTAAGCTGTTCATCCTGCAAGCGATCTTTAATAATATTTCGAACCAAGTTCTCAATTTTTTCCGGAGTCGGATTGGACATTGACCTTACGGCTGCTTCTACACTATCAGCTATGCAGATAACCGCTGCTTCTTTCGACTGAGGCTTTGGTCCAGGATAGCGATATTCTTTTTCATCAATTTTTTCTTCTGTCTGTTCAAGTGCCTTATGATAGAAAAACTTAAGCAAGGTCGTTCCGTGATGCTGCTCTGCAATATCTACAATCTCTTTTGGAAACTTATGATTCCGCAAAATAGTAGCTCCATCTGTAGCATGTGCGATTATAATATTTTTACTAGTCTTAGGACTTAGTTTATCATGCGGATTAGTAATATTCATTTGATTTTCAATAAAATACTGCGGTCGCTTCGTTTTACCGATATCGTGGTAATAAGCTCCGACTCTCGCTAATAAACCGTTAGCTCCTATCGTTTCGCACGCCGCTTCAGATAAGTTTGCCACCATTACACTATGATGATATGTTCCAGGTGTTTCGGTTAAGATTTTGCGTAATAGCGGATGATTAGGACTCGATAATTCAATCAGCTTCATCGTAGATAAAATGCCAAATCCACTTTCAAAAAACGGAAGCAAACCTATAGTTAAAACCGAAGCAATAACACCAGAGGCAATTGACATCATGCTGTAATAGCCAAGCTCTACAGTGCCGATTTGGCCATTTTTAATAAAAATAATCGCAAAGCTGATAATTACGTTTACCATAGCCACAAATAGACCTGCCTGCAAAATCCGTGAACGTCTGTGCTGCCTGCTTAAAAATAAAATAGCAGCAATATTGCTAATTAAAAAGTAGATCCCGATGTTCATATTAAACGAGGTTGTCAATTCACCATTAAAAATAATACTTCCACAAATAGCAAATACAATGCTTGATAAAATAGCAATGCGTTCATCCATTAAAATTCGAATCAGCAAACCTCCCACCGCAACAGGAGCTAAGAAACCAATTTCCGATAAATCAATTTGCTGAAACAAGCTTAAGATTTTCATGAGGCCAATCGTAATGGTTGCTACCAATACATACAACAGCAAGGGCTGATATGTCTTGGTGTGAAATTCACGCAAATAGTAAATGAGGCCCGCTATCATCATTACAATCAGCAAAGCTAACCCCGCAAAAGGCTGAATAGATCCTTTATTATTCAACAATCCCGCGAGCTGGAGCTGACGATATATATCGGGATTAATAAGCTGATTTTCTTCTACAATAATTTGGCCTTGTTTGATTCGGACAGGCTCCACTTTTTCCACAGCTGCTTGACGGTTTTCAGCTGTTTTTTGTGGATCATAAATCACATTTGGAATGATAGCGAATTTAGCAATTGCATTCATTGAATCCTTCAGGGAATTGCTGACATTGGTGTAAACAAGCTGACTTTCTACCTGGTCTTTTTTCTCTTCTACATCGCTAATCTTCACTTGATCTTTCATCACATGATGAACGGCCGTGACTACAGCATCTTTTGCAATCGATAAATCACTGTTAGAAGACTGAAGCAGCTGCTTAATGGTATCCTTTGGCAAGTTTTTTTGAATGTCTTCAGGAAGCTTGTCCTCTAGCATTTTTTGTTTGGTTTTTAATACGGCATCGATACTGTCATCTTCATGATCTTCTTTTTCATATTCTGTATTAACTTCCATCATCGCATCAAAAATAGATGCAACAAGATCGACTTGGTTCTGTGCGTATTCTGTTTTTTGTGTATACACATCTTCAACGGCTTGTTCTGCCTCTGCCCGTTTTTTCTCTGTACTCTCTTTATCTTCAATGGTAACGGGTGAGTAAATGGTTTGCGGGGAAATAGACAGTAATCTGAGATCTAATTCCTGCGGCTTTACATTGCTATACATAGACGCAAACATCATTACACCTAACAAGGCATATAACCCAATTTGAATTAACCGTAATCGCTCGATCTGTGCCATTGTTTGCTTGATTATCCGAAACGTTGACACAAACGTACCCCCTTTTACAAAAAATAGACCCTATTAAGAAAGGGTCTTTTGGTCAGCTTGTTCGTACGCTTGAATGATGCGTCCCACAAGTGGATGGCGCACAACATCTGACTGTTCTAGATGAACAAATGAAATACCTTTAACATTGGTCAGGATTTTCGAGACAGCTGCTAGACCAGACTGAGCTCCTTTTGGTAAATCAATTTGTGAAATATCTCCTGTAATCACCATTTTGGACCCAAATCCTAGTCGTGTTAAAAACATCTTCATTTGCGCCATCGTGGTGTTTTGCGCTTCGTCTAAGATAACAAACGCATCATCTAGTGTACGACCTCGCATATAAGCAAGGGGTGCTATTTCAATAACTCCGCGTTCGATTAGGCGTTGCGTGTGTTCTGTTCCTAATACATCATGTAATGCATCGTACAGAGGCCGCAAGTAAGGATCTACTTTTTCTTTCAAATCTCCTGGCAAGAAGCCAAGACTTTCACCTGCTTCAACAGCAGGACGTGTTAAAATAATACGCTGTACGTGACCATTTTTAAGAGCATTAACGGCCATGACAACGGCTAAATACGTTTTACCGGTACCAGCAGGCCCAATTCCAAATACCAAATCATTTTTCTTAATAGAAGAAATGTATTGACTTTGTCCTAATGTCTTAACACGAATAGTCTTACCTTTTACATTTTTACCAATCTCTTCTTCATATACATCTTCAAAAAACTCGAGAGAATTTTTCTTAGCTAATTGAATCGCATACACAACATCTCGTTCAGATATGGAAATATTTTTTCGGATAATGTTCAGTAACTTTTTAAGCATTTCTTCCACTAGCTGAACATTTTCTGTACTTCCCGAGACTACAACAGTCTCACCTCTTGAAATGATAGAGACCTGCATTTCTTCTTCAATTCGCTTTAAATTCGCATCTTGTACGCCAAATAATGAAATGGCTTCGTTTGAATCATCAAGTTGTACGTTAATTGTTACTAGCTGTTCTGACATTCATCAATCTCCTTGAATAATTGGTTGAGTGTTCGCAATATTTTCTATAACTTGGTAATGTATTGATAATCTAACTTTACCATTGTCCTGTTCTTGGTGCAAAACTTTTTCACCTTTTATTTTAGCATCCTCACCTAAAGTTGATAGTAATTTTTTTCGACCGATTTCCAAAGCTTTTTCCACCGCCTCTTGTTTAGAATAGACGCGCTGAGAGTTCTGTTCTTCTCGTACAGCAACTTTCTCATACGACAGAGGTAATTTCCATTTAAAAAAATAGAGTGGATGCTCCACTTTTTCTGTCACCTTTGAACCGTATTTTTCTTTGTTAAAAGCCCAAAGAGGCATTTTAAAAGCTTGAAAATCTAAATAGTGCTTCGTATATCCATTACCCGTTAATACCTGAAAATCAGTTTTTAAAGGCACTTCTACCTCAGACTTATACCATGTTTCACCGTAGACTTTCCCTTTAGCA
Organism: Priestia sp. Y58; assembly: GCF_029522095.1. Classification (NCBI taxonomy): domain Bacteria; kingdom Bacillati; phylum Bacillota; class Bacilli; order Caryophanales; family Bacillaceae; genus Priestia; species Priestia sp. Y58. Next base: position 759,994 of record NZ_JAKWFL010000001.1, read on the forward strand.
GCTACTACTTTTTTATTTTTTTCGTTTCCAATAATACCGGAAACTAGGACCTCGCCTTCATTGACAAAATCATTAACCTTGACTAAAGGTTGTCCTTTTTCGACAAACAAATTCGTAATAATGGCTTTCTTTTTAGCAATTAAATGTTGGTAAGGTGTTTTTTGCTGAGGCTTGGGCTCATTTTTTTCAACCACTTGGAAGTGATAAGAAGTGCCGCGCACTTCTACTCCCACCCAGGTAATATTGTTCATATTATCCGTTAAATAGCGCTGAATTTTTTCAGGACTCTCTAACAGAAATTGAAACTCTCCTCTTTTTACACCTATTTTGGCGAGCTGCTTCGTCATTTGATGTTCTGTTTGTGGTTCTGCACCGCTAATCTCCACTTTCCACACCATGTTAGAAAGCAAACCAAGAATAATAAAAAAAGAAAGAAAACCTAAAGCAAACCCGCTATTTTTGATCACTCGTTTTGTTAAAAAAGGAAAACCTCTGCCTCTTATAAAATAAATTTTACAATCTGCGTTGCGAATTAGTATACGAATTTTCTTTACATCTTTCAATAATATCGTTGCTGTCGCTAGCTGACCGTCAACTTTATGGACATTCGAAATCATAATCTGTTGTCTCACACAATTATTTAAGAAACGTTCAATTCCTTTTCCAACAATTCGAATACGTACGGTACCAATAACAAAGTTTGTCCATCCATTCTTCATTTTTTTCCTCCTTGTGTTATTGTTCTAAATAAAGAACTTGATTGATTTTACCTTCTAAAACCAGTTCTTCTGGCAGTATTACTTTAATGACCAGTCCTTCACCTCGAATTAACATTTGTCCCTGTTTTAGTAACACGCGTATTTCAGTATCAGAAAAGGCTAATAAACCTTTATGATTTTCAATATAAATGTGTATTTGTCCAACTAACGTAATACGGGGAAGATCCATTAATACATCAGCGGGTAGTTCCATTGTTTTTGTCATCCATCTTTTCATTTGGTGTCTCCACTTTTTGCTCATAAAAAGAACCCCCTTTCATCTCATGTTTATGAGAAAGGGGGTTAATGTATCACATCTATTTATCGTTTATATTTACGTTGTTTCGATTTTGGCGGCCCCAGAATTTCGGACCATACCACTCCTTGAACAGCTTCTTTACGAGAAATGGGCTTGAGAACGTTTTTCTCACCCGTGATTTTTGGTTTGTCAACCGTGATTTTCTTTTGAATAGACGGTTCATGATGCGGACGATTTTTTAGCTCTTCCAATTTTTCTTGTAAAGGATTTGTTTCTGCTGAAGGAACAGTTTCCGGCTCCATACGAGCTGTTTTTGGCTCTTCTTTGACAGGACGATATCTAGGTCTTTCCCGCCTTGAAGGATTGTTTACAGGAGGCATAGGAGCTCTTTTAGAACGCTGCTGTTCTTCCTCTTTTGACTGAGCCATAAAACGCTGCACAACGTTAAAAATAATCCCTCCAATGATGACAAAAATGAAAGCATTATTAATAATTAGTTTAATAAGCGTTTCAACGATATTCATTAGGAGAAAACCTCCTTGTTAAGCTGATTCATTATTTCTCATCGTCTTCTTTAGACATTTTTCCAATCGAATCACGCATATCCGTATCAGCAGTCAAGTTTTGAATATTCATATAATCCATGACACCAATATTGCCAGAGCGCAGTGCTTCTGCCATCGCTAACGGTACTTCTGCTTCTGCTTCTACTACTTTTGCACGCATTTCCTCTACTTTTGCACGCATTTCTTGTTCTTGAGCAACGGCCATAGCACGACGTTCTTCGGCTTTTGCTTGTGCAATATTTTTATCTGCTTCCGCTTGATCTGTTTGAAGAACTGCCCCAATATTTTTACCAATATCGATGTCAGCAATATCAATAGATAAGATTTCAAACGCTGTTCCTGAATCCAGCCCTTTTCCTAACACCGTTTGAGAAATCATATCGGGATTTTCCAATACTTTTTTGTGATCTTTTTGCGAACCGATTGTAGAAACAATCCCCTCGCCAACACGGGCAATAATCGTTTCTTCTCCGGCTCCCCCTACTAGTCGATCAATGTTTGCACGAACGGTAATTCGGGCTTTTGCTTTGACTTCGATTCCATCCATAGCCACCCCTGCAATAAAAGGTGTTTCAATAACTTTTGGATTAACGCTCATTTGTACAGCTTCTAGCACATCACGGCCCGCTAAGTCGATAGCTGCTCCGCGCTCAAACGTTAACTCAATATTTGCTCGGTGCGCTGCAATCAACGCATTTACCACGCGGTCAACATTACCCCCTGCTAAATAGTGGCTTTCTAATTGATTAATGGTAATACCTAAACCTGCTTTACTTGCTTTAATTAACGGGTTCACAACGCGAGATGGTATCACTCGACGAAGTCTCATTCCGACCAGTGTAAAAATACTAATACGAACGCCTGCTGCTAATGCTGAAATCCATAGCATAATTGGTACAAAAGTGAAAAAAACAGCTAAAGCAATAATTGCTAGACCAATAACTACAAAAAACAATACGCTACCTACTTCCATTAATTAAGGTCCTCCTTTTTCAAAGGCTCTGTAAGCTTCCGCACCACAACCCTTGATCCCTCTACTTTTATAATATTTACTAACACATCTTTGTCTAAATATCCGCCTTCAGTGACTACATCCACATACTCTTCATCGATGAGCACGGTACCTGAAGGACGAAGCGGTGTTGTTGTTTTGCCTTGTTTTCCTATTAATTCATAACGATTTTGATTCGACACATAGCCAGATTCGGTATTAAGTGAATCATTAAGCACCATTTTTTTGAAAGGTGTAAGCTTTTTTTTAAAAAATTTCATCATCACAAACGCACCTCCCAGTGCCACCACTATTGCAATTACAAGAGAAATTCCCATTTCGACATTATTATCTGTTGACATAAAAAAACTTAAAATGATAGCTCCAAGTCCTAGCAGTCCTAAAACTCCGCCTGGTACTACAATCTCTAACAGAAGCAATATAATTCCCGCTATAAATAAAACGAGCGCTTCCATTCCAGCTAATCCTGCTACCATATGACCATAGAAAAATAAAAGAAGTGAAGCTATTCCAATAGAGCCCGCAATACCAAATGAAGGCGTAAACAATTCAATTACAATTCCTAAAGCACCAATGGATAATAAAATGGGTACAACAAGCGGATGGGTAAGAAAACGAGCAATTTGTTCACTTACACTCATTTTTGCATACGTCAGTTTAGCATCTTCATAGCCAAGTACGCTTAGGAGATCGTCTAAATTTTTTACAGTCCCTTCTGAATAACCAACTTGCTCGGCTTGCTTCGGAGTGAGCGTCAGCAATTCGTTCCCTTTTAAGTTGAGCTCAGGTATTACCACCTTTATATTTGCCATCGCTTCTGCATATTTAGGGTTTCGGTTATTTTGTTCTGCTGCGCTCTTCATAGCCGATAACCAGTAGGACTGAGCTTTTTTTCCTGCGGCATTTCCCTGTTGGTCAATCACAGCTGCCGATCCCATTGTAGAACCGGGTGTCATATAAATTTGATCGGCGTTAAGTGCAATATACGCTCCGGCCGATAATGCTTTTTTATCGACAAAAGCAGCGGTAGGAATAGGTGTTGAGGTTAAGCTTTTAGCTATTTCAGAAGCTGCATCTACAGCTCCTCCAGGAGTATCTATGTCCAATATAATCAAATCTGCACCGTCATTTTCCGCATCTTCAATGGATCTGTTTAGAAAAGAAAGCAGTCCATTTTCTACTGTTTTATTTACAGGAATAACGTGTACACGCTTCACGTCAGCGGTGCTAATAGTGGGGAATAACCCAGTGGCTAAGATAAGAAAGCACACGAAAGAAAATAAGGTTTTCACCGAATACACTTCCCTCCTTCCATAGATAGTATGAGCATGTATCTGTATATACGAATAACTTTAACAATAGTTTCAAATTTTTTAAAATTTATCTATTTTATTCTTTGCACCAGAAAAGCAAAACATACGTTCGATTGTTATCCATATAAAAAACACCTTACACAAGGTAAGGTGTTTTTTATGATAAGTGTTGAAGGACAAGCTTATTAACAAGAGAGCCATCCGCTTTGCCTTTTACTTTCGGCATAAGCGCTCCCATAACTTTCCCCATATCAGCTTTAGAGGAAGACTGCGTTTCTTCAATCGTCGTTTTAATAATTTCAGATAACTCTTCTTCAGTTAGCTGTTTAGGAGCGTAAACTTCTAAAACCGCTAATTCAGAATGAATTTTATCAACAAGATCTTGACGACCTGCTTTCTCAAATTCATGGAGGGAGTCTTTACGTTGTTTGAATTCGCGAGAAATAACCGTCAACTCGTCTGCTTCAGTTAGGTCAGTGCCTAACTTAATGGCTTCGTTTTGAAGAGATGCTTTGACCATACGAATGACCCCAAGCTTCTCTTTCTCTTTGTTTTTCATCGCTTGTTTCATATCACTATTTAAACGCTCGAGAAGACTCATAAATCCACCCTCTTATTAGAACTTGCGTTTTCTAGCAGCTTCAGATTTCTTCTTACGCTTTACGCTAGGCTTTTCATAGAATTCGCGCTTTCTTGCTTCTTGTAACGTACCAGTTTTTGAAACTGAACGTTTGAAGCGACGAAGAGCATCTTCAAGCGATTCGTTTTTACGAACAACTGTTCTTGACATTCTAATTCCCTCCCTCCGAACAAAACCACTAACATCATAATGAAATGACATGTTAGACATGTCTTTTGCAATTATAATATAATGATTCCTTAAGGTCAACCGCTTTACATAAAGTAATGCAGTTATTCCCCCTTTATTTTATGAACTTTCTCGATAAAACATTACTCGTTCAGCTTTTTTACACGTATGAAAAAAGCTGCGTAAACACGCAGCTTTCCAATAAGTGTTATGAGCTCATTTTCACCTGATCTTGAAGATGAACCTCATCTAGCACGCGAACAAACTCACCTTCATTATAAGGATATCCAGCTTTTGAAATTTTCACTTTTACAAGCTTTCCAACCATTTCTTCAGACGCTTTAAACACAACCTTTAAGTAGTTATCAGTATATCCTACATATAAACCACTTTCAGGATCTTCTTTATATTTTTCTTCCGGAATTACTTCTAGTACTTCTCCTTCAAACGTTGAAGCATATTCTTTTGCCAATTGATTTGAAAGTTCGATTAAACGATGCACACGTTGATTTTTTACTTCTTCATCAATTTGGTCGGTCATACGAGCTGCTGGCGTACCTGTACGTTTAGAATACGGGAATACGTGAAGCTCTGAAAAACCGTGCTCTTTAATAAAGTTATACGTCTCCATAAATTCTTCTTCTGTTTCACCTGGGAAGCCAACAATCACATCTGATGTAATCGCTAATCCAGGAAGAGCTTCTTTCAGACGGTTTAAGCGCTCACCAAAGAACTCCATTGTATACTTACGACGCATGCGCTTCAATACCGTATTTGAACCTGATTGAAGAGGAATATGCAAATGACGTACAACCATTTCTGATTGATCTAGTACCTCAATCACTTCGTCCGTAATTTGACTTGCTTCAATTGACGAAATACGAATGCGTTTTAATCCTTTTACTTGAGACTCTAAATCACGAAGAAGCTGGGCAAGATTGTAATCTTTCATGTCTTCTCCGTATCCGCCAGTGTGAATACCTGTTAACACGATTTCTTTATAGCCCGCATCCACTAGCTGCTGTGCTTGTGCTACTACTTCTTTAGGATCACGAGATCGCATTAAACCGCGCGCCCATGGAATAATACAAAATGTACAGAAGTTGTTACAGCCTTCTTGAATCTTTAACGAAGCACGCGTACGGTCTGTAAAAGCCGGTACATCTAGCTCTTCATACACGCGTGTTTTCATAATGTTTCCTACGCCGTTAATCGGCTGACGCTCTTTTTTAAATTGTTCAATATAATCAAGCATCTTAACGCGATCTTGTGTACCTACTACGATATCAACACCAGGAATGGCCATAATTTCAGCTGGCGAAGTTTGAGCATAACACCCAGTTACACAAATAACCGCATCTGGATTTTTTCGCACAGCTCTGCGAATAACTTGACGGCTTTTTTTATCTCCTGTATTTGTTACCGTACATGTATTAATTACATATACATCGGCAGTTTGTTCATATTCAACACGCTCATAGCCTTGGCCTTTGAACAATTGCCAAATTGCTTCTGTTTCATAGTGATTTACTTTACACCCTAGCGTGTGAAAAGCAACTGTTGACATAATCGTCACCTCATTAACTCAGTTTGATAAGATATAGCAGACAGCGCATATAAAGGAGCTGTTTCTGCTCGTAAAATTCGCGGACCAAATCCGCTTATTGTAAATTCATTTTCTTCTAATACTTCTACTTCCTGCTCGGTCAAACCACCCTCGGGGCCTACAACCACAAGCACGGAATTGCCGGGTTTTAAAGCCGAAAGAACAGCGTGCAGATGAGATGTTTCTCCTTGCTTTGCTCTTTCTTCATAGGCTACAACTTTATGAGTATAGTCACCGCTAATTTCTACTAGTTTCTTAAAAGAAATTGGGGTTTCTACTGCTGGTACAATCGTACGATGAGATTGTTCTGCAGCCTCTTTAGCAATCTTGTTCCAGCGATCTAATTTTTTTTGACTCTTTTTATCATCCCATTTAACAACTGAACGAGCCGCAATAAAAGGGATAAACTTATACGCCCCAAGTTCTGTCCCTTTTTGGATAATAAGCTCGAGCTTATCCCCTTTAGGCAGACCGTTCACAATTGTAACATGGACTGGAAGCTCTTTTTCTTCGCTTATCCATTCTATAATAGATGCTTTCACTTCGTTAGCGGAAATATTTTCAATTTCACACAAAGCAGCTTGCCCCTGTTCATTACAGGCAATAAACTGTGATCCTTCATTCATTCTCATGACGCGTGAGATATGATGGGCATCATCTTGTATCACTATGACACTTTGCCCTTGAAATTGATCATTTGGCAGAAAATAACGTTGCATCTTGACACCTTCTCACTTGTTAAGCTTGTTTTTGAGCAATAATTGCTACCCAGTCTTCCATAAGCGTGACTTCTTGAATAACAAAGCCCGCTCCCGTTAATGCTTTTTTGACATCTTCTTTTTTCGCACTAATAATGCCTGATGTAATGAACATGCCTCCTGGCTTTAATACTTTTGCAGCATCGTCTACAAAACGAACGATTACTTCAGCTAGAATATTCGCCACAACAATGTCAACCGGTCCTTCTATACCTTGCAATAAGTTGTTTTGACCTACTGTTACGACGTTCCCAACTTGATTTAGTTCAATATTTTCGCGGGCAGAACGTACCGCTACTTCATCAAGATCTAGAGCTTGTACATTACTTGCTCCTAATAGAGCTGCGCCAATACTTAGCACTCCTGAACCTGTACCCACGTCAATAACAGTATCTCCTGCTTTCACTGTTCTTTCCAATGCTTGAAGAGACATAACCGTCGTTGGATGCGTACCTGTTCCAAAAGCCATTCCGGGATCAAGCTCAATAATCAATTCATCTGTGCTTACTTTTTCATAGTTTTCCCAAGTTGGTACAATCGTAAAACGCTCTGAAATTTTCACGGGATGGTAATATTTTTTCCAAGCAGTGGCCCACTCTTCCTCGTTCACTTCACTGATCGTAACTTTGTTAGCTCCTAAATCAAAGTCGTAAACAAGCAGTCCATTAATTTCTTTTTTGATACCATCCACAGTTTCTGCTAAAAAGCTGTTAACTGGAAGGTATGCTTTAATCACTACACCTTCTTCTGGGTAGTCTTCTACGTTTAAATCGTAGATTTCACCAAAAGTTGTATCTCTGTCCTTCACTAAATCAGCAGGATCTTCAATGACTACCCCGCTAGCTCCTGATTCATGTAAAATATGAGAGATGGGTTCAATTGCTTCTTGCGCTGTATGAATACAAATTTCAGACCATTTCATTGCTACCAACTTCATCCTTTCTGCCTTCAGTAATATAGGATTTTAAATATGAACATGACAGATGACAGGTTGGCAAAGTACCTTTACCAACCTGTCTCTGTTTACTATGAAAGACAATTATTCTCCTTTAATTGCTCGTTTTACTTTTGCAAAAAAGGAATCATGCTGCTCATCAACGGCTTCTTGACCGCTCAGTTCAGCGAACTCACGCAATAATTGTTTTTGTTTTTCTGATATTTTTGTTGGAGTTACAACTCGAACGTGAATATGCTGATCTCCTTGACCATATCCTCGTACGTTTGCCACACCTTTTCCTTTTAAACGGAATTTCGTTCCCGTTTGTGTACCAGCTGGAATCTTCAGCTTCACCTTGCCGTGTAGAGTTGGTACTTCTACTTCATCACCCAGCGCTGCCTGAGCAAACGTTAAAGGCATTTCGCAGTAGATATCGTCTCCATCACGTTCAAAGAATTCATGAGTGCGCACGTGGAACACTACGTATAAATCTCCTGGAGGACCACCATTTACCCCTGGTTCTCCTTGAGCACTTACGCGCAGCTGTTGACCATCATCTACACCAGCCGGAATTTTAACATTAATTTTACGTCGTTTTGTTACTTTACCGTCACCGTGGCACGTTGCACATTTGTCTTTAATGATTTTTCCCGTACCATTACAATGATGACACGCACGTCGATTTACTACGCGGCCAAACGGCGTGTTTTGTTCAACGTTCAACTGACCTGAACCATTACAGTGCGAACATGTATCGACTTTTGTTCCAGGTTTTGCACCTGAACCGTGACATGTTTCACACGTTTCTTCACGTGGAATTTCAATTGTTGTTTCTTTTCCGAAAACAGCTTCTTCAAAAGAAAGTGTCATCGTGTATTGTAAATCGGCACCTTGTCTCGGAGCATTAGGGTCACGTCTGCGACCACCACCACCAAAGATCGAGCTGAAAATATCTTCAAAGCCGAAGCCGCCAAAGTCTGAGCCGCCTCCACCAAAGCCGCCAAAGCCTTGATTTGGATCAGTATGACCAAATTGATCGTATTGTGCTTTTTTTTGGTCATCACTCAATACTTCATACGCTTCTTTTACTTCTTTAAATTTGTCAGCAGCATCTTCCGCTTTGTTAATATCTGGATGATATTGTTTAGAAAGCTTGCGGTATGCTTTTTTTATTTCATCTTTTGTAGCGCTCTTACTGATACCGAGTACTTCATAGTAATCTCGCTTACTCATCAATACTCACTCCCGAATCGTTTCACATAAACGTAATTGTATCATTATTAATAATTCCATAGCAACATAAAAGTTACTTTCTATTGCTCCCGTGCACGCAGAGAGCCAAGAGAAAAACTTTCCCTTTCGCTTTTCCACGTTAAAAAAGTCAAAGCCAAGAAATAAGCTTGACTTTGACTTTTTAAAAAGATGTGAATCGCACCATGGCGTCATTCACGTTAGTCGTCAAGATGCATTATTTTTTGTCGTCGTTTACTTCTTCAAACTCTGCATCTACAACATCATCATTTTGAGCGCCTTGTTCACCTGCTTGCTGAGCTTGTTGAGCTTGCTCATACAATTTTACAGTTAACGCTTGAACGATTTCTTGAAGTTCATCTTTTTTCGCTTTGATTTCTTCAAGGTCATTCTTTTCAATCGCAGCTTTTAAAGCATCTTTTGCTTCGTTAGCTTTTGTTACTTCAGCTTCTTCTACTTTTCCTTCAAGATCTTTTAATGTTTTTTCAGTTGTGAACACTAATTGATCTGCTTCGTTGCGTAGTTCCACTTCTTCTTTACGCTGCTTATCAGCATCTGCGTTTTCTTCCGCCTCTTTTACCATGCGTTCGATTTCGTCATCTGATAAACCAGTTGAAGATTTAATTGTAATAGCCTGCTCTTTGTTTGTACCTAAATCTTTTGCACGAACGTTTACGATACCGTTCTTATCAATATCGAATGATACTTCGATTTGAGGTACTCCGCGTGGTGCAGGAGGAATATCAGTTAACTGGAAACGACCTAGCGTTTTGTTGTCTGCAGACATTGGACGCTCACCTTGAAGAACGTGAATATCTACAGCCGTTTGGCTATCTGCAGCCGTTGAGAATACTTGTGATTTACTTGTTGGAATTGTCGTATTACGCTCAATTAGCTTTGTAAATACGCCACCCATTGTTTCGATACCTAGTGATAAAGGCGTTACGTCTAGTAATACAACGTCTTTTACATCACCAGTTAATACGCCACCTTGAATTGCTGCACCAAGTGCAACTACTTCATCAGGGTTTACACCTTTATGAGGATCTTGACCAGTTTCTTTTTTGATTGCATCTTGTACCGCTGGGATACGAGTTGAGCCACCAACTAAGATTACTTTATCAAGCTCACTTGCAGAAAGACCTGCATCTTTTAAAGCTTGACGCACAGGGGCCATTGTACGTTCAACAAGACCTGCTGATAACTCGTCAAATTTAGCACGTGATAAAGATACCTCTAAGTGAAGAGGACCAGCTTCTCCAGCAGTGATAAATGGTAAAGAAATTTGTGTAGATGTTACGCCTGATAAATCTTTTTTCGCTTTTTCAGCCGCATCTTTTAAACGTTGAAGCGCCATTTTATCTTTGCTTAGATCAACGCCGTTTTCTTTTTTGAATTCAGTTACTAAATAGTCGATGATTACTTGGTCAAAGTCGTCACCACCAAGGCGGTTGTCGCCTGCAGTTGCGCGAACTTCAAATACGCCGTCGCCAAGTTCTAGAATAGATACGTCAAACGTACCGCCACCAAGGTCGTAAACTAAAACTGTTTGATCTTCATCTGTTTTTTCTAATCCGTATGCAAGCGCTGCTGCAGTAGGCTCGTTAATAATACGCTCTACTTCTAAACCAGCAATTTTACCAGCATCTTTTGTTGCTTGACGCTCAGCATCATTAAAGTAAGCAGGAACTGTGATAACAGCTTTTGTTACAGGCTCACCTAAATACTCTTCAGCGTAACCTTTTAAATGTTGAAGAATGATAGCTGACATTTCTTGCGGCGTGTATTGCTTGCCTTCAGCTTCCACCTTATGGTCTGTACCCATATGACGTTTAACTGAAATAATTGTGTTAGGGTTTGTAATAGCTTGACGTTTCGCTACTTCCCCAACTTGACGCTCACCGTTTTTGAATGCCACAACTGATGGCGTTGTACGGTTTCCTTCTGGATTTGGAATTACTTTTGGTTCGCCGCCTTCTAATACAGCGACACAAGAGTTAGTTGTACCTAAATCGATACCAATGATCTTACTCATTGACAATGACCTCCTTCATAATATGTAGTGTTATTGATTCACTTTAACCATCGCAGGGCGGATGATTTTATCTTTTAATTTGTAACCTTTTTGAAGTTCTTCTACTACCGTGTTCGATTCGTATTCATCGTCCTCTACTTGCATCACTGCTTGATGCTCGTATGGATCGAATGTTTTCCCAACTGACTCAATTGCTTCAACACCTTCTTTTTGAAGTGCCTCTACCAATTGACGGTATACCATTTCTACACCTTGCAGCACAGATTTAGTTTGTTCGTCCGCTGTGTTAACTTGTAATGCACGTTCAAAGTTATCAAGTGCTGGTAAAATATCCGCAACTAATGATTGAGCACGGTATTTTTGAGCAGCTTCTGCATCGAGACGTGAACGACGACGGAAATTATCGAAATCAGCTTGTAGACGTAAGTAGCGATTCTCTTCTTCTTCAAGCTGTTGCTTTAATTGATCATTTTCTTGTTGAAGAGGGTTTACTTCCTCAGACGCTTCAGCTTCAGTTGCTTCAGCAGCTTCTGTTTGAACTTCTTCAACCACTTCTTCGTTTTGTTCTTCTACTTGCTTTTCGTTTGACAATTCATTCACCTCCCTTAAATGTTTACACACATTTTCACATTTTAAACAACGATTTTTATTTTATCACAGGGAAAGGATGGAAGTAATATATTCCACCCGATTCCTTTATTCTTTATACAAGTTTGTTAACACTTGAGACATATCTGATGATAGCAATGTAAGCAAACTAATTACACGTGCATATTCCATACGGGTCGGTCCCAGTATAGCAATTGTGCCGAGCTGTTCGTGACCAAAGGAATAACTAGCTGTAATTAAGCTGCATCCTACCATTTCATTCAATTTATTTTCATGACCAATTTTCACATGTATGCCAGCCTCATTTGGGCTTAACAGCTTATAAAACTGCTGTTCATGTTCAATAATGTTAAACAGCCCGCGAATTTTATTAAGATCATGAAATTCCGGCTGAGCAAACATATTCGTTTTGCCGCCAACTACTAATTTGCCATTCATGTTGAGCTTTAATGCATCATTGAGCATATCCATCGTCTGCTCATACCCTTGAATGTGGCTTTTTAAAAGCGTCGCTACTTCTTTGTACATTTTATCATGTAAATCAGTAATGCGAACGCCGATGAGCTTTTCGTTCAAAATGTTAACCATCTTTTCAATATCGGAAGGTTGAATACTGCTCGGCAGCGTAATCGTCCGACTTTCAACGTGTCCTGTATCGGTCACAATAATGGCAACAGCTGACTGAGCCGTTAAAGGTAAAATCTGCAGCTGTTTTAACTTATGGCTGACCGCTTTTGGCCCTAGCACAATGGACGTTAAACTCGTTAAATCAGATAAAATTTGCGCTGACTTTTGAACGAGCTGCTCCAGTTCTACAATGCGTTCAGCAAATACCGAACGTACCGTCGAGACGTCGCTTGCTTTCAAATGCTGCGGGGACACTAGATGATCAACATAATAACGATAACCTTTCTCAGACGGAACGCGCCCTGAAGAAGTATGAGTTTTTTCAATAAATCCAAGTTCTTCTAGGTCTGACATCTCATTACGAATCGTAGCCGAACTAAAATTAAACTCTTCTTTCTTAGATAATGTTCGAGAGCCTACCGGCTGCGCAGATCGAATGAAATCATCAATAATGACTTGTAAAATTAATAACTGTCGATCAGTAAGCACGCTTCATCACCTCTGTTAGCACTCTAAAACTCTGAGTGCTAAATCTAATAATAAATTACCAAATCACTATAGCGATGTCAACGATTTGATATTAGATTATCCCAATAAAGGCTTGAAAAACTTCATTCCCCAAAAATCGACCATTGTGTGTTAAAAAGACTGAGCCATTGTCTTCACCCAAAAGTCCTTTCTCTTTGTATTCTTGAATAGGTTCTCCAAATACATCTTTTAATTCTCGATTGAATTTTTTCTTAAATTCCTCTTTTGAGACTCCTTTCGTTTTACGAAGGCCCAAAAACATTTCTTCTTCCATTTTTTCAGCCTCGGTCACGCTCACTTCATTGAGATATGCATTTCCGTTTTGCTCGACCGAATCAATGTACTTTTTTAATGGTCCAATATTTGCTCGTCTTATTCCGTCTATATAGCTATGTGCGCCTGCGCCAATTCCGTAATAATCGTCGTTGTTCCAATAGGTTAGATTATGAATACTCTCGTAGCCTGGCTTTGCGAAATTACTGATTTCATATTGATGAAAACCTTGTTTGTCCATTTCTTTCATGAGCAGCTCATACATAGCTGCTTCTTCTTCTTGAGCAGGCAGAGGAAGCTTTCCTTTGTTCATTAAATTATAAAATACCGTTTTAGGTTCAATAATCAACGAATAGGCAGACATGTGCTCTACCTCTAATGAAAAAGCGGTTTGAAGCGTAGAAGAGAAATCGGCCACCGTTTGTTCCGGCAGGCTATAAATTAAGTCTAAGCTTATATTCGACATTCCAATCTTTCTCGCTTGCTCAACACAATCAAATACCTGTCTATTTGAATGCACACGTCCAATTTTCTCCAATAATCTTTCATTAAACGTTTGTACACCAATGCTTAAACGATTCACGCCATAATCATGAAGAAGCTGAAGCTTTTCCTTTGTCAATTCATTCGGATTCGCTTCAAATGTAAACTCACCTTTTTCGTCATAAGGAAGATACATACGAATGGATTCTAAAAAATACTCTAGCTGCTGTTCATCTAACGCTGTGGGCGTCCCACCCCCAACGAATATCGTGTTTAAATTGGTCGTTGGATAACGTTCGACTGTTTGTTTCATTTCTTCTCGCATGCTTTTTAAATACGGCATAACAGGCTGATTTTTAAAAAACACTTTATTAAAGTCACAATAGTGACAAATATGATGACAAAACGGGATATGCAGATATGCTGCCTTCACCATGGACTTTCACCTCAATCACATTTATAAATGATAAAAATACCGCAGAGTCTCTCTGCGGTATTTTTATCTATGTTCGTTCACACTTATTTACAGCGCTCAAAACTCTTTACTATCGTATCAGATTAGCTTGATTTTCAAAACTAATTCGACATGTTAAATAATAGAATTTCAGCTATTAATCTTCGTCCATGCGAAGCACAGCCATAAATGCTTCCTGCGGTACTTCAACAGAACCGACCTGCTTCATACGTTTTTTACCTTCTTTTTGTTTTTCAAGAAGTTTACGTTTACGAGAGATATCTCCTCCGTAACATTTTGCTAAAACGTTTTTACGAATGGCTTTAATTGTTGAACGTGCCACAATTTTTTGACCGATTGCCGCTTGAATCGGCACTTCGAACTGTTGACGTGGAATAAGCTCTTTAAGCTTTTCTACAATGACTTTACCACGATCGTAAGCTGAATCTCTGTGCACGATAAAGGACAGTGCATCGACCGTTTCGCCGTTTAAGAGAATATCCATCTTCACAAGCTTCGAAGGCTGATATCCGATAAGCTCGTAATCAAACGACGCGTAGCCTTTTGTATTTGATTTTAATTGATCAAAGAAATCATATACAATTTCAGCTAGCGGAATTTCGTATACAATACTCACGCGATTAGCATCCAAGTACTGCATATCAATAAAGTTGCCTCGCTTCTTCTGACAAAGCTCCATCACAGCACCAACATAATCGTTTGGTACCATCATCGTTGCCTTCACATACGGTTCTTCCACGCGTTCAATCTTTTGTGGGTCCGGCATATTAGACGGGTTATCTACAGACAGATGAGTCTCGTCTGTTAAATACACGTCATAAATAACGCTTGGAGCTGTTGTAATTAAATCAATTTTAAATTCGCGCTCAATACGCTCTTGGATAATTTCCATGTGAAGCAACCCTAAGAATCCACATCGGAAACCAAACCCTAAGGCCTGAGACGTCTCTGGTTCAAACTGAAGTGCAGAGTCATTTAGCTCTAACTTTTCTAGTGCTTCACGAAGATCGTTATACTTCGCTGTATCAATTGGATACAGCCCGCAGTATACCATTGGATTCAGACGACGATAACCAGGAAGAGGTTCACTTGCTCCATTTTTAGCAAGAGTAATCGTGTCCCCTACTCGCGTATCTCCAACGTTTTTAATAGCTGCTGTTAAAAACCCTACGTCGCCAACAGAAAGTTCATCTTTAGCAACGGCTTTTGGCGTTAACACACCTAGCTCCGTTACCTCAAACTCTTTTCCTGTTGCCATCATTTTAATTTTGTCGCCTACTTTTACTCGTCCCTGTACGATACGAATAGATGCAACTACACCTCGGTATGCATCATAAAATGAATCAAAGATTAGCGCTTGAAGCGGTGCATCTGGATCCCCTTCAGGAGCAGGAACTTTTTCAACAATTTGTTCTAAAATTTCTTCGATACCAATTCCTGCTTTAGCTGAAGCTAATACAGCTTCCGACGCATCTAATCCAATTACGTCTTCAACTTCTTGGCGCACTCGCTCTGGCTCTGCACTCGGCAGGTCAATCTTATTAATGACAGGTAAAATTTCAAGGTTGTTATCAAGTGCTAAATACACGTTTGCTAGTGTTTGAGCTTCAATACCTTGAGCCGCATCTACTACTAGAATAGCACCTTCACACGCCGCTAAACTTCGTGACACTTCATATGTAAAATCGACGTGTCCCGGTGTGTCAATTAGATGAAAAGTATACTCTTCTCCATCTTTTGCTTTGTATTGAAGCTGCACAGCATTTAATTTAATGGTAATTCCACGTTCACGTTCTAAATCCATCGAATCCAAAAGCTGAGCTTTCATTTCTCGCTGTGTTAACGCATTTGTTTTTTCTAAAATACGGTCTGCTAATGTTGACTTACCGTGGTCTATATGAGCAATAATCGAAAAGTTTCTGATTTTCGATTGTCGTTTCAATCTTGCTTCTCTATCCATATTTTTTTCACTCCTACTGAAAATCGGCAAAATACACTAAACTAAATTATAACAACACATTCGTCAACATTCAATAAGCATTCCATTGGGGATTTTTCCATACAAAAAAGCAGAAAGAGATTCTGCTTTTAATTAAGAAGATGATGGATAGCCTCAAAAGCTTTTCCTATTGTGCTTTTCACGCCTTCCGCTAGACTTTGACCTAGCGAGGAGAAAAAGTTAAAAGCCTTTCGTTTTTCTAAAAACTGCTGTTTTTCATCAATATTCACGACTTTTTTTGAACCTAAAACAGCAGCTTCCACCTGACCATCTGACGTTTTAGACACATTAATAACGTGTTCAATCGAAGGATCATTATATCCCTTCATTTTAATTAACCCTTGCTGAGCCGTCTGCATTCCCAAAAATACGACGCACAGTAAAAAGACAGTTAGCACCACTGATTTTAAAGTAAATTTAATCATATTATTAGACCCCTTACTTCTCGATCTTCTGTAGGTACTAACCATTATGACTATATTCTGAAAAACTCATTCATCTAAAAGCGTATTAATGAGTATACGCCCCAAAGTTCTCTTGATCTACTTCATGATGTAAAGCAGCGTTGAGTCCTCCTGCAACTACATTGGCCATATCTTCAATAAACATATCCACTTCTTTTGGCGTGACCATCAAGTTATGGCCTAGAGGCGCAAGCACTTCGTGGATAAGACGTCTTTTTTCTTCATCGGGAAGAGTGCCAATCATACCGAGATACGTTTGACGCTGCTCTTCATTGGGAAGATCATCCTCCGTGAGCTTCTTTTTTTCTCCAAACGTCATACCGGACGGAAGCAGCGACTTAGACGGCTTTCCCTGCTCTTTCATTTCTCGGCCGAAATGTTTTAAGATGAAGTCAATTGTATCGCTTGTAATGGAAACAGCATCTACCACGGTTGGAATACCTATTGCAATAACTGGAATGCCAAGTGTTTCATAACTGATTTCTTTGCGCTTGTTTCCAACGCCAGATCCCGGATGAATACCCGAATCTGAAATTTGAATGGTAGCATTTACCCGTTCAATCGAACGAGCGGCAAGCGCATCAATTGCAATGATAAAATCTGGATTCACTTTCTTTACAACGCCAAAGATAATATCACTTGTCTCAATACCCGTCATTCCCATTACTCCCGGAACAATGGCGCTAACAGGTCTAAAGCCATCTTGCACGCTTTCAGGCTGTAGCTCAAACAAATGTCTTGTAATCAGCAAATTATCTACTGCCTTTGGTCCAAGCGCATCTGGTGTAACACTTAAGTTTCCAAGACCCACTACAAGACAGCTAGCATCATCTGGAATGTTGAGGCTTTTAATAAAAAAATTCAGCTCTTTAGCAAATACTTCTTCCATGGCCTCTTGCTTTTCGGTATCCTGTTCGCGAATGCCTACCGATTCAAGGGTTACATATCGGCCTTTTTTCTTACCGATTGCTTCTGCGCCTTCTTCCGTAATTTCTACCATTGAAATTTTGACACCTTGTTCTTCTTTTTCTTTTACAATTACGCCTTTGATTTCTGACTGGTTATTCGGTTTAGGCTGGTTTTCTAACGCTATGTCTTTTGCTTCGACAGCTAAATCCGTACGCACGCTATATTGACTTAAATCAAGTTCTTTTTCCATTTCTTAACCTCCTAGACAATCTTTGTTGAAATTATTGTCACCGAGGACTGGCAGATTCATGCATTTAAGAAATGAAAAGTGGAAGGAAGGGCGTAATATCAGCTACAAGCTTTTAAAGAAAGGTCTGTCATATAAAATTCCTTGTCAAGGCTATTGCATTCTGTCCTTGTGTTTGATAAAATATCTTTTGTTCTTATTGTGAAGAATGTCGAGTTCTATATAATCTCGATTGTTATCATTTCGGGAGGTGAAACGGATGCCAAACATTAAATCAGCTATCAAACGTGTAAAAACTACTGAAGCTCGCCGTGCTCATAACATTCAAGCTAAATCAGCTATGCGTACTGCAATCAAAAACTTTGAAGCTTTAGTTGAAAACAACGATGTAGATAACGCAAAAGCAGCATTTGCTGTTGCTTCTAAAAAATTAGACAAAGCTGCACAATCTGGTATTATCCACAAAAATGCTGCAGCTCGTCAAAAATCTCGCTTAGCAGTAAAACTTAACGGTTTATCTGCATAATTGAGATAAAAACGATCCCATTAGGATCGTTTTTTTATTGCGCTCTTTTTAATAAAAACAGCTGTAAAATAAGCGCTTTATCCATTTTTCCCGTCTTCATTTCATAATCTGCCTCTGCTAAATCCTTTAAAATTTCTTTAAGCTGCTGTTCCTCAAAACTTCTGCTCTGCTGCAAAGCAATTTTCACACGAAACGGATGTACCTTAATCGTTTGAGCAATTTGCTGCTGACCGTACCCTTGACTAGACAGCTGCTTCGTATGATAAATCAAACGAAACTGTGTCGCTAACAAAGATAAAATTTTAATAGGCTCTTCGTTATTACGAAGTAAATCCTGATACATATTTAAAGCAGTAGAAACCTTTCGCTGAATAACAGCGTCAATAAGCGTAAATACATTTTGTTCAAGCGTTTTTGCCACAAGCTTAAGCACAACTTCTTTTGTAATAACTCCGCCTTGTCCAACGTATAACGCCATTTTTTCAATTTCATTCGTCACAAGCGTTACATTAAGACCCACAAGCTGAATAAGCAGCGTCACAGCATCTTCATCCATATTCACTCCATCTTTTGAAAGTAAATTATGAATCCACTGCTTCATTTCTTTTTCACCAAATTCGTTCGCTTCGATGTAAGCTGCTTGTTTTTTTAATAATTTTGTTATTTTTTTTCTTTCATCCAGCTTTTCATAAGGAGCTAGCAGAATTAACGTTGAAAAAGACGGGGGCTGCTCCACATATTGCTGAAGTTTTGCTAGATCATGCTCTACTTTATCTTTCGATTTTTCAGCCGTTAAAAATGCTGCATTTTTCGCAACTACTACACGCTTGTCTCCTAAAAAAGGAAGCGTTTCAGCATCTTCTAGAACTTGATCAATCGATGTTTCTTCTAAATCGTATAGTGACAAGTTAAATTCTTTATCTTCTTCATTCAACGTATAGTCGACGATTTTATCTCTAATCTTTTTACTCATAAATGCATTGACCCCGTGTATTAAGTAAACGGGGGCTATATTATTTTTGGTAATACTTTTTAAGCTATCAACTGCCAACGTATATACGCTCCTCTTTTTTATTCATCTATATTGATTATGTATAGTTACTGATAAACAAAATACAATTTCTATCGTAAAGGTGTTATGAGTTTTTGGCAACAATACAAAAGGAATTGCCTTAAAGCGACAATTCCTCAGTTTATGATAAACATCAACAATATAAGCCCTAGGTTACTTATTTGTTAATGATTAAACCCTTATCTCTATTTTCTCCTCATGCTCGTAAAGTATAGTTGTTAACTGTTGTCAGTTTGTGAAAACGCTTTTAAATTGTCTAGATTTTTAAAAAAAGTTAGATTATACTGTAAACAGGAGGGGTGTTAATGAACCAATTTGAAGAAAGTGTCCAAAGTAAACGCAACGACGCTGTCGATTCTGCCGTAGGATTTGGTGTTTCATTTGGCTTTTTCACTGCCTTATTTGTTATTGCAACTGTGATTCACTACTTGGGTTCGTAAAATTGCTTCAAGGCTGCTTCTTAGCAGTCTTTTTTAGTTCGTTTTTCTTACTATAGACTATGGAAGTTGCTGCGAAAACGTTCCTGACTTTTTTGTAAATTCATACATTACTCCACCATCTTCATCCGTTCGATAAATATACACCCCGTAGCTTTTCAGAAGCTCTAATGTTTCTTGATGAGGATGACCATAACGATTTTTTTGTCCCGCTGAAACAAGCGCTACTTTAGGATTTAAATGTTGAACAAACTCTTCTGAAGTTGAGGTTTTACTGCCATGATGCCCAACTTTTAATACATCTGCTTTAAGGTTTGGAAAGTCTTTCAATATTCTTTGTTCTCCTTCCTTTTCTAAATCTCCGGTGAATAGCCATCTTAAATTTCCTAACTTAGCGTCTATTACAATTGAGCCGTTGTTGCTCGTTTCTTCGAAACCTGTCGGAGAAATAATCTGAAATACGACACCTCCTCCTTGCCAGCTATCTCCTTGCTGAACAATTTGAACAGGCATGCTTTGTTTTTGAGCAGCGATCACCAAGCCAGTCTCTACGTCATTTAATTCAGCTTTTTCCCCAAGCACCAGCTCTCCGACATCCACTTGTGAAAATAAATGCTGTGCCGCCCCTGCGTGATCATAATCGCCGTGTGTGATAATCATTTTATCTACCCTTGTTATTCCTTTTGAATGCAAAAAGGGAATAAGTACGTCTTCTCCCACGTCAAAAGAAGAACGACGTTTTTGCCATGGTTCTTTTGGAAATGAAACGGTTCCTCCGGTATCGATCATATACACACCTTTTCGATAAGGAAGCTCAATGATAAAGCAGTCTCCTTGTCCTACATCAACCATTGTGACCGTTCCTTTTGGATTCAAATAAGGATACGTACATTGGGCGGCTAACAATGCCACGAGAAGAAACATATAGCGAACGAAAAATTTTCCTTCTTCGACCGCCACAAATAAAGCATAAATGCATAAGTACATGCCCAAAAACAGAACAATGTGGGGTTTCCCCGTTATAAAATCAGCGGGAATCCACTCAAAAAAGCCAAGCAATTTTTCACAAAAAAGTAAAAGAACATGAAGAATTTGCTCCAGCAGTTCACTCACTCCCGGCAAGAGGATACGAACAAAAAGAATGAGCAAACAAAGAGGTAATACAACAAGAGAAAACAACGGTACAAAAACCATATTTAATGGCAAACTGAGGAGAGATACTCCATAAAAATAGTACAGCAATAAAGGAAGTGAACTGACTTGTGCAATCGCTGAAACAGCCATGAGCTGGCTGAAAGAAGAATGAAAACGAGGTAAAATCGTCTGACTGGATAAAATCAATGCAAAACTAACGGCAAAAGAAAGCTGAAATCCTACATCGAATAAATAGTACGGCTTAAAAAGCAGCATGGCCATAAAAGCAAGGCTGATGCTATCAACTAAAAGAATTTTTCTTTGTATTTTTATCGATATAAGCATCAGCATACTCATAAAAACAGCTCGGACAACTGAAGCGCTGCCACCAGCCAAAACCATGTATACAGGAAGAAGCACAAGTAAAAGCGTAATGGCTCGCTCGCGCGTTATTCCAATCCGAATGAGCAAATAAAAACACATTGCTGTCAGCAGTCCAACATGAAGACCTGATATGGCAAGCAAGTGTATTAAACCAAATTGCTGATAGCGCTTGATACTCTCTTCTTCGATACCAGTGCGCTCGCCGTAAATTAGTGCTTGCATAAACCCAGCGCCTGGATCCGACATAGTTTGTTGAATATAATTAATTCCTTTTTGACGAATAAAGGTAAGGTACGTAAGTGGAGTTAAAGTGGGGAGGTGGCATTTTACCAAATCAAGTCTCTTAACGTTAAGCTGCCAATGAATGGACTGATGGTACAAATATTGCTGATAATCAAATGAATGAAGGTTGCGAGCAGGTGAAGGAGAAGTTAATTGCCCCGCTAGTTGACAAACTTGATGAATCGTTAGCTTTTCGAGCTGCTGTTTCTCTTCCAACGTTTTTAGTTTATAAAAAGCCATGACTTCTTCATTTTGAACCGTAAACTTAAAAGTAAGCTTGTCGCCGTCACTATGCGGCACAGATGAAATTTCGCCTGTAAAAGAAGAAGATTCAGCTAAAAGAATCGTTTTGTTATGCTTATTTGTCTCAGCTAATAGGTAGACGCACAAAACACTCAACAGTGCAGAAGCAATAACCACTTTCCTCGGACATTGTAGCCATTGAAAAATGAAAAGCACGATTAGCAAAAACAGGCTTACAGCGGAATGATTATCATATACATATAAAGCTATCATCATGCTAAAAGCACAGTAAATATAATATCCTTTCACTTTTAGCTCCTTTCTTCTTAAAAGAAAGAGGCTTCTTACTGTTACCAAGTAAAAAACCTCTTTTACCTTTAATTTGCCGTAAATAAAGCGAGAGCTTCACGCTGTAAATTCATCACTTCTGCTTCGTCCGCTCCGCTTTTTTCTAAACGAGCGAGAACATCCGTCACAAATTGAAGCTTCTCTTTACTTTTTAAGTCAATGACTGCTTCATCAAGTTCAACTTTTGCTGTTTTCACCCCCGCCTGTTGAAATAACTCAACAGCATAAGGATGATTTTTGTAATCATTAGCGTAATATACTGTTTTAATTCCCGCTTGAATAAGGGCTTTACAGCAGTTTAAGCACGGAAAATGCGTGACGTATACTTCCGCATCTTCTGTTTTCACACCAAACTTAGCACACTGTAGCAGTGCATTCACTTCTGCATGGACAGTTCTTACACAGTGTCCATCAATCACATAACAGCCTTCGTCAGCACAATGCACGCCTCCGCTGATCGAGCCGTTGTATCCTCCAGCTATAATACGTTTATCACGCACCACTGTAGCCCCAACAGCCAGACGTTCACAAGTGCTTCTTAAAGCTAGCAAATGGCTTTGTGCCATAAAATATTGATCCCATGAAATCCGGTTCATCTCATTCCCTACCTTTTTATTTAAAACTGAATAATTATAATTATACTTGTCTCTTTCATAGTGTAGCGTTTCTTTTCCTTTTTCGTCAATAAGTCTCTACTGTACCGTAATTTGAGCTTTGATTTTTTCTAGCGACTTCTCGCCAATACCTGATACTTGCCCCAAATCCTCTACTGTTTGAAACAAGCCATTTTCCTCTCGATATGAAATGATGGCACTCGCTTTTGAAGGTCCAATGCCATTTAACGTTTGCAGTTCATCAGTGTTCGCTGTATTGATATTAACAAGGGGCTGATCGTTTGAAGTTCCTGAGGAAGAGATTGAAGAAACAGGAGATGAAGGGGGGATTTCTTCTCCAGCAGCTGGAATGTAAACTGCCATTTCATCTTGTAGCTTGCTAGCTAAATTGAGCTGTCTTAAGTCCGCTTCTTTCGTAGCGCCTCCGGCTTGTGCTAGAGCATCTTTTACCCTTGCATCTTTCGGAAGCTGGTATACACCAGGCTTCTGAACAGCTCCTTTAATATCCACCATAACAAACGGAGAATCTTGGCTCGAAATTACTTGATCAGACGACCCTCCTTCTTTTTTTGCAGCAGATGATTCTGCCCTTATAATATCTGAGGTTTGAAGAGGACTTTCCGGTTTCTCTCCGCCTGTGCGATAGATATAAAAAGCCAATCCAGCTGCTAAACAAATGCACCCAATTAGCCATTGTTTTTTTGAAAAAGTCAAATTGTACACTCCTTTGAATTTTGAAGTAACGTCATAAATTCCATTATGTCTTCATAGTGTTTAGAAGAAAAGGCTTTTGAAGGAGGGAATGAATCAGTGAACATAGGGTTTATCGGAACAGGAAACATGGGGAAAATATTAATTGATGCGTTTATTGAATCAAAAGCCGTACGTCCTTCTAAAATTACTATTATGAATCGCACAAAAAAAAGAGCGAAAGAGATTCAACAGCAGCATAAAAAAATTCATGTTGCTGATACAGCTGAAGAAGTTGTTCACGCATCCAAAGTCATTTTTATTTGTGTTAAGCCATTGGATATTCACCCCCTTTTAATAAAATTAGAACCACTGCTGACGAAAGACCATTGCATTGTATCCATTACCAGTCCAATTAGCGTAGAACAAATCGAACGCCTCATTCCGAGTCAAGCAGCTAGAATTATCCCTAGCATTACGAATCGGGCATTAGCAGGTGTTTCTCTTTTCACGTTTGGAGAAAGATGTACGCCTTTTTACCAAAGTTATTTACATGAATTATTTTCATCTATGTCAAAGCCTGTGGCTATTGATCAAACGATTACGCGCGTATCATCCGATATCGTAAGCTGCGGTCCTGCATTTTTCAGCTTTTTGCTTCAACGCTTTATTGATGCAGCAGTTCAAGAAACAAATATTTCTGAAGAAGAAGCTACCGTCATGGCCAGTGATATGATTATTGGAATGGGAAAACTGTTGGAAAAAGAAATATTTACGCTTCCTACCTTACAGGATAAAGTATGCGTAAAAGGCGGTGTAACCGGAGAAGGTATTAAAGTTTTAGAAGCTGAACTCGGAGAGATGTTTGTGCACGTATTTCAAAAAACACATGAAAAATTTGACGAAGACATTGAGCTTGTTCACAATCAGTTTGATAATCTTATTCCATAATTTCTGTGAAAATCCTGCTTCAAAACAAAAAAAGAAGCCTCTACTCGGCTTCTTTTTTTTGCGCAGAGAAAAAGATGCGCTCACTGTTTGAAGTAGGCTCACTCATTTTGAAATCTGCACTTACTTCTATATTTATAAAACCAGCTTCGCTCAGCCATGATTGATAATGGTCAATCGACCAAGTGCGTTGAGCATGCATCTCATCAAAGCGATGATATGCATCCATTTCTTCATCATAAGCAAAAAACGTAATATCATGCTCTACGCGCATGTCTGTATCGTCATAGGTGCAGTTCCAAATATATGACACGTCTTCATCTACGTAAGAAAAAGATTGATTTCCAAATACGTCCTTCATCTTGTGCACTGAATGAACATCAAATATAAAGAGCCCACCTGGTTTTAAGTGCTTATATACACGTTGAATGGTTTCTTGAACTTCTTTATCACTTTGCAAATAGTTCAAAGAATCACAAAAGATTACTACACAGTCGAACTCTTTCAATAACTCAAGTTCCGCCATGTTTTGCTGAAAAAGAGATAGCGTTACCCCTGCTTCTGCCGCCTTTTCCTGGGCTACCATAAGCATATCGTCAGACAAATCAACGCCTACTACGGAGAAACCTTCTTTTGCAAATCGAACGGAGAGTTCTCCCGTGCCGCAGGCAAGGTCTAATATACTGTCAGGCTTTGTTTTCGCTTTTGCCACCTGCTGATTAAAAAATTCAGCCCAATCGTCATACGGAACGTCTGCCATTAGCTGATCATATACGTAGGCAAATTCTCCGTACCTGCTCATAGCTGTAGCTCTTCTGAACTTACAAATGGTGCATCTCCCCATAAGCGTTCTAAGTTATAATATCCGCGCTCATCTTTATGGAAAATGTGAACCACAACATCTCCAAGATCAACAAGAACCCACTTAGCCTGCTCAAATCCTTCTAAACGCTTCACAGAAATGCCTTGTTCGTGTGCTTTTTCTTTAATTTCACGAGCAATTGCCTGCACTTGTTTATCTGAGTTACCGTGACAAATAACAAAATAATCTGCCACAAGTGAGATTCCTTCCATATTTAACGCTACGATATCGATTGCTTTTTTATCGTCTGCTGCTTCTACAACAAGAGATAGCAATTCACGTTCAGTCATGTGTTTGACCTCCTAAGATTAAATCATTATATGTCATCATCGTATCGGGATAAACGGCCTGATGTTTAGTCATTAAAAAAGAAATGGTGTTTTTCAGTGATTGAATAAGTGCTGCATTTAAGTCGGTTTTAGCTAACTCCCGCACTTCATCAACACCTGGAAATCTCCTTCTGGGTTCAATGTAATCAGCAACGTACACGATTTTTTCAAGTAACGTCATGCCAGGTCTTCCGGATGTATGGTAAGCAATTGCATCCAATACTTCCTTATCCATAATCCCTACTTCATTTCTCACTAAAAACGCGCCTACTGGAGCATGCCATAATTCGGTATTGTATTCCAATAAAAAAGGGTTCATGTTTTGATCAATAATAATTTGCTTCATCTCTTCCTTTGGACGAAACTTGGCATAGTCATGAAAAATAGCAGCCAGTTCTGCTTTTTTTTCGTCTGCTTCAAAACGCTTAGCTAATTCAATTGCTGTTTCCATTACCCCGACAGTATGAATATAACGACGTTCTGTTAACTGTTTCTTTACAATTTCTAATGCCTCAGTTCGATTCATATAATTGATTCTCCTCGATATATTGTTTAACACCAGCAGGTATAAAATAACGAATGGTTTCTTTCTTTACTACTCGTTTGCGAATAAAGGAAGAGGAGACATCAAACTGCGGAACTTCTACTTCTTTTATCGGGTAAGGGGACGTAATGGTATACCCCGGGCGTTTTACACCTACAAATGTAACCAAATTGACTAATTCATCAATTTCATACCACTTCGGCAAATATTCTACCATATCAGCACCAATGATGAAATGAAACTGATACGTTGGATATTTTTCTGTTAGTATTCTCATCGTATCATATGTATATGAAGGCTCTTTGCGCTCAAATTCAATCGGCTGCAAGGTAAATTGATCATGTTCTTCAATAGCTAGCTTTAGCATTTGTAAACGATGATATGGCTCAATAGGCTCTTTGATTGTTTTATGAGGTGGAATATACGACGGCATGAACCATATCTCATCTAATTTCAAGGCATGCAAAACCTCATTTGCCATCATTAAATGCCCCAAATGAGGCGGATTGAATGTTCCACCTAAAATTCCAATACTCTTCAACAATCCCCGACTCCTTTAATTTACTTCATTTTTAAATAGAGCGGGTTTCCCCGCTCTATTTCATTTCACTTTTGGAAGCATTAACTGCTTATTTTCGCGTGATTCTTTATATAATACAATTGTATTTCCAATCACTTGTACAAGCTCTGCTTTTGTTCCTTTTGTTAATCGAGCAGCAACCGTGTCACGATCTTCGTCACAGTTTTGCAGAATGCTTACTTTTAATAATTCTCTTGCTTCTAATGCATCAGCAATTTGACCAATCATATTTTCATTGACTCCACCTTTTCCTACTTGGAAAATTGGATTTAAATGATGTGCTTTTGAACGTAAAAAACGTTTTTGTTTACCTGTTAACATAAAAACCTCCGTTGTATCTTATCTCTTAGTTAGTGTTGAAAGAACAATGTGTTCCATTGCCTCTTCGTCAGGACGGACGTTCGTCCACTTTTCAAATGCAAGTGCACCTTGCAGTACAAACATACCGACACCGTTATGAATGCCTGCCCCTTTTGCTTCAGCCTCTTTTAAAAGCTTTGTTTTTAAAGGGTTGTAAATAATATCGCTGACTACGGCTTCTTTTTGCAATAAAGTAAGTGCTAAAGGCAGCTCATCAACGTTAGGATACATCCCCACTGAAGTGGTATTAATAATAATATCAAATGTATCTAATTGTTTTTCTGCATCAGAAATAGACATCGCCGCCGTTTTCGTCGAAAAAGGCAGCTCGTTAGCTAATACAGCTGCTTTTTCGACGGTACGATTGCATATCGCAATTACCTCGGGAGCATGCTGAGCTGCAATTGTATAAAAAATAGCTTTTGCAGCCCCTCCAGCTCCAATAATTAAAATTCTTTTTTGGGATAAGCTTCCTTCTACTGCTTTGAGTAAAGACGTCACATACCCCTCTCCGTCGGTATTGTATCCAATATAACGGCCATCTTGATTAACAACTGTATTTACAGCGCCAATTGCCTTTGCTAATGGATCGACTTCATCCAAATACTTCATAATATCAACTTTATAAGGAATCGTGACATTAAATCCTTGAATGTTTTTATCTTTTAGCTCTCCAATGGCTGACTCAAAATGAACAGGTTCAATTGGAAAAGCTTCATAATGAGCATCCATATTCAGACGTTTAAAGGCATCATTTTGCATCAATGGCGATAGTGAATGCCCAAGCGGATAACCAACTAGCCCATATAATGTACTCAAGATTTTTTCCCCTTTTTGTTTAAATTAAAGAATCGCGCACAAATACGCCGACTCCTTTTGGTGCATGCGCCACAACTTTTGAACCTGACTCATTAACCGTCACCCAGCCAAGCCCTGAAAAAACAATATCCGTTTTTTCATTTTTTATTGTAAATTCATGTGCAACCAGTTCAGGAAATTCATCCATTTGCTCTGGGCGCGGCGGCTGAAGCAGTTCACCTGCTTGCTTTTCATACAACTCATCTGCTTTTTCAAGCTTCGTACGATGAATATGCAAATCGTTCGATACATAACATGTTAATGACTTGCGGCCTCCCTGTACATAATCTAAGCGCGCCAGTCCTCCAAAGTATAACGTTTGCCCTTCATTTAGCTGATAAACCTTCGGCTTTATTTCTTTTTTAGGAGAAATTAACTTTAAGTCTCGTTTATCTACATAGTGAGCCATTTGATGGTGATTAATAATACCAGGCGTATCATATAAAGACGCGCCGTTATCAAGCGGGATATCAATCATATCCAGCGTTGTACCCGGATATTGAGATGTAGTAATAATATCTTCTTCTCCCGTTACTTCTTTAATAATGGCATTAATAAATGTTGATTTACCAACGTTTGTACATCCCACAACATATACATCTTTACCTTCGCGGTAATGTTCAATGGCTTCGGCAATTTCGCGAATTCCTTGTCCTTTTTGCGCGCTCATGAGGAACACATCCACTGATTTTAGCCCAAGCTCTTTCGCTTCTCGCTTCATCCAATGAATTAGTTTATTTTTCTTTATAGACTTTGGCAGTAAGTCTGCTTTATTTCCCACTAAAAGAACCTTGTTATTTCCAACAAATCGATGCAAACCAGGTAACCAGCTGCCGTTAAAGTCAAAGATATCTACAACTTTTACAACCAAACCGTCCGTTTGACCAATTCCATTTAAGATTTTTAAAAAATCATCGTCTGTTAAGGAAACATCTTGTACTTCATTATAATGCTTCAAGCGAAAGCATCGCTGGCAAATAATAGCTTCTTTTTCTAGTGCTGATTTTGGAGCATAGCCAAGTTCATCCGGTCGTTCTGTTTGAATCTCCACTCCGCATCCTACGCACTGTAATTTTTCTTCACTCACGTTTTAATCCTCCCAGTTAATCATACCTTTTCGTTTCATCCAACCTAGAATTCTTCGTTCCATTTTACGGTTAAATTTCGTTACAAATCCATCTGTTTGCGCAACTGGTACAACCAAAACCGTATATACGCCTAGGCGATTTCCTCCTAATACATCCGTTAAAAGCTGGTCGCCAATAACTACAACCTCATCTTTTTGCAGCTCCATATCACGAAGAGCTCTTCTAAATGCTTTACGCATCGGTTTGCGTGCTTTATATACAAATGGAAGTCCAACTGGATCTGAAAACAGCTTGACTCGTTTCTCCACATTATTCGATACAATCGTAATTTTAATTCCACTATCTTTCATTAACTGAAACCACTCAATTAATTCCGGAGTGGCATCAGGGCGATCCCATTCCACCAACGTGTTATCTAAGTCGGTAATAATTCCTTTTATTCCGCGCTCTTTCAAATCGTCTGGCTTAATTTGAAACACGTTTTTCACATGTTCATTTGGTAAAAAAAGTTTCAACACGTATCATGCACCTCGAATATATAGTTACATACTAAAATTAACGCCGTCTATCATTATAACGACTTCTTGCTATTTTCCAACCTAAAATTTTATTCTCTTCAAAAACAGGTCTTTTCTTAGTATAAAGGATATGCCTTGTGAATGCTTTAACTTTATACAGAAAGTTATTGACAAAAGGTAGCAAACCTCTATTTGTTCGTGGGCTTACGATATATTCACTCTCTGCAAACTTAAAATAAAAAATAGTGCAGAAAACGTTTATTACTTATCAAATAGGGTAAGTGGTAAACAAATTCTGTTAAAAGTTTTCGACAAAAAATGATAAGCCTAATTATGTGGATAAGTTTATACACATTATCCTCTGTTATAGTTCAGCAATTAATGGTAATTATAAACAACATACCCACATTTTATCCACCGAAAGCTGTGGATAACAGAACGATTGTTCCTTTATTTGATTCATGTTAGATTATAAATAAGGAATTTATTAGCATTTAAATATAACTTTTTAGGATATTTATTTTAGTAGGAGGTGGCGGCAATCTTATGAGAAAATTATCAGATGAGCTGCTTATTGAATCATACAGCAAAGCAACCGAACTGCAATTAAGCCCTGATTTTATAAAATTAATTGAAGAGGAAATTGAAAGAAGATCATTAAAGATTAACATACAAATTCCTTCTTAACGAATAAAAGAGCCTTCTTAATAAAAGAAAGCTGCATCTTCATTTATCTATCTACTCTTTTATTATATAGGCTCTATTTTTTCAAATGAGCAATTGGTTCT
The DNA here is from genome assembly GCF_029522095.1 of Priestia sp. Y58. Taxonomy (NCBI): domain Bacteria; kingdom Bacillati; phylum Bacillota; class Bacilli; order Caryophanales; family Bacillaceae; genus Priestia; species Priestia sp. Y58. Next base: position 790,516 of record NZ_JAKWFL010000001.1, read on the forward strand.
CCATACTTTACATAAGAACCTGAGTGAACGTTAGAATCAAAAGTGATTGAGTTCTTCTCAAATAATAAAATGACAGTCGAACCAAACGTGAAGTAAGCCATTTCTTCCCCTTTTTCGACTACTTCTTTTTTAGAAACCGCTTCAATGCTGTTGATAAACATGGCTCCTACTTTTACCATCAGCATGTGACCATTTTCAAATGTTAACTCCGTGAGCTTCCGGAAATTTTTCACCAGCGGTTCTTTCCCGTACTTGATTCCTAATGAATTTACTGGATAAGACTTTTGTCCAACGGTCCACGTATTCCCTACTCGGGCTTTAAGAGGACTGTGAATGCGATGATAGTCTTTCGGACTAAGATAGAGGATAATAAACTGTCCCTCTATATATTTTTCAAGAATGAGATCATTTGAAACCATTTCCTGTATAGAATAAGGTTTGTTTTTTACAATCATTTCTTTTTGAGGCGTAATGACTCCATATGCTTCTATCTTTGCATCTACAGGACTGACAACGCTGTCTTTCTGCTGATCGACCGGACGGGCAGAAGGATTCAAACGGCGAATAAATAGCTCGTGTAAGTTTTGATAATGATGCAGAGGCTTGTCCATTTCTTCTTTATTTACTTTAAAAACTTTTGTATAGGAGGGTATAACAAACCGACTCCATTTAGAGAAAGTGAATTTTCGAATGAGCTTCGATGATCCTTGGTGATTCGTAAGCTCAATAAACGTTCGATACAGGTGCTGCAACAATAATTTTACCTCCACATACTGAATAGTTCTTTACTAGAATAAGGTTTGCGTCTACAATGAAATTACCATTATTTTTACCTTTAGTTCATTCCATCCTTTAAAGGAGTGAGGAAATTGTTTTTATTAGACTATCTAGATCATACAATTAAAAAGCTGAGATCCCAAGCGGCAAACTCCTTAACCATTGTTAATTTAAGTTTAGGAAGCTTTGCTATTTTATTTGTCATGAAAAATGAATTGAACTTAAGTTTATTACTAATTTTTTTAGCAGCGTTAGCAGACCGATTCGACGGCATGGTAGCCAGAAAGCTGCAAATTGAATCTGAACTTGGAAAACAACTGGACTCCATGTGCGATATTATATCATTTGGCATCGCTCCAGCTCTACTACTTTATCAGAGTATTTTGTCTCACTTTGGTGCTGCAGGTTCAATTGTTACCATCTGTTACATTGCTTGCGGAGCACTTCGTCTTGCCCGCTTTAACATCACAGAAAATACTGGGTATTTTACAGGGCTCCCTATTACTGCAGCAGGTTGTTTATTAACTCTTAGCTACTTGGGCGTCCCTTATTTACCTTCACACTTTTATATGTTTTTAATTATCGTACTCGCTTGCTTGATGATTAGTACTTTCAAGCTAAAAAAAGTATAGAGCTCCATTTACTTTTACAGAGGAATATTATCATCTTGCTTCTTTTCTTAATTATAGAATAAATCATCTTCTTTAAGAAACAAAGCGAAAATTCCTTAAGAATTCTTAAAAATGAATGTTTCTATTCGGTAGGATATGTCACCTAAAAAAACTCATGCACATGCATGAGTTTTTTTTAACACCAGCAGCTAAAAAACCAATAGAAGCTTCCGAAAATTAATAACAGAACAAATAGAACAATCAACAATCCAAGTCCCCAGCCGAAGCCTCCTCCGCATGGGTAAGCTGGATAATTAGGATAACAGCAGCCTCCGTAACCGTACATACTCTCCCTCCTTACACTATGAACTACTACTAGCGTATGTACACACTTTTTCTCTGTATAGGCTGGTAACTATCTCTAAAGAGAAATCTGTGGACTTTTTCAAACTCTCTTGTCCCCGAGGGGAATTTTAAACGTACAGGCAAAGACATCCTTCTTTTTACATATAGTGTAATGTTAGTCTCTCACAGGTTGATATCCCCTTATGGAGGTGAAGAGATGTCTGCATTATTTACCGCACTAGGCTATTTCTTTAAAGAATTGGTTTTCCTTGTTTCCTACGTAAAAAACAATGCGTTTCCTCAACCCTTGTCTGCTGCTGAAGAAAAGAGATATTTATCTTTAATGGAACAAGGAGATCAAGAAGCACGAAATCTTCTTATTGAACACAATCTCCGACTCGTTGCGCATATTGTTAAAAAGTTTGAAAACACGGGAGAGGATGCGGAAGATTTAATTTCAATTGGGACAATCGGTTTAATTAAAGCAATCGAAAGTTATTCGCAAGGAAAAGGAACAAAATTAGCTACTTATGCCGCACGCTGTATTGAAAATGAAATATTGATGCACTTGCGAGCGCTCAAAAAAACAAAAAAAGATGTGTCGCTGCATGATCCAATTGGCCAGGATAAAGAAGGAAATGAAATCAGTTTGATTGATGTATTAAAATCAGAATCAGACGATGTAATTGATATGATTCAACTAAATATGGAATTAGAAAAAATAAAAGAATACATCGATATCCTCGATGATCGAGAAAAGGAAGTAATTGTTGGCCGCTTCGGTTTGGATCTGCAGGATGAAAAAACCCAGCGAGAAATTGCAAAGGAATTAAATATTTCAAGAAGTTACGTTTCGCGAATTGAAAAGCGAGCGCTGATGAAAATGTTTCACGAATTTTACAGAGCCGAAAAAGAGAAAAAAAAGAGCGGAAAGAAGGAGAATTAATCCTTCTTTCCGCTCTTTTTTTAAAATAATTTCCAAATAATAATCCGTAGCAAACACATCATTACTCCCCCTACTAATCATTTAGGTGGAATCTTTCTCCACAAGCAGCCATACAACGATATATCCTTTTTGATTAATCATCATTCATCCACTCCTTTCCACTGTTCAAATTAGAAATGACGATAAAACTCATACTTGCGGTCTTTTATTTCTTCTTCTAATTGTCTTACATACTGTTCATGCTTAATTTCTGCCTCTGAGTATTGACGGGACTTTATGGTAATAGTTAAAAAGAAAATGTTCAGTGTCATTACAATCACCTCCTTATACACAAAAAAGCCACAGTAATGCATAAGCATCCTGTGGCTGAAAAATAATAAAAACCACAGGGATACTATTCGCACCTGTGGTGAATTAACGTGTTTTAATGATCAAGGTAAGAAAGTTACTTGATACAGGAACACGGCCGAATAGTATACGTATATAGACGATTTTTGAACATAGCTGAAACTGGATGATCCATAACTGATAAACGTCTTAACATATGACTCGACCTCCTTTTAATAAAGTATTTTCCTTACAATGGTAATTATATCCACGAACTCATAAAAAGTAAACTGTTTTTTTGAAAAATAGGGAATTTTTTTATTTTTTTCAACCCTCATAAAAAAAAGACGATGTATGATCGTCTTTTTATATCTATTATTCTTTTTCTTTCATTAGTTCTTTTTTCAGTTTTTTAGTTTGATAACTAAAATAAAAGGCAAGGGCGGCAAAAAGAATAACGATTGCTTCCATTATTCCAAGCTGCATATCACTTTTTTCACCTTGGCCAATCATAACACCAATGTACAAGAATGTACTTACGGCTAGAAGGACGTAAATAAAGCGGCTGTAATCTTCAATTTTTGCTTTGATGTGTTGAGCTTTCATACAATCACCTTCTCAGTAGAATGTTATAACTCTACTCTATCATAGATCTATAGGTCTATGAAAATCCTATTTTTACCACCTTTATTCCAATGCTCTTTCTAAGTCTTCAATTAAATCTTCTACATCTTCAAGGCCTACAGAAATACGAATTAATCCATCTGTAATTCCTAGCTCTTTACGTCGGTCGCTCGGTATAGAAGCATGAGTCATTTTAGAAGGAATGGAAATGAGGCTTTCGATGGCTCCTAAACTTTCTGCTAATGTAAAATACTTCACTTTGCTCAGTACTTCTTCCGCTTTCTCTTCGCTTCCCACATCAAACGAAACCATTCCCCCAAAACCTCTTGCCTGCTTTTTAGCAATGAGGTGGTTTGGGTGGGTTTTTAATCCTGGATAATATACTTTTGTAACAGCAGGATGAGCAAGTAAAAATTCTACTATTTTCCCCGTATTGAATTCATGTTCTTCCATTCGTATTCCTAATGTTTTAATCCCTCTCATTAAAAGCCAAGAATCTTGAGGTCCTAAAATGCCTCCAGTCGCATTTTGAATAAAATGAAGGTCTTCAGCTAATTTAGGCGAATTCACCACTGCTAGCCCTGCTACAACGTCACTGTGTCCCCCTAAATACTTAGTTGCACTGTGCAGAACAATATCTGCGCCTTTTTCGATAGGATTTTGCCAATACGGCGTACTAAATGTGTTGTCAACGATGGTAAGTAAATGGTGTTGTTTAGCTACTGAAGAAGCATGCTGCAAGTCAGTAATTTTTAGAAGAGGATTCGTTGGAGTTTCAATAAAAATGCCTTTTGTGTTAGGGCGAATTTCTTTCTCGATATTTTCGATATCGCTTGTATCAATAAAAGTAGCCTCAATGCCGATACGGCTTAGTACCTTTGTGATCACTCGATACGTTCCTCCGTATACGTCATCTGTAATTAACACATGATCTCCGCTGTTAAACAGCATGAACACGGCAGTAGTAGCGGCCATACCAGATCCAAACGCAAACCCAGCATACCCTCCTTCAATTTCTTTGATAAGTTCTTCTAAGGCATGCCGTGTAGGGTTACCGGTTCTCGAATACTCATATCCCGTATGTTTTCCTGCTCCCTCTTGTTTATAAGTACTCACTTGATAAATAGGAACAGAGACAGCACCCGTCTGTTCATCGCCAACGATTCCACCATGAATCAACTGTGTTTTGCGTTTCATCTTATCTTCCTCCACTGTAAATATTTTTACTTAAGTACCGTTCGCTGCTATCCGGAAAAATCGTGACGATATGAGCCCCTTTTTCTGCATTTTTTGCTTCGATCAGGGCTGCTTCGAAGGCTGCTCCTGAAGAGCTCCCTACTAGTAACCCCTCTTTTAAAGCCAGCTCTTTCACTCTTTGAAAAGCATAAACATCTTCAACAGTATGAATAGCATTAAAATAAGACTGCTCCATATAATCAGGGATGAACTCCATTCCAATTCCTTCAGTTAAGTGAGGGCCGGATTTCCCTCCGTTTAAAATTGAACCTTCTGGCTCCACAATGACTGTTTTTAGAGAAGGATTTTTTTCTTTCAAAAATTTCGCTGTACCCATAAATGTTCCCCCTGTACCTGCCCCAGCTACAAACACGTCAACTTTTCCATCAAGCTGTTCATATATTTCTGGCCCTAAGGTTTTGTAATAAGTCATAGGGTTGGCCGGATTAGCAAACTGCTGAGGGCAATAAGAACCAGGTATTTCACGCAGCAGCTCTTGAGCCTTGTTTATAGCACCTTTCATACCAGCTTCAGTAGGCGTTTGAACCACCGTTGCCCCCAAAGCCTTCATAAGCTGCTGTTTTTCAATACTGAATTTTTCTGGAACACAAAGTATGACGTTTATGTCGTGCTGAAGAGCAGCTAAAGCGAGCCCGATCCCCGTATTCCCAGCAGTAGGCTCAACCACCGTTCCCCCTCGCTTCAGTCTTCCAGAGCCAAGAGCTTCTTGCAGCAGTTCTTTTCCTAAACGATCTTTTACACTTCCTCCTGGATTAACATATTCCAGTTTGGCAAATATCCTGATTTCCCTAGGTAAATCAAATTGTGTAATCTCAATCATAGGTGTGTTTCCAATCAATTCATGAACGTTTTTGACTACCTTCATAATCTTGAACACCTCGCTATCGAAATAATATAACTTAACCTATAAATAAAGTAGGAATTAAGATAAAAATATAGTCTACACCCCATGTTATGACAAACGATGCAGAGTGTAGACGAAAACAAACTCTATATTTTACGAACAGCTTATTTTAATTTTGTAATAAAATTCAATACTAATTTCGTTGAATTAACAGCCGCTTTTTCTAAAAATTGCTCAAAAGAAACATTTGATTCTTTGCCGGCGATGTCAGAAAGAGCACGAAGAATAACAAACGGCACGCCAAATTGATAGCATACTTGAGCAACAGCCGCCGCTTCCATTTCAGCTGCATACAGGTCTGGAAACTTAGAGCGAACAAACTCTACGCGCACAGGATCGTTCATGAACGAATCTCCTGTAGCAATTAGTCCTTTTACAATTTTCATATCCGTTACTTCAAGAGCGCTTTCTTCAGCAAGACGAACTAGTTTTTCATCTGCTTTAAAAGCTGCAGGCAAGTTTGGCACTTGACCGTATTCATAGTTGAATACCGTTACATCTACATCATGATGACGAACTTCTGTTGAAATGACCGCATCCCCTACGTTTAACTCTGGATGAAAGCCGCCTGCTGATCCTGTGTTAATAACGTAATCAGGTTTGAACTTCTCTAGTAAGATGGCTGTAGATAGCGCAGCATTTACTTTTCCAATACCTGATTTTAATAATACAACCTCCACGCCGCTGATTGTTCCTGTCGAGTATTCACATCCTGCGATTACTGTTTCTTGACGATTCTCAATTTTATCGCGTAAAATCGTCACTTCTTCTTCCATTGCTCCAATGATTGCTACTTTCATTTTAAAACCTCTTTCTACTATTGTTTCGTTGCCTCCAATACCCACACAAAGTGATTAAATTGTGTAAAGGTTATGTGAAAACCATTGCTTTCAAAGATTTGCTTTAAGACGGGAATCGTTGTATAGTATTCCCTCTCGAGATCTTCTGCTAGTTGCGTATATCCTTTTTGTTTTGCCTGAACAATGGTATCAGCAAATGAATCTGCTGTTTCAAACATTGTATCAGCAAACACTATTTTACCACCGGTTTGAAGTAACTTTCCATAGTTTATCACAGCTTCTTCTTTTTCTTTATCTGTTAAATGATGAAAAGCATACGTACTAACTAAGCTCTCTGCTGGAAACAATGATGTATCAAATTGTAAAAAGTCTCCTGGTGTAACTAAAACATCTGCCCCTAATTTCTGGTGTGCCAATTGTCTCATTGGTACTGAAGGTTCAATTCCTACTACAGTCAGTTTTTTTTCTAACAGTTTTTTTGTTAAGTTTCCAGTCCCTGTTCCAAATTCTATCACATGCCCTATTGAACGGTCTGCTACATATTCTAAGATTTCATTATAATTGCGAAACACTTCTCTATACTGTTCATCTTTCCCGCTTACCGATGCATCATACTCATTCGCCCACTTTTCAAAGATATCTAAAAACTCTAGACCCATAAAAACGCCTCCTTATAACTAATAATTCTTATGGATATAGTATGTTTTTAGCTATCTTTTGTTCTTCATTTACAAATATTTTAAGCTTTTAACTTTCTATTTGCTATACTATAGTAATGAGGTAAGGAGGTCGTAAGATGAATTTTGAATTTGAAATGATTGAAGATAAAATAGAATTTTTTGAAGCGCCTGACGTTAAAATGCTTGAAAAACAAATTGCGGAAAAAATAGACCAAAATAAAGCGATTTTGCTTGAGGTGCATAGCATATCTCACCAAATGTCTGTGGATTATGAACAAGGTAAAAAGCTTTACTCTGCAGTTGTTCATTTCAAATTAAAAAAGCAGCGCTAGCGCGCTGCTTTTCTTATTGAAGCTTATCCACTACTGCGGGCTTCCAGCCTTCTCCATCTACCCATTCAATCTGAACGCGGTACTTTGTTGATGAGTTGCCTTTAGGACTAACCGTAGCTACGGCTTTACCTACGCCACCGTTATTCCCTAAACGCCATACCGTCATATTGCTTGGGCTAATGCCTGACCCTTCGCCTACAGCTTTTAGCATTTCGTTCCAATCCGTTGATCCTTTTTTATATGTTGCTGCAGGTGCATCTTGTGACGTACCTACTGAATCCCATGAAGGATCTACCTTGCGTTCTGCCACACCAGGCTCTGGATTTTTCTCTACTTCAGCCTGTGAATCTGAGTCGTTTGATTCTTCATCTGTTGCTTGATCATCTTCAGAGCTTTGGTCATCTTCAGAACTTTGATCGTCCGTTGCTTGATCATCTGTCGCTTGATCATCTTTCGAAGAATCATCGTCTTTTTTAGCCGTCTTGTCCGTTTTTTGGTCATTTGTTTGCGGATTGTTTTGAGTTGTTTCCGCTTGGTTATCCGATTTATCCTTGTTTCCAAGAATCATCGTACCACCGACAAATACAATTAAAACTGCTACGACAGCAATTAACAGATTATATAATCGGTTTACTTTTTTTTCTTTGTTTTCGTGTCTTGAAGAACGATTGTTATTCATTGCTACAATTTCCTCCAACTTTTATAATGCTTTATTCTAACATGTGTTTTCTTATACATGAAGCATCAAAATTTATTTGAAGTATATTTGTAATATTTTTTACAAATTCTTCTTGTTTTAACGTGTATTTAAGTCATACATCCCTTTAACAATATCATAAAATACGCTGTTTGTGGGAGATATCGCACTTTTTGTATTTAAATCCACTACTACCATTGCATATTTTGGATCATCTGCAGGAAAGTAACCCGCAAACCATTTATTGACGATATCGTCTTTCACATTGATTTCAGCAGTTCCTGACTTTCCTGCCACTTCATAAGGAAGCGTTTGAAATCTTCTTCCTGTTCCTTTTTCGCTCTGTACGACACTTTTTAAAAGCTGCTGCATAGAAGCAGCTGTGGCTTTATTAATGGTATCTCCTTTTAGCTCATGCTCTTTAAACGTATACAATGACGTGTTGTTTTTGTACTCTAGCGCATCTACAGCTTTTACCTGTTTCTTTTCTCCTCCGCGTGCAATTGTCGCCATCATATTTGCTACTGCAAGCGGAGTCACTTTTACATCAAGCTGTCCAATTGCCGTTTGAGCTACAGCATTTGGTACTTTTTTTTCTCTTGCATTTGTCCAAACTCTTCCCGACTTCTCTCCTAAAAACTGCTTAAAATGTTCAAAGTGAAACACATCACCCGTCCATCCTACAGGCTGAATAAGTCCTAACTTATCAGCATATTGTTCAAGGATATTCGGATTAGATATTATCATTTCTTTTGCTAGCTGGGCAAACGTTGCATTACAACTTTGCGCGAAGCTTTCTTCAAACGTCAGCTGCCCTTTTTGATGATCTTCTTCTACATTATTGCCATAAATACTTTTATCGCAGTTATAGGTCAAAGAAGGCTGAATTTTATTTTGCTCAAGCGCTGCAGCTGCTGTTACGGTTTTAAATATAGATCCAGGAGTTTGTGGCGTCAGCAAACGATTTTCTACGCTGTCTGAACCGTTTTGCTTTTTAAATGGATCTTTCTTATTAATCGAAGGCCTGCTGGCCATCGCAATTACTTTATTGCTTTTTATATCAATTAAGACGGCTCCTCCGTCTTTTAACTTATAATGATTTAATGTATTCTCCACTAGCTCCTGAGCAGACAAATCAAGCGTCGTACGCACACTGACTGGATAATAAGGGTTAGCTGTGCCCGTGTATTTTACATCGATGCCAAACATAGGCCCACCTAGGCGATCAACATGATAAAGGAGCTTAGACTCCTGTTCAGGCAGCAAAAACTCGTCAAAAGCCCTCTGCATCCCTGAGATACCTACAGGCGTAGTTGATTTAATGGCTCCATTTTTCAATTTGTCACTGTACTTCTCTTCAATTATTTGTTTGCTTTGTGCCTCTAGTCCGATTAAATGTTCAGCAAGAGGAACTGGACGCTCATCTTTTAGAGGAATTCCAAATACGCCAGGCACCTTTAATGCATTTATTTGTTCGACTTGTGCATGGGATAATTCTTTTGTAATAATAACCGGTGTTTTAGCATTCGCTAGTCTGTTCGTTAGTTCCTTTGGTTGTATTCCCACGATTTCGCTTACTTGCTGAACAGGCCACTTCATTTTTTCTAAAAATGGAAACAGGACTAAGCGATTATGCGTGATAGATGTTAAAGACTGTCCATTTTTATCTTCAAATTTCCCTCGCCCGTCGTCTACCACCATTTCCTGCGTACGCTGTTTTACGCTTCCTTCGATTAAGTTAATCTTTTTGTCAGTAAAAGATTCTGTGCTGACAAGCTGGAGTTGAACAAGACGTGCTCCCAGTCCGCTAATTAATAATAAAATAAAAATAAGAGTAATATAAATTCGCTTGTGAATTATTTTCATGACTACACCTCACTCTTTACAAGTGTCGACGTCGCCATTACTTTTAAAACCATTATCTTAAGAAATATTCATTCTTTTTTTCATTTCACAAAAAAACTTGCTGATTCAGCAAGTTTTTATTATTAATTTTCCGTTAAAAATTGTTGAGTCGTTCTTAGCTTTCCTATTTTCGGAAAGATGTAAGAAAGAGTTGCTTCATGCTCTTCTTTTGTAAATGTCGCCATGGCATCCGTGATAAAAATTTGATTATACCCATACTGAAATGCTTCACGAGCTGTGCTTTCCACACCAATATTTGTTGCAATTCCGCAAAGGACAATTGTATCAATTCCTCTTCGGCGAAGCTGAAGGTCTAAATCTGTCCCAAAAAAGGCTCCCCACTGACGTTTTGTCACAACGTAATCATTCTCTTGAACATTAAGTCTTGGATCGAATTCCGCCCAGTCTGCAGGTCTTTCTTGAGGAACAGATGGGTTTTGATCCGTTTCTGGCGTCAATGCATCTTTTCCATCTTGAAAATCTACTCGTACAAAGCCAATAAATCCATTTTGTTCCCTGAAACGATTCACAAGCTGAACAGATTTCTCCACAATTTCGTCTCCTCCAATTGGAACAATCCCTTTTTGTAAATCAATTAAAACAAGCGCTGTTTTAGTAAAATCGATATCTTTCATCTTCATCTTTCCTTTCTTGCATATCTTTTCTATTCTCTCCGTTTTTTAAAATCATATAAAAAAAGCTGACGCGTGTCAGCTTTTTTACTTACGAGCATTCAGTAGAACGCTTCCAACCATATGTTTTACTTAACAGATACAATTTTCACTGACATATCTCCACCAGGAGTTTGAACAGTTACTTGATCTCCAATTTGTTTGCCCATTAGACTTTTAGCAATTGGCGAATCATTTGAAATTTTCCCTTCAAACGGATCTGCTTCTGCACTCCCTACAATTGTATACGTTTCTTCGTCACCATCTGGCAACTCTACAAATGTTACAGATTTACCTAATGATACAATAGAAGAATTTTCTACATCTTCTTCAATAATTTTCGCATTGCGAATCATATTTTCAAGCGTTGTAATACGGCCTTCTACGAAAGCCTGCTCGTCTTTTGCAGAATCGTACTCAGAGTTCTCCGATAAATCTCCAAAACTGCGGGCAATTTTGATACGCTCTACAACTTCTTTACGTTTTACTGTTTTTAAATATTCTAGCTCTTGCTCTAGCTTTAGCTTTCCTTCTTCTGTCATTGGAAATACTTTTTCTTGTGCCATAATCCCTTCACTCCTTCTTGAACTCAAAATCTCTAGTGTATACAGTCCATTTCTGTATGTACAAAAAATTTTCCACTCTGTGGAAAAATCAGTTAATAGAGAAATGACAGCTTCAAAATAGAAGCTGCTCGTTTCTCTATTCTTTATAATGTTTGTGTTTAGTTAGCAGAATATGTCTGCATTGTCTTCAAAAAAATTCCTGCATCTATGCTATGTTATTATAAAATGGCATTTTGTTCAAGAATTGTTTGAATTTTAGTGACCATCAAGTCAATTGCTACGTGGTTTTGACCGCCTTCAGGAATGATAATATCTGCATAACGTTTTGTTGGTTCAACAAACTGATTATGCATCGGGCGAACGACAGATACGTACTGATCAACAACTGACTCAAGCGTACGCTCTCGTTCTTTAATATCACGAAGCATACGACGAATGATACGAAGATCCGCATCTGTATCTACGTATAGCTTGATATCCATTAAATTACGCAAGCGCTGATCTTCTAGTACAAGAATACCTTCTAAGATAATAACATCTTTTGGTTCTTCTCTAATTACCTTCTCAGAACGCGTATGAATTGCGTAATCATATACCGGTTTGTCAATGCTCTCATAATTTAATAAGTTTTGCAAGTGTTCAATCAGCAAATCATTATCAAATGCTAAAGGATGATCGTAGTTTGTTTGCAAACGCTGTTCAAACGGTACATCGCTTTGATCTTTATAATAATAGTCTTGCTCAAGAAGCATAATAGAATGCCCTTTAAAATACTCATAAATAGCTTTGGTTACAGTTGTTTTACCAGAACCGGATCCACCAGCGATACCGATTACAACGGGCTTTTTCCCCATTTTATATTTAAATCCCCTTTCGCATCATGTTATATGAAAATAGAGGTTGGTCCACTTTAAATTTCACAATTTGCAGCGGATGACGCGCAGCATCTAGTTCATTGCCATCTTCGTCCCAAATTTTATCTATTTTTTGCGTAAAGTTTTTAATTTCCGGACCGAAAAATTCCACTTCTTCTCCCGGTTTAAAATAGTTACGCTGTTGCAATGTCACGATGCTTGTTTCTTCATCATAATTCAATACTAAACCAGCAAAATCAAATTTTGTTTTCTTGCCGTGTACGCCAAACATTTGCTCATCCACTCCAGGAACTCCTTCAAAAAAGGCAGGAGCCGTATCACGGTTTGCACATTTGTCTAGCTCATCAAGCCATTCTTTTTGAATCACAAAATTCTCAGGATCTGCACAGTATGCGTCAATCACCTTGCGATATACGCTCACCACTGTTGCAATATAGTGAATCGACTTCATACGTCCTTCAATTTTTAAGCTATCAATACCCAGCTCAATCATTTGAGGGATAGATTGAATTAAATTTAAGTCTTTTGGACTCATTGCAAACGGATCGTCTTGCTCATCAAATAAAGCCGTTTCCGTTTTACCGTCTTCTACTTTAAATAAATCATAGTCCCAACGGCATGATTGACAGCAGCCTCCGCGGTTTGAATCACGTGCTGTCATATGGTTACTTAGCACGCAGCGGCCTGAATAAGCAATACACATCGCTCCGTGAATAAAAGCTTCAATTTCAATATCCACTTTTTCTTTCATTTCGCGCATTTCTTCAGCACCCGTTTCACGAGCAAGCACAACACGTTCTAATCCTTCTTCTTTCCAGAACTGAACGGCTTTCCAGTTTGAAAGTGATTGCTGCGTACTTAAATGTACTTCAAGCTTAGGTGCAACGCGTCGACAGGTTTCGATAATTAACGGATCAGCTACGATGATTCCAGAAACACCAGCGCGCTCTAATCCCATTAAATAATCTTCAAGTCCGTCCATATTTTCATTATGAGCAAAAATGTTTGTTGTAACATAAATACGTGCGCCGTATTTGTTTGCAAACTGAACACCTTCTGCCATTTCTTCAAATGTAAAGTTATCTGCATTTGAACGAAGGCCAAACTCTTTTCCTCCGATAAACACAGCATCTGCTCCATAGTGTACGGCAACTTTTAATTTTTCAAGGTTACCGGCTGGAGCTAACAACTCAGGCTTCTTAGTAATAACTCGTTTACCTTCTACTACAGTATCGATTTGAACAGCCATCGTTTGTACCTCCTTTGTTTATCTTTCTTTGCAAGCTTTTTAATATACCGTTTCTTTAAAGAAAAACCCTGTGTCTAACGGGCGGTTAATTGGCTGCAAGCTTTCAATTTCTTCTAACAAATCGTCTTTAACGTTTTCGTATTCTTCACGGTCATCTACACATAAATCAATCGCTTGACGATATTTTTTTGTTACTTCTAAAATATATTGCGGTGACTTTAATACGCCGTCAATTTTGAATACATCTACTTCAGCGTCAATCATTTCCGACAGCTCATCGATAATGCACATATCATTTGGACTCATAATGTGCGTTCCATTTTCATCTTCGAAAATTGGATACTTATTGTTTCGCTCATTATCAAGTAAAAACATATCTTTTTCTACTTTACGATTTTCAATTTCCATGACTTTTCCTTGATACTCAAAGTAGTTGCCAAGAAGTGAACGTTTTGATTGGAACATACACGTCATGCCATGCACCTGAACTTCAATTTCTACCTCGGCTTTTTCTTTGATATCAATGATGCTATCCATGCTTAACTCACGAGCAAGAACTGCACGCTTAGCTCCTTTACGCCCCCAGTAGTTACATGAATACCAGTTTGTTCCCGTTGTTTCAGTACTCCAGTGCATCTTCATTTCTGGAGCTGTTTCACGCACTGCCATCAATACAGCAGGATCTCCAAAGACAATCGCATCCACGCTTGCTTCTTTTAAGAATAAAATATATTCATTTAGTTCGGCGATTTTATCATTGTGAAATAATCCGTTCATCGCTACGTAGACTTTTGCATTATGCTGATGAGAAATATTTACAGCTTCTACGATATCTTCACGTTTGAATTCACCTGCTAAACGCAAACCGTAGCGCTGTTCACCAACCATAATAGCTGTTGCTCCAGCTTGTAGTAATGATTCGATTTCTGAAACTGCAGTTGGTGTCACTAATAGTTCTGGTTTTTTCATTCTTGGTCACCTCTTTTAATACTAATCGCGATTCCGTCTCCAATAGGGAGAATAGTTGTATAATAATCGGGATGATTCATCAGCCACGTATTGTATGCCTGAATTTTTTTAATTAAGCTGCGGCGTCGACGTGTTTCTACTTCGGCCAAATCGGTCGCTACATGACCTTTAAATAGTACGTTATCCGAAATAATCATTCCTTTAGAAGATAGCATCGGCTCATAATGTTCAAAAAAACGCTGATACTGACCTTTAGCTGCATCAATAAAAACTGCATCATAAGGACCATGACGTTCAATCTCATCTCTAAGCTCTAGTGCATCTCCAAACAACGACACAATTTTATCTTGTTTTCCCGCCCGTTCAATAAATTCTTGCGCTTTTTGGTAACGCTCTTCATTTCGTTCTACCGTAACCACTCGTGCCTCTGGAAGCGCATGGGTCATTCGGATAGACGAATATGCAATCGCTGTTCCAATTTCTAATATATGTTTTGGCTGATGAAGACGAAGAATTTGCAATAGCGTTTCAACACCAATCAATTCCATAATCGGAACGTGATGTTCTTTTGCATAAGCTTCCATTTCTTCAATAAGCTCTTGGCGCTTAGGAATAAGCTTTTCCACATACTGCTCTACGTTTTGTAAAAGCAAAACACTTCCTCCGTTCTCAGAAGTACATTTTACATTATGTTTTCATAACGTTTCATTACTGCAAAATAGTAAGACAACTAGTCTATTATAAGTTTTTTTCGTTTTTACGTAAACCCGATATATTTTAACATAAAAGATGGGGAATGCGAAGTATCGCGATTCCCCAATTTTAAATTTCCAATTATTTTTCGGTATTTTGCTTTTCTTTACCTGTAATATGCTTGGCTTTTTCTTTGTTATGTTCTTCTAACGTTTTGGTAAAAATAACTTTTCCTTCAGGTGTGGCCAAGAAGTATAAATAATCTGTATTGGCTGGATGTAACGCAGCTTTGATTGACATCAAACCAGAGCTGGCAATTGGTCCTGGAGGCAACCCTTTTACTTTATACGTATTGTAAGGAGAGTCCACTTCTAAATGCTTATAGAACACGCGGTCTTTATGCTCTCCTAAGGCATATAAGACGGTTGGATCCGTTTGAAGAGGCATATTTTTTTCAAGGCGATTATAAAAGACGCTGGCAATTTTTTCTCGGTCGACTTTTGCAGTTGCTTCCTCTTCAATCAGAGAAGACATTGTTAACAATTTATGTGCACTGAATTTTTTCTTCTCCATTTGCCCACTGTACTGACCTAATACATTATTTGTTTTCCCTACCATTTTATCCAATATTTCATCTAACGACACATTTTTATCATAAAAATCATACGTAACGGGATATAAATAACCTTCTAGCGGATGTTTAATATCTTTTTGCATCACTTCATCCGTTACTAAATCTGGATATTTTTCTTTCATTTTATTGACGAATGCCTTATCGTCTAGCTTTTTCATGACTTCGTCTTTTGTAAACTTTGTATTTTTAGCAATGATATCAGCAATTTCGACAAGCTGGCGTCCTTCTGGAATCGTGACACGAATATCAGGTTGTTTTGAAACCTCGCCTTTTTCCATTTTTTCAACCATTTCCCCTAAGCTCATGGAAGGAGAAAATAAATACGTTCCAGCTTGAAATCCAGACACATGGGTTAATTTTACGTAATAGCGAAATGCACTTTTACTTTTAATTAAATCTTCTTTTTTCAATACCGTACCAATCGATTGGACGGAAGAACCTTGTGGAATGGTCACATTTACTTTTTTATTGCTATTTCGATCCACGGGCGTTAAGCGGGATTGAGCATAGAAAAATGCACCGCCAACTAGTAAAAGAAGTACGATAATTGTAATAAAAATAACTCGTTTTTTTCTTGAACGATTAGGTGGTAAAAATGTTTGTTGCGACAAGCAGCTTCCTGGTTAAATCTACTTCTGTAAAAGAAGATACAACCAGTTTCACCTCTTTTCTTCTTGATTTTTTATAAGTATGAACAGAGAGGAGACATGAGATTGCGATTCATTCGTATCGCCTATAGGTGTGAGATGGTATCGCTTCCTTAAACTCTCGCCTCTTCTAAATTTTTTCCATGATTTATGTTATTGTCTGCCCAAAGTCTAGTTTCATCCGTTCAAACAATGAATTCTTTTATTAAAATGCACTCTCACACGCAGGAATTATTATACTACAATTTATCCTATTTTTCGTCATTATCATACAATCTGCCCTAAGAATGCAAGGAAAAACCTTTTTATATCTAAAAAGAACAGCCGCTATGTAAAAAAAAGCTGATAACGATTGTCATCAGCTTTTTCACTATAATTATTCACCTTCTTCGTCAAGGAATGTATTAACCATTTCCTCAACCATGTCCCACTCTTCTTCTGTTTCAATCGGTTGAAGCTCACCGTCTTGACCATCTTCACTTGGTGTGAAAGCAGATGCATGAATTTCAATTTCCTCTTCATCATCTTGGTCTGCTCCGATTGGATAGTAAATTACATATGATTTGTTATATTGATCAGAATCAAATGTGAATAAAATTTCGCATAGTTGCTCATTTCCATTCTCATCGACGATTGTAATTTTATTTTCTTCTACGCTCATGTTTGCACCTCATTTTATATTGTAAGCTCTTAGCTTAACTTTTTCTTCAGCGAAAAGCAAGCCGTTCAGTTATTTCACTTCCCTTTTACGTACAAAAGAATATGCAAAAGGGAAATTCATAACTTTTCAGCTGAGGCAAAGCCTGCTGCTTTTCTTACTGCTTGCTGTCTAAGTATCCTTGAAGAATCATAACAGCTGCCATTTTATCGATTACTTTTTTGCGTTTCTTGCGGCTTACATCGGCAGACAGCAGTACTCGCTCTGCTGCCATCGTCGACAAGCGCTCGTCCCACATCATCGTTTCAATGTTAAGTTTTTCTTTGACGTTGTCAGCAAACTCAATGCACGCTTCGCCTCGAGGGCCAATCGTACCATTCATATTTTTAGGAAGACCCACTACGATTTTCTCTACGGAATATTCGTCAATTAGCTGCTGTAAACGAGGATATGATTGCTCCATCTGCTCATCTGCAATTTTAATTGTTTCAATTCCTTGCGCTGTCCATCCCATTTCATCACTAACTGCCACACCAATTGTTTTGGTTCCTACATCTAATCCTAATACGCGCATTTATGAATCCTTTCGATGCTGTTGTAAATAAGATTTAACAAGTTCTTCAATGAGCTCGTCTCGCTCTAACTGGCGAATTGTGTTTCTCGCATCGTTATGACGAGGAATGTAAGCAGGGTCTCCTGATAACAAATACCCAACGATTTGGTTGATTGGGTTGTAGCCTTTTTCTTGCAGTGCGTCATAAACCGTAAACAATACTTCATGTACGTTTGTTTCAGCTGGCTCATCTTGAAAATTAAATTGCATGGTTTTATCAAATGAACTCACGGTCCCACCTCACTCTCTTAATTTGTGAACACATTGTGCACTATGCTAAGTCTTATTTATATTGTACACCAAGAAAGAGGAGAATTAAACGGATTTAACCCATTCTTCTACAGTGCCAAGTGCTTTTTCAATTTGGCTAGCGTCTTTTCCTCCAGCTTGCGCCATGTCAGGGCGTCCGCCTCCGCCTCCGCCGCAAATCGTCGCTACTTCTTTAACAAGTTTGCCAGCATGATGGCCTTTAGCAATTAAATCTTTTGTTACACCTGCAATGATATTTACCTTTTCACCTTGTGGAGAAGCTAATACGATCACAGCGGATTCTAATTTTTGTTTTAAATCGTCAACCATTGCACGAAGGTTATTCATATCCGTTGCATTCACTTTTGCTGCTAGGACATTCACACCATTAATGTTTTGCACGCGGTCAACAAGATTGCCAGCTTCAATATTGCCAAGCTTTGTAGATAATGAATCATTTTCACGCTGAAGATTACGAATTTCTTCTAGTAACCCTTCAACGCGCCCTACTAAATCACGCGGGTTGGATTTTACTTTTGCCGCAGCTTCTTTTAGTAAGCCTACTTGATCGTTCATTAACTGGTAGGCAGCTTTTCCAGTTACAGCTTCAATGCGTCGAGTACCTGCACCGATTCCCGATTCTGATACAATTTTAAATAAACCGATAACGGATGTATTTGGCACGTGACATCCACCACATAATTCTAAGCTGTAGTCGCCTACTTGTACTACGCGCACGATATCTCCGTATTTCTCACCAAATAGCGCCATTGCACCCATCGCTTTTGCTTCGTCAATTGCTTTGTTTTCAATTTGTACAGAGATGCTGTCCCAAATCTTTTCATTAACGATTTGTTCAATTTTCTCAAGCTCTTCCTGTGTCACTTGACCAAAGTGAGAGAAGTCAAAGCGCAAGCGATCCGCTGTTACTAAAGAACCCGCTTGATTAACATGCGTTCCTAACGTATCTTTTAATGCTTGATGCAATAAATGCGTTGCCGTATGATTTTTCACAATCGCACTGCGGTTTTCTTCATCAAGCGTTGCCGTGTATGTTTCGCCTTTTACAAGCTCACCGTTTGTTACAGCTACCGTTTGGACATTTTGGCCGTTTGGCGCTTTTTGAACGTCTTTTACTTCCGCTGTTCCTGAAGCACTTTGAATCGTACCTTGGTCCGCAATTTGACCGCCACTTTCTGCGTAGAATGGCGTGTGGCTTAAGATGACTTGCGCTTCTGTTCCAGCTTCAGCGCGGTCAACAAGCTCACCGTCTACAATAATTGCTTCAACAACTGTTTTTACTTCATTTTTATCATAACCAACAAACTCACTTGCAACGGTTACTTCACCAAGTACCCCGCCTTGAACTTGCATAGAACTAGAATCTTGACGAGCAGCACGCGCACGCTCACGCTGTGCTTCCATTTCACGTTCAAAACCTGCATGATCAATTTTCATGTTCTCATCTTCTGCATATTCTTCCGTTAATTCAACAGGGAATCCATACGTGTCATATAAACGGAAAACATCTTCGCCTTGTACCGTATCACTGTTTTGCGCTTTTTCTTTTTTAATAACAGTTGCCAAAATAGCTAGTCCGTCATTTAACGTTTCGTGAAAACGTTCTTCTTCATTTTTTACTACGCGCTGGATAAAATCCGTTTTTTCCTTTACTTCCGGATAGAAATCAACCATGATTTCACCTACTACCGGCACTAGCTCGTACATGAACGGACGATTAATGTTTAACTTTTTAGCATAACGAACTGCTCGGCGTAACAAACGGCGCAGCACATATCCACGGCCTTCATTTGAAGGAAGCGCACCATCACCTACAGCAAATGTTACCGTACGAATATGGTCAGCAATGACTTTAAATGCCGTATCTTGCTCATCATTTGTACGATATTTAGCGCCTGAAATGTTTTCTGTTGCTTCAATAATTGGCATAAACAAATCTGTATCAAAGTTTGTTTGCACGTCTTGAATAACAGAAACCATACGCTCTAAGCCCATTCCCGTATCGATGTTTTTCTTTGGAAGCGGCGTGTACGTGCCATCAGGATTGTGATTAAATTGAGAAAATACAAGGTTCCAAATTTCTAAATAACGCTCATTTTCCCCGCCTGGATATAATTCCGGATCAGTTAGGTCATTTCCATATGCTTCTCCGCGATCATAAAAGATCTCTGTATTTGGACCACTCGGACCTTCTCCTATATCCCAGAAATTACCTTCTAAACGAATGATGCGCTCTTTAGGCACGCCCATTTTTTCATTCCAAATCTTAAATGCTTCTTCATCTTCAGGGTGAACTGTTACAGATAGCTTATCTGCGTCGAATCCAATCCATTTATCGCTCGTTAAGAATTCCCATGCCCATTGGATGGCTTCTTCTTTGAAATAATCACCGATAGAGAAATTACCAAGCATTTCAAAAAACGTATGATGGCGAGCCGTTTTACCTACGTTTTCGATATCGTTTGTACGAATGGATTTTTGTGCGTTACAAATACGCGGATTTTGAGGAATAACACGACCATCAAAATATTTTTTTAATGTAGCTACTCCACTGTTAATCCATAATAAAGATGGATCTTCATGCGGAACTAAAGATGCGCTTGGTTCTACATCATGGCCTTTTTCTTTAAAGAAATCTAAATACATTTGACGAACTTGTGCTGACGTCAGTTTTTTCATGATTGGTCCTCCTTTAATACTCTTCTTATTTATAGACAAAAAAATGATGACATAAAAGCATCTATTTTCTCTGTGTACAAAAGCAATTGCTAGTTATTTGCACACAAAAAAACTCTCATCCCTGTAGCAGGGACGAGAGTTGAACTCGCGGTACCACCCTGATTATAAATGCCAAAAGCATTTATCACCTTCATAGCGTTAACGTTGCTGACACGGCAGGTTTTAGCCTGCACTCTGGACTAGCGTTCAGCTGCTCTTTGTTTAGCGCTTCTTTCAGCCAAGGAAGCCCTTCTCTAAAAACCAGTGTGCAACGTACTCGATCCATCATTGTGTTTAAAATATGTAGCGTTTTCTTATGGCGATATTATGACAAATTAACCGCTCTTTGTCAATGTTTGAGCGTATAAGAGCGGATATGCAAAATAGATATTTTAATGACTGCTAAAATTGGCACAGCCAAAATGAGACCCAATACTCCTCCAAATTCTCCTCCTAAAAGGAGCGCAAGCATGATAAACAAAGGATGAATATGAAGGCTCTTTCCTACGATAAGCGGAGACAGCACATTTCCCTCTAGAAACTGCAGCACAAAGATTATAATGACAATGGTAATAACCAACTTTATCGAGATTGTGGCTGCAATAATAGCTGCTGGAACCGCACCAATAATCGGGCCAAAATAAGGAATGATATTCGTTACGCCAATAATGAAGCCTAAAAGAAGTGCATAAGGTACATGAAAGAACCACAGTGCCGCCGTGGCAATCACACCAATAATGAGACAAACAAAAAACTGCCCTCTAATGTAATTGCCGAGCGATTCATTCACATCCGATAAAAAACGTTCGCCTGGTTTGTGCCACTTTTTAGGCGTAACATAAGCTGTTGCTTTCTTAATAGAGGAAAAATCCTTCAGCATATAAAAAACAATAAATGGAATAATGATTAAAATCAAAAAAGAGGTAATCAATGACTTTAATCCTTCGGCCACTTTTGTAAGCCACACGTTGAGCGTAGCCTCTACATCATCAATGCTGCCTTCAATTTTCTCATGTACACCGTTTGGAAGTGAAGTTGTACGATCATGAATCGATTCTACCCAATGTCTATATGTATTCGTAAAATGAGGCAGCTGTTCGTTTAAATCTTTTACTTGTTCCACAAAAATAGGGTACGACTTATAGGCTCCAAACCCAATTCCTCCAAAAAAGATGATGTAGATCAGTAAAATAGCTAGAGGACGAGGCACGCCTTTATCATGCGTTTTTTCAATAAGCGGATGAAGTAAATATGTAATGAATGCTGCAATAAAAAAAGGCAGCAGTGCTTTTAAAAACATGTAAATAACAGGAAGCCATAAAAACTGGACTTTAAAAAAGACTAATATGCACAGCAGCGCTAATAACAGCAGTCCGAATCTATAGAACCATTTGAATGAACTATCTTTCAACGTAAACTCCTCCTCTCCTCTATTTTTTGATAAAGAAAGGAGTTTATACATGCAGTTGTCTCTTCTGCCTGCAAAAAAGCACTATTGCAGCTAAGTGCAATAGTGCTTTTTTTATTAGTGAATAGCTTTCATCATACGTTTACGCATTTTTTTCATATTTCTTTTTGTAAACATCTCTCGATCATCTGCCATTTTAAATGCATAAGCTCCAAGACCGAAAGCGACTACTGACGGAATGATTCTGCCCATTGCTCTTCCTCCCGGTAAAAAAGAATTAGAAATTGATTGTGCGCTCGTCGTCTGAGAACAAATCATCAAGCGAGCTCAATGTTCCATCTTCTTCTACTTGGTGAGTATTAATTTGTCCTTTTGAAATAGTCATTTCAATAAAACAATTCCAGCAGTAATACTGATTTACACCAATTTTGCCAACGTCAATACTTTTACAGTTTGGACATTTAAACAAAGTCGACACCTCTTTATACGTTCTACTTATATAAACGCATTATGTCCACTTCTTTCCATGCCCATACTTTATTTTCTGACAATTAGCAAAGAAGGATGGCAACAAAGGAGTTTATTTAACTCTTTGTTAGCATGCGAAAGGTTACATGAAATCATACGGCGTAACGTTTTCCATCCCAATATTTGCATCTTTCATAAAGGGAATTTCGGGATCTTCTATGTCGTTATCCAAGCTTTCTCGAAGCAAGGGCTGTAAATTCGTTTGTCGGACGCTGTCTTCATTTCGGCTGACTCCAAGCTGAAACGCTTCGTCTTCGCCGCATAAAATTAAAAACTGTTTGCTTCGCGTAACGGCGGTATAAAGTAAATTGCGTCGCAGCATCCGGTAATAGCTTTTAACAATTGGAAGCACAACAATGGGAAATTCACTTCCCTGTGATTTATGAATGGAACAGCAGTATGCATGAGTTATTTGATTAAAATCTTGCTTTGTGTAAGTTACTTCATTTCCTTCATATGAAATAACCAGCATATCCTGTTTTTCCGTATTTTCTTTGGCAAAGAAAACCGAGACGATTTCTCCCATATCTCCGTTAAATACGTTGCTATCCGGCTGATTTACAAGCTGCAGCACTTTATCTCCGACTCGGTACGTAATATCTCCGTGCTTAAGCTCTCTTCTTTGCTCAGAAGCCGGGTTGAATAATTCCTGAAGAACTTCATTCAGCTTATCAATCCCTGCAGGACCTTTATACATAGGAGCTAGAACTTGAATATCTTTAGCCGTATAGCCTTTTTTTAACGCATTCCCGCAAACTTGTTGCACGACGTTCGTAATGTGCGGTCCTTGACAACGAATAAAAGAACGATCTCCTTGCTGCCTTGATAAGTCTTCCGGAAGCTTTCCTTTTTTTATTTCATGAGCCAAATCAATAATTGAAGATCCTTCGGCTTGCCGGTATACATCCGTCAGACGGACGGTAGGAATTACTTCTGAGCTCAGTAAATCTTTTAACACCTGTCCCGGACCTACTGAAGGAAGCTGGTCTTCGTCTCCAACTAAAATAACCTGTAAATTAGCAGGAAGAGATTTAAACAGCTGATGAGCAAGCCACAAATCTACCATTGATACTTCATCCACAATCAGTAATTTTCCGTCAATTGGATTCTCCTCATTATGATCAAATCCTTCTTGTCCGTTCCATTTTAATAATCGGTGGATTGTAACTGCCGGAAGTCCCGTCGCTTCGCTCATTCGTTTAGCAGCTCGTCCCGTAGGTGCCACAAGTAAAACAGGAAAAGCTTCATCTTTTTTATAATCCCCTGGATTTAACGAACATCCGTGAAGTTCTGCATAGAGTTCGACTATTCCTTTAATAACCGTTGTTTTCCCTGTACCTGGTCCACCTGTTAAAAGAAGCATCGGAGACATTAAAGCGGTTTGTATGCCCTTGCGCTGAGAAGGTGCATATTGCACGTCTAACCGCTCTTCTAGTTCACCCAGTGCCAATAAGAATTCTGATTCCGGAAACTGCTCTTCGTACTGCGTTTGAGCCATAATTTTTTGAATAGCTTTAACCAGCCCTTTTTCAGCATAGAATAGGGGCGGAAAATAAATTTTTTCGTCTTGAATGATAAGCTTTTTGTCTGCTTTTAATGCGTCCACTTCTCTTGTAAGATCCATTTCAGACAGATTCTCATGCCTGCTTTTTCGAAGAAGCTCTGCTGTTTTTCCATACAGCTGATCTGCCGTGACGTATACATGTCCCATTTGATTGCATTCTTGCTCAATGACATATAAAATACCTGCACGCAAACGATCAGGATGATTGGTTGCCATACCAAGTCTCTTTCCAAGTTCATCGGCCCTGCTAAAGCCAATACCTTGAATATCTTCTACGAGCTGATAAGGATTATTTTGAACAATTTCAAGCGCTTCTTGTTTGTACGCTTGGAAAATCTTCATCGAAAGCTGCGGTCCAAACCCGAGGTCTGTCAGCTTTACCATTACTTCTTCTAACCCTTGATGTTCACGAAGCTGCGTGACTAAAGCTTCTGCCTTGTCGGCTGAAAGCCTCGGAACCTCTTTTAGCACAGACTCATTTTGCAAAATACGAAAAATAGCGCGTTCTCCTAGGGCGTCCACAATGTTTTCAGCGGTTTTTTTACCGATTCCGTGAAATAAATCGCTAGACAGGTACTGAACAACCCCTTGCCTTGATTGCGGAAGTTCTTTTTTAAACTGTTCAACATGAAACTGCAGACCAAACTTTGGATGCTCTTTGAAGTCACCGTAAAACGTGTATACTTCATCTTCATTCAGCTTAGGAAAATAGCCTGTAACGACCGTTTCTTTATCTTCAATCTCTAAATTTGTTTTTTTGATCCGTATCCGCGTAACGTTATATAAGTTTTCTTCGTTATGAAAGACCGTTACAATCGACGTGCCGCTTATATAATGACGTTCTGGCTGTGAAGGGTTCACTTGTTCTTCGTTCATGTTATCCTTCCTTTACCCGCTTTCTTAATGTTCTAATGTAGACAGAACTTGTTTGGCATTTGCTGCCATTACGTGATCTGGCTGCACATTTAAAGCTTCATCTAACATCTCAATCGCCTTGTCTTTGTCATCTTTCATGGCATACGCTACGCCTAAATTATAAAAAGCATCGGCGTGTTCTGGCTCTTGATTGACTACCTTAAGAAATTCAGCAATCGCTTCATCTACCATTTCGAGCTGTGCTAAACAAAGACCGTACTGAAATTTTGCTTCTACATCATGTTCGTTTAGTTCTACCGCTCGCTGAAGATAAGGCATCGCAAAACGAATCTCTTCCATATGAAACAGCGTTAAACCAAGCATAAAGTACGCATCGGATGAATCTAAGCCTTTTTTGATTGCTAAATCAAAGTAGTGCTTTGCCTGCTCAAGCTGCTCTGCATTAAAATAAATATTTCCTGCTCCGTAATACGCTGTTGCCGTTTCTTCATCTAATTCAATCGCACGTTCATAAAATTTCAAAGCACGATCCATCTCACTAACAGCCGCTAACAAATTGCCAAAATTCACATACACAATTGGATCTTTTGGATTATCTTCAATTGCTTCTGAAAATGTTTTAGCAGCCTCTTCAAATTTCCCTTCCTGCATATACTGAATTCCTAGCTGATTTTTATCTGTCATTTTTTCGTTCACTCCACTGTTTTAGTTATGATTTAAGAGATTTTCACATCATGAAAATCTAGAATATGTAAGTTATTAGTTTACCCAATAAGTAAAGTATATCATAGAAAAACCTCAGCTATATACGGCCGAGGTTTTTCGTTCTTGCTTATATGAATTATACGTACCAGATTTGCTCTTCTTCTTGAAATACTTTGTCAATTGTTGCTCCGCCAAGACATTCATCGTCTTTGTAAAACACAACTGCTTGACCTGGCGTAATTGCGCGAACAGGTTCAGCAAAAATAACTTTAATTGTATCATCATCGACTTTTTCAACAGTTACTGCTGAATCAGTTTGACGATAGCGGAATTTTGCTGTACACGTCATTGGTGACGACCAGTCAAGGTCGCTTACCCAGCTGACATTGGTTGCTGTAAGAGATGTAGAATAGAGCAAGTCATTGTGAAAGCCTTGATCGACGTACAAAACATTTTTTTCTAAATCTTTTCCGACTACAAACCAAGGTTCACCGCTGCCTCCAATACCTAAACCATGGCGTTGGCCAATTGTATAGTACATGAGACCGTCATGCTTGCCTTTCACTTCGCCGTCAAGCGTTTGCATTACACCTGGCTGAGCAGGAAGATACTGACTTAAAAATTCTTTGAAGTTGCGTTCACCAATAAAGCAAATACCTGTGCTGTCTTTTTTCGTTGCTGTAGCAAGGCCTGCTTCTTTCGCAATTTCACGCACTTTTGATTTCTCAATTTCACCAATTGGGAACATTACTTTGGAAAGCTGATCTTGTCCTAATTGATTTAAGAAATACGTTTGATCTTTATTTCCATCTACGCCTCGAAGCATTTTATACTCCCCGTCGCGGTACGCAACGCGTGCATAATGTCCTGTCGCTAGATAATCTGCTCCTAGCGTCATTGCATGCTCTAAAAAGGCTTTGAATTTAATTTCTTTATTACACATTACATCAGGATTCGGTGTACGACCTGCTTTATATTCATCTAAAAAGTAGGTAAATACTTTATCCCAATATTGTTTTTCAAAGTTGACTGCATAGTAGGGAATACCAATTTGATTACATACGCGAATAACATCGTTATAATCTTCAGTCGCAGTACAAACGCCGTTTTCATCCGTATCGTCCCAGTTTTTCATAAAGATTCCGATCACATCGTATCCTTGTTGTTTTAATAAAAGAGCTGCTACAGATGAATCGACGCCTCCGCTCATTCCGACTACTACACGTGTATCTTTAGGTGATTTTGTCAACTTCGCCACCTCCGTTTTCTTCATTTTAATTAAATTGTTCGCTAAAAAGCGAAAGAAACGACACAAACCATCAGTGAGGGATGAAGACCCTACTGATGGCTGCTATTTACATCGTTAGTCGCTTAACGATGTTTGCTGTTTGACGTGCGGTTTTTTCAATTTGCTCAGCAGAGTTTCCTAAGCCAAAGCTAAATCGAATAGAAGTTGTTAAACGTTCAGACCCTTTTCCAAACATAGCTACAAGCACATGAGAAGGATCGATTGCTCCCGCTGTGCAAGCTGAACCGCTCGATGCCGCAATTCCTGCTAAGTCTAAATTTACGAGCATCGATTCAACATTTGTTTTTGGAAATGATAAATTTAACACATGTGGCAGAGCATTTTCAAGATGTCCGTTAATTTCAAATGAAATACCTTCTTCTTTCAAAACAGCTACCATTATTTCTTTGTATCTTCTATATTCATCTGCACGTGTTTGCAGCGTTTGTTGCGAAATTTTCACAGCTTCTTCAAATCCGACAATACTTGTCATGTTCTCAGTTCCAGCTCGTCGTTTGCGCTCTTGTTCTCCTCCAAATAGCAAAGGAGACAGTGAAACGTGAGCAGCTGCATATAAAAAGCCCATCCCTTTTGGTCCGTTAATTTTATGAGCCGAAACGGATAAAAGATCGACACCTAATTGTTGCACATTTAACGGAATTAATCCATAAGCTTGCACTGCATCCGTGTGGAAATATGCTCCATGCTCTTTTAATAGAACTCCAATTTCTCCAATTGGCTGAATAGCACCTACTTCATTATTTCCAAACATCACCGACACAAGAATTGTTTGATCCGTTAGGGCTGATTTTATTTCATCCACAGATACTTGTCCGTACTCATTAACTGGTAAGTAAGTCACTTCAAAGCCCTGTGTTTCTAAATATTCACACGTATGAAGCACAGCGTGGTGTTCAATTTGCGTGGTAATAATATGATTTCCTTTATGGCGGTTTGCAAGAGCGACTCCGATCAGTGCCATATTATCTGCTTCTGTCCCACCACTTGTAAAAATCAGTTCATTTTCGTGTGCTCCAATACTTGCTGCAATCGTTTGGCGAGCTTCGTCTAAATAGCGTCGACTTTCCCGCCCGTAGTGATGAATACTAGACGGATTTCCAAAGTACTCATGCATAAAAGTCGTCATTTTCTCAACGACTGCTGGATGTATTGGAGACGTTGCTGCATGATCAACATAAATACGTTCCAAAATAAACGCCTCCTAGCTCATTATTAAATATAAAACATATAAGACGCTTGATCATCATCAGAATGATTGGCTAAATCTTCAAGCGTTGTACTATCTAGCACTTCTTTAACTGCATCTCGAATACGAATCCACAGCTCGCGTTTTGCAGGCTCTTCATCTTCGATTCCTTCTACAGGACTAATAGGACCTTCTAAAACAGAAATAATATCGCCAGAAGTAATGTTAGCAGGTTCATGTGCCAAGATGTAACCTCCATAAGCTCCGCGCACGCTTTTTACAAGCCCAGCGTTACGCAGCGGTGAAATAAGCTGCTCTAAATAATGTTCAGATAAGTCATGCGTTTGAGCAATAGTTTTAAGCGAGATAGGACCTTCGCCAAAGCGCTTCGCAAGCTCAATCATAATCGTTAAACCGTAGCGTCCTTTTGTTGAAATTTTCATACGATACACTCCTTCAATACACTTTTTTTATTTATGAAAAAAATAAGACCCTCACGTTGTCACTGAATGCTGTGATGAGTCGTTTTTTACTAAGCTATATGAACTTCTCTATACGCATTTCTTGCAAATGCAACTGTTGATATTATAACATACTATGCCTATAAGATAAATTTCCACCACCTATTCACCTCTTGTGATACAGTGAAAGAAAAAAAAGGAGAAAAACATGGCTACAAAACCTCTCGCATTTCGAATGCGTCCGACTGATTTAGATGACGTTATCGGACAGCAGCATTTAGTTGGCAAAGATAAAATGATTTATCGAATGGTAAAAGCAAATCACTTAAGCTCGATGATTTTATATGGACCTCCAGGCGTTGGAAAAACAACAATTGCCACAGCTATTGCAAAAACAACCAACACGGCGTTTCGTCAGTTAAATGCCGTTGTAAACAATAAAAAAGATATGGAAATTGTCGCCGAAGAAGCCAAAATGTCAGGCAAAGTAATTCTGCTGTTAGATGAAGTTCATCGCCTTGACAAAGCCAAGCAAGACTTTTTGCTTCCTTATTTAGAAAATGGCATGATCATTCTAATCGGAGCGACAACAAGCAATCCTTATCACGCGATTAATCCTGCTATTCGAAGCAGGTGTCAAATCTTCGAATTAAAATCTCTTAGGCCAGATGATATCAAAATGGCGCTGACAAGAGCACTCAACGACTCATCCAACGGATTTGGGGATAGAAAAATCATCGTAGAAGATGACGCCATGAACCACTTTGCCAACAGCTGTAACGGTGACGTGCGTTCGGCTTTGAATGCTCTGGAACTGGCTGTTTTATCAACAGGTGAAAGCGATGGTAAAATCGTTATTACCTTACAGACGGCAGAAGAATGTCTGCAGCAAAAATATTTTTCACATGATAAAAATGGTGACGCTCACTATGATGTATTATCGGCTTTTCAAAAATCGATTCGCGGCAGCGACGTAAATGCTGCTCTTCATTATTTAGGACGGCTAATTGAAGCAGGAGACTTAATCAGCATCAATCGTCGCCTTTTAGTCGTTGCCTATGAAGACATTGGACTAGCTGACCCGGATGCCGGCATGAGAACTCTCGCAGCTATTCAAGCAACTGAGCGATTAGGACTCCCAGAAGCACGTATCCCGCTTGCAAACGCCGTTATTGAGCTTTGCCTATCGCCGAAGTCCAACGCTGCTTACAAAGCATTAGATGAAGCGATAAGTGATATTAAAAAAGGGCTGTCCGGCGACGTTCCCCCTCATTTGAAGGATGCTCATTACAAAGGAGCAGAGAACCTTGGCCGAGGCGTTGAATATCAATACCCGCATGATTTTGATAACGGATGGGTCCTTCAACAGTATTTACCGGATCGCATCAAAAACAAACAATATTTTCATCCTAAACAAAATGGACAAGAAAAATACTTTTCAAAAGTTTTCAATCGTTTAGAGACATTAAAAAAAGAAAATGGCTGAAACTGTTGCACAGTTTCAAAGCCATTTTCTTTTTTGTTTTTATCTATTAAGCTGCACTTTTAACGTCTTTTCGTTTTTTCGTTTTTGTTGAACCTTTAAAGTAGCTGTCTAAAAGTTTAGCGACTAAACGAGCGACTATGTTAAACAACAGAACCATAATGATTAGAATAGCAGCTGACTTTGTTGCAATCAATCTTGCATCAGGTACGATTCCTTCAGAGTTTAATTTCCAAATGTGGACGGCAAGCGTCTCTGCTGGTCGAAAAATATTAAACGGATTTACAGGACTCGTTAAGTCGGCATTTGAATTTAACATCGGCGTCGTTAGGCCAGCCGTATAAATCAATGCAGCTGCCTCTCCAAAGATTCGTCCCGCTGTTAAAATAACGCCTGTGATAATTTGTTGAATCGCTGATGGAATGACGACTTTGACAATTGTCTGCCATTTAGTTGCACCTAAACCTAAACTTGCTTCTTTCACACTCGCAGGAACAGATGCAATTGCACTTTCACATACGCGCGTTAAACCCGGTAAATTCAAAATTGTAATCACAAGTGCTCCGCCGATAAGCGTATAGCCCCAGCCGGAAAATGTGACGAAAATTAATAATCCAAATAAACCAACTACAATGGACGGTAATGACGCCATTGTTTCAATACATAAGCGGACGAAATTTAAGAAACGACCTTGCTTCGCGTACTCCGCTAAGTAAATTCCGGCTCCTAAACCAAGAGGAATAGAAATGATCAACGTTAAAACAAGCATGTAGAACGAGTTAAACAGCTGGGGTCCGATACCGCCTCCTGCCATCGTATTGCTTGGCTTTCCAAATAAAAAGTTCGGATCCCAAAATCCCCAGCCTTTAGCGATAATTTCAACAACTAAATACACTAATAGCAACACAACTAGAGCGGCAATGCCATAAAAAATACCTGTCCATATATTATTTACTGTGCGTGCATTTTTGTTTCTCATTGATGAGCACCTCGTTTCCCAATTGCTCGGATAATTAAAATGAACACGAAAGAAATAAGCAGTAAAATCATAGCTAACGTCCACAATGCGTTATTCCATGCCGTTCCGTTTAACGTATTAGACATATCCATTGTTAAAATACCTGTTAATGTTGCCGTTGGGCTATATAAGCTTTCAGGAAGCTTAACCGTATTTCCGATAACCATTTGAACAGCTAGCGCTTCTCCGAATGCACGGGCAAGCCCTAACACGATACCTGTTAAAATACCTGTTTTAGCAGATGGAATAATAACTCGGCTAATTGCCTGCCATCTTGTTGAACCTAGTCCATAAGAAGCTTCTAAATATTCAGGTGCTACGCTTCGAATTGCATCGTCAGCAATACTTGCAATTGTCGGAAGAATCATGACGCTTAAGACAATAATTCCGGCAATCAAACTAAAGCCCACTCCGCCGAAGTTATCGCGAAGAAGCGGCACTAAAATGGTAACCCCTAAAAGGCCGTATACCACTGAAGGAACTCCGACTAAAAGTTCTAAAACCGGTCGTAAAACCGTTGACCCAAATTTAGGCGAAATATAGTTGTTAAAAATGGCGATAGCAATTCCAATTGGAGCACTTATAATAACGGCTCCGATTGATACAAGCATGGAACCCAGAATAAACACAAGTGCCCCGTATTCTTTATTGTTTGGGCTCCATTTTGTTGAAGTCAACATTTCACCGATTGATATATTACTTTGTAAAAATGACTGTATGCCTTTTTCACAAATAAATACGATAATAGCTAACGTAACAAGTACAATTAAAATACCGCAAAATGTAGAAAGCGTACGGCCAATGTATTCGCTTTTTACATAATTAATGGATTTTTTCCCCTTCATCGCTCTGTCTCCTTACATATTCAGTATATATTCGCTTTTCTTTTTATTTGCTATATACTTTATTAACATTCAAATAGAATAAGACTGACTGTGTTAGTCAGCCCTATTCTTTTTAAAAACACTCTTATTTTTTGAACTCAGTCATTGGGATATATCCCATATCTTCTACTTGCTTAGCAAAGTCTTTACCAGCTACATAGTCAATGTACTCTTTTGCACCATCTTTTGGCTCACCGTTTGTAATCATGTACTCATAAGACCAAAACGGATATTTTTTAGAAACAATGTTTTCTGTTGTTGGCTCCACACCATCAATATTAAGCATTTTTAAACTTTCTTTTTTATCGCCAATTAAATACGACATAGCAAGGTAACTTACTGCTCCCGGAGTTGAGTTTACTGATTGCTCAACCGCTCCGTTTGAATCTTGAGCTGTACCGACGCTATCATTTACTTTTGCGTCACCCATTAATGTTTTCTCGAATGTAGCACGTGTACCAGATGATGCTGGACGGTTGATTACGTTAATTTTTTCATCGTTTCCGCCAACTTCTTTCCAGTTTTTAATTTCGCCAGAGAAAATCTTTTGAATTTGCTCTTTTGTTAACGATTCTACTTTTACATCTTTATTTACAACAAGTGCGAACCCAATGCCCGCTACTTTCGTATCTACAAGTTTATCTGCTTTTGATTTATCTTCGATTTTATCGGCTGCTGGAACGTCAGAGTTTCCAATGTCAACTGCTCCTGATGCTACTTGGTTAACACCAGTTCCACTACCTCCACCTTGTACCGTTACTGAAAGGTTTGGATATTTTTCAGTAATTCCATTCGCTGCTTCTTCTGCAAGTGGTTGTAAAGCTGTAGATCCCGCCGCTGTTAACGTACCTGACACTTCTTTTTTGCTGCCCGAACCACTATCGTTGCTTGCTCCGTCTTTACCACATGCTGCTAGTGCTCCTACCATTAAAAAAGCTGCTAATGTTACTTTAAAACCCTTTGTTTTCATTACATTACCCTCCAATAAATATATGTGTAATTAGTACTAGTCCTTTGTACTCGAACAACAGGTACAAGACACATTATACGAGTAGATTGTTGTCTTTATATGAAGTGAATTTTAAGTTACTGTAAACTTACTTATTTGGGGTTTATTTTTTCTTATTTCTATCGAAACCCTTGATATATAAGACTTTCTGAATATTACTGTAGAAGATACAAAAGAAAGAAAGCCAAAACGTAAATTTTATGTAAATAAAGCGTTAAATAAATTTACATAAATCTCTTTTTTTAATACAGTGTAAATTCACCTTCAAGCCATATTTTTCAATTTATTAGTACTTTTTATACATATCAAACAGAAGATTCCATCCAAAGCATAAATAGAACAGATATTTCCATAAAAAAAAGAAGGCTGCGATAGCCTTCTTTTTATTCATCACCTACGCGGCGAATCTTAATATCACTTAATAATTCATTGATAACATGACCGCCCATAATTAACCCTGCTACAGATGGAACAAAAGCATTAGAAGATGGGGGCATTTTCGCTTTGCGAATTTGCGCTTGATCGTTTCCTACTTCTTTGCGAACTTCTTCACGAATAACGATTGGACGCTCATCAGAAAAAACGACGTTAATTCCTTTGCGAATTCCTTCTTTACGCAGACGAGTACGAACCACTTTTGCAATCGGATCTGTATGTGTCTTTGAAATGTCTGCAATTTTAAAACGTGTTGGATCCATTTTATTCGCAGCACCCATACTTGAAATAATCGGAATATCACGTTTTAAACATTCTTTCATTAAATGAATCTTATACGAAATCGTATCGGATGCATCCACTACGAAGTCCGGTTTGTAACTAAAGAACTCTTCATATGTTTCTTCCGTATAAAACATTTGAAGAGAAACAACGTCACAGTCTGGATTAATATCTAAAATACGCTTTTTCATTAATTCTGTCTTGGGCTGACCTACCGTAGAAAGCAGCGCATGAATTTGACGATTTACGTTTGTAATATCAACATCGTCTTTATCTACAAGAATTAAACGCCCTACTCCTGACCGAGCCAAAGCCTCAGCAGAAAATGACCCTACTCCTCCTATCCCTAAAATAGCAACTGTGCTGCCTTTTAAAGTAGCTAGCCCTTCTTTTCCTATCGCCAGTTCATTACGCGAAAACTGATGCAACATGTTAAAACACTCCTCTATTAAATACACCAACGTGTACGATTAATTCAAATAAACAACGAAATTGACTATACCATATTTTTAGCAAAACGAACATGAGCATTCGTTATTTATCCATAAAAAAACTCTATGCAAATAATTACATAGAGGATTTCTTATATGTATGCTAGTCCCGATCGTGCCGTCTCGAGTGCCTTCGTTTTGAACCCGCTCTCGGCAGGTGGGTGCTCTGCTTTAACCATTGTAAGTCCTCGAGATGAGGCATGTACGCTCGTTAAAAACTCCGAGCTCCCAAGCAAAAAATTGTTCGGTCAAAACTGGATTAAGGACGAACACATCAGGACTATTTAGTTCTTGAAAGTATCTTATCACAGAAAAAATCACTTTGCAATTAATAAGTAAAACAAAAAAAATCGAGCCTGTCATGTTCCAGTGACAGGCTCGATTTAACAGACGGTTCAATCGATTACGCTTCTGTTTTTTGCTTTTTTACCTGCAAATGAAGCTCGTCTAATTGCGCTTCACTTACTTCACCAGGTGCGTTTGTTAATAGACAGCTTGCACTTGCTGTTTTAGGGAAGGCAATTGTATCACGCAAGTTTGTGCGTCCTGCTAGAAGCATAACCAAACGGTCAAGACCTAACGCAATTCCACCGTGAGGAGGAGTACCGTATTCAAATGCTTCAAGTAAGAAACCGAACTGCTCATATGCTTCTTCTAATGTAAATCCAAGCGTTTTAAACATTTTTTCTTGAATATCACGCTCGTAAATACGTAAAGATCCTCCGCCAAGTTCGTAACCATTCAATACTAAGTCATATGCTTGTGCACGGACTTGTCCAGGATCGCTTTCTAACATTGGTAAATCTTCACGAACTGGCATTGTGAATGGATGATGAGCCGCGTAGTAACGGTTGTCTTCTTCGTCATGCTCAAGAAGAGGCCAATCTGTTACCCATAGGAAGTTAAATTTCGTTTCATCAATAATTCCTTGTTCTTTTGCAAGCTTTAGACGAAGAGCGCCAAGTGCATCTGCTACAACTGACTTTTTATCAGCTACAAATAAAAGTAAATCTCCTTCTTCCGTTTGAAGAGCTTCAGCAAATTGCTTTTGCTCATCTTCATTGAAGAATTTTGCAATCGGTCCTTTTAAGCCGTCAGCTTCAACTTTCAGCCATGCTAACCCTTTAGCACCGTAAATTTTCACGAACTCTGTTAGAGCATCGATATCTTTACGTGAATAGCCAGAAGCGGCACCTTTTACATTAATCGCTTTTACTTCTCCGCCGTTTTCAACTGCTGCGCTAAATACTTTGAACCCGCAGTCTTTCACAAGCTCTGATAAGTTGACTAGCTCCATTTCA
Organism: Priestia sp. Y58; assembly: GCF_029522095.1. Classification (NCBI taxonomy): domain Bacteria; kingdom Bacillati; phylum Bacillota; class Bacilli; order Caryophanales; family Bacillaceae; genus Priestia; species Priestia sp. Y58. The sequence goes on from NZ_JAKWFL010000001.1 coordinate 826,224, forward strand.
AAACGTGTATCCGGCTTATCCGAACCGTAGCGGCTCATCGCTTCATCATATGACATGCGCGGGAAAGGCGTCGTTACATCTAAATCTTTTACGCGCTTCATTACTTTAGACATCATTTCTTCCGTCATTGTCATGATGTCCTCTTGAGATAAAAATGATGTTTCAATATCGATTTGAGTAAATTCAGGCTGACGATCTGCACGCAAGTCTTCATCGCGGAAGCAGCGAGCGATTTGATAATAACGCTCAACTCCGCTTACCATTAGCAGCTGCTTAAAGATTTGCGGTGATTGAGGAAGAGCATAAAACTCCCCTTCGTGCACGCGGCTTGGCACAAGATAATCACGTGCGCCTTCTGGCGTACTTTTCGTTAGAATAGGTGTTTCAATATCTAAAAAGTCATTTTGATCTAAGAAGTCACGAATTGTTTTTGTAATGTCATTGCGCATTTTAAGCGTGTTAAACATCTCAGAACGTCGAAGGTCTAAATAACGATATTTTAATCGAACATCTTCTGATACTTCCGTTTGATCTGCAATGGCAAAAGGAGGTGTTTTGGCTTTGTTTAACACCGTAATCTGCTCAGCGTGAACTTCAATTTTACCTGTTTTTAAGTTCGAGTTAACGGTTCCCTCTTCACGAGCTACAACAGTTCCTTGCACTTCTAATACGAATTCATTACGTACATCTTCAGCAATTTTTAGCGCTTCAGCAGATTTTTCAGGATTAAATACAACCTGTACAACTCCGCCGCGGTCGCGTAAATCAATAAAGATTAATCCCCCTAAATCACGGCGTTTTTGAACCCATCCTTTTAATAGAACTGTTTCGCCAGTTGCTTGTTCTGTTACATCTCCACAGTAGTATGAACGTTTTGTCATCATGGTTCCCCCTTATACTTGTTCCTGCAAATAGCTGACCAATTCATCAATTGATACTTCTTGCTGTTCGCCAGATTCCATATTTTTTACGTTTACAACTTGTTTTGCTAGCTCATCTTCACCTAGAACAACAACAAATTTTGCTTGTACACGATCAGCTGCTTTAAACTGAGCTTTCATTTTTTTATCTTGATAATCTTTATCGGCTACAAAGCCTGCACGTCGAAGCGTATTTACAATTGAAACGGATTTTTCTTTTGCTTCATCGCCCATGGTTACTACATAGCAATCTACGCCTGTTTCTACCGGAAGCTCAATTCCTTCTGCTTCCAATGCAGATAATAAGCGTTCGATACTTAAAGCGAATCCGATACCCGGTGTTTCAGGTCCGCCGATTTCTTGAATCAGCCCATTATAACGGCCTCCGCCACAAAGAGTTGTAATGGCGCCAAATCCTTCTGCTTCACTCATTAGTTCAAATGCTGTGTGATTATAATAATCTAACCCGCGTACTAGCGTCGGATCTACAACATAGTCAATGTCTAAATCGGTTAAGTACTGCTGTACTTTTTCAAAATATTCTTTTGAATAGTCGTTTAAATAATCAAGAATAGACGGCGCTGTAGCCATCAGTTCATGGTCCCGATCTTTTTTACAGTCTAAAATACGAAGAGGATTTTTCTCCAATCTGCTTTGGCAGTCGCTGCAAAACTCTCCAATGCGAGGTGCAAAGTGGTCAATAAGCGCTTGACGGTGAGCTTGACGACTTTCTGTATCTCCTAAACTGTTAACAACCAACTTTAATTTTTTCAATCCAAGCGATTGGTAAAAGCTCATTAACAGGGCAAGAACTTCAGCATCAATAGCTGGATCATTTACCCCTAATGCTTCTACACCAAACTGAACGAATTGACGGAAACGTCCCGCTTGAGGTCGTTCATAGCGAAACATAGGGCCAATATAAAACAGCTTGGTTGGCTGCGTTGGATTTCCAAACATTTTATTTGAAACAAATGATCGTCCAACTGCAGCTGTTCCTTCTGGGCGAAGCGTTAAGCTGCGGTCACCTCGATCTTTAAATGTGTACATTTCTTTTTGCACGATATCTGTTGTTTCTCCCACTCCGCGCAAAAATAATTCAGTGTGTTCAAACATTGGTGTACGAATTTCTTGGTAGTTGAACGCACGGCAGATTTCTCTTGCTCGCTGTTCAACAAACTGCCAATATTCTACTTTGCCCGGTAAAATATCTTGTGTTCCTCTAGGTATTTGAACTGACATAACGTGATATGCCTCCTATATTTAAAATTTACAATACAAAAAAACTCTCGCCTCTACTATTTTTCCATAGTAGGGACGAGAGTTGATCTCACGTGGTACCACCCTAATTGAAACATATGACATGTTTCCACTCATTTCGTTAACGCACGAACACGTTCATCTCCTACTAAGTTTCCCTTTTCAGAGTGAAGCCTCCTGAGTGTTCTTTCATAAAGTCATCATGTAGAAATGCTTTCAGCCTAAGACATTTCCTCTCTAGCCATGTGTCATCTTTACTACTTTTCTCGATCTTTGGCTTATCAATATAAAAATTTTATACATTCATTTTAATTTAGCAATTGCTTTCTATATTACGAATGAAATGAGCAGTTGTCAAGCACCTTTCATGTTAAGAGCGGTCTAATTGTTTTCTTAGTTTCTGAATATCTCGAAGCGTTAAACCAAATTCCGAAGCCAATTCAAGGGATGAAGCTTCACTTTCTCTATCAATAAAATCATGAAAATGAATGCCAAATACCGGATTTACCTGCTGAAATGATTGTTCACCTTTTTCACTAAACTTCATCGTTTCTTCCTCCCTGCCTACACTTACTTATCCTTTTATTAGCATTGCCCAAAAAAGATGTTTTTACATAAGAGAAAGGATTTTTTTTATTTTCATCGAATACTCTATTTTGTTATAAAAAGGAGGTCTATCTATTCGCCATCTTAACATGAAGTCGGTATCTGTTTTGGCTGCAAGTATCCTTTTGTTATTGTGCTCTTCCTCATTTGAGCGCCCAAATGTACCGGTGCATCAACCCATTATTGTAACAGCTGACTCTCTTCATGTACGCAGCGGTCCAGGACGTTCATTTTCAATTACAAATAAATTGACGAAGAATACAAGACTATCCGTTTCAGACCGTCAAGGAGATTGGTACTATGTAGAAAACTCGGGTATTCAAGGCTGGGTGTTTAAAAAATTCACGAAAACCGTAGCGCTCCGCAGCGTTCAGCCTAGCATGCAAGTAGCGCAACGCCAGCCTGTTTATACGCTGAGTAAAAGCTTGCAGCACCTAAAGGGCAAAACAATTATTATTGATGCAGGCCATGGAGGAAAAGACAAAGGAGCCATCGGCACACAAGGCACGTATGAAAAAGACCTCACTCTCCGAACAGCACTTATTTTACAAGACAAACTTCAAAAAGAAGGCGCACACGTCATTTTAACCCGCACCCATGATGAGTACGTTCTACTTTCACAGCGCACGCTGCAATCGACTAAAGCAGATGCTTTTATAAGCATTCACTACAACAGTACGAACAGCTCACAGCTAACTGGCCTTATGACGTATTATTACCATCAGCATCAGGACAGTCCACTCACACATTCTATTCATCAGTCCCTTATTAATCATGCAAAATTGAAAGACAAAGGAGAGCGTTTTGGAAACTACTATGTTCTTCGCGAAAATACACGTCCGAGTACATTAATTGAGCTGGGCTTTTTAAGCAACGAACGGGAAGAAACATATATTAATTCCATCAGTTATCAGCAAATGATTACGTCCGCTATCGCTGAAGGGTTAAATCATTACTTTCAAAGCAAAGAAAAAACGCAGGCTCATCTGTGATCCTGCGTTTTTTCTTTGCTTTCTACAATAAGTGTGACCGGTCCGTCATTTGTAAATGATACGTCCATCATTTCACCAAATGCGCCGGTCTCTACTCGAACATTTTTTTCTGATAATACTTTATTAAAATAGTTGTAAAGCGTTACAGCATGATCTGGCCTAGCAGCTCCCATAAAGTTTGGTCTTCTGCCTTTTCGGCAATCTCCGTAAAGCGTAAATTGAGATACCGATAAAATTTCTCCTTCTATATCTAGAAGCGACAAATTCATTTTGCCAGACTCATCATCAAACACTCGCAAATTCACAATTTTATCCGCTACATACTCTGCATCAGCTTCAGTATCGTCATGGGTAATGCCCACTAAAAGCATATATCCGTGCTTAATCTCACCGACCGTCTCACCTGCAACAGTTACTTTTGCATTCTTTGCTCTTTGTACGACTACTCTCATGTATAACGACCTTTCTTAATGCATAATTCGGCGAACTGAATAAATGTCTCGGAGCTGCTTAATGCGCTCAACCACTTTATGAAGGTGACTGATGTTATGAATAGAAATTGACATATGAATCGTAGCCATTTTGTTTCGGTCCGATTTTCCTGAAACGGCTGAAATATTCGTTTTAGTCTCGTTTACAACCTGCAGAACTTCATTTAGTAAGCCTCTGCGGTCGTATCCTGAAATTTCAATTTCCACGTTAAACTCTTTGCCTTCTTTAATATGTGTTTCCCACTCTACAGGAATAAGACGACTTTCAGCATCATCTGTGTGAACGTTTAAACAATCTGCTCTATGAACAGATACTCCCCGCCCCTTTGTAATAAAACCAACAATCTCATCTCCAGGAACTGGATTACAGCATTTAGACAAGCGAATCAGCATGTTCTCTACACCCGGTACGATAACCCCGGAATCTTTTCGTTTATGCTGGCGAACACGCTTGGCCGCAGTGTCGCGTGCAATATCATCAATTTGGATCTCTTGTTCTTGATCGCGCTGCTTTCTCCACTTCTCGGTTAAACGATTAGCTACTTGAGCCGCAGTTAATCCGTTATATCCAATAGCTGCATACATATCATCTTCGTTTGAGAAATTAAACTTCTCCGCTACTCGTTTGATATTATCAGCTGTTAATACTTCTTTTAAGTCAAACTCCATTTGACGAATTTCTTTTTCAACCAGCTCTTTGCCTTTTTCAATATTTTCATCGCGGCTTTGCTTTTTAAAGAATTGGCGAATTTTATTTTTGGCTTGAGACGTTTGAGCAAGCTTTAACCAGTCCTTGCTTGGACCATACGAATGCTTAGACGTCAAAATTTCGATAATGTCCCCCGTTTTCAAACGGTAATCAAGCGTAACCATCTTGCCGTTGACTTTTGCTCCAATGGTTTTATTTCCGATTTCAGAGTGAATACGATAGGAAAAATCAATTGGAACAGAACCCGAAGGAAGCTCAATGACGTCGCCTTTTGGCGTAAAAATGTAAACCATGTCAGAAAACAAATCAACTTTTAGAGATTCCATAAACTCTTCTGCATCGTTTGCATCATTTTGAAATTCTAAAATTTCTCTAAACCACGTCAACTTTTCTTCAAATGAAGCATGCTCAGCTGTTTTCCCCTCTTTGTAAGCCCAGTGAGCAGCAATTCCATACTCAGCAATTTGGTGCATGTCAAACGTTCGAATTTGAACTTCTAACGGATCACCTTTTGGTCCGATAACCGTCGTATGAAGAGACTGGTACATATTTTGTTTTGGCATTGCAATATAATCTTTGAAACGTCCTGGCATTGGCTTCCAGCACGTGTGAATAATTCCTAACACCGCATAGCAGTCTTTAATGCTATTTACAATAATGCGCACAGCTAGTAAATCGTAAATTTCATTAAACTGCTTGTTTTGCAGTGCCATTTTACGATAGATGGAATAAATATGTTTTGGACGTCCTGAAATTTCAACTTTAATCGATACTTCATCTACTTGCTCTCGAACTTCATCGATAACTTCAGCCAAATACTGCTCGCGTTCCGCACGCTTTTTCTTCATCAAATTTACAATGCGATAATATTGCTGAGGATTTAAGTAACGTAAAGCTGTATCTTCAAGCTCCCACTTAATTTTTGAAATACCAAGACGATGAGCAAGAGGAGCAAAAATTTCAAGCGTTTCATTTGAAATGCGTCGCTGCTTTTCCTGCGGTAAATGCTTTAGCGTACGCATGTTATGAAGACGATCCGCAAGTTTGATCAGTATGACTCGAATATCTTGAGCCATTGCTACAAACATCTTGCGGTGATTTTCAGCCTGCTGCTCTTCTTTAGACTTATATTTAATTTTCCCCAGTTTCGTTACGCCGTCTACTAACATTGCTACTTCTTCATTAAAAGCTTTTTCTAAATCTTTTAGTGTTATCTCTGTATCTTCAACCACATCATGTAGAAATCCAGCTGCAATTGTTGCTGGATCCATATCTAGATCAACTAAAATTCCTGCGACTTGAATCGGGTGGATAATGTATGGTTCACCCGACTTGCGATATTGTTCTTTGTGAGCTTCTTTTGCAAAATCATATGCTTTTTGTACAAAAGCCACGTCTTCTTCACTTAAATATCGCTTCGTATTGTCAATGACCTGTTCCGCTGTTAGGACTTGCTCATTTGCCATGAAATCACCTTTTATCAACTAGCATTTTTAATTCATATTGTAACTATTATCTTGAAAAAATCCAAGGATGTAAAGCCTTTGCGTTTAATTTATCAAATTTACATCATTTCCATTTTACGTATTAACGTTTTTTAACGAAAAAAGAGCACCTGTATCAGGTACTCTTTTTTATGTGATCGTTCTTCTTAATACGTCATTAATGTGAATACATCGTAACCGTCTAGTTTGTCACGGCCGTCAAGGTAAGAAAGTTCAATTAAGAACGCAGCTCCAACAACAATTCCGCCTAATTCTTCGACAAGCTTAATTGTCGCTTCAATTGTACCGCCTGTTGCTAATAAATCATCTGTAATCAACACGCGCTGACCTGGCTTAATTGCATCTTTGTGAATCGTTAATACGTCTTTACCGTATTCTAAACCGTAATCTACTTTGATTACTTCACGCGGTAATTTTCCTTCTTTACGAACAGGTGCAAAACCGATACCTAACGCATATGCTACTGGACAACCAACGATAAATCCGCGAGCTTCCGGTCCTACGATAATATCAACTTGTTTATCATTAGCATATTTTACAATCTCATCCGTTGCGGCACGGTATGCATCACCGTTATCCATTAATGTTGAGATATCTTTAAATGTAATACCTGGTTTTGGCCAGTCAGGTACAATTGTAATATAATCTTTAAAATTCATTCTAATGTTGCCTCCTCATTCAATCGAACGCTTAAAAATATCTTGAAATTGATTTTTAAGCTGTACATATGACGTATAAATAAAGTTTTTTTCTATTTCAATCTGCTGCTGCTTTTGGCGATAAGTCGCAGATTCTATTAAATCACGTTTCGCAGAATTTTTCACTAACGAAATTAAGCCATTGTTTATTGTAACAAATTCTAACTCAAAAAACACCTTTGCCATAAAATCAATCGTTTCTTTTGACCAGCCCTTATGAATCGCTAAATCCTCTTTGTAGCGTTTTAAATCAAATGGACCCTTTTTCGCTAAAAAGCCGTAAAACCATTTAAAATGATCGCGAGTTGGGATTGTATCAAAATAATGGTCTTCTTCCGTTAAGAAAATAGCGTATATTCTAAAAGGGATACCTTGAACAAATAAACATTCAAGCCACTTTTGTGAAGGAGGCAAATCTAATAAAACGATCTGTTCCTCTGCAAACACACATGCTTTTGCCTGTTCTTCATTTTGAATAAGAACAACATGCTCCATCGGCAGCAGCGACTTGTATTTATCAATTGTTGAAGCGTGAAAAGCAACAACTTTCATTTGATCCGTAAACACCTGCTGAAAGAAACGTTTGACATCAACTGCACTGCGATAATCAAACATCTGCCATTCATCTACAGAAATATCTTCCACCATCAGCTGCGGCTTTCGCATATTGTTCCACTCATTAATAGATAGTTCACCTACTAATGATACTTTAGCTATAGGAGATACTTCATCTAATATATAGCCTAACCCAAATCCTACTGCATCAACCGATACACCGCTGTCTTCAAATACAAGTTTTAAATGATTTTTATTAGCACCAATTTTCCGCATAGATGTTGTATGAACATCTTTAATGAGAACTTTTGGCTTCGGGTTATGCATACCAAATGGAGCAAGCGCACTCATTTGTTCAATGTTTTCCAGCGTGATTTCCTCTGTGGTGCATACTGTATCAACTGATGTAATTGGAATAAAATCCTGTTGAGTTAACACGTTGCTTGCTTGTTCATTAAGGCGTCTGCGCAGTTCTTCTACATCATCGCTGTTTAATGTCATGCCGGCTGCCATTGGGTGCCCTCCAAAATGCGGCAGAATGTCACGGCATTTAGATAAGTTCGCGAATAAGTCAAAGCCTTCAATACTTCTTGCTGAACCTTTAGCAATACGATTTTCAGAGTCAATACTTAATACAATTGTTGGTCTGTAGAACTTTTCTACGAGCCTAGAAGCGACAATTCCAACAACGCCTACATTCCATCCTTCTCCCTCTACAATAAGAACGCTGCTTTCATCCGGAGGATACATATCTTCCACAAATTCAACGGCTTCTTCTGTAATATCGTTTACGATTTGCTGCCTTTCCTTGTTTAACGCATCAATTTCTTTAGCTAAACCTTTTGCCTCTTCAGCATTTGTCGTCATAAGCAAATGAACAGCTGGATCGGCATCTTGGAGACGTCCTACTGCATTAATACGAGGAGCCATCGCAAATCCGATTGTATCCTCATTAATTTCTTCACGTTTTACTCCACATACGCTCAGCAGCGCTTCAATTCCGGTGCGCTTCGTGAGCTTGAGATAGTCAAGACCTTTGCGAGCAATTAAGCGGTTTTCGTCGACTAAAGGAACCAAGTCAGCAATCGTCCCAATTACTGCTAGTTCTAACAAATGTTCTGGAAGCTCCCCTAACAGCGCATGAGCGAGTTTAAAAGCGACTCCTACACCTGCCAGTTCTTTAAATGGATATGTACTTCCCGGCAGCTTTGGATGAATAATTGCATAAGCATCCGGTAAAACCGGCCCCGGCTCGTGGTGATCAGTAATAATTAAATCAAAGTTTAGTTCACGTGCATACGCAGTTTCTTCGACTGCCGAAATACCTGTGTCTACCGTAATCACCAGCTGATAGCCGCCTGCGCTTATTTTATCAAATGCCGCCTTATTCGGCCCATAACCTTCTGTAAAGCGATTAGGAATATAAAAATCAACATCAGCGCCAAGCTGCTGTAAAGCAGATAACATAACAGAAGTGCTGCTGACGCCGTCAGCATCGTAATCTCCATAGATCATAATTTTTTCATTATGATCAATTGCTTGCTGAATACGAGCTACTGCTTTGTCCATATCGTGCAATAAAAACGGATCGTGGAACGTTTGTGCATCAACGTGTAAAAACTCACGCGCCGCTTCTACTGTTGTCATGCCTCTATTAAGTAATAACGAAGCTACTAGAGGTGTAATATTGAGGTTTTCTACAAATTCATTAACAAGTTGTTCATCACATTCTTGAACATTCCAACGTTTTTTTGACTGTAACATGTCTCTTCACCCCTTAACCCACATTATTATACTAGAGTGGATGAAATGGAGCAACGAAAGAAAATAAGCATATTTTTCTGACAGTACGTCTTGAATTTTTATGCACAAAAAAAACGTGCGAATACTTCGCACGTTTTTGAATTACTTGCTTTCTACTTCTTTTTGTTCCTCACGCTTCAACTGTTTTCCTTTCCACACAAGCCATAGCTGAGCAGCAATAAACACAGATGAATATGCACCAAGGACTAAGCCTACTAACAGGGCAATTGAGAAGTTTTGAATCGATTCACTTCCGAATAGAAGAAGTGCTACAACTGCAATTACAACTGTTAACACGGTGTTCATTGAGCGAGTAAACGTTTCACGCAAACTTAGATTTACGATAAACGCCAAATCGTCAAACGTTTTGGATTTAAATTTCTGCATATTTTCACGAATGCGGTCAAACGTAACAATCGTATCGTTAATTGAGTAACCAACAATCGTCAAGACTGCAGCGATAAACGTTAAATCAACTTCTAACTTCGTTAAGCTGAAGACCGTAACGATAAAGAACGCATCATGCAACAGGGCAAGCACGGCTGCAAGCGCCATGTAAAATTCAAATCGAATCGTTACATAAATGATAATTCCGATTGAAGCAATTACAATTGCAAGCATCGCATTTTTCGCCAGTTCTTTTCCAACTGTCGGTGAAACGGTGCTTACATTTGGTTCAGAACCGTATTTATCTTTAAAGTGATCTTTTAAATTCGCAATTTCTTTTTTATTCAAGACCCCAACTACACGTACGACACCCGTATCATTACTTTTTCCTGTAATAACTACGTCATCCGTTTCGATATCAAGAGACTTCATTTCGCGCTGTATCTCAGCCTGCGTAACGGTATGATTTGCCGGAATCTCTATGCGAGTTCCGCTCGTAAAGTCAATACCGAGGTTCAGCCTGAACACAGCAACCGAGATAATACCGATAATGACGAGCACGCTTGAGAACGTAAAAAATGCTTTACGGTATTTAACAAAGTCAATTTTATCCCACGCTGTAGGTAACACGGTTGTGCCATCATCTTTGCTCAAATCGTGAATTTGCTCTTTCTTCACGCCAAAGTAACCTGGTTTTTTATCAAACCAGCGGCTGTTTACTAAGAGACTCATTAGTAAACGAGTACCATAAACAGCAGTTACAAAGCTTAGCACAATCCCGATCATTAACGTTGTGGCAAATCCTTTTACTGAACTTTGACCATAAAAGAATAATACAAGAGCCGCTAACATCGTTGTAATATTAGCATCAAAAATGGTCGCAAGTGAACGACGATTTCCTGCCCGGTAAGCCGATATAACGGATCTCCCTGTTTTCAGTTCATCTTTAATCCGCTCGTAGGTAATGATATTCGCATCTACTGCCATACCTACGCCTAGAATAAGAGCCGCAATACCTGGAAGCGTCATAACCACGTGCATCCAGTCAAATACCACTAAGTTTAAGTAGATATAAAAACTGAGTGTAATAACGGCAATAAGCCCCGGTAAACGATAGAAAAACAGCATGTAAAGGAAGATAATTCCGATGCCGATAATACCCGCTAATATAGTGGTGTGAAGGGCTTCTTCTCCAAACTGTGCTCCAACGGATGTAGAGTATAGCTCATCTAATTTAACCGGCAGCGATCCGGCATTTAGCAATTCCGCCAGCTGCGTTGCGCTTTTCACTGTGAAGTTGCCACCTGAAATCTCAACATCTGGCTGTGTTAACACGCTGCTAACAGAGGCTGCAGATAGATACTTCGGATTTTGTTTTGTCGCTTCTTTTTGATACGAGTCTTTTCCTTCTTCATAATCCAGCCAAATGACAATTAAATTGTTAGGTGCTGGTTTTTGAGAAAGCTCTCGCGTGATCTTTTCAAATTTTTTCGCATTTTTTAACTTTAGTGAGACGCTAGGCTGATTGCTTTGGTCAAACGATTGCTTTGCTCCGCCTTGCGCTAAGTCTGTACCATCCATCAGCACCTTATCGTTCACGTCGCGGAACGTTAAGTTTGCTTGAGTTGATAACAGATCCCTGGCTTGCTTTTGATTCGTGACACCAGCTAGCTGAACGCGGATGCGGTCGTTTCCTTCAATTTGAATGCTGGGCTCACTAACTCCCAGTACATCGACACGTTGACGCAGAGCTTCAACCGTGCTGTTAAGTGCTTTTTTGTCAATGACATCGCCTTTTTTAGCTGGACTGACTTTATATAAAATTTCAAATCCACCTTGAAGGTCGAGGCCAAGTTTAATGTCTTTTGTAATTCCAGTCATCGTTGTTCCGATTGTACTAAACACAAGCAGTACTAAGAGGAAAAAGGCAACGATACGTCCTCTTTTAACCATCGACAGAAAATCCTCCTTCTTATGTAAAAAACATGAAATGATAACAATAGATAAATGACCAATCTAATTATCATTCATAACCTAATGTCTGTCAAATAAAGACCTTATTAAATTTTAATACATGTAGTTTACAAACTTTACTTTAATAATTCTTTCCAGTCTTCTCCATTATTAACACTTGAGAACATATCAGATTTATAAGATTCAATTGTTACATAGCTCATTACCTGCGTGATCTTAACAGATAAAATATCATTTACCACTTGATGGAGAGATAGCTCCTTTTCTTTTTTCCATTTTTTCATTTCCAAATAACTCAATAAATCGTTCTCCGTTACTTCTTCATATCCAAGCATATGAAATTCTTCCATTTTGCTGGATAAGACAGGCTGTATAAGTTCTTTCGAAGCTGAAATAAATGGATGTGTCATATCGATCCTCCTTTCCGTTTGACATTTTGCGTAAAATTTCTTTCTCGTATGAGGAATACTTGTCATGCTTGGACACCGGGGGCGCATATATTCACTGTATAAACCTCAAGAAAGCAGTGAGTATATGTCTAAATTTTTACAGGGAACTATTATTTTAATAATTGCTGGCTTAATTACACGTGTACTCGGGTTTGTCAATCGAATTGTGGTGGCTCGAATGATTGGAGACGAAGGTGTGGGACTTTATATGATGGCGGTCCCCACGCTGGTATTAGTAATCACCTTAACACAGCTTGGGCTACCGGTTGCCATATCCAAGTTAGTGGCAGAAGCAGAAGCTTTAGGTGACAGGCATAGAATAAAAAAAATACTTGTCGTCTCTTTAAGTATTACGTGTACGCTGAGCGTTTTATTTACGCTCGGACTAATATTATTCGCTCCCGTTGTAGCAAAAACCTTCTTTACAGATTCACGTACGATCTATCCGCTGCTTGCGATTATTCCAGTTATTCCAATCATCGCCGTCTCGTCTGTCATCCGCGGATATTTTCAAGGAAAGCAGCAAATGAAGCCTGCCGCTTATTCTCAAATTATCGAACAAGTGGTGCGCATTACGTTAATTGCCGTATGTACAAAAGCATTTTTGCCTTATGGAATTGAGTACGCTGCGGCTGGCGCTATGCTCTCTTCCGTATTTGGAGAACTAGCTTCACTGTTTTATATGGTGTTTATGTTCAAGCGAAAGAAGAAAATAACGGTAAGACGAAAATTTTTTGCTTCTTTACATGCAGGCAAAGATACGTTCCTTGACTTAATGCGAATCGCTCTTCCCACGACAGGAAGCCGCATGATTGGGTCAATTTCTTGGTTTTTAGAACCGATTGTAGTAGCTCAAAGTTTAGCAATCGCAGGAGTAGCGACAGCGGTAGCAACGAAGCAGTACGGAGAATTAACAGGCTTTGCACTCCCTCTCCTGATGTTGCCTTCTTTTGTAACGGTGTCTCTATCCACGTCTTTGGTTCCCGCAATCAGTGAATCTCTTGCACAGAATCAAATGAAGCAAATCGAATATCGGCTTCATCAAGCTCTCCGCTTGTCGTTTGTAACAGGCGGGCTGGCTGTTGTTGTTCTTTATGTATTTGCTAATCCGGTAATGGAATTGATGTATGGTTCTGACAAAGCTGCTATTTTTGTCAAAGTCATGGCGCCTTTTTTTATCTTTTATTACTTTCAAGGGCCGCTTCAAGCTGTTCTGCAGGCGCTAGACCTTGCAAAAGCCGCCATGATTAACAGTTTTATAGGAGCAGCGGTCAAAACATCTCTTATCTTCTTACTCGCAACTCAGCCAAATCTAGGTATTATGGGAGCTGGCCTTGCAATTGTTGTGGGAATGATGCTTGTCACTCTTTTACACCTGTCTACCGTCATGAAAAAAATTACGTATAAGCTTCATGTGTTTGAGTATCTCCGCAGTTTTGCTGTAATGGGAATATCAGGTTTTATCGGACACTTTGCTTATATGAACCTTTTCACTTCCATTCCTTTGAGCTTACGAACCGTTTTATCAATTGCACTGACAAGCGTTGTATACGTACTGTTTTTGCTGCTTTTTAGACTGATAACAAAGGAAGAATTAAACCGTTTTTCTGTTTTACGCTATTTTAAACGAAAATAAAACGCGGAGCAATCCGCGTTTTATTGTTTTACATCTACTAAATCTATAAAAAAATTTCCGTTGTCATAGCTGCAATATGAAATTTTATCTAAGTTTGAATACCCACGTTTTGTCAGTTCTGTCCTTAACCACTCCGTTGTTTTATGTTCATGCAGCAGATGCTCTTCTTGAATAATGCCGTCAATGATAAAAGGCAAATTCAAATTGCCTTTTTCACCTGATTGCTGATCTTTTTGAAACACGGATAGCCTTCCTGAAGATTCTAAAATGGCAAATTCAACATCAGCTACATTTTTTATATTTTTATCTCGCAGCTGCACGAGCAAATCATTGAAGTTATATCGCTGCCTTTTCATTTCATGTTCGTTTATTTTTCCATTTTCAATGATAATGCTAGGTTTGCCATCAATAAAATTTCGCATTCGATTGCTTTTAAGAGACCATATAGCTAAGCCGATTTGAATAATAAGAAGCGTTAACATCGGAAGAATTGAATGCAGCAAAGGATCTTTTGGATTTTCAATAGCCATTACTGCCATTTCAGCAATCATAATAAAGACCACTAAATCCAATATGCTCAGCTCCCCTATTTCCCTTTTGCCCATAACGCGAAAAATAATTAAAACTACTACATATAAAAGAACGGTTCGCGCAACCATGATCAATAGTTCCACTGCAAAGACCTCCTTTATGTATTCCCTTGTAGTTTGTACCATTTATTTTAAAATAGCCTTACTTTTATGCGTCTATTTTGAAGTCATCCCGAATATGCTCGTACTAAGGGTTCACCTATCTTTTTATTTCATGAGGGGGAAACAAGTTGGGTGCAAAACGAATGAGCAACGCTGTATTTGCAGGAGTAGCAACAATCTTAGTGATGGCTTTAGCGATTAGCATTATCTTTTCGCTTATTTTAAAATTTACATCGCTTGAAGAACAATCCGTACGTTTATTTTTACTTATTCTCTCATTTATTACACTGTTTATCGGAGGATTTATCGCGGGAGGCCGAAACGGTTCAAAGGGACTTCTCGTTGGAGGAGCCACTGGTGTTTCTTATTCTTTTTTAATGTTTTTACTACAATTCCTCGGCTATAGTCACCTGTTTTCTGCACAGCAGCTCTTATTTCACGCTGGATTTATTGGAGTCGCTATTCTAGGGGGAATTGTTGGCGTAAACATTGCCGGTTCACGAGAAGCATAAAAAAACGTCACGTACATGTACGTGACGTTTTTTTATTAATCTACGCTTCTTACTTCACGAATAGCATTGCGGTCAAACGTTAATTTTGAACCGTCAGTGCTGCGAACCACAACTTGTGACTCATCAATTGCGTCTACCAAACCGTGCATACCGCCAATTGTAACAACCTTATCACCTTTTTTAAGTGCTGATTGCATTTGCTGTACGTTTTTTTGACGTTTTTGCTGTGGACGGATTAACAAGAAATAGAAAATGACAAACATTAAAAGCAATGGCCAAATATTTTGTAAAACACCCATGAAAACTCCTCCTTTTATTTATATTATCAACAGGTACTCATTCATAAATTTGATGAAAATTCCTGTAGTGACCTAGAAATTCTTTGCGTCCGGGCCGTTAAACCCATATTTTTCAAAGAACTCATCGCGGAAATCGCCAAGTCGGTCTTCGCGAATGGCTTCACGGACTTGCTCCATTAAGTTTAGCAGAAAATATAAGTTATGGTAAGATGTTAAACGAATTCCAAACGTTTCATTACAACGAATTAAGTGGCGAATATACGCTCTTGAATAATTTTGACACGTGTAGCAGTCACAGTTTGGATCAATCGGACCGAAGTCTTCTGCATATTTTGCATTTTTAACAACAAGGCGACCTTCGCTTGTCATAAGCGTTCCGTTACGTGCAATACGCGTTGGTAATACGCAATCGAACATATCAATCCCGCGAATCGCTCCATCAATTAACGAGTCAGGTGATCCCACTCCCATTAAATAACGTGGTTTGTCGGTTGGTAAATATGGCGTCGTAAACTCAAGCACACGATTCATTACATCTTTTGGTTCTCCAACTGACAGCCCTCCCACAGCATAACCTGGGAAGTCCATTGAAACTAAATCAGCTGCACTTTGACGGCGTAAATCTTCAAACTCTCCGCCTTGAACAATCCCAAAAAGACCTTGGTCTTGAGGGCGGCTGTGAGCCTCAAGGCATCGCTCTGCCCAGCGGCTTGTGCGTTCAACTGAACGTTTTAAGTAGTCATATTCTGCTGGATAAGGTGGGCATTCATCAAATGCCATCATAATATCAGACCCAAGCGCATTTTGGATGTCCATCGCTTTTTCTGGAGATAAGAAAAGCTTGTCTCCATTCAAATGGTTGCGGAAATGAACGCCTTCTTCTTCAATACGGCGCAAATCACTTAAGCTAAAAACTTGGAAGCCGCCTGAATCCGTTAAGATGGGACGATCCCAGTTCATAAATTTATGAAGGCCTCCCGCTTTTTTAACAATTTCATGACCTGGACGAAGCCATAAATGATACGTATTACTTAAAATAATGCCTGCCCCCATTGCTTTTAAATCTTCCGGAGACATTGTTTTTACTGTAGCTAATGTGCCTACTGGCATGAAAATAGGCGTTTCAAATGAGCCGTGAGGCGTATGGACAATCCCTAAACGCGCTCCTGTTTGTTTACAAGTTTTTATATGTTCGTAACGAATTGCTGTCATTGATGTATTCCTTTCATGTTAAATTACAAAATTAGCATCGCGTCGCCGAAGCTGAAAAAACGATACTTCTCTGCTACAGCTTGTTCATAGGCAGAAATAACGTTTTCTCTTCCTGCTAAGGCACTTACAAGCATAATGAGCGTAGATTTTGGAAGATGGAAATTTGTAATCATTCCATCAATTGCTTTAAATTCATACCCTGGGAAGATAAAAATATTGGTCCATCCTGAAGAAGCAACAAATTTGCCGTTATGCTCAGTTGCAATCGTTTCAAGGGTACGGGTAGAAGTTGTGCCTACTGAAATAATACGACCGCCTTTTTCGCGTACGTTGTTTAGTAAAGCAGCGGTTCCTTCACTCACTTGATAAAACTCTGAGTGCATATCGTGCTCTTCTAAGTCGTCAACACTGACTGGACGGAATGTACCCAATCCAACATGAAGCGTTAAAAATGCAATATGCACACCTTTTTCTTTTAACTGTTCAAGCATCTCTTCTGTAAAGTGAAGACCTGCTGTTGGCGCTGCTGCAGAACCTTGTTCGCGAGCAAAAACCGTTTGGTAGCGCTCTTGATCATCCAAGCGCTCTTTAATATAAGGCGGCAGCGGCATTTCTCCCAGTTGTTCTAGAACCTCATAAAAGATGCCTTCATAGTTGAATTCTAATAAACGTCCGCCTTGGTCGCTCGTTTCTTTACATACAGCTGTCAGACGTCCGTCACCAAACGAAATAACCGTGCCTTCTTTTACTCGTTTAGCCGGTTTTACAAGCGTCTCCCACGTATCGCCCTGTGTTTGTTTTAAAAGCAATACTTCAATATTAGCACCTGTATCTTCTTTTGTCCCAAATAATCGTGCAGGAAGAACACGCGTGTCGTTTAACACTAAACAATCTCCTTCTTGCACATAATCAAGAAGGTCATGAAACATATGATGCTTCACATTTCCTGTTTCTTTGTTTAATACCATGAGTCTTGACGCATCTCGCTGCTCAAGCGGCGTTTGGGCAATCAATTCTTCTGGTAAATGAAAATCAAATAAATCTACTTTCAAAATGTTCACCTGTTTCTACTTAATTATTTAAATTTGCCAATTACATAAAAAATAAGTGATAATACAACGCTTACTAGAATACATGTCACAATCGGGAAATAAAAGGTTGTATTTCCTTTTTTGATAAAAATATCGCCAGGAAGCTTGCCAACGAACTGCCATAACAGTCCAATGACGACTAAAATGCCCCCTAATGTGATAAGCATCTTAGGCATATCATTCACTGCTCAGGCACCTCCAGCTGAAAATGATCATAGACCAAAGGCGTCACAATTCGTCCTCGGGGCGTTCGCTGCAAAAAGCCGATTTGCAATAGATACGGCTCGTATACGTCTTCAATTGTGTGAGACTCTTCACCAATAGTAGCCGATATTGTGTCTAACCCTACAGGTCCGCCCCTAAATTTTTCGATAATCCCTCTTAATAATTTATGGTCAATATGATCAAGACCTAAACGGTCCACCTGCAACATTTCTAATGCTTCGTTGGCAAGCCTTTCGGTTATGGCTCCGTCTCCTTTGACCTGAGCAAAATCTCTGACTCTTCGAAGCAAGCGATTCGCAATACGCGGAGTTCCCCTAGCACGCCTAGCCATCTCAAACGTAGCTTTCTCATCAATCTCTACATCTAAAATAGCGGCTGTCCTTTCTACTATCGAAGCAAGATCTTCTTCTTGGTAATATTCTAAACGGCTTAAAACGCCGAAGCGATCACGCAAAGGAGAAGATAAAAGCCCGGCTCTTGTCGTTGCACCTACTAGCGTAAACGGAGGCAAATCCAGACGGACGGAGCGTGCACTCGGTCCTTTTCCAATAACAATATCCAAACAGAAATCTTCCATTGCTGGGTATAGTACTTCTTCAACCGAACGATTTAACCGATGAATTTCATCAATAAAAAGCACATCTCCAGGCTCTAAGCTGGTTAAAACTGCGGCTAAGTCGCCTGGACGCTCAATGGCTGGCCCTGAGGTCGTTCGGATTTGCACGCCCATTTCATTAGCGATAATAGTAGCAAGGGTTGTTTTCCCCAATCCTGGAGGACCATATAAGAGCACGTGATCTAACGTTTCGCTTCGCATTTTGGCAGCTTTAATAAAAATGTCCAGATGGGATTTTACTTTATGCTGACCAATATACTGCTGTAAGGTTTGCGGCCGCAAACTTTGCTCGATGATTTCTTCTTCACCAAGAACATCTCCCGTTACAATACGATCGTCCATTTTACTCCTCCCTTACTTATTGTTTCAATAATCGTTTTAGCGCTTCTTTAATATACTGATCCGTTGTCATCGTTTCCTTCATTAAAGCCGGAACAATTTTTTTGATTTCTCTTTCTGCATAACCTAATACTTTAAGTGCTTCAATCGCTTCATCGAGTGCTTCTGAACTTTGAGATTTGACTTCTTGTGCGTCCAAATCTGCAAATAGAGAAGGAACAGCATCTGGTACAATATCATGCAGCTTTCCTTTTAAATCTAAAATCATCTGCCGAGCTGTTTTTTTACCTACTCCTGGAAACTTAACTAAAAACTTCTCGTCTTCCTCTTCCACAGCTTGGACAACCTGCGCTGGATTACCTGACGCTAAAATAGCTAAACCGCCTTTTGGACCGATTCCTGACACGCTAATTAACTTCATAAATAAATCCTTTTGTTCTCGAGAAGCAAACCCGTAAAGTGCAATTACATCTTCTCTTACATATTGATAGGTGTAAACCGTCTTTGGCTGTTCATCAATTGAAAATACATAGGGATTCGGCGTAAAGACTTGATAGCCTATCCCGTTGTTTTCGATTACTACATACTCAGGATTTATATATGTAACAGTGCCTTTGATATAATCAAACAATAAGCTCTCTCCTTAATCACGTACGCGCGGGCAGTGACCTTCAACTTTCTCTCCGAAGAATCCTGCCCGCATCGTTCTCTATTTTCCTTTAAAGTTGCTTTTTAAAAAGACGTTCAAGAGAACGTTTGCCTCTTTTCATCTTTGACAACCCATTTTACAATATCTATAAAAAATAGAACCGCCCACTTGTGCTGATGAATGACCTTTTAAAATATATACAATACTAGACTGCTGAATACCATTTTAACATATCGCCAAAAGCAAATAGAAGCAATTTAGAATGTTGAATTCAATAATTATTTTACCATACTAAAAAACGGCTGCTTGATCGAAAGCGGCCGCTGCTGGAGCTGATAGATTTTATAGAAATTAATGAGGGAAAGATATTCATCTTTTGATTGAACGCGAATACCTTTCTTTAATTGTTCATGCTGATAGCTCTCAAGCCTTTTGATGTCAATTTGAAAAAATGATTGTATAATGTGCTGCGACGAAGCTGGTTTGCCTTCAAATGCTGAGAGAATACCGTTAACAGAAAGCCCTACATAACCGTTCTCTTTTAAAATAGGTGAAATATCGTCTATGCTTGTTCTAAAAACTAGCTCTTGATCCGTTTCTTTAAGCAGTCGCCAATTTTTATATTTTTTCATTAATTGTTTTTTTGTCATAGAAGGGCTTTTGATCATTTCTTGACTTACGACTCCATCCACATACACGCGCTCAAGAAATAATGTCATCGGCTCCTTTTCATTCGCATCTGCACGGTATGGCATTATACAAAGCACAACACTTACTAACATTAAAAAAGCTGCTTGATGAATGACTCTCTTCACTCACCTTCACCTCACACGTTAATCATACTCTTTTTAGTATTATCTAAAAAGGTTTTGTGAAAATCTACACTAATAGTTTGACCTACTTATTTTCTTTTATCCTCTTATTTTATGAAGTAAATCCCTTTTACGATATTATGTTAAGAAAACATGGAGTATTTGTTACATTTGCACACTATTTGTAAAATTTTCTCTTGAACGTTTTAATTAAATTTTCGCAGGGTATGTACATAGTGGAAGTAATTGTAAGGACTTCTATTATCTATTTTCATAAAAAAGGGAGCTGAAGTAATGAGAATGAATAAACGTGTAGTCGGAACTTTTTTTTCAGAGAAAGAAGCTTTAGATGTTATCCACAATTTAAAGCGTCAAGGTTATCGAGAAACAGACATTATGGTTATTTCTAACAGTAAAAGCAATACATTTCAAATAGGTCACGATACAAATGTAATTATTGAAGCTGGTTCACCTGCCGTAAGTTCATTAGCTGGCGTCATGATGGATAACTTTTTTACCATGATGACAGGCGGCATGGGGCTCAAACAAGGAAACGGCTTGAAATCAAAATTAATCCGCATGGGCATACCCGACTTCTCAGCCGTGCAGTGCGAGACAGATGTAGCTGCTGGTAAAATTCTAATCTTGATAGATGCCGTAAGCTCTGAACAAACTCCAGCGTACGGAACCTATACGGAACACAACGAGCATAGAGCCGTCCAACTACGTGAAGAAAAATTAGATGTCTTAAAAGAACGCGTCCAAGTCGGTGAAGTAAAACTCCACAAAAAAGTAATAGAGGAAGAAAGAACTGTACACGTTCCTGTTACGAGAGAAGAGTTTTATATTGAACGTCGCCCTGTAGTTGACGGAGACTATAACGCTGGGCCACTTACAGAAGATGAAATTATTCGTGTTCCAATCATGGAAGAACGAGTAGAAATAACCAAAAGACCAGTTATTGTTGAAGAAGTAATTATAGGAAAAAAACTTATTCAAGAAACAAAAGAATGGACTGAAACGATTAAGAAAGAAGAAGCAAGCGTAGAACCTGATGGACTCGCGAGCCCTGAAGTATACGAAAATATGATGAACTATACAGACCATACTTACGCTCAAGTTTCTGCAGCTCTAGCAAGCGACGTGGAAGCTGAATACGATAATAGTCAGACAACTAACAACGAGAAGCCAAACACACAAGCTAATGAGACAAGCTCTTCTGCAAAAAATGTAAAAAATACAAAGAGTGTCGCTACGGCACCAGCAGATACGAAAAAAAGAGAAGGTCGCCTCAAACAAAATGAAACTAATGCTCAAAAGGAAGAAGCGGAATCAAAAACAACAAGCAAATCTGCTTCTAACAAGAAAAATTAATAGTTACATGTTCGAGGAATAGCTGCCTGGCTTCAATGGCAGCTTTTTTATATGTCTTCTCATCAAAAAAACAGCCGTCCTTCACAGACAGCTGCTTCTTCATTTAACGATGTTTATGATTGACATTCTCATCAACTGATTCAAATAGACCGTTGAAATTAGTTTGAATCGTATTTCGGTCTTTTCCATTTCGAATATCGTCATCAAGAGAACGAGCGTTCATAAATACACCATGATCTACTTTTACTTGAACATTGTAGTCCTTTGCAATAGGCTTTACTTTATCCAGCACGTTTTGTTTTAAACGGCCGTTATTTATGTCTTTGGCCGGATCTACAGCAACTAATAGCTGATCTCCACGGACAACGGCGCGGCTATTTTCTACACCTTTAACGCTTGCAGCTCGATCAGCCACTTTTTCCGTAAAGTCTCTTGGATAATCTTCACCATAATACATATTAGCAACGCCATTTGTACGATCATTTGTATTATTGATGTTTCCATAAGGGTTTGTCGGATTGTCAAAACGTCCATCACTTACGTTTAACGGATAATTAGGTGTTCCATTCCCATCTAAAACTTCAGTCATTGGACCTTTCGGATTATCTACGCGATGTTCATTCGCTTTTTCATTTGTATGATAGCCAACAGGCTGTGTCGTATCTGTATAGCGCTGTTCCATACCTTGGTCTTTGTTATTGCAAGCGCCAAGTCCCATCATACATGCAAAAGCTAAAGAAGTTGCTACATACCTATTCAACATAATCGCCCCCTAATTTAAGCTCTATTTACTCTGAGCTTACTATTAGGATTAAAAGACGAGCCGTTTCTTATTCGATGAAGTGTTTATAAACTCTTTACATGTCATGTAGGTTTTGTAAGTGCTGGTAAATCACTCGATAAAACCGAGTACGCTGGGACCATTCTTCAACCGATTGCTGCATTAATCTTTGACGGTTTGCCCATGATAAAGCAGAGGCATTTATATTCCAGTTTCTCATCAGCATCGATGGAAATAGCAAAGAAGCAAGAAAAAAACGCTGCTTGCTTAATTCTTTTATTTTCGAATGTTGAAGTAGTTCTTTCATCGACCACTGGACGTAAGGCAAAAAGCGCTGGGCAAGCTGAACATAGTCATAGAGAGCAGGAGCTTTAGCCGATAAGTCAAAATCAATCATAACAATACCCAAGTGGTTTGTTTTCAAGAAATTATGTGAAGCAACGTCACCGTGAATAATGGAACAGTTTAGCCCACTATCTTTGAAGCGCTCCATTAAGACTAAAGCTTTTTCTCCCCAAGTCACAATGTCTTTATATACATGAAATTGATTAAATTCCCTAAATACATGTGATGTCTCTCGAAAAGAGGAAAGCCGCTTTTTCCATTTTAAAATAAGGTCATACTCAGAGAGCTTTGTATACGCGGCTAGTTTCTTTTTATGAACTTCTCCATGATAGCGGATCAATGTTTGTAATACTTCTTCCCGATCCTGAAAACTTTCATACGTTACCTCTTTTACTTGCTTAACAAAAGGCATCATCGCCCAGTACAAATGACGGTCCTTTATATAAAGTTCACCTTCTGGGTAAGCTTCGAAATTAACAGCATACCCTTGTTGAATCTGAGACAAAAAATGATAAACATGTTCAATTTTACCTTTGTCTCTGTATGCTTTTATTACTTTTTTTCCTTTATTCGTATCCGCTATGATGACATGAGGCTTTTTCATACGATAGGTCTCAACGTGAATATCTCTTTTTTTCAAATAGAGAAAGAGACGATTTAAATTAAAATCGTCTCGTGTATAATAATCAATCTTCATCTTCGTCGTACTCATCGTATTCTGGAATACTAAATGCATTTGGATCAAACGCAGGATACGGAGGTACACCAATCATGCCATATGGGGCTGGATAGGGTGCCCTTGGGTCCTGAAAGCCATAAGGTACCTGCTGTTGGTACTGTGGATAAGGCTGCTGTGGTGCATAGTCTTCAGGTCTTGGTTCACCGCAGCCGCAGTCTCCTTGCTGCTGTGGCGCATAGTATTGCCCATAATGGTAAGGCGCGTTTCCAAAACCATCGGAAGAACTTTCATAATGGCCACCTGTCATAGCTCCTTGCACTTGTGGATACATCGGTGCTTGATGATAGGCCGGATAAACAGGCTGCTGATATCCCCATGGAGGCGGACAAGGAGAACATTGTACCGGTCCATAGCAGCTGTGTGGCATCATTGGATACATTGGCATCGGTGCCATGTGAGCGCCCATTGCATGTTCTTCAAACGACTCGTTTTCATAACCGTGATGATACATTGGAGCCTGTTGATACATTGGCATTGGATATGGCTGCGGTGCATACATTGGCGGAGGACACGGCATGTAATTAAACCCGCAGCCTGGCATTACAGGCGATATCGGCATGATTGGGTAACATGGCATTTGAGGAGGCATTTCTATACTCTCCATCTCAGGACTTTCTGGCGATTCATGCTTAGGTAGTTCTTTTGGCGCTTCTTTTTTCGGAGCCTGCATCGCCATATTAACGGTGTAATAATTGTTAATATCAATCTCAGGTGCAATTGGCTTTAATTTAGGAAGCTTTGGCGCAACTGGCATTTCTTTTTTAGGCTGCGCAATTGGTGCTTCTTTTTTAGGCTGGGCGACCGGCGCTTCCTTTTTCGGTTGAGCAATCGGTGCTTCTTTCTTTGGCTGTGCAATTGGTGCTTCTTTTATCGGTTGCATAAACGGTGTTTGAGCAGGCTGATTAGCTGACTTTTTCTCATCTGGACTTTCATCAATTTCCGTTACTGGATAAGCTTTTGTGGATTGGTCACTATAAGGGTGTTGAACTTTAGGCATTTCTTTTATCCCAGGTGAAGGAGCTCCTTCTTTTTGAACAGGCACTCCGCTTGTCGGCACTTTAATTTTCATTCCAGGCATGATCATGTCTGGATTGCTTAATTGAGAATTCGCTTTTTTTAACTCTTCAAAATTAACCCCATACTTTTCAGCGATTTTCCAAAGGGTATCCCCTTTTTGAACGATATGGATTTTCAACGTCATTCCCCTCCCGAGTAGAGTCTCTGCCATCTATATGTGCAAAATCAAAGTAAGTTCTGTTTGTTCATCACAAGATATGCCTTGAACCATTTTTTTATTCATTTTGCCCACAGTTTGGTTCAAGTTTTTATGATAAAGAAAAAAAGACTTATCAACACAAACAATATGTCAATAAGTCTTCTTTTAGACCTTCTTTGTTTAATTGTCTTAAAAATCTTTATGCCCGTTCTAACATATTCGTTAGGGCTTTGATAGCGCCTTCTGCTGTATGTTTATCCACCTTGATTTGATTTACTTCTTTTCCTTCTTCGATGCTTTCTAAAGCCCACAGCAAGTGAGGCAAATCAATTCGGTTCATCGTCAAACAAGGACACATATAGGGATTAAGCGAAACAATTTCTTTATCTGGATGACTGTTGATAATCCGTTTTACTAAGTTCATTTCTGTGCCAATGGCCCATTTAGAGCCTGAAGGAGCTTTTTCAATTGTATCAATAATATATTTTGTAGAACCTGCATAATCTGATTTTTGCACCACTTCATAAGAACACTCCGGATGAACAATAATATTCATCTCAGGCTGCTTCTCGCGTAAATAATCAATATTTTTAACCGTGAAATTTTCGTGCACAGAACAGTGACCTTTCCATAGAATCACCTTGATGTTGTTTATATCGCCTTCATATTCAAGCATTTCTTCAATAGGATTCCAAATGGCCATTTCATCTAGTCCAACACCTAAATCATAAGCTGTGTTTCTGCCCAAATGCTGATCTGGTAAAAAGAGAATACGCTCTTTTTTAGAAAATGCCCACTCCACCATATTTTTTGCATTTGAAGATGTTACTGTTGCACCATCATGTTCGCCTACAAAAGATTTAATTGCAGCTGTAGAATTCACATACGTAAGCGGAATAATTGTATCTCCGAAAAGATCCTGTAAGACAGGCCATGCCTTTTCTGTTTGCTGAATAGTAGCCATATCAGCCATTGAACAGCCAGCTCTCATATCGGGTAAAATGACTTTTTGATTTTCAGCAGTTAAAATATCAGCTGTTTCTGCCATGAAATGAACGCCGCAAAACACAATATGCTCAGCTTCTCTATTTTCAGCTGCTATTTGAGCCAGCTGTAAGGAGTCTCCTACCGCATCTGCAAACTCGTACACTTCGTCTTTTTGATAATGGTGGCCGAGCAGAAACAATTTGCTTCCGAGCTTTTTCTTGATGTCTAGTACTCTTCTTTTCATTTCATTTTCTGTGAGCTCCGTATATTTAGCGGGCAGCGTTTGCTGCTGAAGCGTTTGTAATAAACTCATGATTTCCTGTTCCCCTTTCTGTTAATAAGTCCAAGCTGATATCGATAGCCCCTGCTGAATGCGTTAAAGCTCCAAGTGAAATATAGTCCACTCCGCTGTCTCTAAAAGAATGGAGCGTGCCAAGCGTAATTCCACCGGATGCTTCTGTGACAATATGAGCGGGAACCAGTGGTATCCAATCTTTAATGACTTCTGGAGAACAGTTATCGAACATAATGACATCTGCTCCTGCCTCTATTGCTTCTAGCAATTGACTTTTGTTTTCAATTTCTACTTCCACCTTAACCATATGTCCAACCTGCTCTCTTACTTTCACAACAGCGTCTAGAATAGATCCTGCATGTGCAATATGGTTATCTTTTAACATGACGCCATCGTACAATCCAAAACGATGATTATAACCTCCTCCAGCACGAACAGCATACTTTTCTAACATTCGCATACCAGGCGTTGTTTTTCGCGTGTCACATATGCGCGTATGTGAGCTGCCAAGCAGCGCTACGGCTTTGTGCGTCATCGTGGCAATGCCACTCATTCTTTGAAGTAAGTTTAAGATTACCCGTTCACCGGTCAAAATAGATCGCACGGGTCCTGAAACGGTAGCTATTTTATCTCCAGGATTAAGAACATCTCCATCTTTTTTCTCGAAATTCACTTTCACGTCAGGGTCTATTAAATGAAATCCTTCTTTAATCAATTCCACTCCTGCGATAATACCTGATTGCTTTGCCGTGAACACAGCTTTCCCTTGGTCAGACGGAGAAAAAATAGTTTCACAGGTTATATCTCCATCTCCAATGTCTTCTATAAAAAAAGACTGCAATAGTTTTTGTAATTTCAACGTGTTCATTGTGCTACCTTCACCTTTCTTTTTAGATTTCCTTGCTTATAAAATCAATGATTGTTTTGTTGAAGCAGCAGACTGCTTAATAATTCGCTTATGCTCCCATTCTTGGTTTTCATGCGGAAAGTCACTTCGGTAATGACCTCCTCTACTTTCTTTTCTTGCAAGAGAGGACTCTGCAATAAGCAAACCTGCAGTTAGCATATTGCAGATGGTCGCAGCTTCCCTCGAATATATAACTTCTTGATCAAGGGGTATTCCATCCAGATAATTTGTGAATTCATGCACAATAGTAGCCAATTCGTTTTCATGACGAATGATTCCTACACAATCCATCATTTTATGCTGAATTTGTCTTGTGGCAGGCAGTATTTTAGGCATGCCTTTATAGACGTAACGGACGGGGACATAACGAGATACCGTTCTCGCTTTATGTAAAATATGACGCCCTGTCCGTTTTCCAAATACAAGACACTCTAACAATGAATTGCTTGCTAGACGATTTGCTCCATGAACGCCTGTAGAAGAAACTTCCCCAACGGCATACAATCCTTCAACGCTTGTTTGTCCGTAACCATCTACTTCAATTCCACCCATTAAAAAATGTGCGCCGGGAGTAACAGGTATTCGTTTTTTGTCCAGTTGAATTTTATACTTCCGACACAGTGCCGTAATCGTAGGAAATTTTTGTTGGAAATGAGCCACTTTTTCAATGTCTAAAAATACGGATCTTCCTTTTTTCATTTCATTAAAAATTGTCCTTGCTACAACATCTCGCGGTGCTAAATCCTTAAAGGGATGAACGCCTTCCATTATGCGTTCATTCCATTCATTTACCAGTACGCCACCTTCACCTCGAACCGCTTCGGATACTAGACCTTTCGCTTCCTTTTGATACAAAAGCGTCGGATGAAACTGAACAAATTCTAAGTCCGCTAATTTTGCTCCAGCCCTGTACGCAAGCGCTAGCCCATCTCCTGTCGCAAGCGGCTGGTTAGAGGTATGCTTGTACAAGGCGCCGATTCCTCCGGTAGCAATAACCGTTTGACGAGCATGATATATAGTAATTTTGTTGTTTTTACCTTGTCCGATAGCGCCTCTGCACGTTCCATCTACAGTTACTAAATGCTGAATCATTTCGTTTTCAATCACTGTAATATATGGCAGTACTTCTTTTTTCAAAAAAGCGAACAGCGCTTGTCCTGTTGCATCCCCACCTGCATGCAGAATACGATTGACACGATGGGCTCCTTCTTTTCCAAAATGCAGCGTACCATCTGGATTTTTATCAAACTTCATTCCTTTATGAATCAATTCATTTACTACAGCCGCACCTTCTTCCACTAAAGTGCGTACCGCTTGTTCATTGCAATGCTTATTGCCCGCAACCAACGTATCATAGAGATGTTCACTCCAGTGATCGCTGCTTCCAATAGCAGCTGCTACTCCGCCTTGAGCAAGAACTGAGTTATTGCGGTCAAGTTTCCCTTTCGTTACCATTACAACTCTGTTATGACGACACAGTTCATAAGCTGCAGAAAACGCTGCTAATCCGCTTCCAATAATTAAAACATCCGCCTCTAACATTTTACACCTCTTTATTTACATGTGTCTTGACACCTATATTTACATATTATTAAATGAAAGACAAGAAGTTTTTTTATCGGAGGGAGAAAATGATTTATCTGGACTATGCAGCAACAACGCCAATGAGACAAGAAGCAATTGAGGTATATACTGAAGCGGCCACAAGCTATTATGGAAACTCCAGCAGTCTTCACACACTTGGAACACAAGCAGAAAATTTACTTACGCTATGCAGAAAAAAATTAAGCCTGTTAGTAAATTGTCGAGAGGATGATCTTTTTTTTACAAGCGGGGGAACAGAAGCTAATTACTTAGCTATTCATTCTCTTTTAAAAGGAAAAAATGATGAAAGAAAACATATAGTGACAACGAAGCTTGAACATTCTTCGGTCCTTCATACGTTGCAGCAGCTTGAAAAAGAAGGATTTTCCCTATCTTACGTACCTGTAGATCAAAACGGAGTTGTGTGTGTAGACGACTTAAATAAGACGATTCGACCTGACACTGTGCTAGTAGCTATTCAGCACATCAATCATGAGCTCGGTACAATTCAGCCAGTTGAGGATATTGGCCGTTTTTTATCTAAAAAAGAAATTCTCTTTCACTGTGATTGTGTTCAATCTTTCGGTAAGCTTCCTATTGATGTTAAAAAGCTGAAAGCTGATAGCATCTCAGTCTCTAGTCATAAAATTTACGGACCAAAAGGTGTAGGAATGGTATACATGAATTCAAGTTCTTCTTGGAAGCCTATTTACCATAAAGCAACTCATGAAAAAGGCTTTCGCCCTGGGACTGTAAATACAGCGGGCATTGCTGCCTTTACTGCAGCAGCTGAATACGCATATGCAGAAATGAAGACCGCTCAAAGCCATTATGAGCGCTTAAAATCGTACTTACTGGAAAACCTAGAGCCTCTTGCTCCTTTTATAGAAGTAGAAGGCCTTGGCAACTCTCATTTTCCTGGAATTATGGGACTAACGTTTTCAAACATACAGGGTCAATATGTTATGTTACAATGTAATCGTCACGGAATTGCTATTTCTACGGGAAGTGCCTGTCATGTAAATCAGCAGGAACCATTAGCTTCTCTACTTGCGATTGGCAAATCGACTGCGAATGCTAAGAATTTTGTCCGTATTTCATTCAGTCAACATTCAACGTTTAAGCATATTGATCGACTCATATCCGTTTTTCATTTATTACAGCAAGAATTTATGACAGTGTAAAAGGAGGGATTAAAGGTGCTAGGAACTCAAAAGAAAATTCTTGGAGAAGAAAGAAGAGGACTTATTCTACAATGGTTAAAAACAGAGAATAAACCAATGACAGGCAGTGAACTTTCGAAACGAACAAACGTTAGCCGCCAAGTCATTGTACAAGATATTTCGCTGCTTAAAGCTAAAAATGAGCCCATTATCGCAACAAGCCAAGGATATATTTATATTCAAAACCCATCTCAAACTACCGTGCATCAGCGAATTATTGCCTGTCAGCATACGCCAGAAGATGCTGAAAAGGAGCTTCTTCTGCTTGTTGACCACGGCGTTCTCGTAAAAGATGTAACCGTTGAACACCCTGTGTATGGTGAATTAACGGCTTCCGTTATGATTCAAACCCGAAAAGAAGTAGAAACGTTCATAGAAAAAATTCAAGAAACAAACGCAACTTATTTATCTCAGCTAACAGATGGGATTCACCTTCATACGATTGAAGCAGATACAATTGAAAAACTGAATGCTGCCTGCTTAGCTCTTGAAGCGGAAGGCTATTTAGTTTCGAATGAGTAAAAAGGTGTTATAACAAAAAAATCCCGCTTTAAAGCGGGATTTCTGTTTCAAGTAGTGTATGAGGATAGCTTCCTAACAGCTCTACGCTACAGCCTAATGCCTCAAGTTCAGCCATAGCGCCAGGGATTAATACTTCATCCATTTTTTGTTCAATATCAACGATAAAGAAATAATTTCCAAGCCCTGTTTTCATAGGACGGGATTCAATTTTAGACAGATTTAGCTTACGCCAGGAGAAGGCTGAAAGCACTTGATGAAGCGCTCCTGCCTGATCAGATGGAAGTGTAATCATTAACGTTGTCTTGCACCCGTTTCCAGCTAAAAATGGCACCTCTTGCCCTCCATCTTTATGCAAAATAACAAATCTTGTTGTATTATGATCATAATCATGAATGTTCGGGCAGGCAATATGTAATCCATATTCATGGGCTGCTAACCCATTCGCAATAGCTCCAATATTAAGCTCAGGGTGTTCGCTTACATACTTCGCAGCAAACGCCGTTGACGTCATCTCTTCTACTGCAGTTGACGTACATTCTCCGTGTAAAAATTTATGACACTGCGCAATTGCATGAGGATGAGAATAAATCGTTTCAATGTTTTTCCACTGTTTTGCACGAGATGGATGAACCATTAAATGCTGACGAATTGGAAGCACAATTTCCCCAACAATCGGCAGACGACGTTCATGAATAAGATAATCAAGTGTTAAATTTACAGATCCTTCAAGTGCATTTTCTAACGGTACAATTCCATACTCAATTTCTCCGTTATCCACTGCATCAATGCATGCTGGAATTGTTTTGTATGGAATATGGTCGTGCTGTTTAAATACGCCTTGGACGGCTACATGTGTAAATGTTGCCTTTGGTCCTAAATATCCTACTTTCCCCACAATCATGCCTCTCCTTATCTATATCTGTTTGCCATTATGCCCCTGAACCAAGCACGTCCACTTTATCTACAAACTCTAAGCTTTTCAGTCTTCGCAGCATTTCATTTAATTCAACATTCATGCTTGCTGTATCTAATGAAAGAGTTACGTTGGCACGCCCTTGTAAAGGGATGGTTTGGTGAATCGTTAACACATTGCATCCCGATGATGCAACGGTGCTCAATAAATGTGATAAAGTTCCTGATCGATCTTCAATATGAAAAAATAGTGAAATAATTCGCTGTTTGACAACCGTCTGAAACGGAAAGACCGTGTCGCGGTACTTATAAAAAGCACTGCGACTCAAGTCTACGGCTTGTACGGCATCTGCTACCGATTCAGCTTTTCCCCGTTCAATTAACAGCTTCGCATCCAATGTTTTTTTCATCGCTTCTGGTAATACATCTTCGCGAACTAAATAAAACTGCTTATCGCTCTTATGCAAGTAAAGCCCCTCCCCTTATCCTATGAACAACAATTAGTCAATAAATTCAAATTCATATTCAAACAGCTTTACAATATCGCCATCTTTTGCTCCTCGTTCACGAAGGGCTTCATCGACGCCCATGCCTCGAAGCTGGCGCGCAAATCGACGAACTGATTCTTCACGTGAGAAGTCAGTCATCTTGAATAATTTTTCGATTTTTTCACCGCTTAATACGTATGAGCCATCACTATCACGCGTAATAACAAATTCCACTTCTTTCTTTTCATGCTTGTACAGTACGCGGTGCATAGATAGATCTTCCTCTTCTTGCATTGGGAATTCCGGCGTAGTTTCTACAAGATCAGCTACTGTAAATAACAGTTCGCGGATTCCATCACGTGTTGCTGCAGAAATTGGAAAGACTTTCACTTCGTCTCCTACTTTTTCTTTGAATGCAGCTAGATTCTCTTCGGCTTGCGGGATATCCATTTTATTTGCTACCACTACTTGCGGACGTTCTGTTAAACGCATATTATATTGACGCAGCTCTTCATTAATGGTTAAGTAATCTTCATATGGATCGCGGCCTTCTAAACCTGACATATCGATTACATGGACAATAACGCGGGTACGTTCAATGTGACGTAAAAACTGATGACCTAATCCTACCCCTTCATGTGCACCTTCGATTAGCCCTGGTAAATCCGCCATCACAAAACTGCGATTATCTTCTGTTTCAACTACTCCTAAATTCGGATTAATTGTTGTAAAATGATATTCAGCAATTTTTGGCTTTGCAGCAGACGTTACGGATAATAACGTTGACTTTCCAACACTTGGGAAACCAACTAATCCTACATCCGCTAATACTTTTAATTCAAGAATTACATTTCTCTCTTTACCTGGCTCTCCATTTTCTGAAAGCTCCGGTGCTGGATTTGCAGGTGTAGCAAAACGCGTATTCCCACGCCCTCCGCGTCCACCTTTAGCAATCACTGCGCGCTGGCCGTGCTCAACTAAATCAGCAATCGTTTCGTTCGTATCTTCATCTAACACAACCGTACCTGGTGGAACTTTTACAATCATCGGCTCAGCGTTACGTCCGTGCTGTCCTTTTGACATTCCATGTTCACCGCGGCTTGCTTTAAAGTGACGCTTATAACGGAAGTCCATCAGCGTACGTAATCCTTCTTCTACTTCAAAAATGACATCTGCACCGTGACCACCATCACCACCTGCAGGGCCTCCTTTTGGTACGTACTTTTCGCGACGGAAGGCAACCATTCCATTTCCACCGTCGCCACCTTTTACATATACCTTGACCTGATCTACAAACATTTCTTTTTCACTCCGTTCTATATCTTAGCTCCTGCAATAGCAAAAGCGCTGTTCACTTATTGTGAGCATAAGGCTAAATTCATCTTCAGACATATGCTGTTCAACCAATGCAACTCCTTGAGCGCACTCATAACATTGTAGCTTGTTTTGTAGCTTCTGTATATCTGTTAGTATTCCACTAAAGTCAAAAAAGAAACGAATTCCCTGTTCTTCAATGCATACTGAAATACTCAAATAGTTTTCTGCATGATAATCAACATACTTTTCGAGTGCTTCTGTCAAATAGCAACACCAGTTGTATACGAACTCATCGTATTGTGATAAATCCTTCAATTCTCCGAGCACTTCCACATCTAAGCGAACAGCATGGTTATTCCAGTGATAGGTCATAACAAAGCCCGCAAACAGTCGCATATTGATGTTTGTTAACTTGGATTCATGTTTGGATTCATTTACAATTTCTTCAATGATTTCATTCGCTCGATCAAGCCGATTCAACGCTAGATTGCCTTTGATTAATTGCAGCTTATTTAACCAATCATGCCGCGCGTATCTTAATACCTCTACGACATCCCATTCTTTTTCCATCTTAGCACTCCTAACTTTGACTCGAGCATAAGTATTTCACAACGCTGACAAACATCTCGTATCAATCTTCTTAGATATGTTCGATTATAACAAATTCCAATGGGTAATAGGTGAAATATTCTACAAAAAGAAAACTCTAACCTACTTGGGTTAGAGTTTTCTTTTTGTATCTTATGCTTCTTGAGCAACAGGGTATACAGATACTTTTTTACGGTCACGACCGAAACGTTCAAATTTAACGATACCGTCGATTTGAGCGAATAAAGTATCATCTCCACCACGACCTACGTTTGCACCTGGGTAAATTTTAGTACCGCGTTGACGGTATAAAATTGAACCACCAGATACGAATTGGCCATCAGCACGTTTAGCACCAAGACGTTTCGAGATTGAATCACGACCGTTTTTAGTACTACCTACTCCTTTTTTAGAAGCGAAGAATTGAAGGTCTAATCTTACTAACATGACATCCACCTCCTGTTTAGTTGTCGTTAATTTTTATATAATTACTGTAATCTAATTCGATCGTTTTCAGTGAAACAACCATACCTTCTAATAGCAATTGAATCTGTTCCAACGTGAACGAATCCACATCTTTTGGAATCTCACAACGGAGATACCCACCATCTCCACCTTGCTCTAAGTGCGGTTCAACCCCACTTATTGAAAAGATAGCATTAATTGTCCCAAATGAAACTGCAGATGCTCCCGCACAAACAAGATCTTTTCCGTGTTCGGAAAAGTCAGCATGTCCACTCATCGTGAACCCGTCAACTTTCTTATTTGCATCACGAGAAATCGTCACCTTAATCATTTGTTATAATTACGCGTTGATAGCGTCGATTACAACTTTTGTGTAAGGTTGACGGTGACCTTGCTTACGACGATAGTTTTTCTTTGCTTTGTATTTAAATACAGTGATCTTTTTAGCGCGACCTTGTTTTTCAACTTTAGCCGTAACTGTTGCACCTTCTACGAAAGGAACACCAACTTTCACGCTGTCGCCACCTACAAATAATACTTTGTCAAAAGTAACTGTTTCGCCTTGTTCACCAGCAAGTTTTTCAACGTAGATTGCTTGACCAGCCTCTACTTTAATTTGCTTACCACCAGTTTCAATAATTGCGTACATTCTCTGCACCTCCTCTAAAAACTAAGACTCGCCATCACAGGTGTTCAAGTGAACTTAAAACCTGTTCTGAGCGGTTGTAGCACGGGTGCTACAAACCAACATATTAAATCTTACTACAAATCAAAGGTTAGTGTCAATTGGAATTCATGTTTTCTTCTAAAATTTTATATAGAAGCAGAGACCCTTTTTTGGATCTGCTCATTCGACCCCAATTGACGCAAAACAAATGCGTTTGTATAATCATCGCTTGGTGTAAGATATATGATTTTTTTTACCATTTTCTCTAAAGCGTTGAGAAATCCTTGAGCCTTCATTTCATTTATAATATCACTTCGCGTCTCAATCCAAATAGCCTCTTCTTCCGCGCCGCGATGTTCCCAAATTACACGTTCAATTTGAAAAGCAGCCGTTTTGGAATCAATCATTTTACCGGTTCCTTCACATACTTCACAAGGCATAGTTAATGTTGATCCAATACTATTGCGCACTTTCTTCCGCGTTAATTGCAATATGCCAAGCTCTGTAAAGCCAACTATATTCGTCCGCACTTCATCTTGTTCACATAGCTTTTTCATGTACCTTTCTACTTCTATCCGATCTTCTTTATGAGGCATATTTATAAAATCAATTAAGATCATGCCGCCTAAGTGACGTAATTGCATCTGTTTGGACAGTTCATACGCAGCTTCCATATTTGTTTGAAGCATTGTCTTTCGAATATTATCTTTTCCTGAAAACTTCCCCGTGTTCACGTCCACGACCGTCATCGCTTCCGTTTCGTCAATCACGATATATCCTCCGCTTTTGAGCCACACAATTCTCTTTAAAAGCCTCTCTATCTGCCGTTCCACATCATAAAAAGAGAAAATATTTTCATTTCCTTTATAGTACTCTATTGACGAGTTAGGGTAGGTAGTTTGAAGATGCTGATATAGGTCGAAGTCATCTACTACTATCCCATCAATTCCTTGTTGAAGTGCAGCTTGCACTCTTGTTTCGAGAAAATCTTGTCCTTTGCTGACTATGGCAGGAGCTTTCATTCCCTGTGTCTGTCGTTCAAGATGCTCATATTTTTTCTGTAGCTCTTTTATTTTATGTTGGACCGCGGCTTCTGATTTTTCTGCAATCGCTGTTCGAAATAAAAAGCCTTCCATCCCTTGTTTTAACCGCTCACCAAGCTGTTTCCACTGTTGTCGTTTTGGCTCAGCTATTTTTTTGGATACAGCGACATAGTTTCCGTGCGGTAAATATACAAGCTCATCAGAAGAAAATTCAATGATACCCGTCAGCTTGGGCCCTTTTGTCCCAATGCCTTCTTTTACAACTTGAACCAATACTTTTTCTCCTTCACGAATAAAAGCGGACATCGGCTGCTGATCTTTGTGAGGATTCTCTGACTGCTGATAGGATACAAGTTCATTTCGATGAATAAATCCGTTCATTGATAAACCGATATCGATAAAAGCTGCTTGCATATGCGGCAGTACTTTTACTACTTTACCCCAATATATATCACCAATAATTTGATTCTCGCTTTGTTCTTCTAAATAGATTTTTTCTAATGCTTTATCGTTTATCACGGCTATACGTTTTGAAGAAGTAGCCGCGTTAATAATACATGCCTTCACATACATTGCCTCACTTTAATCTAAATTCATAGGAAAAAGTTCGGTCAATGCAACCGAACTTTTTTCATTCTATTCTATGTTACTAGAAATCAGTAAACTGTTACAAGTTCGTCTAGTTGGCTATTTGTTCTTTTTTCTACAAAGTAAGCGTGTAAAAGTTCATTTTCATCAATTTGCACATGCTCGCCTGTTTGAGATGTAGCAATAATCATATGCTTGCAACCTCTTTGGAATTTTTGCAGAACTTGATGGAGCGTCTCACTGGTTGATACACTTAACGTTTTTAAAGCTCCAATTGGATGCTCTTTGCCATGATATCTCTCCAACAAAAAGCGCATGTAGACAAATTGCCTGCTCTTCCATTCCAAATATCCGGATATAATTAAAAATGAAATAACAATCCATAAGTGCAGCTGAAAAGGATGCATAATGACAGCGTAGATAATACCGATAGCTAAAAAAAACGTTGATAACCGGAGCGCAAGCTTATGCGCTTCTAAAAATGGTAAAGACCGACTGCAAATTAAAAAAAGCAGCTTCCCTCCGTCCAATGGCCAAATAGGCAAAAGGTTAAACAGTAAAATCACCGTGCATTGAAACATAAATTGCTCATACGTTTCCAAAGACAACACATTTATTTTCATTAATAAAAAAGCAGCTCCAAACATCCAGAGATGCTGAAGAGGTCCACTTATTGTCACAATAAACTCTTCTCGAAATGGACGATTACCATGTTCATCTACTTCTGCTACTCCCCCAAAAGGTAAGAGCATAATTCTGCGAATCCGCCAAGAAAAACACTGAGCCGCTACGGCGTGGCCCAGTTCATGAATAATTACAATAATAAATAACAAAAAAAGCTGCTTTACCGTAGCCGTTAAGATACCAATTACGAAAATCCCCCAAAACAATGGATGAATGTGAATTTTCATCAATAACGAAAAAGCACTATTCAAATTGAATCACCTGACTAGGATCCACAAACTTATCGCCTTTTTTAATAGCAAAATAGAATGTTCCAACATCGCCTTTTTTACTGTTTTCCACAATTCCTACTTCTTTGCCTTTATTCACAAAATCATACATACTAACATTGATTTTTTTGAGCTGTCCATACCAAGTTTCGGTTCCATCGGCATGTTGAATAATAACGGTATTCCCAGTATCATCACGTTTTCCTACATACCTTACAATACCTTCACTCATTGCTTCTACAACAGAATCCACTCCTGTTTGAACCGTCACACCTTGCTTACTTTGAGCAAATGTTTCCGTTACTTTCCCTGAAGCTGGAGTAGCATATTCTCCGCTTACACTTTGCTCCGTTTTGCTAGACTCTTTATTCGGCAGTAGCGTTAACGGCTTCCCAAACTTATCTTCGTACCAGGAGGAAACAGCTGCAAACTGGAATTCTTTATCCATTGTTTGTTGAACCACCACTCTGGCCTGTTCAAAAGTAGGAGAAGCGTTCTTGAACATAATCCCTACAATTAACACTAAGCAGGCTGAAGCTAAAATTTTAAATAAAAAGCGTTCTTTTCGAAATAACGGGTGATATTCCTTTGCTGATGGCGTGTATTCAACCGTAGAATAATCCATCGATCCATACTTTTCTTCTTCACTCATTAAGGACGTATGAAGAGGCTCTTGAGGAAGACGCTTCGTTGTATTTAATTGTTTTCGCTTACGCTCAGCAATTCGTTTACGGATTTCATCAGCACGTCGATTCATGATTCATCATTCTCCTTGTTCTTATCGTATAATCAACTATATGACTTGTCCGTGGAGCTTATGACAGCTTGACTCTACAAAATCACACAAATAAAAAAAGCTTCCTCTATCGGAAGCTTTTTAAGAACGAACACCAAAGAATCGTTTAATACGTGCAAACATTCCCTTATCTTCTTCATCTAACGATTGAAGAGGAACCGTTTCACCTAGAATACGTCTTGCAATATTACGATATGCAATTGATGCTTTGCTTGATGGGTCCATGACAATTGGTTCACCGTTGTTAGAAGCACGAATAACATTTTCATCGTCAGCAACGATTCCAATTAAATCAACAGCCAGAAGCTGAGAAATTTCTTCCACGTCCAGCATGTCTCCATTTTTCATCATATGACTACGGATTCGGTTAATAACCAGTTTTGGAGACTCGATATCCTCTTGCTCCAATAATCCAATAATACGGTCAGCATCACGAACAGCTGAAACTTCCGGTGTTGTCACAACGAGTGCCTTATCAGCGCCAGCTACGGCATTCTTATAGCCTTGTTCAATACCAGCTGGGCAATCAATAACCACATAGTCATAGTCTTGCTTTAACTGAAGAACTAACTCTCTCATTTGTTCTGGTTGAACAGCTGTTTTGTCACTCGTTTGAGCAGCAGGAAGTAAGTACAAACATTCAAAACGCTTGTCCTTAATCAAGGCTTTTTGCGGTTGGCATCGACCTTCTACCACGTCTACAAGATCATAAATAATACGATTTTCAAGCCCCATTACAACATCCAAGTTGCGTAAGCCGATATCAGTGTCTACTAGACACACGCGCTTTCCAGCTAATGCTAGAGCAGTACCTAAATTGGCTGATGTCGTTGTTTTTCCAACTCCACCTTTACCAGACGTAACAACAATAGCCTCTCCCACTGTCAAATTCTCCTTTCTACCCTGGTCAAATTCGGTCTTAGATGCGGTAAAGTTTGCACGCGATCTATCACCATTTGATCATTATCATCTAAGTATGCACATTCCATTATATTCTCTTCCTTCTCACTGCGCTCTTCTTCTGATCGGGTAATGATATCAGCAATGCGCAGCTGTGAAGGTTTCATTAACGATGCAGCAATAACGGCGTTTTTATTGCCGCGATATCCTGCATGAGCAATCCCTTTTAAAGCACCTAATACAAATAAATTTCCTCCAGCTACAACGGTTCCTCCGGGATTTACGTCTCCGACTAGAAGCAAATCGCCTTCTACATGGAGAACCTGTCCTGAACGAACTACCTTTGTAACAGATACTAATTCACTTTCTTCTCTTACTCGGACTGCATCTTGCTTTAAAATAACGTTACTATCAATTTGTTTAACTACTAAATACTGATTTTCTTCTATGAGCGCCTTCAATTCGGTTTCCTGCTCTGTAGTTAAATAACGATTTCCGATTTTGACATACACTGTGACGATCTGATCGGCATCGCCATGCTTATTTGTCAAAAGCTTCGTCTTAAGTTCCGTCAAAAGCTCTGCAAATGAACATGTATCATTGAGATGCAACGTTAATCCATCTTTTGTTCCTTTAATTGTCACATTTTGTTGCTTTTGTTTATTCAAGACGCTCACCTCAACGAATATATAATTTCGACAGAGACTTACTCAATTCCTTTTTTTCGTTTCTTCAATCAGCATTTTTATCCTATCATGAACGAGAAGCGTAATATATGTTCCGATCAGCGTTCATCGATAAATTTAGCGAAATATTGAAAACATCTTTGAAGCGGAAATGCAAAAATAAGTGCAAATATGGCATTTAAAATGATGGTTGCGTAAAATCGCTCTTGCAAGAAGCGACCAATGGTCATATCAGATATATTAATAATGCTATTAATTCCATATACATAAAACTCAATAATGGCTACAGCTAATAGCGACATGCAGATTACGATAAGCGTATTTTGCTGAAAAATCTTCATTAGTTTTGATACGATATAGCATACGGCCGGCAATCCAAGCGCGTATACTCCTAAGACATCCGTAAAGGCAATATCGTACATGAATCCAAGGATTACCCCATATAGCATCGCTTGCTTTGGGTGATAATACACTGACATAAAAGCCAGTACCACTACAACAAAATGAGGCGATAGAATCCAGTCTCGCCATGGTGATGCCATGGCGACAAAATTAACAAAGATACTTTCAAACATAAAAACGACAAGCAC
The DNA here is from genome assembly GCF_029522095.1 of Priestia sp. Y58. Taxonomy (NCBI): domain Bacteria; kingdom Bacillati; phylum Bacillota; class Bacilli; order Caryophanales; family Bacillaceae; genus Priestia; species Priestia sp. Y58. Next base: position 866,622 of record NZ_JAKWFL010000001.1, read on the forward strand.
GAGAATAGGAAGGACAAACCGCTTCATCAGTTAGCCTCCTCCGCCCCTAAATCGTCTTCAGCAGCGGGCGCACTTCTTTTAGCTACAACTACGTTATCTAAGTCATACAAGTCAGCAGCAGGTTTGATATAAGCTTTTTTCGTTAATCCATATTCATCAGGCTCAATTTTTGTGATAACGCCAATTGGAAGATTGCTAGGGAAAATGCCGTCTTCTTGTCCTAGACCAGACGTTACTACTTTTTGCTTTTCTTTAATATCCGCATCAAATGGAATACGACGCATAACAAGCGCCTGTTCTTTATCATCATAGCCTTCAATTAAACCAAACACTTCTTTTTTAGCCTGAATTTTAGCAGATACACGGTTTGTACGATCTGATGAACTAATTAACTGCACAGTAGATGTGAACTTAGATGCATGCTTCACTTTACCAATCAGCCCTTCAGGAGTCATAACAGCCATATTTTCCTGCACATTATGAACCGTCCCTTTATCAATGGCAATTACCTCATGCCAACGGTCTGGATTACGAGCAATAACTGTTGCTTCGATTGGGTTGTATTGACTTAAATCCGTTTTTTTGTCGAGCTGTGCTCTTAATTTTTTATTTTCTTGCTGCAAAGCGTTGGCTTTCGTTTCTAATTGCATGCGTTCGTCTAAACGAGCTTTTAATACCTCGTTTTCTTCGTATGTACGCTTTAAGTCACCTACATTCTGAAAGAAACCCGCTACAAATTGTGCGGGTTCATTAAAGGTAGCCTGAACAAGACCAACCGTATCTTTGACAAACTGTTCAGGCCACGTTACATTTTTACGACCATTTAACGAAAAACCAATCAATGCCACTAATACAATAATACTGACCAATAAAATAACTAAACGTTTATTTAAGAAAAATTGTGGCACGATCTACACCTCTTAATATTTAGCGATATGAATCGCTTGTACGATTTTTAAATAAATCAATGTGTTCTAACGCTTTACCAGTTCCAATTGCAACACAGTCAAGCGGATCTTCTGCGATGACAACTGGCATATTTGTTTCTTCACTAATAACTTTATCTAAATTACGTAGCAATGCGCCACCGCCTGTTAATACAATACCGCGATCCATAATATCTGCCGCAAGTTCAGGTGGTGTTTTTTCTAATGTACTTTTTACTGAATCTACAATAGAAGCCACTGTATCTTTTAGAGCTTCTGCAATTTCTTCTGCTGAAATTTCGATTGTTTTCGGTAGACCTGTTAGTAAGTCACGTCCGCGAATTTCCATGTTTTCAATACCTTCTGGAATTCCGGCAGAACCGACTTCTACTTTTAATGCTTCTGACGTACGCTCACCGATCATTAAATTGTAATTCTTGCGAATATATTGAATAATCGCTTCATCCATCTCGTCCCCAGCGATACGGATTGACTGACATGTTACGATTCCTCCTAAAGAAATAATCGCAACTTCTGTTGTTCCTCCGCCAATATCTACTACCATACTTCCCGTTGGCTCCCAAACCGGTAGATTGGCGCCGATTGCTGCAGCAAACGGTTCTTCAATTGTATACGCATCACGCGCGCCAGCCTGACGAGTCGCATCAATAACGGCACGTTTCTCAACAGCTGTAATGCCAGAAGGCACACAAACCATTACATACGGCTTACCCGCAAACAAACTTTTTGTTTTTTGAGCTTGATTGATGTAATATTTCATCATCGTCGCAGTTGTTTCGTAATCTGCAATAACTCCATCTTTCATTGGACGAAGGGCTACTACGTTCCCAGGTGTACGACCAATCATATTTTTTGCATCGTTACCTACCGCAACGATTTGTTTTGTATCAGTTTGCAAAGCCACAACAGACGGCTCACGCACAACAATTCCTTTTCCTTTTACATAAACGAGCGTATTTGCAGTACCCAAATCTATTCCAAGGTCTCTAGTACCGATTCCAAACATGTGTCTCTTCCTTTCTCTTACCAAAATGCAAAGGTAAAAATTCCATAATTCAATTTCTTCATTTCATAAGTAACATTTTTTATTTTCTATACTTTTTTCATAGATGTCAACGCCAAATATTGTATGATAAAAAGTCATACTTTGTCTATTAATAACGAATGATTGTAAAGAACTTGTCATTTAAAATCATGACTACTATTATAACCCAAGGATTTTAAAAAGCATAGCCTTACATGTATCCTTTTTCTTTTAAACTAATATATTTTCGATCTCCGATAATTAAATGATCTAACAATTCAATTCCTATGATAAATCCGCACTCTTTTAAGCGCTTCGTTACCTCTATATCTTCTCTGCTGGGAGTAGGGTCGCCAGAGGGATGATTGTGAATACAAATAAGGGATGCAGCTGAACGACGAAAGGCTTCTTTAAATACTTCTCTTGGATGGACAATAGATGAATTGAGGCTTCCGATAAAAATGGTTTGCTTATGGAGAACTTGATTTTTCGTGTTGAGGTATAAACAGACGAAATGCTCTTGAGACAGCACGCGCATTTCTTCCATCACATAATTAGCTCCGTCTTCAGGGCCATGAATGGTATATCGCTGACTAGATTTCCGCTGTACAATCCTCTTACCTATTTCAATAGCCGCTATAATTTGAATCGCTTTTGCAGGTCCGATACCTTTAATATTCATCATTTCATCAAGCGATGCATGCTGCAACAGTTGAAGACCTTCAAAATGCGTTAATATGCGGTTGGACAGCTGAAGAACAGATTCATCTTTGGTTCCAGTGCGCAGTAAAATAGCAATAAGCTCGTGGTTAGAAAGACTAGAAGCACCCATTGACACAAGGCGCTCTCGAGGTCTTTCATCTTGAGGAAAATCTTTAATTAACAATGATTGATCCAATTTCGTCACTCCTTTTTAGTAGACGAAACCGTATTGTTTTAGCTCACGTATTGTTCGAGAGAGCGGCAAGCCCACCACGGAGAAATAGTCTCCTTCAATTTTTTTAACTAGCGCAGCACCGAGACCTTGAATTCCATAAGAACCAGCCTTATCCATAGGCTCTCCTGACTCTACGTACTGTACGATTTCATCTTGTTCAATCGGCCAAAACTCTACATCTGTTTGTTCATAGAACGTATGAACTTTTGCATTTGATACGAACGCTACTCCAGTTAATACCTGGTGTTTTTGACCTGACAGCATCGTAAGTGTTTCAATCGCTTCTTGTTTCGTTTTTGGCTTTCCTAAAATACGATTGCCATATACGACAACTGTATCGGCACCTAGGACAATATCCTCTTTATGATGCGAAGCGACGTCCACTGCTTTTTGCCTAGCTAAATCCATTACTACCTCGGACGGAGTGTATGATGGATTGACGATTTCTTCGATTGTACTAACGTGAACGGTAAAGGGAATGTGAAGCTGCTGAAGTAATTCTTTTCGACGAGGAGAGCCTGAGGCTAAAATTAATGTTTGTTTCATACATCTCACCTTTGCATTTTGATTTAAAAAAGAAGGACACACCGTTATTTTAGCAATTTCATCTCCAAATGACAATAAACAAGTGAGGCAGCATTACACTACCTCACTTGTTAAGACGTTACAAGGCTTTCATACTGCTGAAGAGCTTTTAACACATATCGCTGAGCAAGCCAAGCATCTTTACTGCTTTTATTGTCTTCATATGAAGAAAGAGAAGAAGCAGCTTTTTGAAGGGTGCTCACCATGGTTTTAATGTCTTCATTTGACGCTTCTTTCTGAACTTTTGTCAGCTCTTTTTTCAGAGATTTGATATCCGCTACCCGCTCTCCTTCAATCGCTTTAACAGATTGATCTAAAAGATTAGCCATAAACGGCTGCACTGTTGTTATAACCGTTTGATCTTTTTTCCCTAATTGGCTAGTGGGCTTAATTTCATAAGACTTTACATATACATCTTTACCTTGTTGTTTATACGTTTTACTAAGCGCCTTCGCTTTTTCTTCTCCAGTGGCAGCACCAACGACAAGAGAATAGGTTTTAGGTGAAAAGATCTCGCCTGCTTGGTTCTCTTCTTTCCATTTATCCATTGCTTTGTTCGCAGCAGTTTTTGATGAAAAGGCACCTGCTTGTACAATGTAAAAGGAAAAGGGTTCTAAAGTAGAAGCAGCAGCTGACGTCCCCTTCGATTCCTGTTCGCTTTTCTTTTCAGCTTTTCCAGCACTTTCAGTGGTAGACGCTGTTTGAGCAGCTTTTTCTTCTTTCGTTTGCTCACTTGTTTGTGCTTTGCTTACAGGCTGTTCGCTTCCTGTCATCATTTTCACACCGACCATACCGATGCCGCTGCCTATTCCGACTGCTAGCAGTACAATCACAGCTGTTCGTTTGATCACACCGCCGTTTACCGTTTTAATCGAAACATTTTTAGGATGTAATCGCGGCTTTTTCTTTTTTTCATTTCTTACATCTTCAATAAACACCACTTTATTTTCTTCCACATGAGAATCTTTGGATGACGGTTCCGGAAGAACCCACGTAAATTCGTCTTTTTCTGGCGCTTGTTCTTCCTTAGATTGACCGTTGATTTTAATCGAAATCTTTCGTTCCTGCTTGTCCACTGCTCCACCGCCTTTAGTTAACGTAGTCTTAGTACCGGTTGCAAGCTGAGGTAAACCGACATAAAACATACACTTTTTTCCATGCTATCATAGAAGAAAAAAAAAATAACAAGACATTTGTCGTCTTGTTACAAAAGGTTTTCGCTATTTAGTTACAGAAATTTTAAATTTGTCGAAGACTTGAAGCTCAATAAAAATAGTTGCTAACATACCAATCTATCAATTCGTTTCCATGAAAATAAGCAGCGATTGTCCCTATAAAAATAAAAGGAACGAAAGGAATTGGTACACCTACCTTTGCCTTTTTCATTAATAATGCTCCTATACTAACCGTTCCGCCTATTAATATAGCTAAAAAAAGCGATAGCAAAACAAGCTTTACTCCAAGCACAATACCAATCAGACCATACAATTTAATGTCTCCTTCTCCAAGCCCTCCTCTGCTGAGAAATGCGATTAGAAAAAGGAGAAAAAATGCGATTCCTCCTCCCATTAAGGAATCACTCCACGAAGTTAATGGAATGAAAAGACGCTCAAAAAGAAAGATAGGCAAAAAGAAAAGCAGCACCTTATTTGGGACAATCATATAGGCTATATCTGAGACAACTATAATTGTTAAAAAAGAAACAAAGGTTAATATGACAATCAGTTCTAACGTCATATTCAATCTAAAAACAGCATATACAAATAAACTTCCTGTCGAAAATTCTATGAATGGGTAGATGAAGGAGATTTTTTTGTGACACATGCTACATTTTCCTGCATTTTTAATGTAGGAGACTATGGGAATTAATTGTTGTGGAGAAAGAACGTATAAACAGTGTGGACAATGAGATCTTGGAGATAAAATAGATTTTTTCTGAGGAATTCTAAGGCCTGCTACGTTATAAAATGAACCTAACGTGATACCTGAAACAAATGCATAGAGATAAATTAAACTCATACTATTTCTTCCATATCAGGCATCTTGTTTACTAATTGTAGATGTTCTTTTGAGTGAAGGAATGTATCTTTTTCCTTTAAATAGTTGCCAATAAACGGAATGAGAAAAGCTGCTAGAAGACCTATTATGATAACCAGTATGATCACGTTCATTAGAGAAATTCCTTTATTCCTCGTTGGCAGTTTATTCATTTCAATATCTCTCCTTTATTGATTAGTATCAAACAGCTCCTTTATTAATAAACTGAATCATAATACCCATAAAAGTCATATTTTGTATGCCCCCTTCCTTAAAACACACTTTTTATAGGTAATAAGGATTATACCATTAAAAAACAAAAACAGCATAAAAAAACGTCTGCAAAAGCAGACGTTTTTTAATAGTAAGGAGCCATAAATAAGTAGACAATTACACCTGTAAGACTTACATAAAGCCAGATTGGCATTGTCCATCGCACAATTTTTTTATGTTTTTCAACTTGCATTGTCCAGCCCCACACAAGTGCAAACAGTGCCAGCGGAACAATAATCGCTGCTAGGAAACTGTGTGTGATCAAAATGAAGAAGTAAATGGGACGAACGATTCCTTCTCCACCGAACGTAGCTGTTTCTGTGGAAATGTAGTGGAACGTTAAATATGAAACTAAAAAGAGCAGTGTGGAAGTGAATGCTGCTAAAATAAAACCTTTATGAGCATTGATATTTTTCCTAAAAATTGAAATCAACGCTGCAACTAAAAAAATAAATGTAAAACTATTCAAAATAGCATTTAACCGTGGAAAGATAGTCAAATCAAAACTTACTTTTCCTTGATAGCCAATATTCGAAAAGAATAGCAGTAAAATAATAACATTCGCTATCACTGAAAAGGTAAGAATAATACCGGTAAAGTTTTTATTACTTTTCGGTACAATTTTTTCATTATTCTTACTCATGTTAACAATCTCCTTATTTAGTGATGTACATGTTTATTATATATCACTTACCTAGGGGGTGAAAGTGACAATACTTTGAACTTAGTGCTTCCTTATTATCCGTATCCTTTCCTCACATTATGTTAAAAGCAGCAAGATTTCACTTGCTGCTTTTGCTCATTTTAGAAGAAAAGCCCTTACTTCTGATATAAAATACAGAGACCCTGTAATTACGACTATGTCTTGTTCACCTGTCGCCTTTTCCTTTACGTAAGCAATTGCTTTTTTCCACTCCTCGTCCATATGCTTATTATGATGAGTACTCATCTCATAAAGCTCCCCAGCTGCGCGAGCACGAGGAAAGTCAAACGACGTAAATGTAATACTTGCAGCGATTGTTTCAAGTTCTTGAACCATTCGATCAGCGCTTTTATCATTTAAGCAGCTGAAAACTAAATGAATGTTTCGATCTTCATAATGAAGGCGTAAAGTAGATAACAAGCTATCAATGCCTTCTGCATTATGAGCCCCATCAATAATTGTTAAAGGATGCTCATTTACTACCTCAAAGCGGCCGTTCCACTTTGTATGCTGAATCCCTTTTATCATTTGCTCATTGGAGATAGAAAGCTTTTTCTTTTCTTTTAGATAAAAAACGGCCATGACAGCCAAAGCTGCATTTTTCACTTGATGATAGCCAAGCATATTTAATTTCAAGTCTTCAAATACGCCATACGGCGTGTTTAACGCAAAGCCTTCCCCGTTTGCTAACGGCTCATAGTTTTTAATGTCAAAATCTTTTCCTAATACAAATAACGAAGCCTGCTTTGACTTTGCTTCTTCAGTAATGACATCGAGCGCCTTTACTTGCTCTGCACCAGTAATAATAGGGACTTCTTTTTTAATAATCCCCGCTTTTTCTGCTGCAATTTCTTCTACCGTATCACCTAGTATTGCCATGTGATCAAATCCAATGTTTGTAATAATACTCACCATAGGATTCACAACGTTTGTTGAGTCATATCGTCCTCCAAGACCTGTTTCAAACACAGCATAGTCAACTGACTCATGATAGCCGAAATAAAGAAAAGCCATGACTGTAATCACTTCAAATTCCGTTGCTGATCCTAAGCTTGTATGTTCTAGTCGCTCCACAACAGGCTTTATTTCCTGAACAAGAGCGGTCATTGCTTCATTTGAAATAGGCTGTCCATTCACGCTGATCCGCTCATTAAATGTTTCGATATAAGGAGAAGTAAACGTTCCAACTTTATACCCTGCTTCTTCTAACATGTTTCGCAAATAAGAAACGGTAGAACCTTTACCATTCGTCCCAGCAACATGAATAGCATTTAGATTTTGCTGTGGAAAATCAAGCTGCTCTAGCATCCATTCCATTCGTTCTAACCCCGGCTTGATTCCAAAGCGAAGTCTGTTATGAATCCAATCAAGCGCTTCTTCATATGTCGTTATCATCTTTTATTCACCTTTCTTTTCCATCGCTATTATTATGTAGAGAAAAAGCGTCGCTATACAAGCCACGCTTTTTCTGTTGGTTCATTAACCCGTTGATTATCCGCGTAATTCAGCAATACGAGACTGAACAGCTTCGCGTTTTTCAACATAATCCTGCTCTTTTGCACGCTCTTCTTCTACTACTTTAGCAGGCGCTTTTGCAATAAAGCCTTGGTTGTTTAATTTCTTTTGTACACGTTCTACTTCTTTGTTTAACTTGTCGTATTCTTTTTCTAAACGGGCGATTTCTTCTTCGATATTAATTAAACCTTCAAGAGGTAAAATTAATTCTGCGCCTGTTACAACAGCAGTCATTGCTTTTTCATCTAATGAAACATCTGTTGAAATCACAAGCTCACTTGGATTACAGAAACGTTCTACATACGCACGGTTCTTTTCAAGCTGGTTTTGAATATTTTCATCTTTAGCTTTGATAAATAATTTTACTTGTTTGCTCATCGGCGTGTTCACTTCAGCACGAATGTTACGAACAGCACGGATAATATCTACAAGTAAACGCATATCGTTAGCAGCTTCTTTATCAGAAAGCTCAGGGCGTACTTCCGGCCATTTAGCTACTGTAATCGATTCGCCTTCATGCGGCAAGCTTTGCCAAATTTCTTCGGTAATAAACGGCATGAATGGATGTAAAAGTCGCATTGTATTATCAAGTACATAAGCTAAAATTGAGCGAGTTGTCTTTTTAGCTGCTTCATCTTCTCCGTAAAGAGGAAGTTTAGCCATTTCAATGTACCAATCGCAGAAATCATCCCAAATAAAGTTATAGAGAATGCGTCCAACTTCACCAAATTCATATTTGTCAGCTAATTTTGTTACGTGCTCAATCGTTTCATTTAAGCGCGTTAAAATCCATTTATCAGCAACAGACTTTTCGCCTGATAAATCAAGCTCTTCAAATGTGATGCCGTCCATGTTCATTAATGCAAAACGAGAAGCATTCCAAATTTTATTTGCAAAGTTCCACGTCGCTTCGACTTTTTCAAAGCTGAAGCGTAAATCTTGTCCTGGTGAGCTTCCTGTAGATAAGAAGTAACGAAGAGAATCCGCACCGTATTTCTCGATTACTTCCATTGGATCTACACCGTTACCAAGTGATTTACTCATTTTACGACCTTCAGCATCTCGTACAAGACCGTGAATGAGTACATCGTCAAACGGACGTTTACCCGTAAATTCAAGACCTTGGAAAATCATACGAGATACCCAGAAGAAAATAATATCGTAGCCCGTTACAAGCACGTTTGTTGGGTAGTAGCGTTTGAAATCAGCTGCATCCACATCAGGCCAGCCCATTGTTGAGAATGGCCATAGCGCTGAACTGAACCATGTGTCTAATACATCTGAATCTTGTTCCCAGTTTTCGATATCTGCTGGAGCCTCATGATCTACGTATACTTCTCCAGTTTCTTTATGATACCAAGCTGGAATACGGTGTCCCCACCAAAGCTGACGCGAAATACACCAGTCGCGAATATTTTCCATCCAGTGTAAGTATGTCTTTTCAAAACGATCAGGCACAAAGTTTACTTTTTCTTCTTGTTTTTGAAGATCTACTGCTTTATCTGCTAACGGCTGCATTTTTACAAACCACTGAGTTGATAAATAAGGTTCAACAACGGCGCCGCTTCGTTCACTGTGACCTACTGAATGCATATGGTCTTCAATGTTGAACAATACACCGTCTTCTTGAAGGTCTTTAACAATTTGCTTACGGCAAGCAAAACGATCCATTCCTTCATATTTACCTGCTTTGTCATTCATCGTACCATCTTGATTCATCACTAAAATACGCTCTAAATTATGACGGTTTCCAATTTCAAAATCGTTCGGGTCATGAGCAGGCGTAATTTTTACCGCACCAGAACCGAATTCCATATCTACATAATCATCGCCTACGATTGGAATTTCACGACCTACAATCGGAAGGACAACCTTTTTGCCAATTAAGTGCTTATAGCGATCATCTTCAGGGTGAACAGCTACAGCCGTATCTCCTAGCATTGTTTCAGGACGAGTTGTTGCGATTTCGATATGTCCAGAACCATCTGCCAACGGATAGCGCATATGATAAAACGCACCTTGTACATCTTTGTAAATAACCTCGATGTCTGAAAGAGCTGTTTTCGTAGCTGGATCCCAGTTAATGATATATTCTCCGCGATAGATTAACCCTTTTTTGTAAAGCGTTACGAATACTTCGCGCACTGCTTTAGAAAGGCCTTCATCAAGCGTGAAGCGCTCGCGTGAATAGTCTAAGCCAAGTCCTAGCTTCGACCACTGCTGGCGAATAAAGCTTGCATATTCTTCTTTCCATTTCCACGTTTCGGCTACAAAATTTTCGCGGCCTAGATCGTAGCGGCTTTTCCCTTCGCTGCGAAGCTTTTCTTCTACTTTTGCCTGCGTTGCAATCCCCGCATGGTCCATGCCAGGAAGCCACAAAACGTCATAGCCTTGCATGCGCTTCATACGCGTTAGGATGTCTTGTAACGTTGTATCCCAAGCGTGGCCTAAATGCAGCTTGCCCGTTACGTTTGGGGGTGGAATTACAATTGTATATGGCTCTTTTTCAGGGTCATTTGTTGCTTCAAAAAACTTCCCGTCTAACCAATACTGATAACGATTTTCTTCAACGGCTTTTGGATCATACTTCGTTGGAAGAGTCACTTCTTTTTCAGACATAATGTATACCTCCATAATATAAAGTTTCAGTCTTTAGAAACTGTGTAAAGCTTTTATAAACATAAAAAAACTCCTTTCCTAATAAAAGGACGAAAGGAGTTGATTTCGCGGTACCACCTTTTTTTATAGACGTATCCCGTTTGATAAGCCTATACACTTCATTTCATAACGGTTGATTAACCGGCTTTTTCTACTGAGCTATGCAGCTGTTCAAAAAAGCTACTCATAGGCGACATTCCGAGTGCACATTCTTAAGAAATCTCACAGCAGCTGATTTCTCTCTCTGAAAGACGAACATCCCGTACTCTTCCTATTCACTGTATTTATGTATGAATTTCTCTTAATTATACTATATGAAAAAATGTTGAATCGTCAATAATCTTCTCCATTTTTTTATGATTATATTCATAATTTTTTTGTTCTGCTCTTTATTTTTTCATTCGCTCACTAATTTTGGAAATAAAATGAAGAGCCCACTCAAAAAAATGGCACCATTTCTTTCTTTTTTCATATACTTACTTTAACCTGAGCACGTGGATTGAAAGGGGCATGTACAAATGAAGAAACGAATAAATGTAAATTCGTATCAGCTGCAGCGGTGGCTCAAAACAGCAGGAGCGGCTTGTGGACAGTTTATTGTTCCTTTAACAATTTTTCAAGGTATACGTACACTATTTTTCCCTACAACCTTTGATGTACTGTTGTTGGCATTGCTTGCCATACTAGCAGTTGCTTTATATTCGGACTGGATTTAAAAACCCAAGCGCTATTCGTTCGCTTGGGCTTGTGCAGCTGCTTCCGCTGCCATTTTTTTTTGCTGATCTACTTCAAATATTTTAATATTGAGCTGTTCAATGTTTTTCGTCAGCCAGTATGCTCGAATAAATGACTGCATATGTTCAAGCTCTGTTTTACTTTCTTTATGCTGCCTATATTGAACAATACACTGATACAAAGGTTCTGGAAACGCCAAATAACTGTGTAAAAGCAGCCGTTCCTCTTCTCTGAGAGCAAAATGTTTTTCATACGTACTAAACCACTCATAGCTATCATAGGTAGTTACTGGGTATGTGCGAAGAGTACGGAAATAAAATGAGACCAAATCATAAATCGGTGAAGCATCTTTTGCATGTTCAAAATTAATAAAAAAACCATTCCCCCGTTCGTCATAGATAAAATGTTTAGCCGATAGCTTTCCATGAGACGTAACCAGCCGGATCTTTTCCTTTTCTTCCATTTCATCGTTCCACTGATCGAGCTTTCCAAAACCAAACTCAAGCGCTCTTGTCATTTCATAATAAAATGTACAGTAATGCAATTCAAACGGGGACATATACACTTTCTTCTCGCATTCTACTACATACTGCTTCAGCTCTTCCTGACGTTTTTCCCACGTTTCTTTCATCGATGTATAATGATTTTCTATATCTTCTTTTTTCACTTCTACTTCCTGCGCCGAAGCGCCGTGAAGCTTAGCAAGCTCTTGAAATAATTTATGATATCGAATATCACGCTCTTCGGTCGGATTATTCGGGAGCCACGGCATTAAGTAATACGAGCCGCTTTCATCTGAAACAATGGGCTGAGAACGCTTCGTTTGATAAATAGGGACAAATCCCATCCATCCTTTTTGATACACATTCTGCAGCTTTTGAATGAAGTTTTGATTTCGTTCTTGATGATTCGCCATTTCTTTAAGCGCAAACACGCCGGTTTTCGTATAGACTTTTTTTACTTTTCCGTAGTCTTCGATAAAGTCAACATCTAAGTCATATTCTTTTAACAATACTTTGTAGTCTGCTACTGTCCGCTGCATCTATATTCTCCTTCCTCGTAAAAAATAAAGAAAACAGTTAAGACATTATATGCGTCAAAACTGTTTTCTTTCCGACTTTAACGAACGGGAATATTTAAGATGCTTCCTTCTTCCAGCTCATATTCATCTTCTAAATTATTTACTCGTAAAATGTTTTGTACATTCGTATTATAGCGGTTTGCTATTGTATCAAGCGAATCTCCGTCTTGAACAATACAAAGCTTCCACGTTGAAAAAGCTTCTTCTTCCCGGGAAAAGAGCTTTGTTAAATAAAGGGCGTTTTCATTTCGGCCGCTTTCATTTTCTTCTTTCCGAAATTCAACAATAATCTTTTCCTCTTCTTGTTCAGCTTCTTCTTGCTCAGCCTCTTGTTGAACGTCAGCATACGTATTCAATTCACTAGCTTGCGATTCTTCGAAGCTTTCTTGCTCTTGACGAAGCTGAAACAGTTCAATCACATTGTCTTCTCTTTCTTCCTCGATTTGGGCCTCTTTTTTCACTTCGACTTCAAATGGTTCATATGCTTCCTCTTCATATTCCACGACCGGCTCAGCACGAGATTCTTTTTTAAATACAGATGAAAAATAACTAGGGGGCTCTTCTGAATGCTCTTCTTCAATAGCCTCTGCTTCTAAAAGTACGGGAGCTTCACGATAGCTTACGTCAAACTCTTGTTCCTCTTGTTCTTCTTCTTCTTGAGCAACGTTTTCAGTATATACCTCTTCATCATCGTCCACTTCTTCATAGGAGACGATGTGCTGTTCCTCCGAAAACTCTTCCTCTTCTTCTCGTTCTTCATGCTGTTCTCCGTACAATCCTGTGATGGACAAGTCAGCCATTAGCTGCAGCTGATTTGTACCTGGCAATTCATAATCAAATAAATCAATAGATACATATACGTCTTCAATACTTTGAATACGATTTTTAGGAATGGTAATATCAACAGGAAATTGATGTGATAATTCAGCCGTTCCGTCTTCACGGACAGAGATAGATTGCACTTGATTCTCATCTGTATATTCGCGTAACGAGTGCTCTCCCTCGTACGTTTCGTATTCACCTGTTAATTGTAATGCTCCTCGAATAGACACGTATTGGTCATATTCTTGAATAGATACTTGAGGCTCTAAGGAGATAGACAAAAGTTGTGAGACTTCCTGTCCTTTTTGAAACCATACTGATTCTTCTACGGAAAAACGCAGACATGATAAATTATCCTGCGACAAATTGTTCTCCCCCTTCCAACACCCGCCAGGTAATAGCGCGGTCATTAAAGATGTATGAACAAATAAATTAAAATATGTCTTTAAAACTAAAAAAGCTTACGGAATACTCCGTAAGCTTTGATATAAAAGTCAATCTTATTTATCTGTTTATCCACGTAACTTCGAAAAAGCTTTTTCAGCTGCTGCAATTGTATGTTCAATGTCTGCATCTGTATGAGAAGTTGATAAAAACATTCCTTCGAATTGAGAAGGAGGTAAAAACACGCCTTCATTAGCCATTTCACGATAGTAAGCTGCAAAATAATCTAAATTCGATGTTTTCGCTGTTTCGTAATTTATTACCTGCTCGTTTGTAAAGAAGAAACCGATCATTGAACCAGCTCGGTTTACCGTAAACGGCACATCATATTTTTCAGCTGCTGCCATCAATCCTTCTTCTAAGCGATCTGCTTTACGAATGAACTCATCGTAGGATTGAGGTGTCAGCTGCGTTAACGTCTCGTATCCAGCTGTCATCGCAAGCGGATTACCTGATAATGTACCTGCTTGATAAATCGGGCCGCTTGGTGCAACTCGCTCCATAATTTCAGCTTTACCACCGTAAGCACCTACTGGTAAACCACCACCGATTACTTTTCCTAAGCAAGTTAAGTCAGGCGTAATGTTATAGTAGCCCTGTGCACAGTTGTATGCTACGCGGAACCCTGTCATCACTTCATCAAAGATGAGCAGTGAGCCATATTCTGATGTGATATCACGAAGCCCTTGTAAGAAACCTGGCTGAGGCGGTACCACACCCATATTTCCTGCTACCGGTTCAACGATTACTCCAGCAATGTCATCTCCGAATTCTTTAAAAGCATATTGTACGCTTTCTAGATCATTGTACGGCACTGTAATCGTGTTTTTAGCGATTCCTTCAGGCACTCCCGGGCTATCTGGTAGGCCTAACGTTGCAACGCCTGAGCCAGCTTTAATGAGAAGAGAGTCACCGTGTCCATGGTAACAGCCTTCAAATTTTAAAATTTTGTTGCGGCCCGTATAGCCACGAGCTAAACGCAGTGCGCTCATCGTTGCTTCCGTACCTGAACTCACCATACGGACGATTTCGATTGAAGGAACGCGCTCAATCACAACCTTAGCAAGCTCATTTTCAATTAATGTTGGTGCACCAAAGCTTGTACCAGATTCCGTTACTTTTTTTACTGCTTCAACTACTTGATCGTTGGAATGTCCGTGAATTAAAGGTCCCCATGATAAGACGTAGTCAATATATTTGTTGCCGTCAATATCGTAAATCGTAGCGCCTTTTCCTCGTTCCATAAAAATAGGATCCATATCTACTGATTTAAATGCACGAACAGGACTGTTTACTCCACCCGGCATTAATTGCTGCGCTTCTAAAAAAGCTGCTTTTGACTTTTCATAACTTCTCATGTGTAAGCCTCCTTAATTACTTGTCAGATAACCAGCGTGCTGCGTCTTTAGCATGATACGTTACAATTAAATCCGCTCCTGCACGCTTCATGCTAATTAATTTTTCAAGAACAATCTCTTTTTCATTTACCCAGCCGTTTTGAGCTGCCGCTTTAATCATTGAATATTCACCGCTCACATTATAAGCCACTACCGGTAAATTAAACGTATTTTTCACATCGCGCATAATGTCTAAATAAGATAGAGCTGGTTTTACAATTAAGAAATCTGCTCCTTCTTCGACATCAGATTCCGCTTCTCGAAGTGCTTCTAAGCGATTGGCTGGGTCCATTTGATATGTTTTACGGTCTCCAAATTGAGGAGAAGAATGCGCTGCATCGCGGAATGGTCCGTAAAAAGCAGATGCATATTTAACAGCATAAGACATCACAGGCACATCTTCAAATCCAGCTTCATCTAGACCATGGCGAATAGCTGCCACGAAACCGTCCATCATGTTTGAAGGCGCAATAATATCCGCTCCTGCTTTAGCTTGACTAACCGCTGTACGCGCTAATAAGTCAAGGCTAGGATCGTTTAAGATTTTTCCGTCTTCAATTACACCACAGTGGCCATGATCTGTGTATTGACACAAGCATGTATCTGCGATAACAACAAAGTCTGGAAAATTTTCTTTAATTTGACGAATACCTTTTTGGACAATTCCGTGGTCATGGTATGCCTGTGAGCCGACCGCATCTTTTTCAGCTGGAACACCAAATACCATAGCTGACTTGATTCCTAAATCGACTAACTGTTGGATTTCATCATTCAAGTAGTCTAAAGAAATTTGATCCACACCTGGCATTGATTTTACAGCATTTCTTTTTTGTTCACCTTCTACAATAAAAATAGGATATATAAAGTCTTCAGGATGTAAATGTGTTTCACGTACAAGCGCACGCATATTTACAGAATTACGAAGACGACGATGACGTGTAAATTGTAAATCTTTCATGTTAAAATCCTCCTTTATTATTCAAAACAACTAACCAACATATCTATCATACCATTTATTGTGTATGTGTTAGGAACAAGATGCTTAATTCCATATTCGCTCGCTGTCTGACTCGTAATAGGACCGATGCAAACAACTTTGGTTCTATTTATCAGCTCAAGCCAATTCGGAATATCTTTAACTGACTCGACAAAAAATCTCACTGTAGAAGAACTTGTAAAAGTAATGGCATCAATTCCTGTTTCTAAATGTTGCTTAACCAAGCCTTCAGAGTCTTGATTTCGAATGGTCTGATATACAACTAAATCCGTTACCTCACACTCTTTTAACCCATCTTTTAAAACAGAGCGGGCTAATTGTCCTCGTACAAGGAGAACTCGCTCGTGATGTGACACATTTGCTTTTAACGACTCAAGAAGTGATTCCGCAACGTATTCTTTTGGAACAAGCTGTACGTTAACATCGTGTTTTTCTAGCAATTTTGCGGTTTTTTCTCCAACCGCAGCCACTTTTAATCTTTTTAAAGCACTCCAGCTGATATTTAACTCTTTTAGCCATTCAAAGAAAAAAGAAATGCCGTTTTGACTTGTAAAAACAATCCAATCAAAACCGTCAATCGACAGCAGGACATTTTCCACTTCTTTTTCATTGTTAGAACGTGCGAACGTGAGGACTGGTAAGCTTAAAGGTATGCCTCCAAGCTTTTTAATCTGTGCTGCAAATGAATGAGCCTGCTTCGCTTCTCTTGTAATCAAAACTTTTTTCAAAAAAAGAGGAGCCTCATGACTCATTATTTGTCCAGCTCCTCTTTTACACGATCAATTAAAAGCTTAGCTCCTTGAGATGTTAAGCGCTCAGCAGCTTCTGAACCGATAGCAACGGGGTCTTTTCCCGTAATGTGCTCTTTGTAAATCGTTTTGCCATCAGGAGACGCGACTAGCGACGTTAGCTCAATGTTTCCGCCGTCCAATATACGACCATAACCCGCAATCGGCACTTGGCATCCGCCTTCCATCTCTTTTAAAAATACGCGTTCAGCTCTAACAGCACGAGCCGTTTCATCATGATTTAGAGTTTGAAGAAGCGATAATAATTCATGGTCATTTTCTCGGCATTCGATAGCTAAAGCTCCTTGTCCTACGGCGGGAACGCTTATTTCCGGCTCTAGGTACTGAGTGACCGTATCTTTCGACCAGCCCATACGAGATAACCCTGCAGCGGCCAAGATAATCGCATCGTAATCCTCATTTTTTAATTTCTCTAGGCGTGTGTCGATATTTCCTCGAATCCATTTAATTTCGATATCTGAACGCATAGATAGAAGCTGTGCCCCTCGACGCAAGCTGCTTGTCCCAATCACAGCACCGCTTGGTAGCTCCTCAAATCGCTCACCATTTTTTGAGATAAGCGCATCACGATGATCTTCTCGTAAAGGAATACATCCAATCGTTAATCCTTCTGGCAAAACAGCCGGCATATCTTTCATACTATGAACGGCCATATCAATTTCTTTATCTAACATGGCTTGTTCAATTTCTTTTACAAAAAGACCTTTACCGCCTACTTTGGACAGCGTTACATTTAAAATTTGATCCCCTTTTGTCACCATTTCTTTAATTTCAAATTCAAAAGGAAGACCTTGTTTTTTTAACTGTTCAATGACCCACTTGGTCTGTGTTAACGCAAGTTTGCTTCGACGAGAGCCGACAATAATTTTTCGCATGTTGTCCTCCTAATTACGAACCCCAAAAGTGAAAATTCGATAAACTGCCAAATAAAAAGAAATTAATAAGTAAGACTAAGAACAATCCAATATTCCACATCGCGATTGCCTTTCCTTGAATACCTCTACGCAGTCTAGCATACAAGTAAGCGCTGTATGCAACAAACATTAAAAATGAACCTAACACTTTTGTATCGTACCAATGAAAATCTACGTATTTAATATAAGCCCATATGATTCCTAAGATTAACGAAAGCAATAACAGCGGTACACCAATTAAAATCAATACATAGGACATGTAATCTAGCTTTGTTAAATCTTCAATTCTTAGCAAGCGCTTGCCCCATTTCTTCTTTTTCAATAAATTATACTGAACAAGATACAGAGCGGAAAAAACAAAAGAGACTGAAAAAGCGCCGTAAGATAAAATAGCCATGGTAATATGGATGATTAATAATTCTGACACAAGGCGCTCCGACTGGACAGCAGTGTATGTTTCAAGTGGAGCAAACGTATGAATAGCCATAATTAAGAAACCAATCACATTTGTAAAAAATACCATAAAATCAACGCGGAACAGACGATTAATCACAAGTGAAAGAGTAATTAACACCCACGCGTAAAAATACAGCCCTTCAGAAACGGTAAGAATAGGAAACCTTCCCGTCTCAAACATTCGTAAAATTAAAAAGGCTGTTTGCAAAACCCACACAATAGAAAGTAACCAGAAGGCTATCGAGTTTGCCTTCCGGTTATTTTGTACAAAATCAATAAAATATAATAAAACGCTCGCGGCGTATAAAATCACAATCAATTCATAGATTCTGGTTAATTCCATATCAACCATTATTCAATCCTCACTTAAGACTGATAAGCTACTGAATGAGACGTAATCGATGTACGAAGCTGCTCTTCTTTTTCTTTTTGCAAAGCAACTTCCTGTTCAATATTAAAAATCTTCATGAACAGCTCTAAAGACTCTTCAGCATGTTTCTCTCCAGCCAATTCTTTCGCGTGTAAAATTGGATCGCGAAGAAGTTGATTAATTATACTTTTTGTATGTTTATTTAAAACTTTGCGCTCACGATCAGATAAATCTGGGAGCTTACGATCAATGCTTTTCATCGTTTCAGCTTGAATGGTAAGTGCTTTTTGACGAAGTGCAGAAATAACAGGCACAACGCCTAATGTACCAAGCCAAGACTTGAAAGCAACAATTTCAGCTTCAAGCATAATTTCAATTTCATCCGCAGCTTTTTGACGCTCTTGCAAATTGGATTCTACAATCCCGTTTAAATCGTCGATATCGTATAAAAAGACCGTCTCTAGCTCATCTAGTTCCGGATCTAAGTCACGCGGAACGGCGATGTCTACCATAAACAATGGACGACCTTTACGCGTACGCTCAGCTTCACTCATCATTTGTTTCGTTACTACATAGTCATTAGCTCCTGTTGAACTAATTAAGATATCTGCTTCGCTTAAAGCATGTTGAAGATCAGCAAATGGTTTGGCTTCTCCAGAAAAACGGTTTGCTAGCTCTTGTGCCTTTTCAAATGTCCGATTCACTACCGTTACTTTTTTAGCTCCGCTGCCATATAAATTTTGTACGGCAAGCTGACCCATTTTTCCCGCACCAAGAATCAACACATGTTTGGATGATAAGTCTCCAAAAATCTTTTTAGCAAGCTCTACGGCTGCATAGCTGACAGAAACTGCATTTGCACCAATTTCTGTTTCATGATGAGCTTTTTTGGCTAATGTCACAGCTTGTTTAAACAGCTGATTAAAAACCGTTCCAATTGTTTCTTCTTCTTGAGCAAGCAAAAAGCTTGAACGCACTTGTCCAAGAATTTGTGTTTCACCAATCACCATTGAATCTAATCCACATGCTACTCGGTATAAATGTTCGATGGCTCCATCATTTTCATAGATGGTTAAATAAGGTGAAAACTCTTCTTTATCTATTCCGAACCATTCAGCTAAAAATGCTTTTACATAATAACGGCCCGTGTGTAATTGATCAACAACAGCATAAATTTCCGTACGATTGCATGTTGAAACAATGATGTTTTCCAAAATACTTTTTTGGCCGCTTAACGTTTTCATGGCAGATGCTAGTTCTTGCTCATTGAAACTAAGCTTTTCTCTTATTTCAACAGGGGCTGTTCGAAAGTTTAAGCCGACTGCTATAATATGCATTTGTACATACCCCCTATAATTGAAATGTGCTTATTTATCCGAATTTGACGGGCAGTAACCCCTAAATTTCCAAAGAGCTACAGTGAGATAACTGCCCGTGAAATCCGGCGTTCTTCATTCTACTATTCGTAAAAAACGGCGAACATCACACAGATGTAAGCTTCGCCTTATCTCTAACTATTATAACATGTTCTATAAGTCATTCGAAAAAAAAATGTGAACAGTCTTTGAAAACATGTGTTAAGATATTAACTGTTATTCCGTAATAAATTGTATCAAAAAAGCAGCGTTTTATCACGTTTTCTGTTTTGAAACACCTGGAGGTTACTATGAAAAAGCAATCAATGTTTTTTGGTGTCTTACTAGTTGGATTTGGAATCTTTTTCTTACTGAATGAACTACATATGAGCATTGCAGCAAAGGTATACACGTGGCCTGTACTGTTAATTTTAATAGGAGCAGCCCTATTAACTGAGTCTGCTTTATCTCAAGATCATTCAAACTTGCTTGCAAGCTACATATTAATCACTTTAGGTATTCATTTCTATGTAAGTGAACAAATTCCCTTTTGGCCTACGAATATTAGCATGGTCGTTTTTATGGTGGCCATTAGCTTTTTACTTAGTGCTAGAAAAGCCAAATCAGGCTTTTTCCAAGGCGGCACCCTTTTAATTATTGCCATTTTAATGATGTTTTCAGACCGTCTTAAACTATTTTTGCCAAAAGTTGAAGACGGCGTAAATTATTTAACAACCTTCTGGCCTATTTTATTGTTACTAGTTGGGCTATATTTATTATTTTTCAAACGAAAGTAATCTATGTAAACAAGTTAAAAAAATGGAACGTTTGACTCACTTCCTGTTAGAGTGATGATAAACGTTCCATTTTTTTAGCTTCTATTCCTTTGTTTAGTGAGTCATGCGGTACTGCAAAGATTTCCACGCTTTATCTTTTCCTTCACCTGTTTCAGATGAGAAATGAATTAATTCATCATTTGGATCCAAGTCCAGCGTTTCTCTCACTACTTTTAAGTGCTTTTGCCATTTTCCTTTAGGAATTTTATCAGCCTTCGTCGCAATAACCATAACGGGAAGGTCATGGTGCTTCAAAAACTCATACATCATAACGTCATCCTTTGAAGGTGCATGGCGTAGATCAACAATCATTAACACAGCTTTAAGCTGCTCACGATTTGTTAAATACGTTTCAATCATTTTCCCCCATGCTTCACGCTCTTTTTTAGACACTTTTGCAAATCCGTAGCCAGGTACGTCTACAAAGTGAAGGATTTCATTAATTAAAAAGAAGTTAAGCGTTTGAGTTTTTCCAGGCTTAGACGACGTACGCGCTAAGCTTTTGCGATTGAGCATCTTATTAATAAAAGATGATTTTCCTACATTTGAACGGCCTGCTAACGCAAACTCTGGCAGGTTTTCTTTAGGATATTGTTCAGGGCGTACAGCACTGATGACAATATCGGCTTGAGTTACTTTCATTTTACCTCTCCTACTAGCGCATGTTCCAATACTTGGTCCACATGTGACACAAGAACGATGTCTAATTCCTCTTGTACACTGTCAGGGATATCTTCAATATCACGTTCATTATCATGAGGGATTAATATTTTAGTTAATCCGGCACGATGTGCACTAAGTGACTTTTCTTTTAAACCGCCGATTGGTAATACGCGACCTCTTAGTGTAATTTCTCCTGTCATTCCTACTTCTCTACGCACTGGTTTCCCCGTTAGTGCTGATACTAGAGCAGTGGCAATGGTAATTCCTGCAGAAGGTCCATCCTTTGGTACAGCTCCTTCTGGAACATGGATATGAATATCATGTTTTTCATAAAACTTTTCATCAATTCCTAGTTTCTCTGCATTTGAACGCACGTAGCTAAATGCTGCCTGAGCTGATTCTTTCATCACATCTCCAAGCTTTCCGGTTAGCACTAGTCTTCCTTTACCAGGGGACAAGCTTACTTCAATGGCTAGCGTGTCTCCTCCTACAGTTGTGTAAGCAAGACCTGTAGCAACGCCGACTTGATCTTCCGTCTCAGCCTGTCCGTAACGGAACCTAGGCTTACCAAGGAATTCTTCAAGCGTTTTGGCCGTCACCACCACGCGTTTTTTCTCGCCAGAGACTACGATACGAGCTGCTTTTCGACAAATGGAAGCAATTTCGCGTTCAAGGTTACGAACACCAGCTTCTCTCGTATATAAACGGATGATTGCTGTTAACGCGTCATCGCGAATCTGCAAATTGCCCTTTTGCAGTCCGTGATTTTCTAGCTGACGCAGCAATAGGTGACGCTTCGCGATTTCAAGCTTTTCCAGCTCCGTGTAACCAGCAATTTGAATAATTTCCATTCGATCGCGCAGCGGCCCCGGAATTGTAGCTAAGTTATTAGCTGTAGCCACGAACATCACTTTTGATAAATCATACGTTTCTTCTATATAGTGATCGCTGAAATTATGGTTTTGTTCAGGATCCAATACTTCTAACAAAGCAGAAGACGGGTCTCCTCGGAAATCATTTGACATTTTATCGATTTCATCAAGCAGAAATACCGGATTAATCGTTCCTGCTTTTTTCATTCCTTGAATAATGCGTCCAGGCATAGCTCCCACGTACGTGCGACGATGACCGCGGATTTCTGACTCATCTCTCACGCCGCCTAGAGACACTCGTACAAAATGACGATCTAGAGACGTAGCAATTGAACGGGCTAGGGATGTTTTCCCTACGCCAGGAGGCCCTGCTAAACATAAAATAGGACCTTTAAGAGATTTTGTCAACTGCTGCACGGCTAGATATTCTAATACGCGTTCCTTCACTTTTTCAAGGCCATAGTGCTCATCGTTCAGTACTTGTTCAGCATTATGAATATTGAGCGTATCTTCCGTTTCATTTGTCCAAGGTAGCGCAATCAACCACTCGATATAATTTCGAATGACTGAGCTTTCAGCGGAGGTAGCAGGAATTTTTTCATAGCGATCCAATTCTTTAAACGCCACTTGTTTGACATGGTCCGTCATCCCACTTGCTTCAATTTTTTCGCGAAGTGTTGCTACTTCTCCCGTCTTTCCTTCTTTGTCTCCAAGCTCTTTTTGAATCGCCTTCATTTGCTCACGAAGATAATACTCTTTCTGAGTGCGTTCCATTGATTTCTTTACACGCTGTCCAATTTTTTTCTCCAGCTGCAAAACTTCTTGCTCGTCTTGAATATGCGAAATGATCGTATTTAATCTTTCTTTCACATCAGTTATTTCTAAAATTTCTTGTTTAAGCTGAATTTTTATTGGTAAATGAGAAGCTACAATATCCGCTAATCTTCCTGGTTCTTCAATGTCACTTACGGTTGAAAGAGTTTCAACCGACACCTTTTTGGAAAGTTTTATGTATTGTTCGAAATAATCTAAAAGCGTGCGCATCAGCGCTTTATCTTCTACATCAACCTGATGTTCTTCGTTTTGCTTTTCCACGTGCACAACAAAATATTCTTCGCTGTCTTCAAATTCTGTAACGGTTACGCGATTTAGTCCTTCTACTAAGACGCGCATCGTTCCATTCGGCAGCTTTAGCATTTGTTTAATTTTTGCTAACGTACCAGTTCTATATAAATCCTCTTTTGTTGGTTCATCGATACCCATATCTCTTTGTGATACTAAACAAACTAAGTGATCATCCATCATTGCTTTTTCTAATGCTTGCACAGATTTATCTCGCCCAACATCTAAATGAAGCACCATTGTCGGATAGACGATCAAACCTCGTAAAGGCAATAGCGGCATTGTCAATTTTTCTTTTTCTGCCATGCAATGAACACCTCCAATGCTCGTCAATTAAAGTATGTAAAGTGTGAATTCTTTTAACAATTTTATCTCATTTGTATACACATGTCTAACAATAGTAATTACTAATTGTACCATGAGAAAGAATTAAAAGGCAAAATATATCTTTTTAAGCTCTTTTCATAAAAAAACGCCTTTTTCGTTGGCTGTGTATAAAGGTTTTATACGCGAAAAAGGCGATGAATATTCATCCGACCATTAATTTTTAATTATCATGATAGAATTAGCTAGATTCTCTAGTTGAAATAGCTGGATCTACCGACAAATGTGCAACATGCTCATGTACAGACAATAGTGCTTGTTCGAACACCTCTGTTAAATGATGGACAGGAATAATATCGATACCTTTTACCTTTTCTACCATTGCATTCATATTTTCTTTTGGCACAATCACCGTCTGAACGCCTGCTTGTTTAGCTGCCTTGATTTTTGGAATTACGCCGCCAATTGGCTTTACGTTGCCGTGCAGACCAATTTCTCCTGTCATTGCTACCGTATGTTTGATTGGAACTTCATAAATCGCTGAGTAGATACCTGTTGCCATAGCAATACCCGCAGAAGGTCCATCAATCGGAACGCCTCCCGGAAAGTTTACATGAATATCATACTCATCGGCAGGAACATCCATTGAGCGAAGAACAGTTATGACATTTTCAATTGAGCTTTTAGCCATACTTTTACGGCGAATAGACTTCCCTTGAGTCCCTATACTTTCCTCTTCAACGATACCCGTAATAATAATGTTCCCTTTCTCTTTTGCAGGAATCGCTTTGACTTCAATTTCTAAAAGTGCTCCAGAGTTGGGCCCGTACACCGCTAATCCATTAATGAGCCCTACTTTTTCCTCATCTGCAATTTTCGGATCATGTCTTGGAGATAGTTGACTAGAATGAACAATCCACTCAATATCTTCATTTTTAATGTCCGTTCGTTCCTCTGATATCGCTAATCCAGCCGCAATTTGCATCATATTAACCGTTTCACGTCCATTGCGTGCATATGTAGAAAACAGAGATAAACCCTCTTCTGATATATCCATTCTTACTTTATTTGCTGCTTTTTTTGCAACTGTAATAATTTCGTCGCGATCAAGTTCACGGAAAAATACCTCTACGCATCTGGAACGAATGGCAGGCGGAATTTCATTAGGTGTTCTAGTCGTCGCACCAATCAAACGAAAGTCTGCTGGCAAACCATTTTGAAAAATATCGTGAATATGTGTCGGGATTTGTGTGTTTTCTTCGCTGTAATAGGCGCTTTCCATAAATACTTTTCGATCTTCTAGAACCTTTAACAGCTTATTCATCTGAATAGGATGGAGTTCTCCAATTTCATCAATAAATAAAATTCCCCCGTGTGCATCTGTAACTGCTCCTTGTTTTGGCTGCGGAATTCCAGCCTGGCCCATAGCTCCTGCTCCTTGGTAAATGGGATCATGAACTGACCCAATTAAAGGATCAGCAATGCCTCGCTCATCAAAACGCGCCGTAGTTGCATCTAACTCTACAAATACAGCTGCTTGTTTAAAAGGTGATTTTTTATTTTTTTTCGCTTCTTCTAACACTAAACGTGCTGCTGCTGTTTTTCCTACTCCAGGCGGCCCGTATACAATCACGTGCTGTGGATTAGGACCGCAAAGGGCAGCCTTTAGTGACCGAATTCCATCCTCTTGTCCGACAATATCGGAGAAGCTAGACGGCCTCACACGTTCGGCAAGCGGCTCGGTTAAAGAGATGGCTCTCATTTTCTGCAATTGCTCCATTTCTTTTTTTGAATCCCGGTCAATTGAGACTTTTTGCGTACGCTGATTGCGTAATAAATTCCAAAAATATAAGCCAATGATGATACCAAAAAAGAGTTGGACCATTAAGGCAATATTCGTCCAGTTCATAGATAAACCTCCTGCGCAGTTTAGTAAGATAATTATCAGTTATTATCTCCCTGCAACAGTAGGAATAAACAAGATTCTAGTAAAAAGTAAAATTTAGTTGTCCTTCATCAACAGAAAAAAGCCGGGTACTCAATTTGAGTACCCGGCTTTTTTTATGCTGATGTTTTGCTGCCTTCTTGAATAGTAGATCCGTCTTCTAATACGAACTTAGGAGCCGCTTGATCACGAACAGTTTCACCTGTGATAATACATTTTGTAATATCATCACGTGAAGGAAGATCAAACATTACATCTAACATAATACCTTCAATGATTGAACGTAGACCACGAGCACCTGTTTTACGCTCGATCGCTTTTTTAGAAATTTCTACTAAAGCTTCGTCTTCGAACTCAAGTTCAACGTCATCAAGTTCAAGCATTTTTTGATATTGTTTCACTAGTGCATTTTTCGGTTTTGTTAAAATCTCAACTAGCGCTTCTTCATCAAGAGGCACTAAGCTAGCAGTAACCGGTAAACGACCAATAAACTCTGGAATTAAACCAAATTTTAATAAATCTTCCGGTAATACTTTTGCTAGTAACTCTTTTTCTGTAAAGTCTTGTTGTTTTGTTTCTGAACCGAAACCAATTACTTTTTTACCTAGACGGCGCTTAATAATAGGTTCGATTCCGTCAAATGCACCACCGCAAATAAATAAGATATTTGTTGTATCAATTTGAATAAATTCTTGATGAGGATGTTTGCGTCCACCTTGAGGAGGAACACTTGCTACAGTACCTTCTAAGATTTTAAGAAGAGCCTGCTGCACACCTTCACCTGATACATCACGTGTAATAGATGGGTTTTCAGACTTACGCGCTACTTTATCAATTTCATCGATGTAGATGATACCTTTTTCAGCTTTCTCCACATCGTAATCAGCTGATTGAATTAATTTTAATAAGATGTTTTCAACATCTTCTCCTACATAACCCGCTTCTGTTAGAGATGTTGCATCTGCAATCGCAAACGGTACGTTTAAAATACGAGCCAATGTTTGAGCTAGTAAAGTTTTACCGCTTCCTGTAGGTCCAATTAATGCAATATTACTTTTTGATAACTCAACGTCATCAATTTTACTGTTTGAATTGATTCGTTTGTAATGGTTGTATACCGCAACGGATAACGATTTTTTCGCATCCTCTTGACCAATTACATACTCATCTAAAATGTCACGAATTTCTTTTGGTTTTGGTACATCTTTAAATTCTACTTCTTCTTCTGTACCTAACTCTTCTTCTACGATTTCCGTGCAAAGTTCAATACATTCATCGCATATGTAAACACCTGGACCCGCAACTAACTTGCGTACTTGTTCTTGTGTTTTACCACAAAATGAGCATTTTAACTGCCCTTTTTCATCGTTAAATTTAAACATAATTTTCACCCCTTGTAGTATTTACTAAAGTGCTCGAAGCTGATTTCTATCCGCGCTATAGCCCAACAACATGAACAACTCATCTATTTGTAGGTAAATGCCCCTCTTTATTACATAGTAAAAGCGCTATGAAAAGATTTGTATTGCATTTTACCATACATTTTCTTGAATAGATACTAAAACGTTTTATGTATATGTTGTTGATGAGCATAACAGAATGGAGATCTGCTATTATATAGTGTCCTCTTATTGGGCCTATTTCATAACCACGGATTTCAAACAATGGGTTAAAGCTGCTTCTACGGTGTTGGTTATGATATAAAAAAACTATTGAAGTTTATAAAACAAGGCACGATCAAGTCGCGCCTTGTTTCTTACTTACTATTATGCAACAGCTTTGCTGTTTTCTACAAGAAATTCAACTGCTTTACGTACTTTCATGTCTTCTTTAATGCTATCAAGACTGCCAAGCACTTTCTTAATTTCTTCGACAGGCATGTTGTACATTCCTGCCATGTTTTCTAATTCTTTTTCTACTTCTTCTTCGCTTACTTCAAGATTTTCAGCTTTTGAAATAGCTTCTAGCGTTAAGTTGATTTTCACACGCTTTTCAGCATCCGGACGCATTTGGTCGCGAAGAGCTTTTTCATCTTGACCTGAGAATTGGAAGTAAAGTTCAAGGTTAAGACCTTGCATTTGTAAACGTTGTTCAAACTCTTGCATCATACGATCCATTTCAGTATTGAACATTGCTTCTGGAATTTCTACTTCAGCGTTTTCAGCAGCTTTTTCTACTAAAGTGTCGCGAAGAGCTGATTCCGCTTGATTCTCTTTATCGCTTTGTAATTTTTCTTTTGTTTTTGCTTTTAACGCTTCTAAAGTTTCTACTTCTTCATCTACGTCTTTTGCAAACTCATCGTCTAAAGCTGGAAGCTCTTTAGATTTGATTTCGTGTAATTTCACTTTGAATTTAGCAGCTTTACCAGCTAGCTCTTCAGCGTGATACTCTTCAGGGAATGTTACTTCCACTTCTTTTTCAGCGCCTACTTCAAGACCAACTAGTTGCTCTTCAAAGCCAGGGATGAATGTGTTAGAACCGATTTCTAAAGAATAGTTTTCGCCTTTTCCGCCTTCGAATGCTTCGCCATCAACGAAACCTTCAAAGTCGATTACAGCTGTATCACCTTCAGCTACAGTTCCTTCTTCTTTAACAACTAGTTCAGCGTGACGCTCTTGAAGTGTTTTTAATTCAGCTTCAACGTCTTCATCTGTTACAGTTGTATCTACTTTTTCTACTTCTAAGTTTTTGTATTCGCCTAATTTAACTTCAGGCTTAACAGTTACTTTAGCAGTGAAAACTAGAGGTTGTCCTTTTTCGATTGTTTCAACATCGATTTCTGGACGATCAACCGGCTCGATACCAGCTTCAACAATTGCATTGCTATAAGCTTCAGGTAATAAGATGTCTAGTGCATCTTGGTATAAAGATTCTACGCCAAAACGTTTTTCGAAAAGTGGACGAGGCATTTTACCTTTACGGAACCCTGGTACGTTTACTTGTTTTACAACTTTTGTGAATGCTTTATCTAAGGCTTTATCAAACTCAGCAGCTTCAACTTCTACTGTTAAAACGCCTTGATTTCCTTCTTGTTTTTCCCATTTTGCAGACATGAATGTTTCCCTCCAAAATCATTTTAAGTAGTGATTTCTAAACTAGATAATGCAGATAGCCTATCAGTTCAACCCTCAATCATTATCTATTTAACTCCCTATTACTTTAAAGTAAGTAGGAATGTAATGTAAAGATGAAATTCTACTATACGTATTTAAGTGCATTTTACAACCATTATATTATAACATACAACAATGACGTTTCAACTAAACACCACATTTTATATAAAAGAAATTTCTTCAATTTCTTTTAGCTCTTTAATTGCCTTTCTTAATTCAGCTGCGGAGAAACTTCCGTCTTCCTCTGCTACAGCTGCATCTGACTCTTCTCCTTGCATCATCAGACTAACAGCATACACCGCTGCTGTCCAAAGTTTTACATTATCACCCGGTAAAAACGGAAATGTAATAAATAAATGACGCTGCCATATTTCAACGGCAACCTGCAGCAATGTAGGATTTTCATGCTCCAGCTTTTCCGTCAGCTGCCCTTCTACTTGCTCGGCAAACAAATACGGTGTTGTTCGTTGAAGCTGAAGCGCATTTACTTTTTTCGTTTCTCCAAACTTAGTAATCATAAAATCAATATCTACTTCTTCTTCCATGACTGTTTTTAAAGCGACTGTTTTTACGATAGGGTGAATAGCTTCAGATGAAAATAGCTGTTCCAGAAAGAAGCGCTGCTTTTCAATTCTCTTTGTTTTTAATGAATGAACCCATTCAAGCTGATCCTGAATATTGTCTAGAGCTGTGAATGATTTAAACTGCTCTAGCTGTTCTTCTTCTGTTTGTTCTTCTATGACTTGTTCTTGATTCATTCTATTTTTGCAGAACTCCAATAGCTGATAAAGCTGTTCAGCATGTTCAGATGGGAGTTTGTGTTCTTGAATAACTGCTTGTAGAGTGACATATCCTTCATGATAGTGACCAAGCTGAATTAACACCATGAGGTACATTTGCAAATTATGATAATAATCGCCAATATCTTCTTTCAGCATTTGCTCACACAATTCCTTGGCTATACCTGCATCACCGAGCTCCACGTGACAAATAACAAGGCCAAGCAAAATTTCATGATGCTTATTATCAAGTTCGTAGGCCTGCTCAAATAAAGGAAGTGCTTCTTGAAATTGCTTGTGCTGCATATGATCTGTAGCTTTTTCAACCAACCGTTCTTTTAATAGAGGAAAAGCTACAATTTTGTTTTGTTGTTCATTCGACATGTTTTCTCCCCACTTCGCGGTCCATTTGCTTTACAGTTTAGCAATTCGATTAACGGAACGCAAAAAAATCGAGCAAAATCATAATTTTGCTCGATTTTTGGTTAATATCTTACCGTTTTTGCTTCATAAGCAGAAATGTCGTCTTCAAAAGAAAGCGTATAGCCAATTTCATCATATCCGTTAACAAGCATATATTTCCAATGACTATTGATATCAAACGTACGTTCAAAGCCTGCTTCATCGGTAATTTTTTGCTGATGAAGATCGATTGTACAGGCGTAAGAAGCACTTTGAGACTCTTTCATTAAATAGGAAACATCTTCTTTTGGTAAAACAATAGGTAAAATACCATTTTTCAGACAGTTTTGTTTGAAAATATCCGCAAATGAAGGTGCGATAATGGCACGAAACCCATAGTCTAAAAGCGCCCATGGCGCGTGTTCACGTGACGAACCACATCCGAAGTTCTCGTCAGCTACAAGAATTGTTGCTCCTTGATTTTGAGGCTGATTTAATTCAAACGTTTCATTTAACGTTTCATCTTCATTATATCGCCAATCAAAAAATAGAAATTGGCCAAAGCCAGTACGCTCAATTCTTTTCAAAAATTGCTTTGGGATAATTTGATCAGTATCTACGTTTGCTCGGTCGAGACCTGCTACTTTCCCTGTGTGGATTGTAAAAGCATTCATCTGTGTTCTCCTCCTTATCGCACCGCTTGTTCTTGTAGTTTGCGTACATCAACAAAATGTCCATATACCGCTGCCGCTGCTGCCATTACCGGGCTTACTAAATGCGTTCTGGCGCCTTTTCCTTGACGTCCTTCAAAATTGCGGTTAGAAGTGGACGCACAGTGTTCGCCTTGTGGAACTAAGTCAGAGTTCATGCCTAGACACATGCTGCAGCCTGAGTCTCTCCAATCAAAACCTGCTTCAATGAAAATAGCAGATAACCCTTCTTCTTCAGCCACTCGCTTTACTTTTTGAGAACCTGGTACAATGATCGCTCGCACATCTGGTGACACTTTCTTTCCTTTAATAAAGGCTGCCACGTCACGAAGATCAGACAAACGAGCATTTGTACATGAACCGATAAATACGTGCTGAACTGGAATCTCTTCTATTGCCATGCCAGGCTGTAAGCCCATATACTCAAGTGCTCGTGACAAAGACTTTCTCTCAGCTTCTGTTTTACACTCTTCTAATGTAGGAACTTGCTTGCTAACATAAGAACTCATCGCCGGGTTTGTTCCCCATGTTACAACAGGTTCAATTGTATCTGCATCAATTTCCAGCGTTTCATCGTACGTTGCACCTTCATCTGTTGCTAAAGCTGCCCAAGCTTCCACTGCTTTTTCAAACTGTTCTCCTTTAGGAGCATACTGACGTCCTTTGATATAAGAGAACGTGACATCGTCTGGACTGATTAAACCAGCTTTTGCACCGGCTTCAATAGACATATTACAAATGGTCATGCGCTCTTCCATTGAAAGATCGCGAATACATTCGCCCGTAAATTCTACGATTGAACCCGTTCCAAAATTTACGCCGAATTTTTGAATTATTGCTAACACAATGTCCTTAGCATAAACGCCAGTCTGCTTTTTGCCATTTACTTTCACTTGTAGCGTTTTTGGTTTCGCTTGCCATAGCGTTTGTGTTGCTAAAACATGCTCTACCTCACTAGTTCCTATCCCAAAAGCAAGCGCTCCAAATGCACCGTGAGTAGATGTATGACTATCTCCGCACACAATGGTTTTTCCAGGCTGAGTTAATCCTAATTCCGGTCCAATGATATGCACAATTCCTTGCTCTTCACTTGTTAAATCTAAAAGCTTCACACCAAACTCATGACAGTTTTCAGATAGTTTGTCTACTTGTTTCTTTGCAATCGGATCTTTAATATTAAAACGGTCAACCGTTGGAATGTTGTGATCCATTGTAGCAAACGTTAAGTCTGGACGCTTCACTTGGCGATTTGCCACGCGAAGACCTTCAAATGCTTGAGGAGACGTTACTTCATGAATAAGATGAAGATCGATATATAATAAATCCGGCTTCCCCTCTTCTCGACGTACAACATGTTGTTCCCAAAGCTTATCAATAATTGTTTTTGGTTTCATACTGCTCCTCCTTTCTGATTATGAAAAACGTTTCTCACAAAACGTGAGAAACGCATGATTAACTGTAAGCTGTCATAATGCTTGAAATGGCAGAATCATTGGCAATTACCGCAGTTATCGCCTCCACCATTTTATCGGTACCTAAATAATGATTACCGTCTGCTAAGTCAGCTGTTCGATGACCTGCATGTAATACACTTTCAACCGCTTGTTCAATCACTGCTGCTTCTTTTTCTAATCCAAATGAATGTCTAAGCAACATTGCTGCAGATAAAATAGCAGCAATCGGATTAGCTTTGTTTTGACCAGCAATATCTGGTGCAGAGCCGTGAACCGGTTCGTATAAAGATGGACCATCAGCCGTTAAGCTGGCAGATGGCAACATTCCTAACGATCCTGTCAGCATAGAAGCCTCATCACTCAAAATATCACCAAACATATTTTCAGTTACCACTACATCAAAATACTTCGGATTACGAATTAACTGCATAGCAGCTGAATCTACAAGCATATGCTCAAGCTCTACATCCGGGTAGTCTTTTGCTACTTCTTCAGCTACTTCACGCCACACTCTACTAGACTCAAGTACATTCGCTTTATCAACAGACGTTACTTTTTTACGTCGATTTACAGCCGTGTCAAATGCTTGGCGAATAATTCTTTCTATTTCTGTACGCTTATAAAATAATGTGTCGACAACCGTTTCTTCATTTCCTTCTGTTCGGCGCTCGCTAGGCTTACCAAAATATAAGCCTCCTGTTAGCTCACGGACGATAATGAAGTCAACACCTTCAATATATTCTTTTTTCAGAGGAGAGGCATCCTCTAAACTATCATAAAACGTCACCGGACGAAGATTAGCATATAAATCCAGTTCTTTTCGAATAGCTAGCAAACCTTTTTCCGGTCGCAAATGTGAAGGGTTACGATCCCATTTTGGCCCTCCAACCGATCCAAGCAATACAGCATCGGCCTGCTTACAAGTCTCAATTGTACTTTCTGGAAGAGGTGTGCCCGCCTCATCAATTGCAGCTCCGCCAATTAGTCCATACGTAAACTCAAATTGATGATCAAAGCGCTCTCCAATTGCTTTTAAAACGGCAACAGCGCCTTTGGTTACTTCTGTTCCTACGCCGTCACCCGGTAATACAGCGACTTTTTTTGTCATGGTGGTCTCTCCCTTCAGTTCACATTACTTCTTGCTTTGTACGATGCTGCTGAATAGCGATTAAACGATTAATGGCGTTCAGATATGCTTTCGCTGACGATTCTAATACGTCAAATGCTACTCCGCGTCCGCTTGCTTCAGTTCCTTCGCTTTCAACCTTCACAAATACTTCAGCCAGCGCATCCGGCCCACCGTTAATAGACTGAATACGATAGTCTAATAGTTTTACATCTTGTTCAACACAGCGCTGCAGCGTATTATAGATAGCTTCCACGCTTCCAGATCCCGTAGCTGCTTCTTGAATCTCTTCGCCGTTTTCTTTGCGAAGCGTAATCGTAGCCGTTGGAATATTGTTCGTACCATACTGAACTTGCAGACTTTCAAGCTTATATTCACTGTCTTTGCTAACTTGCTTTTGAATGACTAATGCCAATAAATCATCATCAGTAATGTCTTTTTTCTTATCTGCTAAGTCTTTAAACTTATCAAAAAGCACGTTCGCTTCTGTATCTTCCAATGTGAATCCAAGCTCTACTAAGCGTGTACGGAACGCATGACGGCCTGAGTGTTTACCAAGCACAATTGGATTTTGTTTAACACCCACAAGTTCTGGGGAAATAATCTCATATGTTAACGGATTTTTTAAGACGCCATCTTGGTGAATACCTGATTCATGAGCAAAAGCATTTTTTCCTACAATTGCTTTATTTGGTGCAATATTCATTCCGGTAAGCTTACTGATAATGTCACTCGTACGCTTAATTTCAGGCAAGATAAGACCTGTGCTCGCTTGATAGAAATCTTGACGGACATGAAGCGCAAGTGCTACTTCTTCAAGAGCTGCGTTACCCGCACGTTCTCCGATTCCGTTAATCGTTCCTTCAATTTGAGTAGCTCCTGCTTCAATAGCAGCCATTGAATTGGCCACAGCTAGCCCTAAGTCATCGTGACAGTGAGCTGACAAATCAACTTTATGAATATTTGACACATGTTCTTTTAAGTAATTAAATACTGATTGATAGTTACCAGGAGTGATAAATCCTACTGTATCTGGAATATTAACGACTTTTGCACCAGCATCAATAACTGCTTCTACAATTCTAGCTAAAAACGGTAAATCTGTTCGACATGCATCTTCAGCAGACCATTGAACAACCGGGAATTTTTTACTTGCGTACTTTACCATTTCCACTGCTGTTTCAAGTACTTCATCAGGTGTTTTTTTCAATTTATGCTGCATATGAATTTCGGAAGTAGCGATAAAAACATGCAGTCTTGGTTCTGCACTTTCTTTTAACGCTTCCCATGCAATGTCAATATCTTTTGTAACAGACCTTGCAAGGCCTGTTACAGAAGAATTTTTGACAATAGACGCAATTTCTTTTACGGATTGAAAATCACCTTTTGAAGAAGCGGGAAATCCGGCTTCAATAATGTCGATACCTAATCGCTCTAACTGCTTAGCAATTTCAAGCTTTTCTTGTAGGTTCAAATTGACTCCAGGTGACTGTTCACCATCGCGTAGCGTCGTGTCAAATAGTTTAATTTTTTGCACTAGCGATCACCGCTTCTTTCTTTTGTTTTTTAACAAATGGCATCATTTCACGTAATTGAGCGCCAACTTTTTCAATTAAATGTTCGTTTTCACGGTTATTGATAGCTGTAAATTCCGGACGATTTGCTTGGTTTTCTAGGATCCAGCCTTTTGCAAATTTACCTGTTTGGATATCTTCAAGCACTTTTTTCATTTGTTCTTTTGAACGCTCATCTACAACGCGTGGTCCTGAAACGAAGTCACCCCATTGAGCTGTATCAGAGATTGAATAACGCATGCCTTCCATTCCGCCTTCATACATAAGGTCAACAATTAATTTTAATTCGTGTAAACACTCAAAATATGCAACTTCCGGTTGGTAGCCAGCTTCTACAAGCGTTTCAAAACCAGCTTTAACTAATGAAGTTAACCCACCGCAAAGTACTGCTTGCTCACCGAAAAGATCTGTTTCTGTTTCTTCTTTAAATGTTGTTTCTAACACACCCGCACGAGCTGAACCGATTGCTTTAGCATAAGCTAACGCTACGTCTTTTGCTTCGCCAGTTACATCTTGGAATACTGCGAACAACGCCGGTACGCCAGCTCCTTCTTCATACGTTCTTCTTACAAGGTGACCAGGGCCTTTTGGAGCTACTAAGAATACGTCAACGAATTCAGGTGCTACGATTTGGTTAAAATGAATGTTGAAACCGTGAGCAAATACTAAAGATTTTCCTGGTTTTAGTCCTGGAAGAATTTCTTCGTTATAAACTTTTGGCTGATACTCATCTGGAAGTAATACCATCACTACTTCTGCTTGTTGAACTGCATCTTTTACAGATAATACAGTGAAACCGTCTTGCTCTGCTTGGTCCCATGATTTACCTTTACGTAATCCTACTAGCACGTTTACTCCGCTGTCGCGTAAGTTTTGTGCATGGGCGTGACCTTGTGAACCATAACCTACGATTGCTACTGTTTTACCTTGTAATAATTGATCCTTTGCATCTCCGTTATAATATACCTTTGTCATAATAAATCTCTCCTCTTAGTTTATATAGTTTTATATAGTTTACTTGGTTAGTAACTAGCTAGAATTAAATAATTGATGAAAGTTTGGCTGCCGCTTTTTGCGTACCGCGCGGAACAGCTACTGTTCCCGTGCGCGTTACTTCTTTTAATCCATAAGGCTGAAGTAGATCAATCATCGCTTCAATCTTGCTGGATTCACCTGTTACTTGAATAATTAAGCTGTCGCGGCTTACATCAATGATGGTTGCACGGAAAGGTTCAATTACTGCATAAAGTTCGTTACGGCTCGCTGGCGTAGAGGCTACTTTCATTAAAGCAAGCTCTCTTGATACCACCGCTTGATCCGTAATATCTTGAACCTTCAACACGTCAATCTGCTTATTTAACTGCTTGATCACTTGTTCAGCAGCGTTATCATGCTCTACGTTCACAACAAACGTCATGCGTGATACATCTTCAGATTCAGTGTGACCTACCGAAATACTCTCAATATTGAAATTTCTTTTTGTAAATAACCCCGTCACGCGATTTAATACGCCCGCACGGTTTAATACAGTTGCTGTAATAATTCGCTTCATGGTTTCACCCCTACCATTTCATGTAATCCTTTTCCAGGTGCAACCATTGGATATACGTTTTCTTTAGGTGCGACAAAGAAGTTTAGTAAAACAGGTCCATCTGTTTCCATTGCTTCTTTCAAAGCCGCATGCGCTTCTTCTTCAGTAGAAGCTTGTAAACCTTTGATATCATAAGCTTCTGCAAGCTTCATTAAATTAGGCTGATTCGGAATTAAAGAGTGTGAGTAGCGTTCTTCATAGAAGATTTCTTGCCACTGACGAACCATACCAAGCGACTGATTGTTAAGTACAACCACTTTTACAGGTAAATTTAATTCTCTAATAACTCCTAATTCTTGAAGCGTCATTTGAAATCCACCGTCGCCAACGACTGCTACAACTGTTTTATCTTTGTTTGCCAGCTGAGCGCCGATTGCAGAAGGTAATCCAAAGCCCATGGTGCCAAGACCACCTGAAGTTACCCATCGATCTGGATTATTAAATGTATAGTATTGAGCTACCCACATTTGATGTTGCCCAACGTCCGTTGTAACAACGGCATCTCCATTTGTATACTTGTGAAGCAACTCAACTACTTTTTGTGGTTTTAACACATCTGCCGAGTTCTGATACCATAATGGATATTCTTGCTTCCACGCCGCTAATTTCTCATGCCATTTCGTATAATCTCCAACTTCTCCTTCTTGCAGAAGCAATTGCTTCAATACTTCTTTTGCATCTCCAACAATTGGAATCTTGGTTGGAACATTTTTTCCAATTTCCGCTGGGTCGATGTCAATGTGAGCAATTTTTGCATTTGGTGCAAAATGCTTTAAGTTACCTGTTACCCGGTCATCAAAGCGTGCACCGATACTAATGAGAAGATCACTCTCATAAATTGCCATGTTTGCTGTGTAGGTTCCGTGCATGCCAGCCATTCCTAAATGAAGCGGATGATCTGCAGGAAAACAGCCCAACCCTAAAAGCGTATTAATAACCGGAATATTTTGACGTTCAGCATAATTTTTTAATTCTTCTGAACCTTTACTCAATAACACTCCCGCACCTGCTAGAATAACAGGTTGTTTTGCAGCTGCTACTGCGTCTGTTAATTTTTTAACCTGCAGCTGATTTGGAAAATAAGTTGGCTGATAGCCAGGTAAATCAATTTCTCCTTCGTAATTAAATGTTCCATCACCCTGTGCCATATCTTTTGGAATGTCGATTAAGACTGGACCGGGTCTTCCTGTTGTCGCAATATGAAATGCCTCTTTGATGATTCTCGGCATATCGCTGATATTGCGTACTTGATAGCTATGTTTTGTAATTGGCATTGTGATCCCTAATACATCTGCTTCTTGGAACGCGTCAGAACCAATTACACTTGAAGCTACTTGACCAGTAAAAACAACTAAAGGAAGTGAGTCAATCATCGCATCTGCCAAACCTGTTACGATATTTGTTGCACCAGGACCACTTGTTGCGATAACTACACCGGGTTTGCCTGAAATTCTTGCGTACCCTTCTGCTGCGTGAATTCCACCTTGTTCGTGACGAGCAAGTACGTGAAACATTCCTGAACCATATAGCTTATCGTAAATCGGTAAAACGGCTCCCCCTGGGTAACCGAAGATGACGTCAACATTTTCTCTTCTTAGAGATTCAATCAACATGTCAGCTCCATTCATTTGTGCCCCAGTGCTTACAGGTTCTTTCGTTTGCATATTGGCTCCCACTTTTCTCATCCTTTCGTTTTCTAGATAAAAGAAAAAAGACTTCTCACCCCTAAATAGACCCTATCAAATGATATAGGTCAAGGGGCGAAAAGTCTTTTGTACTTTACGCGGTACCACCCTCGTTTGTAATCGTAATGATTACCTTATGAATGTATAATGTACATTCTTTTTGATAACGAGTGCTTTGGAAGTACACTCGGTCGCCCTTACTGAATTTCAGGGTGACACTCTGAGGTGAGTTCATTTTGAGTTGGTAACGTCGGCTTCCAGCAACCCGACTCTCTGTTGATACCTAAACATCAAAACTACTTATCCTCTTCAACGTTTTAAAACGCTATATGCTTTTTGAACAATGCTTTACACATCATATTTTAAATTAATTACAATTAATTAAAATTTTTAGAAAACTTATATTTGAGGACTATCTTACGCCCATTTCTATGCATAGTCAACCACTTTTCAAGATTTTTTTAGACAATTTAGACTAAACAGAATATTTGAATGCGTTTTCATTATTGATGTAATAAGGGTTTACAGCAGTTCAAAAAGTTTTTCTGAAACGTTCATTTGTACACACTGAATGAACAAACATTCACTTTGAAGATAAATAAAAAAACCGGCTTTTACTAAAAAGTAAAAGCCGGTTTTTTCCGGACGTCCCAGGAGAGATTCGAACTCCCGACCGACGGCTTAGAAGGCCGTTGCTCTATCCTGCTGAGCTACTGGGACATAATGTTAAAGTGTATCAAAGACAATACTTATTATATTCAAATATAATTTAAAAGTCAACGTTTTTTTGAAATTTTATGAGAAGAGAGGTAAAAAACCTTCTCTTCTCCCTATATTTGGCTATATTATGCTGAAAGTGTACAGGTTAACTGCATGCTAGGAATATGTTTACCGCTTATATCGTAAAACTGCACGGTAGCTTCTGTACCATCCATTACTAGTATAGCATACGTACGTTCTTTTCTCATACGAGGAAGTAACATACTTCCTGGATTAATAAATAAAACTCCGTCCATGAGCTCAGCTCCCGCTATGTGAGAATGCCCAAAACAAACAACGTTTGCCCCGACTTCTCTCGCTTTGTAATGCAAATTCATCATAGACATTTTAACATTATATAAGTGACCGTGTGTAACCAGACACGTAGCTTCTCCAAGCGACTCTACTCGATCATTAACGTAAGATGCATCGTAGTCACAATTTCCTCGAACGCCTAAAAACGCAGACATTTCTTTGCTGTCTTGCGGCAACTCAGAGTCCCCACAATGGATCATCTTATCTACATCAGCATGTCTCTCTCTGATAGTGAGCAGTTCTTCTTGTAACCCGTGGCTATCGCTTACAATTAATAGTTTCACACGTCATCACTCCTTCTAAAATTGCGCATCAATTAGCGGTGCTAGTTTTTTTAACGCATTTGCTCGGTGACTAATTTGATTTTTTTGCTCTTTGGTCAATTCTGCCATGGAGCATCTCCATTTTTCTACAAAGAAAATGGGATCGTACCCAAAACCGTTTTCCCCTCTTTTTTCCTCCAAGATGTGCCCTTCACACGTGCCTTCTACAATTTCGGTTCTCTTTCCGGGCACTGCAATAGCAAGAGCACAATGAAAGCGTGCCGTGCGCTTTTCAAACGGCACGTCATTTAACTTTTGAAGTACCTTCTCTATATTAGCATTATCATCTTTATTTTCACCAGCATAACGCGCGGAATAAACGCCTGGCTCCCCGTTTAAGGCGTCAATAGCAAGCCCGGAGTCATCGGCAATGACCGGCTTATTTAATGCGGATGAAATGGCCTCTGCTTTTAGCGTCGCATTCTCTGCAAATGTAACGCCCGTTTCTTCCACGTCTTCAATCTCAGGAAAATCAAGAAGCGATTTTACTTTAAATCCCTTTGGTGAGAAAAGTGTTTCAAAATCTTTTACTTTGCCTGCATTTTTAGTTGCAATAATGATTTCACGCACGTTAATCCCTTACCTTTCTTTAACCGGAATGTAGGCAGCCAGGTGATCAAGAACTTCCTTTTGCTGTTCAATCAATTGATAAACACCCTTTTCTCCTAAATCTAGAAGATGATTTAACTGTTCTCTCGAAAACGTCGATTCCTCTCCCGTTCCCTGTAATTCTACAAACTGTCCGCTTCCTGTCATCACAATATTCATGTCAACTTCCGCTGTCGAATCTTCTTCATAATTTAAATCTAAAATCGAATTTTCTCCATGAATACCTACTGAAGTCGCAGCTAAGTAGTCACGAATAGGAATTTCTGTTAGCTTGTTCTCTTTAACCAGCTTTCCAAACGCTAAAACCATAGCCACAAAAGCACCTGTAATCGATGCTGTTCTTGTTCCGCCATCTGCTTGAATAACATCACAATCAATCCAAATTGTCTTTTCTCCGACCTTTTCCAGATCGACTACAGAACGAAGAGCTCGTCCGATTAGACGCTGAATTTCCATTGTTCGTCCTGTGACTTTACCTTTTGATGATTCACGTATATTTCTTTGTGCCGTAGCTCGAGGCAGCATAGAATATTCAGCTGTAATCCATCCTTTTCCTTGTCCACGCATAAAAGGAGGCACTCTGTCGTCTATGCTTGCTGTACAAATAACCTTTGTGTCTCCCACCGAGATTAATACAGATCCTTCTGGATGCTTTAAGTATGAAGTATGAAGAGATACAGGTCTCAATTCATTAAATTCCCTACCGTCCAAACGCATTAAGCATGTCCTCCTATAAATTCATTTATATGTAATAGTCTCTTCCATTTTAACTATAAAACAGCGGAAAGAGGTCGCTATTTCAGCAGACCTCTTTCTACTTAGTCCTTTACTAGTATAACAAAAATTTGTTTTTAAAAACTACCTGTGTTCACATTTTTAGGTCTTGAAACTGGTTCCGTTAATTTTTTCCCTTTTTCATCTTTTAGCGTTTTTTTGCCATTCACCTTAATGGCAACGCTGTCTACGGCTTTTTGTTCTGTCAGCGATAACACCAAGGAGTCGAGAACATGCTGAGAAATTTCCGTGCCTTTTAAATTTCCAAAGATGTTTTTATTAAAGTTAAGCGTTAACTCACCGTCCGCATACTTTGGAGCTGCTACGAGCTTTGCATCGGGATTAAAATCTGTCACTAAACCTGATGCAGGCGCAGGTCCTTCTACAAGTTCGTTCACAATTGCAGTGTACATATCTTTGTCATCAGAAGCAATTCGTTTTGTGACAGGAACATAGTAAGTTTGTTTGCCCTCTTGAGCTAAGTAATAAATCGTAACTGGCTTCGTTTGAGTTACGTCAACTACTCCAGTATTATCAAAGTTAATGCCATCTGCTCTGCTCAACCCTTTACTGATTGGCGTATGATTTACAGGCATCTCATCTTTATCATAGCCGTTAATGCGAATTTTAACTTTATTTACGCCTTCAAACTGCGTCAGCGTCCAAGTGACGGCCTGCAGGATACGGAGTTCATCTTCTTTCTTATATTCAGCAAATTCAGGTGAAAAATCTGCTACCATCGTCCCGTCACTTTCCAGCTTTGTCCCTAAAACTCTTGTATCAGCAGGAAGAACCGCTCGGAAATTATTTGGCAATAAGTTTGTGACTGGTCCACCCTCTACTAAATATTCAAGAGACTGTTTAGCGACACCTTTTGATTTAGGAATTTCAAGCGTCTGGGGAACAACGTACCCGTTTTTATCAATTAAGTAGAGTTCTCTTTTGGTAGGCGCAGATGTTTCTGCAGCTTTACTTTGTTTTTTATTAGCTTCCGTTACTTTCGCTTCAGTCGCTAATGATTTTTCATCTTTCACATAGGTGACATCCTTTGGCGGATCAATTTCCTTTGCTGCGTTATCCCCTCCGAAAAGTCCACAGCCGGATAACAATACAGATGTGGTCACCACGGCGGATATGAGAACAAGTTGGGTCTTTTTGGACATTCCTTTCCCTCCTCAGACTGTTTGTACTACTATGTATACGAGCTTTTTTGCATTTTAGACCAGCTCAAAAAATTTTTTGTCCACAAAAAAAACCGAGCATAATATGCACGGTTTTAAAGCTTGATATGTTCAACATTATATACAGGGTGCTCAAACCATTTAGATGCAATAGATTGAAACAGCTCTGTTGATCCTGTTGTAAAGAAGTAGTGTTCAGGCTCCATGTTTCTAGGAGCTAGTAAATTGCTATAAGAAAGAATGGCACTTACCTCTATTGCCGTTTCTTCGCCAGAACTGATTAACTGAACTCGAGGACCAATTGCTTCTTGAATAACTGGCTTTAATAACGGATAATGCGTACATCCTAAAATAAGGGTATCCATATCTGTATGATAAAAAGGTTTTAATGTTTCTTTTACAATTCGCTGCGCTTCCGGTCCTTCATAATTACCGCTCTCTACAAGAGGTACAAACAAAGGGCATGCCAAATTTTCCACTTCCACTCTCGTATGAAGAGCGCGGAGTGCATGTGTATAGGCTTGACTTTTCACGGTTCCGTTTGTGCCGATTACGCCTATTTTATGATTTTTAGTTAC
Source organism: Priestia sp. Y58 (assembly GCF_029522095.1). NCBI lineage: Bacteria > Bacillati > Bacillota > Bacilli > Caryophanales > Bacillaceae > Priestia > Priestia sp. Y58. Next base: position 909,416 of record NZ_JAKWFL010000001.1, read on the forward strand.
TTTAAGCGCAGCGCGTGATCCTGGTTCAATGACGCCTATAACCGGAATATCGAGCTGTTCTTGAATTTCATCCAGTACAACTGCCGTAGCCGTATTGCACGCAATAACAAGCATTTTAATATCTTTAGCTAGTAAATAATTAGTCATCTCCCATGTGAAAGCTCGTACTTCTTCACTAGGACGAGGACCGTATGGGCAGCGGGCTGTATCTCCAATGTACATAATTTGTTCTTTCGGAAGCTGTCTCATAATTTCCTTTGCTACCGTTAATCCACCCACACCCGAATCTATAACACCAATTGGTCTACTCAAAACAATCGCCTCATTTTTCTTTCATTTCATCATGCAATTTTCGTAACGTTACTCGTAAGACTTCCGTTTCACTCGGAGAGAAGTTTGCCAGTACGCCATTTAAATACGTTTGTCTCTTTTCAATTACTTCTTCGATAACACGTGCTCCTTCAGGAAGCAAATGAATACGTACTACGCGGCGGTCTTTTGGATCTTTCACCCGAACCACCAACTTGTTTTTTTCCATACGATCTACTAAATCTGTCGTTGTACTACAAGCGAGAAAAATACGATTTGATAAATCGCCAATCGTCATATCTCCACGTTCAAACAGCCACTGCAAAGCAATAAACTGAGGTGGCGTAATCGTATAGTCTTCTAAAATTTCTCTTCCTTTTTGCTTCACAATCGCTGCAATATGTCGAAGTGACTTTTCTAATTCTGCCACTGTATCCTCATTATTTTTTGCTGTCATACCGTAATCCTTTCCACCTATAAGTCTTATTTTCTATTATTTCTTTCAGTTAAACCCGTCTCTACTGTTTCTCTTTTCTATTTTATATTGTGCTCTTTTTTCGGTGATTTTTCAAGGTTAACATGAGGATTCTACAACGTTCAGCATCAAAAAACAGCTGCTCCATAAAAGGAGCAGCTGTTTCTATTAATTATTGATATACAGCTCGAAAACTGAGCTGAAATCTTTTGTTGTGTAGGCTGTTTTTTTATCTAATAACCAAGAAAACGCGGCTTCGTTAATTTCTTTAAATTCACCAGCAACACTTCCACTTGTATTTCTTGTACTGCTTAGCGTAGAAGAAGCTAGCTGAATGCTTTGTTTAGCAAAATCGAGCGCAATTTCATTTTCACGCGTTATTTCAGACATTTTAAACAGCGCTTTATATAAATCTTTTACCTCTTCTATATGCTTTTTGTGTACATCGATAGAAAAAGTCTCCGAGCCAATTTTAAATTTAATTTCCACATCTAAATCGACAGTTCCGGCCGTTTCTAGCATCACGTTTGAAATGTGATTTGTGCTGTAGTTATAGCGGCGAAGCATTCGCTTTTTGCTTGTAGCACTTGTTCCATCAAGGTGAATGAGTGCTTTATTGGTAAAGCAATATTCATCTGACTTTGATTTGATTAGAAAATAAATTTTTTCTTGTTCTTCATGCATAACGTAATCGTCTGCATCTACCTTGTCATAATCAACTGGCTTAATAACAGAACCAATATCACTTAGCCCCAATACATCAGCAGCTACTTTTCCAAACATTTCCCCATCTCCCTTTTAAAAACGATTGTGTTATTTTCATGTTTTAAGTGTACTGTGCAAATGAGGGGATGTAAATAGAAAAAGGAGCTTCTTTAAAAGAAGCTCCACATTTATTAAAAGAACAAATTTAAAATCATATAGATAAGTGCAGCTAATGAAGCTGAAATTGGCAATGTGATAACCCATGTAATCACCATGCGCTGTGCAGTTCCCCATTTTACACCTTTCACTCGGTGAGCAGAACCTACACCTAAGATAGAAGATGAAATAACATGAGTAGTACTGACAGGTAGATGAATAAACGTTGCTCCAAAGATAATGGCAGCCCCTGTTAAGTCCGCAGCTACTCCATTAACAGGACGAATTTTCATAATTTTACCGCCCACGGTTTTAATGATTTTCCATCCACCAATTGACGTCCCAAGCCCCATTGCGACCGCACAAGCCAGCTGTACCCACCACTGAATCTCAGTACCGCTTTGCATATTGTTAGCAATAAGCGCTAGCGTAATAATACCCATTGCTTTTTGCGCATCATTCGTACCGTGTGTGTAAGATTGTAGGGCTGCAGTCAGGATTTGAACGCGTCGAAAACGCTTATTCGTTTTGGTCAAGTTATGGTTTTTAAACGTTAGTTTGATAATCGTATAGACAATATAACCTACTACAAAGGCTAGAACTGGTGAAATTAGAAGAGCTTCAATGATTTTGATGAAACCTTTGTAATTTAAAGCACCAAATCCAGCAGCTGCAATAGCTGCTCCTGCAATCGATCCAATAATTGCATGAGAAGAACTACTTGGGATACCGAAATACCATGTGATTAGGTTCCACGCAATAGCAGAAATTAATGCTGCTAAAATAACGACAGAACCATTTTGAAGCGTATAAGGATCAACGATATCCTTTGTAATCGTTTTGGCTACGCCTGTAAACGTCATAGCACCGACAAAGTTCATGGTTGCGGCTAAAAGAATTGCATGTCGCGGTTTTAAAGCTTTGGTTGAAACAGAAGTCGCAATGGCATTAGCTGTATCATGAAACCCGTTGATAAAGTCAAAACCAAGTGCACCAACTACAATTAGAATGGTTAATATTAGCATTGAATCCATTATATTATAGCCCCGTTACGCATTCTTCATAATAACTGATTCTAAGTTGTTCGCAACCGTTTGACAATAATCCGCGATTTCTTCTAGCGTTTCATAAATTTCTTTATATTGAATAACTTTAATTGGATCTTTACATGTTGCAAATAATTGTTTTAGTGCACGACGATATAATGTATCACAATGTGACTCATACTCTTTAATTTTAATTGCATGCTCACTAATTTGAAGAAGCTTTTTCTCAGACAACAAATTAATAGTAATTAAAATCTCTTCAGCACAGCCTTGAATATTTTTAACAAATTCAGCTACATATTCATCAAATGTCGTAATTGAATGAATTTCCATTAAAGCAGCAAAGCTGTCGATGCCATCAAGTACATCATCCATGCTCATCGCTAGCTGTAAAATATCTTCACGCTCAATTGGAGTGATAAATGCTTTGTTCAACTCAGTAATCACTGTATGCACGTATTTATCACCTTTTGATTCATACGCTTTTAAAACGTTGGCAAATTCCTTTAGGTCAGATACGTTTTGAAGTTCAAAGCTGCCTAAAAACTCCGCTGAGTCCTTAATATTTTGGGCAATGTCCATTAACATTTCAGAAAACTTGTCTTTTTTTCTTTTGATCACGTTGCAATCCTCCATCCAATTTATCGAAACTTTACCACTCGTTTTTTCTCTCTATCTTTTTATATGTGTTCTAGTTTCTTTTTTCATTTAAAGTAATGGATAAAACTTAGCTGTTCATTACTATAACGAGAGAAACCACCTCTCTTGTGTATCAAAAAATTCTAAAAAAACAAACGTTTACCAGAGCAAAAGTCCCAAAAGATGGTTCTTTTACTTATAGGTTATGCGATTCATTTTTTTACGCCAAGTCAAAAATTACTCCTATTATTGTTAATTGTCAATAACTTTTCAAACACATTTTTTTAGGTCTCTTTACAATACATTAACAATAATACGTTCATTCCTTTTAAAATAAGGGTTTTCAGAGTTTGTATAAAACTGGGATTTACAAAAACTTAACATTACTCCCCTTGTGTAAATAATAAAAGCCAGCTCCTTTAGAACTGGCTTTTATTATTTACTTATTATATTGCTGAAATACATTTTTTACTTTCGGCACGACGTAATGACTTCCACCTTTATTTTCTACTCCTTCAACCATCATCGAAACGAGTAGGTTTTTCTGTTTTGTATCCACAGCTACAAACCAGCCGTTTTCCTGCCCTTTTTCACCTTGAGTTTTCTTTAATTCTGCTGTTCCAGTTTTTCCAGCCAGGGTTAACCCATCTATCTTTGCAGCATGACCCGTACCGTTTTTATCTTCAATGACATCAACTAAATCCTTTTGAATTAATTGCGCCGTTTCTTTAGATATTACTTGTTTTTTCCATATTTCACTCTTATCACCGTTCATAAGAATAGGCTTTACTATGTTTCCATCGTTTACAATCGATGTATACATCAATGCCAAGTGGAGAGGATTCACTTGCAGTTTCCCCTGGCCATAACCAGAGTTTGCTAATACTCCCTCATCTTTAATATCTTGATCACCTGCAATTTTAGACGTTTCAAAAGGATAATTAACAGGCATTTTTTGATTGAACCCAAACTGTTTTAAACCACTGTTAAATTTGTCCAAACCTAACTTCAAAGCAGTCTGCGCAAAATAAATATTATCAGATGTAACATAAGCATCACGTAAATTAACATTCGGCTTGCTTCCTACTCGTGTTACGTAGAAATTTCCCCAGCTTTTATCTTTTTGCCACTTCTTCCCGCTGATTGATACACTTTCGTTTGGATTTACCACACCTTCATCAACCGCTAAAGCTCCCGTGACTAACTTAAATGTAGATCCCGGAGAATACGTTTTGGTAAAGCGATTCATTAACGGCTTATCCGGATTCGTTGAAAGGGATTGATACGTATTAGCATCGATTCCAAAAGAAAAAGAATTCGGATCAAAAGCTGGCGTGCTTACAAGACCTAATATTTCTCCCGTTTTAGGTTGAAGAGCAGTAGCTACTCCTTTTTCATCTTTTAACTGTTCATAAAGGGATTTTTGAACATTCGTGTCTACCGTAACTTGAATGCTTTCCCCGTCTTTTGGATTCACTTTTGCAATTTCATTCTTTTTATTACCATCTTTATCTACAGTATAAATCGTGACGCCGTCTCGAGCACGAAGCTTATCTTCATATAAAGACTCCAAGCCAATCATTCCAGCTTTAGACTGAGCATTATAGCCTTCACCTTTATGCTCTTTTAAATATTCCGCTGTGACAGGCGCAACGTATCCAACTAAATGGGCACACGCTTCTTCACAAGGATATACGCGCGCATTTACCTTTTTTTGTTGAATGCCTTCTACTTTTTTCAAAGAATTCTCTAAATTAAAGGCGTCTTTTTGACTAACTGTTTTAATAGGAACAAATTGATTCTTTTTCACCCAAGAAGCGCTCAGTGCTTGATTAATACTTTTTTCTGAAAGAGCAAGAGTCTTGCTTAATTGTTGTATAGCTTGCTCGCCGCCTTTAGAAAACTGCTGGGGAACAACTCCAACTTGAATCGCTTCTCCGTTTTGAGCTAAATATTTCCCTGAACGATCCATAATTTCTCCACGTACAGCTGACTGAGTAGCTACTCTTACTTGCTCTCCTTGCTTAAGTCCTTTAAAAATCATATTAGGCTTCCAATTAATATACCAGTTCTCTGTATCCCCTTGTTTTTCTTGAACCACAGCAGCATTTTCTTTAAATGAGATTTCACCGGCTACAGAGTTCATTTTTACTTCAAAAGGTAAAACAGCTTTATGGTCTTTTATTTCTAAGTCTTCTATTTTACTTGCCTTCACTTTAAGCTTGTCCGCTTCAATTGCAGCATAGATATTTTTATATCGATTTATAAAGTCTTTTTCTGAAATCGTCTTTTTAGCATCTTTAGACAAGTATCCATACATGCCTTTAAAATCTTCTTTATTCCACATGGCTACATATTTATCAAATCGATCCTGTGCTTTCTGTTGATCATTTGAGCAACCGGCAGTTATTAATAAAAGAATTGCCATAGTAAAAAATAGCCACCCAATTCGTCTCATGATGATTTTCCCCCTTTTTTCAATACCATTTCTCTATCATATAAAATTTTACATAAACTTTCCATCGGAAAGTTACAATCAGGAATTAATTGGTATTACAACCCACTAAATTTACATATCGACAAAAAAATCAATAGGTAAATAAGAAAAAAATTGAACATTTTGTGAATATTTTGTGTCTTTTTTGGAAAGTATTTGATATAATAATTGTAAGAAGAAAAAGAATAGGAGGCGACTAAAATGAGAAGATTCTTACAGTTTTACTTTATGTTTAGTTCTCTGTTCTGTTTTGGAAGCGTTTTCGTCCTACTTATGTCTCAAGAATATTATTTTGCACCGTTATTCCTCACACTGGGCTGTTTAAATATTTTTCTCTTTAAAGTATATATTCAAGAAAGTCGAAAAGATAAACAAGCTGCACCTGAAAAACCTAAACCAACAATTTAACGAACTCGTCTCTCGGCTGAGATGAATGTAAAAGAAGAACCGGTGAATTTTTCACCGGTTCTTCTTTTATGACGTTGAAGCTTTTGGAAACCTATCGTTTGCAATAATCTCACCGATGCTTTCACTCTTTCCTTCACCCTCATCAATATTTAAAAGCGGAAACAATAACTCGCCTACGTGATAAGCTTCTTCTAAATGCGGATAGCCTGATAAAATAAAAGATTCAATTCCTAAAGCTTCATATTCTTTTATTCGTTTCGCTACATTTTCAGCACTGCCTACTAGTGCAGTTCCTGCACCTCCCCGGACGAGCCCTACACCTGCCCATAAGTTAGGGCTAATCGTAAGTTCCTCTCTGGTTCCTCTATGAAGGCTCGCCATTCGCTGCTGCCCGACTGAGTCATATCTAGCAAAAGTACGCTGTGCTGCTTGAATCGTGTCGTCGTCCAAATGCTGAATTAATCGATCGGCTGCTTGCCAAGCTTCTTCTTCCGTTTCCCGTACAATAATATGCAAACGAATCCCAAACTTAACGGTTCTGCCTTCTGCTTCTGCTTGCTTTCTCACAGCCGTTATTTTTTCTCTTACTTGTTCAGGAGGTTCGCCCCACGTTAAATACACGTCAGAATGTTTTGCTGCAACTTTTTGTCCTGCGGGTGAAGATCCGCCAAAATAAATAGGTGGAGAAGGTTTTTGAACAGGTGGATACAACAGCTCACTGTTCTCTACATGAATATGTTTTCCTTCATAATTAACCGTATCTCCAGCCAATAACCCTTTCCACACATCTAAAAATTCATCCGCAGCTTCATAACGTTCATCATGTGATAAGAAAAGGCCATCTCCCGCTAATTCTGCCGGATCTCCTCCTGCTACTACATTAACTAGTAAACGACCGTTTGAAATTCGATCAAGAGTCGAGGTCATGCGCGCTGCCACGGAAGGCGCCATAATGCCGGGACGTACAGCTACTAAAAATTTCAAGCGCTCTGTTTCAGGTATAAGTGAAGCAGCCAATAGCCACGGGTCTTCGCATGATTTCCCCGTTGGAATCAAAACTCCTTCAAACCCTAACCGGTCAGCTGCTTGAGCAACTTGCCGAAAATATGAATAGTCTGCTGAACGACCTCCTCGATTTGTCCCTAAATATCTTCCATCTCCATGGGAAGGAATAAACCATAACATTTTCATGATTCAACACTCCTTTTCGTTTGTTCTAGATGATATCCCAGCTCTTTTAATGAACGTTTAATTCTCGCTTCTGTTTCTTCCCCAATAAACTCAATTTCATTTTCTTTCGTATAAGCCATCTCAGAATCAACAATATAAACTCCATGAATAAGAGCAGTAGCTCCTAAAACGGATAAAGTCGGCTTAAATACATAATCAAGAGCCAGTAGGTGAGCAATGGTTCCCCCTGTAGCTATCGGCAGCACGGTTTTATTGTGCAAACCTTTTTCAGGTATTAAATCTAAAAATGTTTTTAAAATTCCTGTGTAGCTAGCTTTATAGATTGGGCTGACAATAATAACGGCATCAGCATCTGCGACTTTCTTTTGAGCTTCTTGAATCGCAGGGCTAGAAAAGTTAGCATATACTAAGTCTTCAGCGGGCAAGTCACGGACATGCACGGTTTTCACTTCATATTTTTCATCTTGTAGATATAATGCAATATACTCGCTTAAAGCAGCTGACCTTGATTGCTTTGAAGGGCTTCCTGTAATAATTGTAACCTGGCTCATTATCATCTCTCCTTTTCACTTATAAAACTGATAGATTTACAAGGATTAATACATGTATAAATCCTTATTTTATTTTTCACCTGCGTAGCTGTCTCTCCATTTAAGAAGACGCTTTTCTAATACTCGGACAAATGAATCGGTTAATTTGCCTACAACAGCAAAAATGATAATTCCGACAAAAACTACGTCCGTTTGAGAAAACTGTCTACCATCCATAATCATGTATCCTACACCTTCACTTGCTCCCATTAATTCAGCAACTACCAGTCCGAGCCATGCAATACCTAAAGATAATCGGACACCAAGTAAAATATTAGGAAGAGCGGCTGGTAAAATGAGTTTTGTGATTTGTTTCCACTTACTAAATTGAAGAACGCGAGCAACATCAAATAATTTCGAATCAACCCCGCGAATGCCTAGATACGTATTCACATAGATTGGGAAAAATGCACCATTTGCAATTAGCAATATCTTTGAAATTTCACCAAAGCCAAACCATAAGATAAATAAAGGCGCCAATGCAAGGTGTGGAACAGTTCTAAGCATTTGAATAGATGGATCCATATAGTGCTCCGTTTTCTTTGAGAAACCGACAATTACACCAAATAGCAACCCTAGTCCAGCTCCAACGGCAAAACCTATGGCAGCACGCAAAATACTGATTTGAAGATTAGCTCCGAGTTCCCCAGATACGATGAGCTGTTTAAAAGAAAGTACAATATCAACAGGTGTAGGAAGAACAGTTTTGGATACATAGCCCGCGGAACCAATGATTTGCCATACCACAATAAGCAGAAGTGGTACGACAAGAGAACGAAGGAAAATTCCCTGTTTATTTTTCCCTTCTTCCTTTCTTTTTTTCACTTTTTGCAAGTGAGCTGCTGAAGACTGGACATGTCCTGAAACCACAGATGTTTTACTCATTTTCATCACCTCATTTTTCTTTTAATGCTTTTTCAATAAATGAATTATCAACAACATCTCCAGTATCAATTTTCTTTTTAATAACGCCTAAAGATTGTTGAAAATCAGCTGTTCGCTGTTGTTCTGCAATAATTTCTTTAGAGGTTGGACGATTATAGGCAGGATTATTTTTTAACACTTGTCTTACTACGTCTTTATCTAGATTTTTTTGCTTTGCTAAAATATCCACAGATTCTTCAAAATGTTCGTTTTGCCATTCAAGCGCTTTTTGATAAACTTGTAAAAACTTAACGACTAACTCTGGATGATCTTTTGCAAAGCCTTCTCTTACAATAGTAAAACCTGGTGAAGCAACCTTTAATGAATCGCCGTCTGCTAAAATACGAGCTTCATTTTTTAAGTTTTGCAGTGAGATAAACGGTTCCCAGATTGACCATGCATCCACTGACCCATTTTCAAATGCTGGCTGAGCTTCGTCTGGCTGAAGCTGAATAATCTTTACATCACTTGGCTTCAACCCATTTTGGTCAAGAGCTCTGTACAATAAATTAAAACCGCTGCTTCCTTTCGCAACCGCAATCTTTTTACCTTTTAAATCTTTTACGCTTTTAATCTTGCTGTTTTTCCCTACTAAAATGGCATTTCCTTTCAACCCGTCGCTGGAATTAGCAATTTCTAAAAACGGAATGTCTGCGCCTTGACCAGAAATAACCGGTGAATTTCCAACTTGGCCGAAATCCAAATGTCCAGATGCTAAACCTTCAAATTGCGGAGGCCCGCTTTGAAACTCTGTCCATTTAACATTTACACCTATTTTTTTAAATTCTTTTTCAAACCATTTTTGGTTTTGTGCCAGCATTAAAGGGCCTAAGCTTTGTTGGATACCAATGTTAATCGTAACGTCTTTTGAATCTTCTCCGCTCGCTTTTTCTTTCGTCCCGCATCCAGCCAATGCGAGAACAAGTACAATAGCTGCAGTTAAAAGTAGCTTTTTCATCTGTTCTGTCTCCTTCTCTGTCTTATTGAATCTTTAATGTTCTCCCGCTTCTTCAAATTCTTTCAGTACTTGCTGCCTTAGCTGCTGAAATGGTAACTCTGTCTTTTTTCGCGGATGACTAATTTCTACTGGAACGACCCGGCTAATTTCTCCTGGTCTGGCACTCATAATCACAATTTTAGTCCCCAAGTAAATGGATTCATCTAAATCATGCGTAACAAAAATCATGGTTGTTTTTTCTTTTTTCCATATGTCTAGCAGCACATCTTGCAAATGATTGCGAGTGAAAGCATCTAACGCACCGAACGGTTCATCTAATAATAAAACTTCTGGATTTCTTAAAAGAGCACGCGCAATCGCAACTCGTTGAGACATCCCCCCAGATAGTTCTCGAGGATAAGCTTTTTCAAATCCTTTCAGCCTGACAATATCAATTAACTCATCTACGCGGCGCCGAACGTTCGAATCTTTCAGCGATAAGTCAGCCGCTATATTTTGTTCCACATTAAGCCACGGGAACAAGCGGTGTTCTTGAAAGATCATCCCTTGTTTAATGCTAGGTCCGGCTATGTGCTTCCCGTTGATTTCAATACGCCCTTCATAATCCATATCAAGTCCTGCAACCATTTTAAGCAGCGTACTTTTTCCGCATCCGCTCGGACCAATAACGGTAATAAATTCACCTTTATTAATCGTAAGATTTACATTTCGCAATGCTTGAGTTACTTGTTCTCCTTTTTGAAATGAGCGGTTAACCGATTGAATCATGACACTCACAGCAATTCCTCCTCCTTGAATTTTCAAATCAAAAGCTCGTTCATCTAAAAACACAAAAGCTCCTACCTGAAAAAGGTAGGAGCTTTCGGTTGACCGATCAGCCCGTTGCTATATTTAACTGATTTGTTATTGGATTATTTTGAATTTTATCATATTAATCCGATTTGTCAACTGTGTTTTATATATATTATCACTTTGATTCTTGAGGTTTTGGTTTTTTCCATTTAAATACCGAGTTTAAAAACCCATATATATGCTTAGACTCCTTCGTTAACAAAGGGCCAATAATAGCTAGGATTAATACATAAAGCGCAGCGAATGGCTGAAGAATTGCGGATAATCCTCCTTCAATTCCAATGTTAGCCATAATTATTGAAAACTCGCCTCGTGACATAATCGTTAATCCAATATTGGTAGAAGCCTTGTGTGACAGCCCGCTTTTTCTTCCTGAGATCATACCGGCTGTAAAGTTACCAATAATCGTAAGCGCAACTGCGCCAAGCGCAAGCCAGCCCGCATCCCATAGCGTGAGAGGATCAATACTTAACCCGAAGCTGAAGAAAAAGATGGCTCCAAAGAAATCACGAAACGGTACGACAAGATGTTCAATACGATCGCGATGTTCCGTTTCAGAAAAGACAAGTCCAAGCAATAACGCACCAATTGCTTCTGCCACGTGAATTGTTTCTGAGAAGCCTGCCACAAAAAACAATACCGCAAAAACGACGATTATAAAGATTTCGTTTGATGAAATATTTAAAAGTTTATTTAGTAGCGGCGTGGCTTTTCGAGCAATGATAAAGAACAGCATCATATAGCCAAACGCAATTAAAATAGATGTTAAAGATCCAGCAAGCGATCCGTGGTCTCCAAGCACCAACCCTGAAACGACAGAAAGATAAACCGCTAAGAAAATATCTTCAAACATGATAATCCCTAATATCAGTTCCGTTTCTGGATTCGCGGTTCGTTTTAAATCAACCAATACTTTTGCGACAATTGCGCTGGACGAAATCGTAATAATTCCAGCGATAATCAGCACTTCAAGAAGAGGATTTCCTGTCAGGTATCCATACAATAATCCTAAAGTAAAGTTAATTAAAATATAAATAGATCCTCCCACCGCGATGGACCTACCTGATTTAATTAGCTTTCCAACTGAAAATTCTAATCCTAAATAAAACAGTAAAAAGAGAACTCCAATTCTCCCCATAAATTCAATAATCTCTTGGCTTTCAATAAACTTTAAACTGAATGAGCCAAACTCAGGAGCATGGGGACCAACGGCCATGCCCAGAAGAATGAGGAATGGAATAATCGTAAATTTAAATTTATGTGCGAGTATAGCCGCTAAAGCAACTAGTAACAAAGCTGTCCCAACTTCAAATACTAAATGATCCAATTATGAACTACCTCCTTGTGAAAGCAATTCTTTAATGAGCGTTTTTAAATTTCCTCTTTCACCAGAGATGACAAGCGTATCTCCTTCTTCAATTAACGTATCTGGTCCTGGAGTGGATAATTTTTTTTGCGTGTTTTTAATGACGGCGATGATAGTTACATCATAGTTGCTGCGAACGTCAATTTCACCAATTGTTTTACTGTGAGCTTTCGCTTGTTTTTCAACTTTGTACCATTCAATAACTAAGTCATTGAATGCCACTTCAATGGTTTCCATTGCTTTTGGCTTGTAAATCATGCCGCCTAAAATTGCAGCTAGCTGTCTCGATTCCGTATCTGTTAACGTAATGTCAAAAATGCTTTCTTCTAAATCTTTTTGATCGAAGTGGTAGATTTCACGTCGTCCATCATCATGAATGATAACGACTACGCGGCTTCCTCCGCTTGTCTCAATTTCAAATTTACGGCCGATTCCTGGTAACTCCGTTTCTTTAATCATCATTGAATGATCACTCCTATAAAGTTTTTAAAAAGAATTTTTTTATTTTGTCGCGTTATTTGCATCGAAAATCCGCATAGCAAATAAGCCTAAGAATAGTTGGTAATTTTAGGTTCGAAGAAAAGGCTGTGGGAATTTCAACCTTTTTTTATTTAATTGAGGTAACTTGATTGAAAGATTTTTGGATAAAAAAGTGTTTTCTTGAGGATAAAATACGCAATTTGATGCGTTGGAATGATGAGTTTGGCACTCACCCATACTAAAGCAAAAGTTACTATCACGCTTTGTATGAGGGATCCTATTTGTTTAACGCTGTGCTTAGCTCCTGGAGACATGTGCACAATATCGGTGTAATGCTGAACAGAACTTTTTGTGACCTTCACTTTTTCAAAGTCGTTATCAATAAATTTATCTGGCAAACTCGCAAAAGGCAAACAGAATATCATGCATAACAATAAGTTCATCCATACATTTTTCATCATCTCACCTCTCTTTCTTCTGAACTAGTATCTCCTTACTTAAAAGTATACGTACTCTGAAATTCAATTTCAAGCAATAAGTTTTTTTTATAAAGATTTACCTTTTTTATAATATTTTCTTAATGTCATTCTTTTTAGATATGTATGCGACACTTAAAAAAATATACAAAAAGCTGGCTTTCTAAGAAGAAAGCCAGCTCATGTTATAGTTCAAGTTCTCCCATTCGAAGGAGTTCTACGACTGCTTGAGAACGCCCCTTGACTCCAAGCTTTTGCATCGCATTAGAAATATGATTTCGAACTGTTTTTTCGCTAATGAATAGTTCACTCGCGATTTCTTTTGTTGTTTTGTCCTGTACTAAAAGCTCGAATACTTCTCGTTCACGCTTTGTAAGTAGCGGTTTAGGTTGAAACTCTTTTTCTTTCAATGTAACCCTCCTTGCCTGATCCTGAGTTGAACTATCGGATGGGTGTAAATTTAGTCAACATATCTTATGTGCGGTATGCCTACGCGGTTACTAGTTTTAGAAAAAATATGTAAAAACTCTTTTTTACCTTTAAAAAAGAAAAAAGCCTGAAGAAAGAGCCTTCAAGCCATTTTCATATAGTTGATAAACACCTTTTCATCTCTTCATCCCAAGGCACGCTTTTTCCTGTTTCTTTAGAAATTTGCACCATTGTTCCTCTCCCCGTGAGTACAACCTCTCTTTGCTCATTTTGAATCATATAGTGTAAATCAACCGACGAACGTCCAATTCTATGAGCTTTTACAAAAACAGATAGCACATTGCCAAAATACACTTGTTTGACATAATCGCACTGCAAATCAGCCACCACCGGTATCGTTCCCTCATGCTCACTCGTCCACTTTTGCATAAAGCCAATATGGTGAAAGAATTCCGTACGTATTTGTTCAAAATAAACAAAAGGGACCGTATTATTTAAATGTCCAAACATATCTGTTTCAGAAAATCTTACCTTGATCTCCTGCTTAAATGAAAATGACTCTTTCCAATGATCCATGTCTTCAATATACGAAATATTATTCATCTGTATTTCCTCCGTTCGTCATAGACAAAATAAAACCTCTCCGCTTGGAGAGGTTTTGAGTGATTATACTTGATCGCTACCAAAGAAACTTCTGAATGCTTGAATTGTTGTATCGCGGTTCAAAGCTGCGATTGAAGTAGTCAATGGAATTCCTTTTGGGCATGATTGAACGCAGTTTTGAGAGTTCCCGCAGTTCGCTAGTCCTCCATCACCCATAATCGTCTCTAAACGTTCTCCTTTATTTAACGCACCGGTTGGATGGGCATTAAACAAGCGAACTTGAGAAAGCGGTGCTGGACCGATGAAGTTTGACTTATCGTTTACATTTGGACAAGCTTCCAAGCAAACGCCACATGTCATACATTTGGATAACTCATACGCCCACTGACGTTTCTTTTCAGGCATACGCGGTCCTGGACCTAAATCGTATGTGCCATCGATTGGAACCCAGGCTTTTACTTTTTTTAGTGAATCAAACATACGGCTGCGGTCCACTTGCAAATCACGAACCACAGGAAATGTTTTCATTGGCTGTAAGCGAATTGGCTGTTCTAATTTATCAACAAGAGCTGTACATGACTGACGAGGTTTACCGTTGATGACCATTGAACAGGCTCCACATACTTCCTCTAAACAGTTCATTTCCCAGTTTATCGGAGCAACCTCTTTACCTGAAGCATCAACAGGGTTACGTCTGATTTCCATCAGTGCTGAAATAACGTTCATATTCGGACGATACGGAATTTCAAACTCCTGATTGTAAGGAGCAGATTCAGCTGAATCTTGACGTGTAATAATGAAGCGCACTGTCTTTTGGACTGTTTGTTGTTCACTCATTGATTAACGAACCCCCTCTTGTTGTTTTTTTGGTTTTTCATCTTTTTTCTTTGTGTAGTCGCGCTTACGCGGTTTGATTAACGATACGTCAACCTCTTCATAATGGAAAGAAGGAGCCGTTTTCTTATCGACAAAAGATGCCATTGTTGTTTTTAAGAATTCTTCATCGTTACGATCTGGGAAATCCGGCTTATAATGAGCACCGCGACTTTCGTTACGGTTGTAAGCTCCTAGCGTTACAACACGTGAAAGCTGAAGCATGTTTTGAAGCTGACGAGTAAATGTTGCCGCTTGATTACTCCATTTAGCCGTGTCATTAATGTTAATACGATCATAGCGTTCAATTAATTCTTGAATCTTTTCATCTGTTTTTAACAGTTTGTCATTGTATCGTACGACTGTCACGTTGTCAGTCATCCATTCCCCTAGCTCTTTATGAAGAACGTATGCATTTTCTGTACCTTGAAGATTCATGATATTGTTCCATTTTTCTTCTTCTTCTTTCACATGACGATCATATACGCTTGAAGAAATAGCATCTGCGCTTTTTTCTAAACCATTGATGTATTCAACCGCTTTAGGACCGGCAACCATACCACCATAAATAGCTGATAATAATGAGTTTGCTCCTAAACGGTTCGCTCCGTGCTGTGAATAATCACACTCACCAGCTGCGAATAAGCCAGGAATATTTGTCATTTGATCGTAATCCACCCATAAACCGCCCATTGAATAGTGTACGGCTGGGAAAATTTTCATTGGTACCTTGCGCGGATCATCGCCCATGAATTTTTCGTAGATTTCGATGATACCTCCAAGTTTAATGTCTAACTCTTTTGGATCTTTATGTGAAAGGTCCAGATAAACCATGTTCTCTCCGTTAATTCCTAACTTCTGCGCTACGCAGACGTCAAAAATTTCACGAGTTGCAATATCACGAGGTACTAAGTTACCGTATGCAGGATATTTTTCCTCTAAGAAATACCAAGGTTTACCGTCTTTATATGTCCAAACGCGTCCGCCTTCTCCACGAGCAGATTCACTCATAAGACGAAGCTTATCATCTCCTGGGATAGCAGTTGGATGAATTTGAATAAACTCTCCGTTTGAATAGTATGCACCTTGCTGATACACGATAGATGCTGCTGAACCTGTATTAATAACTGAGTTCGTCGATTTTCCAAAAACAATTCCAGGTCCACCTGTAGCCATAATGACCGCGTCAGCTGGGAACGTTTTAATTTCCATTGATTTTAAATTCTGTGCAGAAATTCCGCGACAGCTGCGCTCATCGTCAAGAACAGCACCTAAGAATTCCCATCCTTCGTACTTTGTCACAAGTCCGGCAACTTCATAGCGACGAACCTGCTCATCTAATGCGTACAATAATTGTTGACCCGTTGTTGCTCCAGCAAAAGCCGTACGGTGATGCTGCGTCCCGCCAAATCGTCTGAAGTCTAACAAACCCTCAGGAGTACGGTTAAACATAACACCCATGCGGTCAAGTAAGTGAATAATACCAGGAGCTGCTTCACACATTGCTTTTACAGGTGGCTGGTTGGCTAAAAAGTCTCCGCCGTACACTGTGTCATCAAAGTGTTCCCATGGTGAATCCCCTTCACCTTTCGTATTTACGGCTCCGTTGATTCCACCTTGCGCGCAAACTGAGTGAGATCTTTTTACCGGAACTAGTGAAAATAAATCTACTTGCTTGCCAGACTCAGCAATTTTTATTGTTGCCATCAAGCCAGCTAAACCGCCACCGACTACGATGATTTTTCCGTTACTCATCGGAACCCCACTCCTTCAAAACCTTAATTTTATGCAAATGCGAATAATGTACGAACACCTACAAATGTAAGTGCTAAGAAGATTGCTAATGTCACATAAGTTGAAATTCTTTGAGAACGTGGTGTTACAGTTAACCCCCAGCTAACTCCAAATGACCATAGACCGTTTGCAAAGTGGAAGATCGTAGATACAACACCAACTATGTAGAATGCAAGCATTGCCGGGTTGCTTAAAATTCGTTCCATCATTTGAAAATCTACTTCTTTTCCAAGCGCAGCTTGTATTCTGGTTTCCCATACGTGCCATGTGATGAAGATAAGTGTGATTACACCTGAAACACGCTGAAGGATAAACATCCAGTTACGGAAAAACCCATAGTTGTTAACGTTTGTTTTAGCAGTGAATGCGATGTAAAGACCGTATATTGCGTGAAAAACGATTGGTAAGAAAATAATGAAAATTTCTAGAGCATAGCGGAAAGGTAAGCTCTCCATGAAGTGAGCTGCTTGATTAAATGATTCTTCTCCCTTTGTCGCGAAATGATTCACAACTAAATGCTGTGTTAAGAAAATCCCGATTGGTATTACCCCAAGTAATGAATGGATTCTCCGATATTGAAACTCTCTGTTTGCCGCCATCTGCGTAGACCCCCCTTAGTTAAATGAACATAGTTTGTGAAGAACTTTCTTACTCCCACTAGACAAATAGATTAATCGTGAATACAGGAAATGAAAACCTTTGCATTTCCTAATAAAGTATGTGACAGGTTAATTTTACTCCCATCGATTAAGAGCGTCAAGGCAAGATGTTTAAATCTTCTATAAAATATAAATTTATAAAATTTCATATTTGTTAACGCTTACTATATTGATGTTACAGATTTTTTCTTTCTATTATAATATTGCTTGCCACAAATAAGTAAGCGTTTACTTTATACTTTTATTGTAAACAAGTTCACAAAACATTTACACAGGTAAAAGTACCCTTTTAAAAGGTATATTATGGATTTTTCATCTTTACATCTAACTCTTTTTACCATAATAAAGATCCTCTTACATTTTATTAAAAAAATGCGTGAGAGGTTTTTTAGATTTGTATATAATAGTAGTAAAGAAAGAGGGGAAAGCATGAGCAATTTACAAACAGAATCACAGCAAGAACTTGAAGAGACGATGGAAACATCAGAACCTAATGTCACAGCTGAAACAGAGAGAGCTCTTGATCACGTTTCATATTTCGGATACAGCCTTTTGCGTGACGTGTTAATTCCAGAGCTTCTTGGAGACGAAACGAATACCATTTCATACTGGGCAGGAAAACACCTTGCGCGGAAATACCCGTTAAATACAATGGATGAAATCGTCGCTTTTTTTAAAGCAGCTTCCTGGGGAACACTGACGCTTGCAAAAAAAGATAAATATTCACTAGAGCTTGAGTTATCAGGTGATGTGGTCAGCAAAAGATTTCAGCAGGAAACTTGTTCGTTTCATCTTGAGTCAGGATTTGTGGCTGAACAGATTCAGCGTCAAAACAACTGCCTAACAGAAGCCTACTTAACACATAAAGAAAAGAACGGAAAAGTGCTGATTTCCGTGCAGTGGGACCGAAAAGATATCTTACCTACCGAAACGCGTGCGGAGCGTTATAAAAAATAGGAAATATGTATATATAAAAGACGTGGAGATACCACGTCTTTTTCTTTTCTTTATACTTGCACTGCCTGCTGCTCTTCTAATTCAAATGCTACGTGAAGCGTCTCAACAGCTTTTACCATATCAGCGTGCGGTACAACTGTAGATACTTTGATTTCAGACGTGCTGACCATCTTCACTTCAATTTTCTCTCCTGCCAGCACTTCAAACATTTCCGCTGCAACGCCTGGATTAGAAATCATGCCGGAGCCGACAATCGATACTTTAGCCAGACCGCTTTCATGTTCAATACGCGTATATCCTAAAGTAGATTTATACTCTTTTAAGACGG
The DNA here is from genome assembly GCF_029522095.1 of Priestia sp. Y58. Taxonomy (NCBI): domain Bacteria; kingdom Bacillati; phylum Bacillota; class Bacilli; order Caryophanales; family Bacillaceae; genus Priestia; species Priestia sp. Y58. The sequence goes on from NZ_JAKWFL010000001.1 coordinate 928,131, forward strand.
CAAGAGCGGTATCTACGTCTACGGTTTTAATAGAAAATGAGATAGAGAGACGATTATTAGCCGTTACGTTTTGAATAATAATATCTACATTTAACTGTTCTTTTGCTAATGCTGTAAAAATAGTAGAAAGAGTTTGCAACTCGTTGTTTAACCCTTCAATTGTCACTCGTGAAATATTATCTTCAAACGCAATTCCTCTTACGACTAAGTTTTGTTCCATTGAAACTTCCTCCTCAACAATCGTTCCATTCTCGTTTTCTAAGCTTGAACGCACTTCTAGCGGTACCTGATAATTTTTTGCAAACTCAACAGCGCGCGGATGCAGCACCCCTGCTCCCAAATTAGCTAATTCTAACATTTCGTCATATGAAATAGAGTCAAGCTTACGAGCATCTTCTACATAGCGCGGATCTGTCGTAAACACTCCTGTTACGTCTGTATAAATATCACATTTTGCAGCTTTTAATGCTGCGGCAAGAGCTACTGCCGTCGTGTCAGAGCCGCCTCGACCTAATGTTGTAATGCTTCCATCTTCTGAACAGCCTTGGAATCCAGCTACTACTACGATTCGACCTCTATCTAATTGGCTTTGGATACGAGTCGTGTCAATGTGCTGGATTCGTGCATTGCTGTGAACTGCTTCCGTCCGGATACCAGCTTGCCAACCTGTTAGCGAAGTTGCTTCATGCCCTTTGCATTGAAGAGCCATTGTTAACAGGGAAATCGTTACTTGTTCTCCAGTTGTAAGAAGCATATCCATTTCGCGTTTGCTTGGACTGTCCGTAATATCACTTGCTAATTTCACCAGTGCATCTGTAGTTTTGCCCATTGCCGATACAACAACAACTACTTGGTTACCGCGCTCTGCTTCTTGAATAACACGGTTTGCTACATGTTGAATACGTTCAACAGAACCAACAGATGTTCCACCAAATTTTTGAACGATTAATGCCATAATTTTGTTCATTCCTTTTCAATAAATTTGCATATGCAGGATGATGAGAAGCTAAATTTTTTTACTCAGACAATAAAAAAAGCAATGAGATGAGCTCTCATTGCTTAACGAACGAAAATTATAAAACATAACCGTCCACTGCCGTGAGATAGCTCTCCAAGAATCTACATCTTGACAATCCTACGTTTATTCAACGCAGAACCAGCAATCATTACTATGAGGTAATGTTCACTTCGGCAAATTTCCCTTTCCGCATCATTCATAAGGGCTCATACCCTTCCTGATACGTACTGATTAAATTTGCACCTCTATCTTCACTTCATTTGATGAAGTGTCGTATGAAATTAGTTAATAGCTTATCAAATATTTTCTATTATTTCAAGACTATTTTTGCAATGTTTCATAAATTTTTTCAGCAATGTTTTGAGGAACCCCAGAATTCCGAATATCTTCAACCGTTGCTTCTTTCAATTTTTTCACCGAACCAAAATGCTTCAATAAAGCTTTTTTACGCTTTTCTCCCACTCCCGGAATGTCGTCCAGAACTGACTGAAAAGCGGACTTAGAGCGCACTTGACGGTGGAAGGTAATCGCAAAGCGGTGAACTTCATCTTGAATTCGCTGAAGCAAATAAAATTCTTGACTATTGCGTTCGAGCGGTATGATTTGAGGAGGCTCACCAATCATCAGGTTGGAGGTTCTGTGCTTATCATCTTTGACAAGACCTGCTGTAGGCACTAAAAGTCCCAATTCATTTTCAAGAACGTCCTGTACTGCAGCTAAATGCCCTTTGCCTCCATCTACAACAATTAAATCCGGAAGCGGAAGACCTTCTTTTAACGCTCTGGAATACCGTCTGCGAACGACTTCTCTCATGGAACTGTAGTCATCTGGTCCCTGTACGGTCTTAATTTTATATTTGCGATACTCTTTCTTTTCTGGTTTCCCATCAACAAAAACAATCATCGCAGAAACGGGATCTGTCCCTTGAATATTTGAGTTATCAAATGCTTCAATGCGGTAAGGCGCTGCAATTCCAAGCTCTTCTCCTAACCGTTCAACTGCGCCAACCGTGCGCTCTTCATCTCGTTCAATTAAATAGAATTTTTCACCGAGCGCAATTTTTGCATTTTTACACGCAAGTTCTACTAATTCTTTCTTTTTGCCTCGCTTTGGATGCTGAACCTCTACTTCTACTAATTTTTCAGCCAACTCTGCATCAATCGTTGCTGGAACCAGCACTTCTTTTGGCTTAATATTTTTAGCATAAAACTGACCGATAAAAGTTAAGAAATCTTCTTCTGGCTCTTTATAAAAAGGAAACATAGAAACTTCTCGCTCAATTAATTTCCCTTGACGAATAAAGAAAACTTGAACACACATCCAGCCTTTGTCATAAGAATAGCCAAATACATCTCGATTAACAAAATCATTAAACGTTACTTTTTGCTTTTCCATTGTCGCTTCAATATGGGCAATTTGATCTCGATATTCTTTAGCTCGTTCAAAGTCAAGTTCTTCTGAAGCTTTTAACATTTTTTCAGTTAACTCTGTTTTGACATGCTCATATCCACCATTTAAAAACCGCGTGATATTTTCAATAATTTGTTTGTTTTGCTCTTCTTTTACTTCTTTTACGCAAGGAGCTAGACATTGCCCGATATGGTAATACAAACAAGGTCTGTCTGGCATAGTAGAGCACTTTCTTAGTGGATAAATGCGATCAAGAAGCCGCTTTGTTTCATTTGCAGCTTGAACGTTAGGATAAGGACCGAAGTATTTCCCTTTATCTTTTTTTATTTTTCTTGTAATGACAAGCCGGGGCTGTTTTTCAGCTGTAATCTTAATAAAGGGATAACCCTTATCATCTTTAAGCATGATATTGTATTTTGGATCATGCTTTTTAATTAAATTCATTTCTAAAATAAGCGCTTCTAAATTAGAAGATGTGACGATATATTCAAAATCGACAATGTCGTTTACAAGTCGAAGCGTCTTTCCGTCATGAGATCCGGTAAAGTAGGAGCGCACTCGATTTTTTAATACTTTTGCTTTTCCTACGTAAATGACCGTTCCATATTTATCTTTCATCAAGTAGCAGCCGGGCTGATCCGGTAAAATAGCCAGCTTTTCTTTTAAATAATCGTTCATATTTTTCTCCTTCCTCTTCTCTTACTCTGTCCATCTATACATTCGCTTATGAAGCGTAACCTACATTCTTTCCTGCTTTACAATACATGCACATAAGCCGGATTTATGACGGTGTTCCTTACATCTAGTATAAAACAAACGAACGCATATTCGCTAAATAAAAGTATTCCCAAAAGAGAAAAAGTGGAGAAAAAGAAAAAACCTAGCTTGAGCTAGGTTTTGACTTACGCGTGTTTATTAATTAATTCTGTTAATGCTTCTTTTGGTTGGAAACCAACTACTTGGTCAACTTTCTCTCCATCTTTAAATAATACTAAAGTTGGGATACTCATAACACCAAATTTTCCAGCCGTTTCTTGGTTTTCATCAACGTCTACTTTCACGATTTTAACTTTATCGTTAAGTTCGCCATCGATTTCTTCAAGAACTGGAGCAATCATTTTACAAGGGCCACACCATGGTGCCCAAAAGTCAACAAGCACTAGGCCTGATTTAATTTCATCTGTAAAGTTTTTATCTGTAGCATGTGCAATAGCCATTTTAATTCCTCCTAAATATATGCAATATCCAAATTCTACTCACAGTATATCACCTTCAAATAAGGTTTGCTAACTTTTTGCTTACATTTATACTGTTTATTCTCCGCTCTAGTTTGTACAATTTACATAAAAACATACGTAGAAAATTTCGTTTTCTACGTAATAAAAGAGATTGAGACCTAACTAAATCAACCGAATCTAAAAGCGAACAGATTGGATAAATAAGCTCGTACAAATCACTTGTTCCACCGCTGTTGATTTCCGTGCAAGACTTCGCTTTCCGCGGGCGGCCGATGAGCCTCCTCGTCGCTTACGCTCCTGCGGGGTCTCATCTATTCCGCTTTTCCCGCAGGAGTCTTCGCCTTGCCCTCCAATCACCAGCTAAAAGCAACTACGTCCATGAAAAAATCCGAACGATTAATCGTTCGGATCTTCCTTCAACAAAAATACGTTTGTCCTAGCCTCTTTTACTATTTACGCAGACTGTACTTTCAGCTTTTTAAATTCCTCCGTTAGCAGAGGCACCACTTCAAATAAATCTCCCACGATTCCGTAATCAGCTACTTTAAAAATATTCGCCTCAGGATCTTTGTTAATGGCAACAATAATTTTTGAGTTTGACATGCCGGCCAAATGCTGAATAGCTCCCGAGATTCCGCAGGCAATGTATAAATCTGGTGTGACTACTTTGCCCGTCTGACCGATCTGAAGGGAATAGTCGCAGTAATCTGCATCGCATGCTCCGCGAGATGCCCCAACAGCTCCATTTAATACGTCCGCTAGTTCCTGGAGAGGTCCAAAACCTTCCGTGCTTTTTACACCTCGCCCCCCTGCAATCACGACTTTTGCCTCGGATAAATCAACCCCTTGCGTTGCTTTACGTACAACTTCTTTTACAACTGTACGCAGGTTTTTGATTTCAACATTTAAATCCTCTACATCACCTGTACGTCCATCGTCTTTTGCAAGCGGTGAAATATTATTTGGACGAATCGTGACAAACGTAAAAGCATCGGTCATGATTTTCTTTTCAAATGCTTTACCAGAATAAATTGGGCGGGTGAAGACTACTTGATCCCCTCCAACTTCTACATCCGTCACATCGGAGATAAGTCCTTTGTCTAAGCGAGCTGCCAGTTTTGGCGCTAGGTCTTTGCCAAGAGCCGTATGGCCAAATACGATAGCTTCAGGCTGTTCACTTTCAATGATGGCTAATAACGCCTGAGCGTAACCATCCGATGTATAAGCAGCTAAATCTTCATGCTCCGTCACAACAACTTTATTCGCTCCGTACGCAATAAGCTCTTCACTTAAAGCTTTTACGTTCTTTCCTACTAACGCTGCAACAATTTCTCCACCGTCTGCTACAGTAGATGCTGCAGAAATCGCTTCAAACGATACGTTTCGTAATCCCCCATCACGTGCTTCTCCTAGAACTAACACTTTGCGTCCCATTGCAATACCCCCATTGTTTTGACTTTTGACTTATTAAATGACTTTTGCTTCCTTATGCAGTAAATTGACCAGTTCTGTCACTTGATCTTTTATATCTCCTTGTAATACGCGTCCTGCGTCTTTTTTCGGAGGCAAATAAATTTCAATAGTCTTTGTTTTTGCTTCTACATCATCTTCATCTAAATCTAAATCATCCAATTCCACTTCAACCAACGGTTTCTTCTTCGCTTTCATAATCCCTGGAAGAGATGGATAGCGAGGTTCGTTAAGTCCCTGCTGAGCTGTTACTAAAAGAGGAAGCGACGTTTCAATAACCTCGGAATCACCTTCCACATCGCGTACAACAGTCACTTTTTCGCCTTCGATATCCAATTTTGTAATGGTCGTAATATAAGGGATCTCTAACTGTTCTGCTACGCGCGGTCCTACTTGGCCCGAACCTCCGTCAATCGCTACGTTTCCTGCCAAAATCAAGTCAGGAGATTGTTCTTTTAAGTACTGTGCCAGCAGCCTAGAAGTCGTATACTGATCGCCATCTTCTATGTCATCTTCCGTATTGATTAAAACCGCTTTATCTGCTCCCATAGCCAAAGCTGTTCGGAGTTCTTTTTCTGATTCTTCCCCTCCTACACTCACGACCGTAATCTCCCCGCCATGCTTTTCCTTTAGCTGAATAGCTTCTTCAACTGCATACTCATCGTAAGGATTAATAATAAATTCAGCCCCATCTTCAACAATTTGACCATTTTTTAATGAAAGTTTCTCCTCTGTATCGAATGTTCTTTTCACTAACACATAAATATTCATTCAATTCCCCTCCTAGGCTTATTTTCCTAAAAATTTAGGCTGGCGTTTTTCAATAAAAGCGGCTACGCCTTCTTGAGCATCCCGGCTTTTGAATACGCTTCCAAAAAACTGCGCTTCTTTTTTCATGCCGCTGTAGTAAGCATCTGTTTTTACATGCTGAAGCAGCTGCAAGGTAGCTTTAACAGAGATCGGGCTTTTTTTGGCAATTTTTCTAGCAAGTAAAAATGTTTCATTGATAAGCTGACTTTCTTCAAAAGCTGCATTTGCCAATCCTAACTCCACTGCCTCGCTTCCGGATATTGGATCACTTGTCAGCATCATCTCACAAGCCTTATGAACTCCTACATAACGAGGCAATCGCTGAGTTCCTCCAAACCCTGGTATAATTCCTAACTGAAGCTCAGGCAAGCCCAACTTAGCATTTTCCGTTACCAAACGGATATGGCAGCTCATAGCAAGCTCCAATCCTCCGCCTAAAGCAGCTCCATGAATAGCTGCAATCACTGGTTTTGGGTAATTTTCAATATACTCAAATAGCTCTTGACCGTTAACAGCAAGCTTCTCGTATTCTTTTTCCTGCTGAAGTGATGTGAATTCTTTTATATCAGCTCCGGCACAAAAGAATTTCCCTTCACCTTTAATAACGATAACCCTTGTCTCTTTACTATCTTCCAAATGTTTCAAAACACTTGAAAGATCTTTTAACAAATCTTGAGACAAAGCATTAGCAGGTTGTCTATTCAACGTAATGAAGCTTATTGCATCAACAGTTTCAACCTGGATAATCTCCATTTGTTTGCGCCACCCTTTCTTTCTATTTTCATTACCTTGCGCTTTTCCCCTCGCAGGGGAGCAGCAGGCTCACTTACGATTATGAGCCGCTGCAGCCGTTTAACAGCAGGGAATGGACTTTATCTACCGATTCTATTAGACCATATCGATGATCGTTCATTACCCATGTTGTGACAGTTTCATCAATCGTTCCAAAAATCATCTGTCGCGCAAGACGAATATCTATATTTTCAGAAAACTCACCCGTTTCGATTCCTGTCTGCAAAATAGAATCAATGAGAGTCAGATAATCTTTTAATACATCGTTAATTTTCAATCTTAGATCTTTGTTCGATTGACGCAGTTCGAGCTGTGTCACTGTAGCTAAATGATGATCCTCCGCTAGAAACGAAAAATGTTTGTCAATTAACACATGAAGTTTTTCTGCCGCGGTTTCAATTCCCGCCAGTTCTTCATAAATTTTTTCTACAAATTGCCCCATCTTCTCTTGAAACAAGGAAATCAAGACATCTTCTTTGTTTTTAAAATATAAATATATCGTACCGTCTGCAACTCCAGCCTGCTTAGCAATTTTAGAAACCTGAGCATTGTGGTATCCGTTTTCTGCTATTACTACTACAGCTGCATCGATAATCTGTTTATACTTTGGCTTATTTCTTCTCAATCTTATACGCTCCTTTAAAATATGAATGATTATTCATTCATATCTTTATAATAAAGAAACCGCAAGTATCTGTCAATTATGTTTCAGTAAAAAAATCAAAGGCGACGATCGATTACGTCGCCTTTTTATGCTTTTCATTTTCTTCATCAATCAGCGCTCGTCGCAGAATCTTACCGACCGCTGTTTTGGGAAGCTCATTTCGAAATTCATAAAGGCGCGGAACTTTATAAGCAGCTAAATACTTTCTGGAAAACTCATTTAACTCTTCTTCAGTACATCTTACACCATTTTTTAATACAATGTAAGCCTTCACCGTTTCTCCTCTATATGGGTCAGGAACACCTACTACTACAGCTTCTTGAATTTTTTCATGCTCGTATAATACTTCTTCAACTTCTCGAGGATAGATATTATATCCCCCGGCAATAATAATATCTTTCTTTCGGTCTACTACATAAAAATAACCTTTATCATCCATATAGCCAACATCACCTGTTAGCAACCATCCGTCTCGCATAACAGCCGCCGTTTCTTCAGGCTGCTTCCAATATCCTTTCATGACCTGAGGACCTTTAACCGCAATCTCTCCTACTTCGCTTACAGCAGCTTCTTTACCTGTTTCAAACGAAAGAATTTTGGCATCTGTGTCTGGCCAAGGCACTCCAATGCTTCCTGGTATTCTCTCTTCCCAAAGAAAATTAGCATGAGTAACAGGAGAGGTTTCTGTTAAACCGTATCCTTCCACTAGTTTACCTCCAGTGAGCTTTTCAAACTGCTCCTGCACTTCCACAGGAAGTGGAGCCGAACCGCTCATACATGAATCAATGGAAGATAGGTTGTATTTTGCTAAATCAGGATGGTTTAATAATGCAATGTAAATTGTTGGAGCACCTGGAAATAAAGTAGGCTGCTGCTTATGAATGGTTTTGAGCGTCGTTTTTGCATCAAATTTAGGCAGAAGCACCATCTCGTAGTTTTGCAAAACAGATAGAACGAGAACCGTTGTTAAACCATACACGTGAAAAAACGGGATAATTCCAAGCACTTTTTCTTCTCCATGCCTGCAGCGGTACAACCAATGTGAACACATCGTTGCATTGGCTACCAAGTTTTTATGAGTAAGCATGACTCCTTTTGGAAAACCTGTTGTTCCCCCGGTGTATTGTAAAATCGCGATATCTTCGTCTGAAATTTTTTCAGCGTTACATACTGCTGGAGAAGATTCATTTATAATACGTTTAAATAAATGAGTAGTCTCCGTATGACTCACATTCACGCTTATCTTCTGCTGCTTGCGCTGAATAAATGGATACATTATGTTTTTGGGAAATGGGAGATAATCTTGAATAGAGGTGATGACTACATGCTTTATCTTTGTTAACGCTTTCATTTTTACTACACGCGGATATAGCAAATCGAGTGCAATAATCATGGTTGCTTCTGAATCATTAAGCTGATACTCTAACTCTCTTTCCGTATACAAAGGGTTTGTTTGAACGACCACTCCTCCGGCAAGAAGAACAGCGTAAAAGGAAATGACTGCTTGAGGGCAATTTGGAAGCATAATGGCTACTCTATCCCCTCTTTTTAATCCCAGTTCAATAAGGTAAGATGACAGTTTCAAAGAATCTTGATGCAGCTGGGAAAACGTCATTTTTTTCCCTAGAAAATAGATTGCGCTTTTTTTAGGATCCTTTTGAACTGCTTCTTCAAAAAGCTGTGCTAAATTTTTTTGTTCATAATGAAGCGTAGCAGGTATTTCATCCGGATATTGAGAAAGCCATATCTTTTCGGTGGATTCCACACGTATCCTCTCCCTCAAAAAATAAAAAATTAGAATTTTCTAATTAAAATTATAGTTCATTCTTTTTTTAGATGCAATCGTTATTGAATGTTCTCTTTCCTGCCTAATCACTCTTTCATCCTGCAGCGTAATAAATAAAAATTGGATTTACCCCTGTACATTATCCGAATTTTTTGTATATAATAAAAATTAGATTTTTTTTAAGGAGCTGTATGAATTGATAACAACATTGACTAAAGGACCGTTCAAAGCAGATCACGTTGGAAGCTTTTTGCGTCCCGAGCGTATCAAGCAAGCACGATTACAAGTGGAAAACGGGGAAATGACAAAGAAACAGCTTCGAGCAATTGAAGATGAAGAAATTCGTAATCTCGTAGAAAAGCAAAAACAAATTGGATTAAAAGCAGTCACAGACGGTGAGTTTCGCCGTGCGTGGTGGCACTTTGATTTTCTGTCAGAACTTGTTGGCGTAGAACTTTACGAAGCAGAGTCGGGAATTCAGTTTCACGGGGTCCAAACAAAAGCTCACGGTATAAAAGTGACTGGAAAACTAGATTTTAATCACCACCCTATGATTGAAGATTATAAATTTCTTCATCAAGCTGCTGGAAAAGAACACGTAGCTAAGTTCACCATTCCAAGTCCTAATATGCTGTTTTTCAGAGGTCATATTGAAGAGTCTGCTTACTCGGATACGGATGTATTTTTTGCTGATTTAGTTAAAACGTATCAAAAAGCCATTCAAGCATTTTATGATGCCGGATGCCGCTATTTACAATTAGATGATACTGCGTGGGCAGTCTTTTTCTCAGAAAAAGGACAAGAACAAATCGCTTCAAAAGGTTTCACGCCCCAAGAATTACTGAAACGTTTTACGGATGCGATCAATGAATCCATTGCGTATAAGCCAGATGATATGGTCATTACAATGCATATTTGCAGAGGGAATTTCCAGTCTACTTATACAGCAAGCGGCGGATATGAAAATGCGTCAAAAGCTATTTTCAGTCAGTTAAACGTAGATGGACTATTTTTAGAATTTGATGATGAACGCTCAGGAGGATTCGAACCTCTTCGACATGTAAAGCGAGATGATCTTCAGATTGTCCTTGGTCTTATCACATCAAAATTTGGAGATTTAGAAGATCCTGAAGCAGTGAAAAAACGAATTGCTGAAGCGGCAGAATTTGTTTCTCTTGATCAAATTTGCTTGAGTCCCCAGTGCGGATTTGCTTCTACAGAAGAAGGGAATTTACTTACTGAAGAGCAGCAGTGGGATAAAGTAAAGCACGTGATTTCAATTGCTGAAGACGTATGGAAGTAATCATTAAAAAAGCTGACCTGCTTTAAGGTCAGCTTTTTTGCTGTCATCACATTGTTAGGAAAAGCTATATAGATAAATAGATAAGACCAATAAGCATAAACACTCCGCATAAAACGAGTAAAATTTTCGCTAACTTCTCCATGACTCTCTCCTATCCTATCCCTGCTCCTATTACATAGGACATACCGATTGAAATAACAAGTGAAATAAACCCCACGGCTCTGTTATCTTGTTCAATTTCATCATCGATTCGAAATTTTGGCGTCAAAAATTCGAAAATAAAATAGCTGACTAGTAAAAGAACAAACCCATATATTCCCCATCCTAGCATTCTTAACAAATTGTCGTTATGCTCAATCGAATAGCGAAAAATATTAGCTAATCCAAATATTTTCCCACCTGTTGCCATCGCAACAGCCATATTTCCTTTTTGAATCTCTTCCCAATTCTTATACTTAGTAACGAGCTCAAACACAACAAGAAAGACGACAATGCTCAAGACAACCACGCTGTAATAAGCGGCGGATTCAATATACGGGTCTTTCCAAAAATCCCTCATTTTTGCATCACTCCTAATTTATATTACACTCCACGTAATGAACTGACAGATCTCTTTCCTTTACTTGCATCGTTCTTAAAAGAGATAGAAAACCCAACATAGTTCATGAGCCATGTCGGATTTTCCATCTTCATATATGCTTGTTCAGCGCATCGACTGACACCTTTATTTCAGCATTCTTTTACTTAAATTCCACAACCGTAACGCCAGAACCTCCTTCAGAAGCTTCTCCGAAACGAATATTTTTAACAGAACGATGATTTTTCAAATATTCCTGTACACCTTTACGAAGAGCTCCAGTTCCTTTACCGTGGATAATCGAAACGCGCGGATAGTTGGCTAACAAAGCATCATCAATATATTTTTCAACTCGAATCAGCGCATTTTCATAGCGCTCTCCTCTTAAATCCAGTTCTAGATTTACATGATAATCTTTTCCTTTTACCGTAGCAAGCGGCTTTGTTTCTACAGGTTTTGGGGAACTGATATATTCGAGATCTTTTTCTTTCACCTTCATTTTCATGATCCCCATTTGCACTTGCCATTCATTATTGCTTACTCGTTCCACAAGCGTTCCTTTTTGTCCCCAGCTTAATACTTTCACTTCATCTCCAGCTTGAAGAGTGCGCTCTTGTTTTTTCGGCGCAGCCGGTTTCTTTTTACTTTTTTCAAGAGTTGGAACTGCATCTTCTAGACGCTTACGCGCTTCAATCAATTCATGCTCTTTTACAAGCGCATGATTTTTTTGACTCATTTTACGCAAATCGCTAATGATTTTCTCTGCTTCTTCAGATGCTGCTTGAACTGTGGCTTGAGCTTTTTCTTCAGCTTTTTCGTACAGCTTATCTCGTTTTTCATTAAACTCAATAATCTGACTCTGTAATTCTTTATGAAGCTTCTGAGCCTCTTTTCTTAGCTGTTCAGCTTCTTCTAGCTCATGTTCAGATTGACGGCGGCTATCTTCAAGAGAGGCGATCATATTTTCTACTTTATTTGTTTCTGAGCCAATATAGCCTTTGGCACGTTCAATTACTTCTGCACTTAAACCTAAACGTTTTGAAATTTCAAAAGCATTGCTTCGACCCGGTACACCAATCAGCAGCTTGTAAGTAGGGCTCAATGTTTCAATATCGAACTCTACGCTAGCATTTACCACTCCTTCACGGTTATAGCCGTACGCTTTTAATTCAGGATAGTGAGTAGTCGCAACTACGCGAGCGCCTTTTTCATATACTTGATCTAAAATCGAAATCGCAAGCGCTGCACCTTCTTGGGGATCTGTTCCTGCTCCCAATTCATCAAACAAGACCAGACTTTCATGATCTACTTTTTGTAAAATATCTACAATGTTGACCATATGAGATGAAAAGGTACTCAGACTTTGTTCAATGGACTGCTCATCTCCAATATCAGCAAATACGTGTTTAAACACAGCCATTTCCGATCCATCCAGCGCAGGAATCTGCAAACCTGCTTGAGCCATTAACGTAAATAATCCAAGTGTTTTTAACGTTACGGTTTTACCGCCGGTATTTGGTCCCGTAATAACGATAGACGTATATTGATCACCTAGCTCAATATCATTCGCAACGACGTCTTCCTGTGCAATAAGAGGATGTTTTGCCTTCACTAACTTAATATAGCCTCGGTCGTTCATTTTAGGTTTTGAAGCTTTTAGCTCATGGCTATAGCGTCCTTTAGCAAACATGAAGTCCAGCTCACCTAACAGATACACGTTTTGACGGAGTTCATTTGCCACTTCCGCTACCTGAACGGTTAAAGCAATGAGAATACGCTCAATTTCTTGTTTTTCTTTTACTTTTGCTTCTTGAAGCTCATTGTTTAACGTCACAATCGCCTGAGGCTCAATAAATAAAGTTGCTCCAGATGAAGACTGATCGTGCACAATGCCTCCATACGCACTGCGATACTCTTGCTTAACAGGAATAACAAAACGTTCGTTTCGAATGGTAACAATCGCATCTGACAACATTTTTTGAGCAGACGAGGAGCGAATAAGACTTTCTAGCTTTTCGCGAATACGAGACTCCGTTGTGCGAAGTTTTTGACGAATGCCTCTTAGCTGGTCGCTTGCACCGTCTAGCACTGTACCATTCTCATCAATGCTCATTTTAATTGTTTGTTCTACCTCAGGAAGAGGCATTAGTTTTTCGATATGTTCAGCTATAATTGGAAGCTGTAAATCTTCGTCTTCCACTACTTGCTCAATAAATTGCTTGACTTGTCTTGCAGCATAAATAGTGCTTGCTACATCAAGAAGTTCATTAGAGCTTAGCGTTCCCCCAATTTCAGCGCGCTTCACGCTAGGTCGAACGTCAAAAATGCCCCCTAGCGGTACGTTGCCACGCAATCGCAGCACGGTTGTAGCTTCATCTGTTGCTTCCTGCCATTTAACTACTTCTTCATACTGAGTCGAGGGAATCAAATTCGCTACTTTTTCTCGGCCTAAAGAAGAAGCTACTTTTTTCTGAAGCTGTTCCTTAACTTTATTAAACTCTAGTACATGAAAAATACGTGATTGCAAAACTGATTCCTCCTGTTGCTTATTTATGTCGATTTAAAAAGGCGGTTAATTCTTTGAGGCTATACGTATTTAATACCGTTTCTGGTTTAAGCCAGCCTTTAATTCCCGTAGATATTCCAATTTCCATATGCTCTAGCATGTCTAGATTGTGAGCATCTGTATTAATAGCAATTTTAACTCCTGCCTCTTGGGCTTTTTTTATGTGCTCAGCGGCTAAATCTAAACGGTTTGGGTTCGCGTTTAGTTCAAGAGCCGTTTTTGTTTCTTTAGCTAATTCAATCAGCATATCAATATCTACATCATATCCGTTGCGGCGACCAATCAAACGACCGGTCGGATGAGCGATTAAATCTACATGCACATTGTTTAACGCTTGCTTTAAGCGATTCATAATTTCTTCGCGTGATTGCGAAAAACTAGAGTGAATGGACGCAATAACAAAATCTAGCTCAGCTAGCACTTCATCATCATAATCAAGTGTTGCATCAGGCAAAATATCCATTTCAATTCCTGCTAGTATTGTAAAATCATCGAACTGTGCGTTTAAACGATTAATTTCTTCACGCTGTTTACGAATGCGTTCAGGCGTTAGACCGTTGGCTACTTTTAAATACTGAGAATGGTCTGTAATCGCCATGTACTCATAGCCTCGTGCACGACATGCTTCCGCCATTTCTCCAATTGAATACGCCCCGTCGCTCCACGTGGAGTGCATATGCAAATCACCTTTTACCGCACCGTAGGTCACAAGCGTTTGAGGTTTTATAAATGCATCTACTTCCGTTCCATCTTCACGAAGTTCCGGCGGAATAAAAGACAGCCCAAAATGTTCATAGAATGCTTGTTCAGACTCAAAAGTCATGACTTCGCCTGTCTCCGCATTTTCAACGCCATACTCGCTAATTTTTTCACCGCGTTCTTTTGCTAATTGACGCATACGCACATTATGATCTTTTGATCCTGTAAAATGGTGAAGCGTTGTGGCAAACGCTTTATCTTCTACAAGACGAAAATCCACAGACACATCGTACTCATAGGCTAACGTTACCGATACTTTTGTATCTCCATTTGCAATGATATCCTTCACATTTGGCAGCGATACTAGCTGTTCACGGACAGCATGAGGCTCAGCTGTTGAAATAATAAAATCAAGATCTTTTACGGTTTCCCTCATGCGGCGAATGCTCCCTGCTTGAGAAAAACGCTCAATGCTATGCATCTGTTTAAGGGCTTCTAAAATTTCGTCCGCTATTGGAAGCATAAAAGCAAGAGGCAAACGATCAGGACGCTTTCCAAATTCTTCGATAGCAGCGATGATTTTCTCTTCTGTCTTTTTGGCAAAACCGCTTAGTTCCTGCACTCGATTTTCCATACAAGCCTGATGCAGTGATTCCATATCTCGAATATCTAGCTCTTTATATAATTTAGCAATTTTTTTACCCCCAAGCCCCGGCAGCTTAAGCAAAGGAATAAGTCCTTCAGGAACTTCTTGCTTTAGTTCTTCTAATACGCTTGACTCATTTGTTTCCATATACTCTGTAATGACGGCAGCCGTTCCTTTTCCAATCCCTTGGAGCTTAGTAAAATCCTCAATCTCTGTCAGCGTTCTCTCGTCCGTTTCTAGCGCTGCAGCTGCTTTTCGAAAAGCAGAAATTTTAAAAGGGTTATCTCCTTTTAATTCCATATATGTAGCAATTGTTTCTAACAATTTAATAATATCCTTTTTATTCATCTCTTTTCACCAGCCTATTATTATAATAACGAAACTTTCAAAAACATGATGAGTGACATATGTACTCTCTCAAATTTTCATCTAGACATACTTTTATCCTCGTGAAAACCGCAGATCAGACTGCGATAAAAAAAGAGGGTATCTCAAAAGTATTATGACACTTTCGACACACCCTCTCAACAAACTATTGTAATTTCATTACATTACACCATACTGAGTCCACAAATCTTGAATCGCAGACGATAAGTATGGAGTATTTTGTACGATATTGATTGCAATTGAAGACTGTTGAATTGGCGTTTGAATTTCACTTACAGGAATCACGGCTCCAATGTATAACAAAATAAAAACGATGATATACACTTCAACGAATCCAAGTGCACCTCCGCCCCATTTATTTAACTGGCGCAGAATTGGCAGTTCGGTTAAAGCCGTTAAGACAGAGCCTGCAAGGCGAAGTACAATGTGAGTAGCAAAAAATAAAATCGCAAATGCAATCATTCGATAAAAAGCGTCTTCTATCGTTCCAGAATCAAATACAAACGATGCGACACTTTGCTGCTGAATATTGTCCGGAAACGGAATCAGCAAGCGAAGTCGGCTTGCCAAATCTCCACTAAACATATAAGCGACGATAAACGAAACCGCAAAACTGACAATATGAATGAGCTGCAAAATAAATCCTCTTTTAAGACCTGTTACAAAGCCTAAAAGAAGCAATATAATTAAAATGATATTAAGCATTGACTCAGTCATTCCTCTTTTCCATAAAGTTTTTGTTCAAGTCTCTCATAGTCTTCTTTCAGTTTTATATATTCGTGTACAGCATTCACAGCTGTTAATACTGCTAATTTATTGATATCTAAAGAAGGGTTTTTAGTACTGATTTCACGCATTTTTTCATCCACTATAGAGGCGACAAGTCGAATATGGCTTGTACTTTCGCTACCGACGATGCTGTACTGCTGACCAAAGATGTCAACTGTCGCACGTGTTTTATCTTGTCTTGACACGAGAAAATCCTCCGTTCCACGAAAAATCCTAATCCCTATCATACCACGAAGAAGACTTCAATGGAAACATATCTATATTTAAGCTATCATAAGGGATAGTGCTTATAAAGTAAACTAAAATATCCCGAAAGGAGTGAAGCATTATGTCACATGCTGTTATTAAGGTATCAGCTGATCAAATAGCTAAAATGAAGCTTCATTACACATCCTATCTACAGCCCAAACTTCCGCAGGGAAGTATTTTTGCAGCTAAAACTCCCGGCTGTTCTATCACTGCGTACCGCTCTGGAAAAGTACTTTTTCAAGGAAAAGAAGCTGAAACAGAAGCGGCTAAGTGGGGAGGCCCTTTAGATGCTGCGAAAAAGGCTCCTGTCTCACACCTCCCATCAAACTTCAGCTCACTATCGGTCATCGGTTCTGACGAGGTAGGGACGGGAGATTATTTTGGTCCTATGACCGTAGTTGCTGCCTATGTTCAAAAAGAGCAGCTTCCTTTGTTAAAAGAATTAGGAGTACGAGATTCAAAAGAGTTAACGGATGCTAAGATCATTGAAATTGCCAAGCAGCTTGTTTCGTTTATTCCCTATAGTTTGCTTGTTTTACATAACAAAAAGTATAATGCATTTCAAGAAAAAGGCATGTCACAAGGTAAAATGAAAGCTCTGTTACACAACAAAGCTTTATCCAACGTGTTAAAAAAATTAGACCCTGAAAAACCCGATGCCATTTTAATTGACCAGTTTGTCGAAAAAAACACCTATTATAAACATGTGGTAAAGGAAAAAGAAATTATCAAAGAAAATGTCTTTTTCAGCACAAAAGGAGAGAGCGTTCATTTATCTGTAGCTGCTGCTTCCATTATTGCCAGATACGCATTTTTAAAACAAATGGATTTGCTGACGGAAAAGACCGGGATGGTTATTCCTCGCGGAGCTGGCGCACAAGTTGATATCGCCGCTGCTAAAATCATTAAAAAACATGGCTTGAATGCGCTGAACTCTTTAGCTAAAATTCATTTTGCTAATACAGAAAAAGCTTTAAAATTAGCTAAAAAATAAGAGATGTGGAAATCCACATCTCTTTTCTTATTCTTATGAACGAAGCGTTGCACCAAATTCTTTTTCTACAGCCTCTAACACTGCACCATGTGCTTTTGCTACTTCTTCATCAGTTAATGTACGTTCAGGATCTAAGTAACGTAAAGAGAAAGCTACAGATTTCTTGCCTTCTTCCATACGCTCTCCTTCATATAGATCAAATACCGTCACGTCTTTTAAAAGTTCTCCGCCCGTCGTATAGATGACGCGCTGAACTTCTCCTGCAAGAACGTTTTTATCTACAACAAGTGCAATATCACGTGTAATAGATGGGAATCTTGGAATAGCTGAATAACGAACTTCTTCGACATCTGCAGCTAATAGCTCTTGAAGGTGTAATTCAAATACGTATGTTTCACGAAGACCATACTGTTTCTGAGCAACAGGATGAACTTGACCTACGTATCCAATTTCTTTTTCATCTAACCATACAGCCGCTGTACGTCCAGGGTGCATACCGTGTTTTTTCACAGGAGCATATGAGATTCGTTTCTCTAAACCAAGCTGTGCAAATAACCCTTCTAGTACACCTTTAATCACATAGAAATCAACGACTTTCTTTTCACCTTGCCAGCCGTGAGCATGCCATAGACCCGTGATTGCCCCAGCTACGCGCTCCTGCTCATCCGGTAATTCTCCTTCACCTTTAGATAAGAACACTGAGCCTGTTTCGTATAGTGCAATAGAATCCGATTGGCGAGCATTATTATGCTTCACTGCTTCTAGCAAATGAGGCACTAAGCTTTGACGAAGGATGCTGCGATCTTCACTCATCGGCATTGCTAAACCAATTGTACTTGTTGCATTTAGTGCAAACTGAGTAGCTTTTTCAGCGCTCGTTAACGAATATGTTGTTGTTTGTGCTAGTCCCGCACCTTCTAAGAAACGGCGAACTTTACGGCGTCCAAGCTGATACTCCGTTAATTTCCCTGGAGTTGCCACTGTTACAGGAAGTGTTGTAGGAAGGTTGTCATAGCCATACATACGCGCTACTTCCTCGACGATATCTTCTTCAATTGTAATATCGCCTCGACGAGTTGGCACTGTTACAACAATGGTTTCGTCTTCCACTTTGTTTTCAAATTGAAGACGGTTCATAATGTCTTGTACTTCTTCCATTGATAGCTCTGTACCAAGCACATCGTTAATACGTCCAAGTGACACAGCTACAACAGCAGGTTCCACAGTTAGTGTATCTACTTCTACAGTACCGCTTACCACTTCACCTGAAGCGTATTCAGCCATTAATTCTGCTGCGCGGTCAGCAGCTACACGCGTACGGTTAGGATCAATTCCTTTTTCAAAACGAGCGCTTGCCTCACTGCGAAGACCGTGGTCTTTTGAAGCTTGGCGAACCGTTAAGCCTTTGAAGTAAGCTGATTCAATGAGAACATTTACCGTATCGTCTTTTACTTCGGAGTTCGCTCCGCCCATTACACCTGCAAGAGCTACCGGCTCACTTCCGTTTGTAATGACAAGCTGATTGCCTTTTAATACGCGCTCTTGGTCATCAAGTGTTACAAACTTCTCGCCTTCTGACGCGTGACGTACAACAATTTCCTTTGAACCAAGACGATCATAGTCAAAAGCATGCAGCGGCTGGCCGTATTCAAGCAAAATATAGTTGGTAATATCAACAACGTTGTTATGAGGTCGAATACCAGCTGCCATTAAACGCGTTTGCATCCATAATGGTGACGGAGCAATTTTTACGTTTTTCACAACGCGCGCTACGTAAAGGGGATTGTCTTCTTTTGCCTCTACTTTAACGGAAATATAATCAGCTGCTTGCTCATCAGACGTTTGCACGTTTACTGACGGGTACTTCACTTCACGACGTAAAATAGCAGCCACTTCATGCGCTACACCTAACATACTTAAGCAGTCTGAACGGTTTGGTGTTAGCCCTAGTTCTAATACTTCATCGTTTAAGTTTAATGCATCTAGTGCATCCGCTCCTACTTCAGCATCGCTTGGGAACACGAAGATGCCTTCTTGATAATCTTTTGCCACAAGCTTGCCTTCAATGCCAAGCTCTTGAAGAGAACAAATCATACCGTTCGATTCTTCACCGCGAAGCTTAGCACGCTTGATTTTAAAGTTACCTGGAAGTACAGCTCCCACTTTTGCAACCGCTACTTTTTGACCTTGTGCCACGTTCGGTGCTCCGCACACGATTTGAACGATTTCTCCTCCGCCAAGATCTACTTGACAGCGGCTTAATTTATCAGCATTTGGATGCTGTTCACGTTCTACAACGTGACCAATTACTACTCCGCTGATGCCTTTATTTAAGTTTTCTACACCTTCAACTTCAATTCCACTTTTTGTGATTTTATCTGCTAACTCTTCTGCCGTTACGCCTGATAAGTCAACATACTCTTGTAACCAACGATAAGATACAAACATCGTAGTCCCTCCTTTATACTTGTTTAAATTGATCTAAGAAACGAACATCATTTGTATAGAAATGACGAATATCATCCACGCCGTGTTTTAACATAGCAATACGCTCTACACCGATTCCGAAAGCAAAACCACGATATTTAGTTGAATCGTATCCAGCCATTTCAAGAACGTTTGGATGAACCATGCCGGCTCCTAAAATTTCAATCCAGCCTGTTTGTTTACATACATTACATCCTTTACCTCCACATTTTGCACACGATACGTCTACTTCTACAGACGGCTCAGTGAACGGGAAGAAACTTGGACGAAGACGAATTTCACGGTCTGCACCGAACATCTTTTTCACAAATACTTCAAGCGTGCCTTTTAAATCACTCATACGAATGTTTTCGTCTACTACAAGACCTTCAATTTGCATGAATTGATGAGAATGCGTAGCATCATCGTCATCGCGGCGATACACTTTACCCGGGCAAATAATTTTAACAGGTCCTTTGCCTTCATTCTTGTTCATAACACGAGCTTGAACAGTTGATGTATGCGTGCGAAGAAGCGTTTCTTCCGTAATATAGAACGTATCTTGCATATCACGTGCTGGGTGACCTTTTGGCAAGTTCAGCGCTTCGAAATTATAGTAGTCCTGCTCTACTTCCGGTCCTTCTGCTACTTCATAGCCCATTCCTAAGAATAAATCTTCTACTTCTTCAATCACGCTTGTTAGCGGGTGATGCGTACCCGCTTTAACAGGGCGTCCTGGCAGCGTTACGTCGATTGTTTCTGAAGCAAGTTTGCGCTCTACCTCAGCTGCTTCTAACGCCGTTTGTTTTTCTTCAATTTTAGATGCAATAGCTTCACGCACTTCATTTGCAAGTGCTCCCATTACAGGACGCTCTTCAGCTGAAAGTTTTCCCATACCGCGAAGTACTTCTGTGATAGGGCCTTTCTTTCCTAAATAAGCTACGCGTACGTCGTTTAATTCTTTTAAAGCACTTGCTGCTTCGACTTTTGCAATTGCTTCTTGTTGAAGTTCTTGTAAACGTTCTTTCATCACTTATTCCTCCTTTTAACGTAAAAAATGACAAATAAAAAAACCTCCTCCCAAAAAAGGGACGAGGATTAGTCGCGTTACCACCCTTGTTAACTATATACGCAGACGTATACAGTTCACTTCATTCAAGTTAACGGAATCTCCGGAACACCTTTACATCTAGGTAAGATGGTCTAAGTGTCAACTCAAGAGGTGAATTCACTTATTACATTTATAAAAATGCTTTCAGTCACGGCATTTTCTCCCTGCATAAACGGACATAAGCTACTGCTCTCTTTCATCGTTTTTTACATATGTAACTATTGTATTATTATAGTGAAAACACGTTCTCGATGCAACTACATTCCGCGTAAATAATAAAGTAAGATTCCAGAAGCGATGGCAACATTTAGCGACTCGCTCTTTCCATAGATAGGAATGTACAGATTCTGATCCGTTTGTTCCAGCACTTTCTCGCTTACGCCGTTTCCTTCATTTCCTACAATCAGCGCAAATTCGTTTGAAGGTTTTATGTGCGTGTAGACCTTTCCATTTTGTAGCGACGTACCGTAAATCGCTATTCCTCTTTCTTTTAACAGTGAAATTATTTCGAGTAAATCACCTTTTACAATTGGAAGATGAAAAATCGCTCCTTGCGTTGAACGAACGACTTTTGGGTTGTACACATCCACGCTGCCCTCTCCAACAATAATAGCCTCCACTCCGGCAGCATCAGCGGTTCGGATAATGGTGCCTAGGTTACCTGGATCTTGCACCGCATCTAAAAGCAATACTTTCTGCGCTGTATGAATAATTTCCGCATGCTTTGTTTGAAAACACACGGCAATAATTCCTTGAGGTGTTTCTGTGTCAGATAATAACTTACTAATTGCTTCGTTTACAACGGTTATTTCGATACCGTCTATGTTCCACTGTGCGGGCACTTCGGTCGATTCGCGTATAATTAGTTCCTTTACGCAATCCTTATTTTTGATAGCCTCTTCGACTAAATGAAAGCCTTCTACCATAAAAAGGCCCTGCTTATCACGGTCTTTTTTATTATGCAGCTTTTTCCACGCTTTTACCTGCGGATTTTTAACTGAATCAATTTGTTTCACAAACATAACTCCTTTATCTATACAAAAATAAATAGTTCGATTACATTTTGCTCAATAATCATTAGATAAGTTTCACTTTATTGTACATAGAAATCGCAAAGAAAACAAAAACTATTGGTAACTTTACGATAGCTGAGGTGAAAATGATGGATCTTAATTTACGAAATGCTGTTATTGCAAACGTTTCAGGAAACTCAAAAGAAGAGCTTGAAGCTACAATTTCTGACGCTATTCAAAGCGGCGAAGAAAAAATGCTCCCTGGACTTGGTGTTTTATTTGAGGTGCTTTGGGAAAAGTCTCCAGAATCAGAAAAAGAAGAAATTCTGACAACGCTTGAAAACGGTTTAAAATAAATAGCCTTTTCCTCTGTACAGCAAAAAGCTCATTCTCCTAGGAGAATGAGCTTTTTTTAATTATACGTAATTGCGTTAACCGTATCACGGTCTAAGCGTTTAATTACTTCAGCAATTAATTTGACTGCATTTTCATAATCATTACGATGAAGCATCGCTGCATGAGAATGGATATAACGAGTTGCGATCGTAATTGAAAGTGCTGGCACCCCGTTAGCTGAAATATGGATAGAACCTGAGTCCGTACCGCCTCCAGCGATTGCATCAAATTGATATGGAATATTTAATTCATCTGCCACATCTACCACTGTATCTCGAAGTCCTTTATGAGAAACCATGGAAGCATCATATAAAATGATTTGCGGACCATCTCCCATTTTAGAAGATGCTTCTTTATCAGAAACACCAGGTGTATCTCCAGCGATACCGACATCAACAGCAAATGCAATATCCGGTTCAATAAAGTTAGCGGATGTTTTTGCACCTCGGAGTCCAACTTCTTCTTGCACCGTTCCTACACCATACACAACATTTTCATGTTTTTCATTTTTTAAAGCTTTTAATACATCGATAGCAATTGCACAGCCAATACGGTTATCCCAGGCTTTCGCTAGCAGCATCTTTTCGTTGTTCATAACCGTAAATTCGAAATAAGGCACAACCTGATCACCAGGTTTCACTCCCCACTCCGCTACTTCTTCTCTGCTAGAAGCACCAATATCGATGAACATATCTTTAATGTCAACTGGCTTTTTACGAACTTCTGGAGGCAGGATATGAGGAGGCTTTGAGCCAATAATCCCCGTTACCTCTCCTTTAGATGTAACGATGGTTACGCGTTGAGCAAGCATAACTTGAGACCACCATCCGCCTACCGTTTGAAAACGAATAAAGCCGCGTTCATCAATTTGAGTCACCATAAAACCGACTTCATCCAAATGACCGGCTACCATAATTTTAGGCCCTTGTTCATTGCCCACCTTTTTCGCAATCAAACTGCCTAGACCATCCGTCGTTACTTCATCTGCATAAGGTGCAATATATTTCTTCATAACCTCACGCGGTTCACGCTCATTTCCAGGAATTCCTTTTGCATCTGTTAGTGCTTTAAGCATTGTCAATGTTTCATCTAACTTTGTCATATGGATTACCCCTTTCATATGTATACCTCTATTATAGCTAAAAAGAGGTTGAAGTAAAATTTCCCATCCCTTTATTTCTAGTATCCTTGTTCTTGACGCTTAAAATTCACTTCATTTTTTGAGATGTATGCTTCTTCAATATGTTCAGCGGAAAAACCAAACATATCGCCAAGCGTCATGTAAGATACAAACATGTCCACATAGTTTTCTTTCGACTGATCCTGCTCGAAAGCAGCAACTTGTGCAAATACCTGTAAAAATTGTGCTGTTTTTGAATCGCTTGCTTTTGCATTTGGTAACTCAGTTAAATCATCGTATCCTTTTTCAATACCTAAAGAAAGGATAAAATGTACGCCGTCCACAAATTCTTCTAAAATAACAGCGTCTTCAGCGGGAGGTTTGACGCTCCAAAATTTGAAGCAGCGCGTTTCGTTTGCCAGCTCTCCGATTTCGACAAGCATTGCTAAAAGCTTTCTCGGAACCAAGTTTTCCTTATGAAGCTCATGCTTGTCCTCTATATGCTGATCCAGCTGGCGCTGCATGGTAAATAGCTGTTGTAAATTCAATGTAATCACTCCTGTAATTATGTATATCTTCCTCTTTTTAAACCAATAAAGAAATTATATCAAAAATCATGAAACTTTTTAGAAACTCGAACGTAAAGTAAGAAAACTGTGCCTTGTAAAGGAGGGAGCGTTATGTTTGTTATTGTTATCGTTCGCGTGTTCATTTTCGCGCTTGTTGCTTACACGCTATTAAAGCTGGTTCAGCATTTTCGCAGTCCAAAGCGGAAGCTTGTAGCAGCTCAGGAACATCAGCAATTTTTTGTCGTTGACGAAAAAACGAATATCCGCAAAAATTTTCTACTAACGTATAAAGGTATTTTATTTGAAGGAGAAAAATACAGCAATCCCAATGAACCAGAATCTTTGTCAATTACAATGGTGTTAACAGATCCATCTCGATTACATGAACTGCAAAAACAAGATTTCAAGCTGCTGGAAAGCCACGTACACGACATGTATCCAAATGCTCCTATTCGCTGGAAAAGCCCCGTTCGAGAATTTTTACACTGAGCACAAAATCATTTGTGCTCAGCTGATAACAAAAAAGAAAAGTAAGTCAAGAGCAGCAAGAATAGGAAAACCTACTTTAAACGATGTGTGCTTCGTTTTATGACGATAGCAATACATACCAATCAGTCCTCCAATGGCTCCTCCGACAGCAGCTACCGTCCACAGTGTGCTTTCGGCAATTCTCCACTCATGTCTTTTCGCTTTTTGTTTGTCTCTATACATCATTCCTACCCCTACGATATTAATAATAATAAAATAGGTAAGCAGCAGTTCATTCATGATATGTCCTCCGATAGCAAAAAAGCCTCATCATCCAAAGATGACGAGACTTTATATTCATTACTTATCTAAGCCTTTTTTAGCAGCAGTTGCTAATTCAGCAAATGCTTTTTCATCAGCTACAGCTAAGTCAGCAAGCATTTTGCGGTTAACTTCAATACCTGCTAATTTTAAACCGTGCATTAAACGGCTGTAAGAAAGACCGTTCATACGAGCAGCTGCATTAATACGTGTGATCCATAATTTACGGAAGTCACGTTTTTTCTGACGACGGTCACGATAAGCATACATGTGAGATTTCATAACTTGCTGATTAGCAACTTTATATAATCTATGCTTCGAACCGAAGAAACCTTTAGCTAATTTTAAAACTTTTTTACGACGTTTGCGTGTTACTGTACCGCCTTTTACGCGTGGCATAATTGTTTACCTCCTGTATTGTTTCTATCTCAACCCAAATTACTTAATGTTATCTAATAAGTGACGGATACGTTTGAAGTCACCTTTGCTTACTAAAGAACCTTTACGTAATTTACGCTTTTGTTTTGTAGATTTGTTAGCGAATAAATGGCTTGTGTAAGCACGAGCACGTTTTAATTTACCGCTTCCAGTCTTTTTGAAACGCTTTGCAGCGCCACGATGTGTTTTCATTTTTGGCATGGGGTGTTCCTCCTCGTTCTATTACTTTTCGTTTTTAGGTGCCAAGACTAAGAACATGCTGCGGCCTTCCATTTTAGGAGCCGATTCAACTGAACTTACATCTTCGCAAGCTTGTGAAAAACGTTCAAGTACTTTTTGGCCAATCCCTTTATGAGTAATGGCACGACCTTTAAAGCGAATAGACGCTTTCACTTTGTCACCTTTTTCAAGGAACTTGCGTGCGTTACGAAGTTTAGTGTTAAAATCATGTTCATCAATTGTTGGACTTAAACGAACTTCTTTTAAGTTTACAACTTTTTGGTTTTTACGAGCTTCTCTTTCTTTACGTTGTTGCTCATAGCGGAATTTACCGTAGTCCATAATACGACATACCGGCGGTTTCGCATTTGCAGCAACCATTACTAAGTCAAGATTTACTCGTGAAGCAATTTCTAATGCTTCATTTTTTGATTTAATTCCTAATTGTTCACCGTTTTGATCAATTAGACGAACTTCGCGAGCTCGAATGCCCTCGTTTACCATCATGTCCTTGCTAATAAGTAGCCACCTCCAAGGTTTAATGAGCGAATACGCTTGCTTAGACCGATTATTAACTCACACAAAAAAGTGTGAGTACATACTGCACCCACACTTCTATCGTTTTAATTAAGATACGATGTACCTGCTAACTGCTTTATGCGTCACTCAGGTGAGAAGCGGGTGCTTCTTCTTCTGTATAAACAAGTATTCAATTACTTAAGCTATTATAGTATCAACAAAGACAAAAGTCAATGATTTCGTTCTTTTTTCACAACAAAAATTATTGTATCAAAGGAAAACCATTTATGCAACAGTTTTTTATAAATGTTAGATAAAAAAGCAGAGAACTTCAATTCTCTGCTTTTTTCATTAACGAGATGCTTCTGCTTTTACATTTTGTAAAAAGGCTTGGAAATCCACTGTTTCTGAATTCTGCTCACCATATTTACGTACGTTTACTGCTTTATCCTCTACTTCTTTATCCCCTACAACAAGCATATAAGGAATTTTTTGCATTTGAGCCTCACGGATTTTATAGCCAATTTTCTCATCGCGAGAATCAAGTTCCACACGAATACCGGCAAGCTGAAGCTGTTCTTGCACTTCTTTTGCATACTCAAGGTGAACCGTAGGTGATACCGGAATCACTTGAACTTGTACAGGTGCTAACCACGTTGGGAAAGCTCCTTTGTATTCTTCGATTAAGAAAGCTACAAAACGTTCCATTGTTGACACCACGCCGCGGTGAATAACAACCGGTCGATGCTGTTTTCCGTCTTCCCCTACATACGTTAAATCAAAGCGTTCAGGAAGTAAGAAATCCAGTTGAACCGTAGATAGCGTCTCTTCTTTACCAAGAGCCGTTTTAACTTGAACATCTAGTTTTGGACCGTAGAATGCCGCTTCGCCTTCAGCTTCATAATAATCAAGGTCAAGCTCATCCATTGCGTCTTTTAACATGCTTTGTGCTTTTTCCCACATTGCATCATCATCAAAGTATTTTTCTGTATCTTCAGGGTCACGGTAAGATAGACGGAATGAATAATTTTCAAATCCAAAATCTTTATAAACCGCTTCAACTAAGCGAACCACACGAATAAATTCTTCTTTGATTTGATCCGGGCGTACAAAGATATGCGCATCATTCAGCGTCATGCCTCGAACACGCTGAAGTCCTGATAATGCTCCTGACATTTCGTAGCGGTGCATCGTTCCAAGCTCAGCAATACGGATTGGAAGCTCACGATAACTGTGAATACCTTGTTTGTAAACCATCATGTGATGAGGACAGTTCATCGGACGAAGCACCAGGTCTTCGTTATCCATTTCCATTGCAGGGAACATGTCATCTTGGTAGTGCTCCCAGTGACCAGACGTTTTGTAAAGTTCTACACTTCCAAGCACCGGAGTGTAAACGTGCTGATAACCAAGGCTTACTTCTTTATCTACGATATAACGCTCGATAATACGGCGGATCGTCGCACCTTTTGGAAGCCATAAAGGCAGACCTTGTCCTACTTTTTGAGAATTTGTAAATAAGTTTAGCTCTTTACCAAGTTTACGGTGATCACGTTCTTTTGCTTCTTCAAGAAGACGAAGATGCTCGTCTAAATCTGCTTTTGTAAAGAATGCTGTACCGTAAATACGCTGCAGCATTTGATTATCGCTGTCTCCGCGCCAATAAGCACCCGCCACGCTTAATAGTTTAAATTCTTTAATTTTGCCTGTTGACGGCACGTGTACGCCTCGACAAAGGTCAAAGAATTCGCCTTGTTGGTAAATCGTAACCTTTTCACCTGCTGGAATCGCATCGATCAATTCAAGCTTTAGTTCATCGCCAACTTCTTTAAAAAGTTGAATGGCTTCTTCACGAGAAACTTCTTTTCGTTCAATTTCAATATTTGAATTAACGATTTTTTTCATTTCTTTTTCAATTTTACCTAAATCTTCAGGAGTAATTGATTCTTCCATATCGATGTCATAGTAAAAACCGTTTTCAATGACCGGCCCTACACCTAACTGTACTTTTACATCTTTGTATAAACGTTTGATTGCTTGAGCCATTAAATGCGCTGTACTGTGACGCATAATTTCAAGCGCTTCAGGAGCATCTTGCGTAATGATTTCAAGACTGCCATCTTGTTCGATTGGCGTACGTAAATCCAGCAGCTCGCCGTTTACTTTGCCTGCTAATGCTTTCTTCTTTAATCCCGGGCTAATAGAAGCCGCAATATCTTCTGTTGATGATCCTTTTGGATACTCTTTAACAGCTCCATCAGGGAATGTCATTTTGATTACTTCTGACACAACTTTCCACTCCTTTAACATAACTGAATAAACTTTTTGTAAAAACAAAAAACTCGTCCCTTATCAAAAGGGACGAGTTGTGTATACACGCGGTACCACCCTTGTTTCCTCTTCGTATCTTGGATAACCCAAAAAACCCGAAGCGGCTCGAGGTTTTATAACGGAAATTCCGTCAGTAATTACTAGAGACTCTGCTCGTTTACTACTGAAGTTTAGAGGTGGTAAGAATATATTCCGTGTTAGGAGATTTTCAGCCTGGATCTCCCTCTCTACAAACCGTAAATATACACTCATGTCCTCATCATAACCTGTAACATATAGCTGTTTTTCAATATGCATTTATTATATTCATTTTCAAAATAGAAATCAACCTTTCACGTTATATTTTGCTTTTGATCAAACGGAAATTCATTTTTTTCGTATAACATAACTTTTTCTTGGAAGATATTTTGAATGGTATAAACAAAATCATGATCATGCTGGTCACTATACAGATGAATAGCAGCTGGAGATAAACTCAGCAAAGGCGCGATAATAGTCGAGTCTATGTATAATGATTCTTGTTCAGATAAAAAGGCCTCTGCTAGAGCTGCACATTCACGTTCAGGAATATATCTACTGTTGTGGTCGTACAATACAAACTTGTTTTTATTCAAGTGCATTACATACACGTTACCTGTAGATGATTGTCTTTCATTAGCTACTTGGCGCAGCTGATGAATAAGAATTTGATAGTCTTGTTCAAGCTTATATTCATCAATCGCCAGCTCGGCATAATAGCGCAGCCGCTCTTGATATTCTTTTAAACGGAATTGGAGAAAAGACTCAAAGGTGAATGTTACATTATGAATGAAGAAGTCTTGAAGAGCCTGGCGGATAAGTAATTCTCTTGGAAAAGAAAATGTTTTTTGCGGAATTTCGCCTCTCTCTCCTTCCATAATCCCCCCCATAATTTGAAGCAGCAAATCTTGCTCTTCCTCTTCTGAATAGAAAAATTGTTCTTTTAATATGTTTACCATCATCTTTTTTTCTTTCTTTTTTAAAATTACGTGTGTTAATACCGGTATCACCATGTCTTGTAAAATGGCCTCTCGATTGTATGTCTCATCAATAACTAAAAGCTGATTATTCACCAACTTCAAGCACTGTGAACCATATGATAAAGCGCTTCGCTTCGCGCATAAAGACTCATATACAACGACTGCGTCTTCTACATATTTAAAGAATATTTTCATTCCTCATAGCCCCCCTTTGGACACGCTTTATTAATGTATATGGGGCAACATGCAAAAAAATGAGCAAGTCGTTACAAGAAATGTAAAACGACCTGCTCATCTATTTCGTTTATTCTCTCCATTCATTTCAACAGGAATGGCTAGAGACTTAATTCGTTCCATGACACGAGCGGCTTTGAGCTCTTCCTGCTCGCCTCTTTGGGTATAAGTCAAATGATGTTGAAGCTCTTTAAAATTTAAATTCGAGCTAAAAAATGTCGGCAAATTTTCGAGCATGCGGAATTGTAAAATGGTTCCGAGCACATCGTCTCGCATCCAGCTCGTTACGGATTCTGCTCCGAGATCATCAAGCATAAGAACCGGTACTTTTTTGACATACTCTATTTTCTCATTGAAGCTTTGATCTTGAAACGAACCTTTTAACTCACGCAAAAACTCCGGAACATACAGAATGGTAGATTTCACTTTCTTTTCGGCTAACGCATTGGCAATTGCTCCAAGAAAATACGTTTTCCCCACACCAAACGAACCGTGTAAATATAAAGCTTTCATTTTCTTATTTGGCTCATATTCTCGCACAAAATCTCTTACTAGTTTAATGGCTTCAAATCTTCCCTGCTCAATTTCGATATCAGACATTGTTGCCTGTAAAATTTCTTTCGGCACGTACATACACTGAATAAAAGATTCTTGTTCTTTTCGCTCATCTTCTTGTACTTTTCTAGGACAGCGTTCATACTGTAAATCAATATTACGACCTTTTACAACCAGCTGAGGGTGGTATCCTTTCACCATGTTGACACAGCTTTGCAGAGAAGGACACTTGTCACAGCATTTGCTTTGGTCGATAAATTCATGCATCTTCATCAGACCTCGGTCGACCATTTGCTCATCTAACTCATGGCGATGCTCTTGCAAAAATGTTTTAACTTCAGGATTAGACAGGATACTGTTTCTTAATGCTTCTAAGCGTGCTTTAAAATCTTTTTTGTTCACTAACTGATTTAGTGAATCATTGATAGGCTTCATCTTTTTCACCTCATCTCTATCATACCTGCTTTTTATTCTTTATGCTTTTGTTTTAGCTCTTGATCTAACTGCTTGAGCTCTTCTTGTAGCTTTCGTTTTTCTTCTTCAAATCCGTCCACTTCTTTTGAAGGCTGCTTTTTCTCTTCTTTTTCTTCATCGCTCAGCCACTCTGGCACCATTTCTTTACGCACGATTTTTCGTCCAGCCGTTTTTTTATTTTGCTTTGCTTCGGTCCAGTTCTGATATTCTTTCTGTTCATTTTTAGCTAAATTCATGGCATCTTGAACAGTTTGTACCTTTTTGCGCGCCCAGTGTCCAGCAATTTTCTCTACATAGCTCTTAGATAATTTCATATCGGATCTTAGCATAACATAGTAAATTAGAACATTTACTACCCCTGGTGAAAGCTTTTGGTTAAACATCACTTCTTCAATCATTTGCAAATCTGCTTTTGAAGGCTCTGCTCCCCCGGAAAACTCGATCAAAAGCTGTCGAGGAGAAGTCACTTCAAGCTGTTGAATAAGCTGCTCTTCTTTCGTCTGCGGCTGCTTTTCCTGCATAGTACGAAGCATAGGAGGCTGAATTTGTTCGCTTAGATTTGGAAGTGCTTCTCCATTTTCAAATTGGTAAAAGGACTGTGCTGCTTTTCTAAGTAATTCAATATCAACTTGATCGTTCTCATTTAGCGAATCGAGCACCACATTTTTCATTTGAAGAGGATCGATACCATATAAAAAAGCTAGCTTTTCAATCGCTTGTTTTACTTTAGATGTAATGGACCTTTTCGAAATCATTGAATCTGTTAGACCTGCTAAAAATAAATCAAAATCAAAGGAATCCGGGCTCATCTCAATAGAAGCGCGTTTGGAGGAATCCACAAAGTCCGTTTGAGCATCAGGAGAAAATACATCCTTGCTTTCAGACTGAAAACTTGGAGCCAGCTCTGTTGCTTTAACTGATTTAAATACATCGTTAAATGAATGCGTCACATCTTTGAACGATTGGTCATCGACGAGTGAATCCGAAAAATAATTTTTCACTTTTTGAAAGATGGATTTTCCGAGTCGGTTATATAAATATACATTTAACACGCCATCGTTAAAAAACTGATGGGGCGTAAGAGGAGGAATGAGCTCATAAATGAACACACGAACATCATCTTCTTCCTTAATATATGTTTTTAACAAACCAATGCCTTCTAATTTTAATCGCTCATGGTAAATAGCTTTCAAATTAATTTGCATCATTGACATTAGATGATGATGCGTAGACTCTTTCCCCCATAAACGGTCTTGTTCCAGCTCGCTCCATAGCGTCATATACAGACCAAAGCACGTCGTACCCACCAACGGCTGATAGAGCATGGTTAAAATCTTTCGGTCGTATTCCTGCAGTATGCCGTTCGAACGAACAACATAACGATCGACCGGTATCATTTCTTTCCAATGTTGTTCTTTCATGTCGTTCCCTACCTACTTTTAAAGTGATAGAAATGACAAAAAAAGAGCCTAAAGAATACTTCAATAGCTCTTTTACAGTCGTTCCTTCTTAATTAAATCTTTTAATTCATCAATAAATACATTGATGTCTTTAAATTGTCGGTATACAGAAGCAAATCGAACATAAGAGACTTCATCGATAGCAGCTAATCGCTCCATCACCATTTCTCCTACCACATCTGACTGCACCTCTGATGTACCCTGACTGCGCAGCTCTGTTTCAATATCGTGTACGGTATCTTCTAATTGTTTTAAGCTTACTTGGCGTTTTTCACACGCCTTAATTAACCCTCGAAGGATTTTGTCTTTGCTGAACTCTTCTCTCGCTCCATCTTTTTTTACAACAATTAACGGAAGTTCTTCTACTTTCTCAAAAGTTGTAAAACGATAGTGACACTCTTCGCATTCACGTCTTCTACGAATAGAGCGGCCTTCTTCTACAGGGCGCGAGTCCAGCACTCTCGTTCCATTGTAATGACAGGATGGGCACTTCATATTCTCAGCTCCAATAATAAACCTTGTTTTTCTTTTTATTTTCTCTTATATAAGTTAATTTCCATCTATGTTAGCCGGCTATTCGCCATTTATTATGATTTTTATCATCATTTCCTTTAACAAACACGATGCTGTATTAAAGGATTTGCTTTATTCCATCTTATAGAAAACAAGGCTTGAATACAAGTAAAGGAAAAGGAATTTCCCCATTTTATTTCCTGAAATTCAAAAATGATAAGGAACTTACGAAGAAAGAGGAATAAGTTTTTGATCAAAGCTCTTATAAAGCGTACGTACAAGTTCTTTACTAAAACCAAAATCAACCGGCACCACCTTTGATTCTGTTGTAGCAGAAAAATCGATAGCGGTTTCAAGAGGACGTACGTTAATAATGGTAATTACAACAAAAGCTTTTCTTCCTTTTACAACGTTTAAGCTAATTTCTCCTCGCTCTTCATACGCAGCAAGTATTTCTATCCCTTGCATGTGCTTCAACATTTCATGAACTTGCTTAAATGCATTCCCAGCCGTTGTTTTGTAATAATGCGTTTTTAGAGTCGGATCTGAATGGTGATCGCTTGTTTCTACATGATTAGAAAATAAAGATTTAACTGCTTGTACTACCCCCATGTTGTTATCCCCTTTGTTTTTGCGTATTAAAAATTTATATACTAAAAAGAGGTGTGTAATACACCTCTTAACTTACGTAATCAATCGACACTATTAAAGTGCATTCGCTTTAGTTTGTTTTACCTGAACAGGACCCATTCCACGTGGCAATTCAATTGTTTCACGTGTCTGTGCACTTAGAGCATCTGCAATATAATCTGCTGCGATTGTAGGATCTAAATGACCACAAGTATAAACATCGATACTTGCATAACCATGCTCTGGGAAGCTGTGAATCGTTAAATGTGATTCTGAAATAATAACAACGCCACTTACACCTTGAGGTGCAAATTTATGGAACGCTACTTCGCGAACTTCCGCACCAGATTTTAAAGCTGCATCAACAAACGTTTTTTCAATATAATCAATATCATTTAACTTATCGAAATCGCATCCCCATAATTCTGAGATGACATGACGACCCATTGTTTCCATAATGATATTTCCCCCTTTAACAATTTTTAATCGTTAAACATGAAGTTCTTTCGCCATATAGCATGTTAACTACCACGGGGGAAAGTTAGTCCAAAGAGGTCCTAACCCTTTAAGTAGCCACATCACCGAAAGGTACACAAGAAGTTCACGAAACATAGTATACTTTGTTTACATTTATTTTGCAATACGTGTTTTAATTTTATTAAATATTGTTCTTGCAGATAGACCTATACAAATTACCCCTGTATTCTCGTGAGACAGTGTGTAAAAGCTTCTAAACGACTATTAATTTTTTATTAAAATTGAGGAAAAGAAACACCCCTTTGCATGCTTATCTTATTGCTTTTCCCTATTCTTTTGAATAAAAACAAAAAAAACAGGGCGATAGCTCCCTGTTTTTTTAAAAGCAATCAATAGCTTTCTTAGCTTACTCTTATTTTTGATCCATTACGCATTTCTGCAGCAATATATCTTACCAAATCGACTACGCGCTGAGAGTAGCCCCACTCGTTATCGTACCAAGCTAACACTTTAATTTTATGATCTTCCATTACAATCGTGGATAGTCCATCTACAATAGCTGAATGAGGATTTGTATTAAAGTCAATTGATACGAGTGGTTCCATTGTTAAATTTAAAATATTCTTTAATGGTCCTTCAGCAGCTTTAATAAACGCTAAATTAACATCTTCCATCGTCACAGGTTTCCTTACATCCACAACTAAATCGACAAGCGATACGTTTGGCGTTGGCACACGAAGCGCCATCCCATGAAGCTTTCCTTTTAAATGAGGAAGAACTAATGAAAGTGCCTTGGCTGCTCCAGTTGTTGTAGGAATAATTGATTGAGCACACGCACGGGCTCTTCGCAAGTCTTTATGCGGATTATCAATATTCTTTTGATCATTTGTATATGCGTGAACGGTCGTCATTAAACCGTTTTCAATTGTGAACGCTTCGTCTAACACCTTGACAACTGGAGCTAGACAATTTGTCGTACAAGAGGCATTAGAGATAATGTTATGCTGATTCACATCAAACTCTCGTTCGTTTACGCCCATCACAATGGTGATATCTTCTTGTTTACCCGGTGCCGTTAACACAACTTTTTTTGCACCTGCTTCAATATGTAACTGCGCTTTTTCTCTTGAATTAAATTTTCCTGTTGCTTCAACAACTAGATCAATCCCAAGCTCTTTCCAAGGCAAATTCAGCGGATCACGTGAATTTAATAGCTGAATTCTTTTACCGTTAACAATTAGCGCATCATCATCACATTTGACATCTCCATTAAATGGTCCGTGTATAGAGTCATATTTGATTAAATGTGCTAACGTTTCTGCTGGATAAGATGCATTTATTGCAATAATATCTAAATTTTCCTCTATAATCGCTGTGCGAAACACCATTCTTCCTATTCTCCCAAAACCATTAATGGCAATACGTGCTTTCATGGCTATACCCCTCTCTATATGTGTTATACTATTTAACTTTTTATATTGAATAGTATAACATAAATATTTAAAAAGTGAATAATAATAATTTTTTTTAATAAATTATTTTAATTAAGTTTTACTATATGTATATAGCGAGAACAGATATTTAACACATTCTTTTTTAGAAGCCCTTAAATATTCCCAATAAAAAAAGAGTGAATGCAATCATTCACTCTTTAATCTAGCCATAGGGCTAATATACTTAAAAGCTGTTGTTTTGTTTCCTCTACAGGACCGTTGTTATTGATCACCGCATCGGCTAAGGCTACTTTTTGAATCAAAGGCAGCTGTGCATGGATACGCGCATAGGCATCCTCCGCCGAGAGGTTATTACGCGACTTTAACCTTTCTAGCTGCACAGACTCATCGACATATACAACCACTACTTTATCGACTAAGTGTGTCAGATCACTTTCAAACAGCAGCGGAATATCTAATACAACGGCTTCGTAACCTTCCTCTATATAGCTTTCCTTTTGAGAAAGCATTTCTTTTCTTACGGCAGGATGTACAATTGCATTCAACTTTTTACGTTCTTCCTCTTGATAAAACACAATTTCCCCTAAAGCCGCTCGATTAATCTCCGCGTTCTCGTGAAGAATAGAACGTCCGAACGTCTCGACAATTTGTTTGTATGCTTCTTTTCCTGGTTCTACGACTTCTTTTGCAATGTGATCAGCATCAATTACTGGAATATTGATATCTCGTAGCATTCCGGTTACCGTGCTTTTTCCACTTGCAATTCCGCCCGTTAATCCAATTACAATTGACATTGGCCTCTCCTTTATCCCTTTATTTAAAATCTAAAAATACCTAAAATAATGAGCAGAACTCCTGGTACAAACGAGAACATTTTCATCCATGATAAACGTGAAAAAACCTTGCCAAACTGTATACCCGCACTTAAAAAAAGAGAACTCATAAGAGCTACAGCAATTGCTAGAGCATACGGCGAATAACCTAATAAAGCCGCCCCAAACCCTGCTCCAAATGCATCCAGAGATAATGCAATTCCAAGTATAAATGCTTCAATTCCATTGATGGAACCTGAATTATCTAAATCTGCTGCAATTGGCTTTTTCAATACGTTAATGACTAGACCAATTGACTTAATTTCAATTTTCACCAATGTTTTTTCTTCTTTCACTCGAGATGAATCTGCCGGACAAAAAAATTGGTATAAAATCCACATCCCAAGCAGAACAAGAATACCTCCGCCTACTTTATTTAGTACATCCACTGAAAATAGATGCGTAAGTACTTTTCCTAAAAACATAGAAAACATTAAAGAAAATGCTGAGCAACATGAAATAATAAAAATGGATTTCAGCGGGATTTTCACCTTTCGAAGCCCGTATGTCAGGCCAACGCTAAAGCTGTCAAGACTTACGGCAAAAGCAAGAATAAGTAAAGAAAATGTTATCATGATGAGAGGACTCCTTTCCTTTCTGTCTATACGTAGTATATGAAAGGAGCCCATCCATTGTTATTTTTTAGCCGGCTGACAATTTGGGCAGATATGTGTTCCTCTACCGCCTACAACAAATTTTTCAATTGGAGTACCGCACATTTTACAGGATTCGCCTTTTCTTCCGTACACATAAAGCTGCTGCTGAAACATGCCTATTTGTCCCTGTGTATTTACATACGTGCGAATTGTGCTGCCTCCTTGCTTCACAGCTTCTTGAAGAGTCGCTACAATTTCTTTGTACAATTTTTCATACTCTTCGTCTGTTAATTGGCTGGCCACTCGTTCAGGATGAATCCCTGCGCGAAACAGTGCTTCATCTACATAAATATTTCCAAGCCCAACCACGACATTTTGATCGAGTAAAACCGGCTTGATTTTTCGAGAGGTTTTGCCGATTCGCATTTTTAATTGACTAGGATTAAATGTTTCGTCAAACGGTTCAGGTCCAAGGCCAATAAGAGGAGGAAACAGATCTTCCTCTCCCTTTTTAAATAAGTGCATAGTACCAAACTTCCTTACATCCCGGTATCGCAATTCCGTTCCATCCGTGAAGTGAAAAAAGACGTGTACATGCTTATCTGGTTCTTCTGCATTCTCATGGAGAGCATATTTACCTTCCATGCGCAAATGAGAAACCATCGTATAATCATCGAGCACAATTTTTAAAAATTTACCTCTGCGTTCAACATCTCGAATGGTTTGTCCAACAAGCGCATCACAAAACTGTTCAACTTGTTCAGGACGTTTGATAATATTAGGCCATTTAACTGTTACACGCTCAATGGTCTTTCCACTAGCTAATTCAATTAACGTACGTCTGACGGTTTCAACTTCTGGTAATTCTGGCACGTTTGTCACATCCTTTTTCCACTACTTTGCTTCGTACCAAGTCTTTCCGTAAGAATAATCTACTTTCAACGGAACTTCTAGCTCTAAAGCGTTCTCCATTACTTCTGGTACGATTTTCTCTAAAATTTTAATTTCTTCTTCTGGGGCTTCAAAAATCAGCTCATCGTGTACTTGAAGCAGCAGCTTAGCCTGAAGGTTTTCATCTTTTAAGCGCTTATCCATTTCAATCATTGCTTTTTTTATAATATCAGCTGCCGTCCCTTGGATAGGCGTATTCATAGCCGTACGCTC
This sequence comes from Priestia sp. Y58, assembly GCF_029522095.1. Taxonomy (NCBI): domain Bacteria; kingdom Bacillati; phylum Bacillota; class Bacilli; order Caryophanales; family Bacillaceae; genus Priestia; species Priestia sp. Y58. The sequence continues at coordinate 965,927 of NZ_JAKWFL010000001.1, forward strand.
AGCAAAGCTGCGGAGGTTAAAGTTTCGGCTCGTGATTTCAGGCAAGTAACGTCGGCGGTGCAAGAGCGTTGTTACATATCCCTTTTCTTTTGCATCGCGTACAATCGTATCCATATACTCCTGTACACCAGGGAAGCTTTTTAAATAGCGTTCAATAAAAGTAGCCGCTGCTTTTCTTGTAATTCCTAAACTTTGCGATAAACCGTAATCACTGATGCCATAGACGATTCCAAAGTTAACTGCTTTAGCCTGGCGGCGCATATTCGACGTTACTTCTTCTCTTTCGACGTGGAACACATCCATCGCTGTTTTCGTATGAATATCTAAGTCATGCTTAAACGCATCGATTAGCTTTTCATCATCTGCAATATGAGCCAGTACGCGCAGCTCAATTTGTGAATAATCCGCCGCAAATATTAACCAATCAGGCTGTGAAGGCACAAACGCACCTCTTATTTTTTTACCTTCTTCAAGACGAATCGGGATGTTTTGCAAGTTAGGATCTACTGAGCTTAACCTTCCCGTTTGAGTTAATGTTTGATTAAAGCGGGTATGAACTTTTCCATCGCTTTCATGAATAACCTTTTTTAATCCTTCAATATACGTAGACTGTAATTTTCCTAGCTGACGGTATTGTAAAATCTCTGGGATAATATCATGGGTACTAGCTAATTGCTCTAATACATCGGCTGATGTGGAATAGCCTGTTTTTGTTTTCTTTATGACTGGAAGCTGCATTTTTTCAAAAAGAACAACTCCTAGCTGCTTTGGCGAATTAATATTAAATTCTTGTCCAGCGTATTCGTAGATTTTCGCTTCAATTTTTTCAAGCTGTTCTCGAAGATCTTCGCCCATTTCATCTAAACGCGCGCGGTCAATTTTCACCCCTTGATATTCCATATCAGCAAGGACAATGGCAAGAGGCATTTCAAGCTTCTCAAACAGCTCAAACTGTTCATTTTCAACCAATTCTTTTTCTAATACTTCTTTTAAATAAGCTACGGCGGCTGCTTTTCTTATAACATGCTCAGCTAGCTGATCAGCTTCCGCAATGCTTCGCTTAGCTCCTTTTCCATACACAGCTTCATCTGATTGCACTTGATGATGCCCTTTTAATTTTGCAATTGTCGCTAGGTCATCATTTGCCTCAGCAGGATTCAAGATGTAAGAAGCAATCATTACATCATGTTCAATTCCTTTAATTTCATGCCCCGCCCATTTTAACGATACAATCGTACGTTTTCCATTAAACACCGTCTTTTTTACACGTTCATCTTCTAACCATGCTTTAAATTTAGAAGATGAAAGAGCTGTATCTTTATCAATAAAATAGTGGCCATTTTTGTTGCTGATTCCAAAACCGAGTAGCTGATTGTGATGGTAGTTTTCTTCATACCCTTCTACGATCAGAGCTGCTTCGCTTGTTAAAATATCATCGTGAACTTCCTGCGCTATTTCAAACGTCAGTTCTTCAAAATCTGCTTCCTCTTCTGCTGTTTCACCAAATTTAGCAAGCAGAGAATTAAACCCAAGCTCTTTAAATAATGAGATGACCTTTGAAGATTCAAACCCGTCATACTTTGCATCTTCTACAGATACTTCAAGAGGCGCTTCGCAATAAATCGTTGCAAGCTTTTTACTCATGATGGCTGATTCACGATTATCTTCTAGCTTTTCTTTTAATTTTTTACCGCTGACTTGATCGATAGATTTCAATACATTTTCAACCGTTTCGAACTCTTTTAATAGCTTTAAGGCTGTTTTTTCGCCGACTCCGGGCACGCCTGGGATATTATCCGAGCTGTCCCCCATAAGGCCTTTCATATCAATAATTTGTGCAGCCGTAATACCATACTTTTCATCAATGGCTGCAGGCGTATAGGAATCGACATCGGTAATTCCTTTTCTCGTAATATCTACGGTTACATGTTCTGACACAAGCTGAAGTAAATCTTTATCCCCGGAAATAACTTTTACGGCCATTCCTTTTTGTTCAGCTTGTTTTGAAAGCGTACCGATAATATCATCTGCTTCATAATCAGGCAGTTCATAGCGCTTAATCCCATATGCATCTAATAATTCACGAATAAAGGGAAACTGCTCTGAAAGTTCAGGAGGCGTCTTTTGTCTGCCTCCTTTGTATTCTGTAAATGTTTTGTGGCGAAACGTTGTTTTCCCTGCATCAAATGCCACAAGTAAATGCGTCGGCTTCTCTTCCTCTAAGATACGTGTCAGCATTGTAGTAAAGCCATATATGGCATTTGTATGTATTCCTTTATCATTGTTTAAAAGCGGCAAAGCAAAAAATGCACGGTAGGCAATACTATTCCCGTCAATTAATACTAGTTTTTGTGTCATTCATGTTCCTCCATTTCGCTCTCTTCTTATCTTACCTTTATTTTAGCAAACAATAAGCTTTAAGGACAAAAAGTACTCTTGAATTCAACGTTTTATTTTCATGTGGTGATAAGACCTATACATCATAAAATAAAAACACCGCCTAGTTATTTTAGGCGGTGTAACATGTGAATGGATAGAAATTGTCAAAAAGAATCGGCGAAAATAGCACGGTTAAAGCTATTTTCGCCTTACACATTGGCTCCTTGGATGAAGGGGTTTCCATGAAAAATTGTATCAATTAATTATTAAGCTACATTAAATAAATTGTAAAAGGAACGTAAACATTTTACATCTGCGGCAAATACTTATGCAGCTTGACCGAAAAAGTTGTCCCTTTATTGACTTCACTTTTCACTTCAATTTCCCCTTTATGAGCTTCAACAAGATGTTTAACAATTGCTAATCCAAGACCTGTTCCTCCGGAATTACGGCTTCTTGCTTTATCTACTCGGTAAAAGCGCTCAAAAATACGTGAAATTTCATCAGAATCAATACCGATACCTGTATCTTGAACATGAACTGTAATCGTTTCTTCTTCCTCTTCAAGCGAAACGTGAACAGTTCCGCCAGGCATTGTATACATGAGCGCATTGCCGATTAAGTTAACAAACACTTGCATAAGGCGCTGACTGTCACCATCAATCCACGCTTCTTCAGGAAGCGTATCTAACGTTAGCGTGATTTCTTTTTCAGTCGCTCGGTTTGATAGAACTGTCGTCACTTCGTAAAGAAGCGTATTCAAATCTACTGAATGAATGCTTAGTTTAAACCCTTGCTGTTCAACTTTAGACAAATCTAAAAGGTCTTGAATCAAGCTCTCCATGCGCTGACTTTCCGTTAAAATGATAGATAGAAACTGTTGGCGCAGCTGTGGATCTTCCATGGCACCGTCTAACAATGTCTCACTAAACCCTTTTATAGACGTAATAGGAGTTTTTAGTTCATGAGACACATTCGCTACAAAGTCACGGCGAACTTGTTCTAGCTTTTTCAGCTCGGTAATATCATGGAAAACAAGCACAATCCCTTTCCATTCATCGTTTAAGCCAATAATCGGCGCTCCGTAAACATCAAAATATCTTCGTTCAATATTTAAAGGGAGAACCACTTGTTTTCGAACCTTTACTTCCGTCATAAATATTTTTTCCACAAGCTTAATGATTTCTTTATGCTCAAATACCTCGTAATACAAATGATAAAGGAAGTCATCCGGATGTATATGAAACTGCTCCTTATAAGCTCGATTCACTAAGTTTATATAGCCTCTACTATCGATAAGAAGCATACCGCTTCCCATATTTTCAATTAGCGTGCGCAGCCTGTCCTGCTGCATTTCTTGATTAGTGATAGACTCTTGCAGATTACGAGCAAGTGCGTTAATAGACTGACTCAGCATCCCTGTTTCATCTACATAATCTTCATATGTACGAGCTTTATAATTCCCTTTTGCAAGTTCCATAGCCACCTTGGTTGCCGATTCAATAGGACGGGTATAGCGTCCCATAATCTTTACACCTAAGAGTAAAATCACAATCAAAGCTAGACCCAAGCTTCCAATAAGAAGGCCCCAAATTTGCTGATTTACTTGTTTTAATGAATCAAACGATGTACTCAGCACAACAAATCCCTCTTGCTTACCTTCTATAATAAGCGGGATACCATAGTAATATAAGTCGTAATCTTCTTTAATTTGATCAAAGCTTTTTTTACTGTTTAACTGCTTTTTTAATACTTGTTGGATTACGATACTTTTTTCGATTCTTTGCTGCTTGCTACCTGGATTTGAGTCAACTAATATTTTTCCGTCTTTTTGAACGATAGTCGTTCGTACACTTAGCGAATGGCTTATTTGATCAACTTTAGATTTTAAAGCAGGACTTGTGATACCTTCTTCGCTAATGTACATTTCTACAAGCTTTGCCTCTTTTTCCATTCGCTCTTGAAACGTCTGAAAATAAAAGTTTTTAAACAACTGTCCCAGCAGCAGGCCAAGACCTACTAATACAATAATGATAAGTACTAATAGAGCCAAAAGTAGCCTTGAACGAAATTTATTCATCTACCTTTGGTTCCTCCAGCTTATATCCTAATCCTCTAATCGTTTTTATATAAACAGGTTTTCGCGTATTGTGTTCAATTTTCTCACGCAAATGGCTGATGTGCACATCTACAATTCGCGTATCTCCGGCAAAATCATAATTCCACACTGCACTTAGCAGCTGATCACGAGTTAATACCCGTCCTTTGTATTTTGCCAAATATAATAATAACTCAAATTCTTTTGGAGTAAGCTCAAGCTGCTCTTGATTAAAGTAGGCCTCATAATGATCTGGAAGAATTTTCAAATCACCGATCATGATGCGCTCGCCATCTTCCTCTTGTTCATTTTCCTGAGCAATAATTTGTGTTCTGCGTAAAATGGCTTTTACACGCGCCACTACTTCTCGAGGACTAAATGGTTTCGTCATGTAGTCATCTGCGCCAAGCTCTAGCCCTAATACTTTGTCGAACTCATCGTCTTTTGCAGTTAACATTAAAATAGGCGTCATCACTTTTTGCTGACGAAGCTTTTTACAAACTTCAATTCCATCCATCTTAGGAAGCATCAAGTCTAACACAATTAAATCCGGTTTTCCTTCTAGTGCCTTGTTGTATCCTTCTTCCCCATCTTCAGCTGTTTCTACTGTAAAACCAGCTTGTTGTAAATTATATTGTAATAATGTTGAAATTGATTGTTCATCATCTACGACTAATAATTTCTTACTCATATTAACGATATAAGCCTCCATCTAGTTAAATTAAACCGCAGCTTCATCCAAATGATATTATTTTCTATTTATCTTCTCTTATCATACAATGTTTTAGCCTCGTTCTCCAATACATTTCAACATTTTCAGAAAATATGACCAAACAGTTTCTTCTATATTTATAAATATTTAAGGCGTTTTAAAAATTTTCAAAGTCGTGTGTCTCTACTGATGGAAGTCTAAACGGCGGATACACAAGAAACCGCGCCGTTACTACTTTCTCTTTTTGCTCATTGACCGCTTCCACCTCAATCGTAACAGTTCTAGAAGAAACATCTACCTCTGTCACTTCAAATAAAAATTCAATCGTGCTATAATGATGAATCTTTTTGGGGAAGGCTACCGTATGTTCTGCAACGTGGCTTCCAGGTCCGGGCAAATACTTTGAAATGGCTGCTGTCATAATACCGGTAATCATAATACTTGGCACAATAGGTTTTTTAAAAGGGGTCTGAGATGCGTAATCATGCTGAATGTATAAAGGGTTCGAATCATTTGTCAGCCCTAAGTACAATAAGATATCCTTATCTTCAATTCGTTCCGTTAGCGTTAATTTTTCTCCAACTTTTATATCTTCAATACTTCGGCCTATTTTTTGTTTTTTACCTAATACCATCATCATTCCACCTTTTGTATAAAGTAATAGCTTTTCTTTATATACAAGAAAAATTCGAGGTTTCCCTCGAATTTTCCTTGTGACTATTGTTTGAATATTGATAAAAACCTATACTCAAACCTATTTTATTGTATTAAGCTAATACACCCATGACAGTTTTAACTGATTTTGCTGATTGATCTAACGCAGCTTTTTCAGAATCAGTCAGTTCTAATTCAATTACTTGCTCAATTCCTGCAGCTCCTAATACGGTTGGAACACCTAAGTAGATGCCGTTATAACCATACTCACCCTCTAGGTAAGCAATCGCTGGTAAAATGCGACGCTGATCTTTTAAGATCGCTTCTGTCATTTCCACTAAAGAAGCAGCAGGAGCGTAGTACGCACTTCCGTTACCTAATAAGTTAACGATCTCGCCGCCGCCTTTGCGTGTTCTTTCAACAATTGCTTCAAGGCGCGCTTTTGGAATAAGCGTTTCAAGAGGAATACCGCCAGCATATGAGTAGCGTACAAGAGGTACCATATCATCGCCATGTCCACCAAGTACAAAACCTGTGATATCTTTTACTGAAATGTTTAACTCCTGCGCTACGAACGTACGGAAACGTGCAGAATCTAATACACCTGATTGACCGATTACGCGGTTTTTAGGAAAACCAGATTCTTTAAATACTGTGTACGTCATAGCATCTACCGGGTTTGTTAACACGATAATATGACAGTTTGGTGAGTATTTAACAACTTCTTGAGTAACAGACTTCATGATCTTTTGGTTCGTTGTTACTAAATCATCGCGACTCATACCTGGCTTGCGCGCGATACCAGCTGTAATAATGACAATGTCAGAATCAGCTGTGTCTTCGTAGTTGGCTGTTCCTGTAATGTTAGCGTCAAATCCTTGTACAGGACTTGCTTCTAACATATCCAGCGCTTTACCTTTAGCTGGATTTTCTAATTGCGGAATATCAACTAATACAACATCAGCTAACTCTTTTTGACCAATTAAAAAAGCAGTTGTAGCTCCCGTAAAGCCCGCTCCGATAACAGATACTTTTTTACGCATATTTGCCATTATAATTCCTCCCTTAAATGAATAGCTATTAAACTGTTACTTGTTTTCCTAGATTGCTAATTAATTCATCAGCGAACTCTGAACACTTCACTTCTGTTGCACCATCCATTAAACGTGCGAAATCATATGTTACTACTTTTGAAGCAATTGTTTTTTCCATTGATTTCATGATTAAATCCGCTGCTTCGTTCCAGCCAAGGTGTTCAAGCATTAACACACCTGATAATAATACAGAAGATGGGTTTACTTTATCTAAACCAGCATATTTAGGTGCTGTACCGTGAGTTGCTTCAAAGATAGCATGTCCAGTTTCATAGTTGATGTTTGCTCCTGGAGCAATTCCGATACCACCAACTTGCGCCGCTAATGCATCTGAAATGTAATCTCCATTTAAATTCATTGTTGCTACTACATCGAATTCACGTGGACGAGTTAAAATTTGTTGTAAGAAGATATCTGCAATTGAATCTTTTACAATAATTTTTCCTGCTGCTTCCGCTTCTGCTTGAGCTTTGTTTGCAGCCTGTGCACCTTCTTTTTCAACGATGCGGTCATATTGAGCCCAAGTAAATACTTTATCGCCGAATTCTTTTTCAGCTAGCTCATAGCCCCAATTTTTAAATGCGCCTTCTGTATATTTCATAATGTTACCTTTGTGTACAAGCGTAACAGACTTGCGGCCTTGTTCAATTGCGTAGTTGATTGCTGCACGCACAAGACGCTCTGTTCCTTCAGAAGAAATAGGCTTAATACCTAATCCAGAAGTTTCAGGGAAACGGATTTTATTTACGCCTAATTCCGTTTGTAGGAATGAAACAAGCTTTTGTACTTCTTCAGAACCCTTCGCATATTCAATACCAGCATAAATATCTTCAGTATTTTCACGGAAGATAACCATATCTGTATCTTCAGGGCGCTTAATTGGAGAAGGTACGCCGTCAAAGTAGCGAACAGGACGTAAGCATGTGAATAAGTCTAATTCTTGACGCAATGCCACGTTTAGAGAACGAATTCCACCGCCTACTGGTGTTGTTAATGGTCCTTTGATTGCAATTATGTATTCGCGAATTGCATCTAACGTTTCTTCCGGTAACCATTCGCCAGTTTGATTAAATGCTTTTTCACCTGCTAATACTTCTTTCCAAACGATTTCTTTTTCACCATTGTATGCTTTTGCAACCGCTGCTTCTAATACGCGAGAAGCTGCTGCCCAGATATCCGGACCAATTCCGTCACCTTCGATAAATGGAATAATTGGGTTATTTGGTACGTTTAACACGCCGTTTGCTACAGAAATTTGTTCACCTTTTGTCATGAGAATGACCTCCTTAAAAAATTTGTCTACTTTCACTTATGGAAAAGTGCTCAACGAACGTGAGCACCTTCGTCACATTGTTTAGCTGCGCTCTTCAAGCGGGATGTACGTTTGCTTTCCAGGACCGATATAATCAGCTCTTGGACGAATCAAACGATTGTTTGAATACTGCTCTAAAATGTGAGCAATCCATCCTGATACACGGCTTACGGCAAAGATCGGAGTAAATAGATCGTGATCAATCCCTAAGCTGTGGTATACAGAAGCTGAATAGAAATCAACGTTTGGCGGAAGCTTTTTCTCGCCTGTTACGATCTCTTCAATTTTCACTGACATATCGTATAGCGTTGTATCTCCTGCTTGTTTGGTAAGTTTTTCAGACATTTCTTTCAAGTGCTTGGCACGAGGATCACCCTGCTGATACACACGATGTCCAAATCCCATAATCTTTTCTTTCTTCGCGAGCTTTTCGCGAATGTAAGGTTCTGCGTTTTCAACTGTTTGAATGTCAGACAACATTTTCATAACAGCTTCATTCGCTCCCCCGTGAAGAGGACCCTTTAACGCTCCAATAGCAGCTGTAATTCCTGAATAAATATCGGATAACGTTGCCACACAGACACGAGCTGTAAAAGTTGAAGCATTTAGCTCATGGTCAGCGTGTAAGACAAGTGCTTTATCAAATGCCTCTACTTGGATATCAGTTGGCTCTTCGCCGGTTAACATATATAAAAAGTTAGCGGCAATGCTATAGTTTTCGTTTGGTTCAATTGGCTCTAATCCGTTACGGACTCTTGAAAAAGCCGTTACCACCGTTGGTAATTGTGCTTGCAAACGAACAGCTTTGCGATAATTTGCTTCTTCATCCATTAAATCAGCTTCAGGATCGTACAACCCCAATAGTGATACGACTGTTCTTAAAGCTGCCATTGGATGAACATCTTTAATTGGATAAGTTTTGAAATGATCTAAGACTTCTTGGGGTAATTTAGCGTTTTCTGCTAGTAATCTAGAAAACACAGATAATTCTTCTTTGTTAGGTAGTTTTCCGTGCCATAGTAAATACACCACTTCTTCAAATGTTGCATAATTCGCTAAATCATCAATATTGTAGCCTTGATATGTTAAAGTGTCATCAATAATTGAACTTACTGCTGACGTTGTAGCGACTACCCCTTCTAGACCTCGAGTTGCTGTCATAAATCTCCACTCCTTTACAGAAAAAATTCCCCATACCTTTCTGTGTAAAACGTGAAAAACAAAATTGAGCCTCTGCTCAACTAGACATTAAATGATATACGAAGCGCCTCTTTTGAATATATATCTTGGAAGAACATTCCTTCACCCCACGCAAAGAAAATGCTTACATTTCCATTTGTTTCAATAACACACAAAATCAAAACATCTGCATGTGTCATTGCTTTGTTACAGCCCTATAGGTAAAACATACAATTGTATGTAAAAAGATGCGGCCTCAAAATATATTATAAACAATTATCTGACTTTTGTGAATCAAAAGAGAGAAGAAATTTTAAAAAAATTATTATTATACAAAAATTTCTACGAAAAAAGTTCGGTTAATTTCATAAATAAATAAGCGATTCCAGCACCGATTAACGGACCTACTGCTACCCCTTGAAACAGCGCCACAGCAAGAATTGTGCCAAAAACTAAAGCGGTCGTAATATGCGGATCATCTTCCAAGAGTGTAAGTCCATATTTGGCAATAATTGCTACAGCAATTCCGGCTCCTAGAGCAATCCAGGCATAAGAAGATTTCACGGCCTCTCCTAATTGTTTGAATCCTATGTCTCCTGTTGCAATCGGCACAAGAACGGCAATTGTAATAACCGTTACTCCAATATTGATTCCTTTTGATTGTAGAAACGGAAAAACCTTACCGTCTAACCCGATTAATTTTAAAATAAGTAAAAATGCAACTGCAATGATTAACGATTGATTTTTAGCCACTAATCCAATTACGAGTAAAACAGCTAAAAAAAGCATGGGTTGTGAGAACATTTTACTCATCCTTTCTTTTTTTATTGTGATAAATCTAAAGCGTATTACGTAAATATTTTATGAGTAGCTTTTTCTTTTGTTGACTATCGTTTACAAGGAGGCCTCTATTTATTGTGTACATGCTTCATTTACATCGACTATTTCGCTTAGCTTGTGTGTTGGCAATTATTGCAGCATCTATATTTCTTAGTTATTATGTCTCTTCTCTCATATATCCATTTATTATCGCCTGCTGCATCGCCTTTTTTATAAATCCTATGGTTAATCTATTTGAATTGAAGCTGCGCTTACCCCGCTACTTAGCTGTTTTACTGTCAATGGTTCTTATCTTCTCTCTTTTGGCCGGACTTATTACGTTACTTATCACAGAAATCATTGCAGGAAGTACGTATTTAGCGAAAGTTGTTCCCACAAATTTCAAAGAAGTGGTCATATTTATTGAAAATATTGCTACAGAACAAATACTTCCGTTTTATGAACGCATTACTTCTATGTTTAATAACTTAAATACCGGTCAGCAAGCAACTATTTTATCGAACATTAAAGGGGTAGGCAACCATATCGCTCAAACGGTGGGCGATTTTCTGCAAAATGTATTGCAAAGCATCCCAGTACTTTTATCCGTACTGCCTAATGCAGCGACTGTGATTATTTTTTCATTACTGGCTACTTTTTTTATTAGTAAAGATTGGTACAAGCTGATGGCTAAAAGCAGCGTGTTTATTCCTAAAAAAGTAAGGGAAAATGGACAGACAGTGGTTGTGGAGCTTAAAAATGCACTGTTTGGTTTTATTAAAGCTCAGCTTACGCTTATTTCGATTACCACAATCATCGTTCTTTTTGGTTTACTTGTTCTTAGGGTTGATTATGCTATTACAGTCGCTTTATTAATTGGCTTAGTAGATATTCTTCCTTACCTCGGAACGGGACTGGTTTTTGTTCCTTGGATGATTTATGCCTTTGCCACAGATAACGTGTCATTTGCTGTAGGGCTTTCGGTACTATATGCTGTAGTACTTGTGCAGCGACAAATTATGGAACCAAAAATTTTGTCATCAAGCATTGGTCTTGATCCTCTCGCTACATTAATTGCTTTATTTGTAGGATATCAACTGATTGGATTTTTCGGATTAATAGTCGGCCCTGTTATTCTTGTTATTCTAAAAACTCTTCATACAACGGGGGTTTTCAAAGAAACGTGGCAATTTATTATAGGAAAATGAAAAAGTGTGTGAAAGAAGCTTCTTTCACACACTTTCTAATTAACGAATAATCGTCATTCGATTACGTCCTTGAAAAAATCTTCTTAGCCACGTTAAAAGAAAAGGCTTAACGATTCTGCGTGTAAACGGCAGTAAAAAGATAAAGCCTACAACATCTGTCAAGAAGCCTGGAAACAGCAGAAACAGTCCGCCAAATAGTACACACATACCATCAAGGATTTCACCGCTCGGAACATGTCCCTGGCTCATCTGACGCTGTGCTTTTTGAAAAAGAGATGTTCCTTGTTTTTTCGCTAGAAACGCACCAATAAAACTAGTAGCAATAATCAGTAAAAATGTTGACATTACACCAATGAGATGACTTGAATAAATCAAAATCATTACCTCAACAGCAGGTACAATAAGAAGGAGCGGAAGGAGCTTCCTCACCATCATCACCTCTTCGCTTATTGAATTGCCTAAACAAAAAGAGAAGGATTCCCCTTCTCTTTTTTCTATCATCTACGTGTTCTTACAGTACGCTTGCGTGTCCGTTGTATACAACACCACGTGAAGCATCAACTGTAATATCTTGATCTTCTGAGAATACGCTTGTTGCGTTTTCTACGCCTACAATGACAGGAATGCTTAAGTTTAACCCTACTACAGCTGCATGGCTTGTTAGACCGCCTTCTTCTGTAATAAGAGCTCCTGCTTTTTCAATTGCACTGATCATATCGCGATCTGTGCTGTTTGTAACAAGGATAGCACCTTCAATCATTTTTGCATTTGCTTCTTCAGCAGTTTTAGCAATAACTACTTTACCAACTGCTGCTTTACGACCAATTCCTTGGCCTTTAGCAAGAACGTCACCTACAACTTGAACTTTCATTAAGTTCGTTGCACCTGATTCTCCAACTGGAACACCAGCTGTAATAACCACTAAGTCGCCGTGTGCTACAACGCCTGTTTTTACTGCGTCATTTACAGCGTGATCTAACATATCGTCAATTGTATTTACGCGCTCACCAACAACTGGTGTAACACCCCATACTAGAGACAGACGACGTGCAACAGAATCGTTTGCTGCAACAGCTACGATTGGAGATTGCGGACGATATTTAGAAACGATTTTCGCTGTATAACCACTTTCTGTTGGCGCTACGATTGCACTAGCGTTTAAGTTAAGCGCTGTGTGTACAACAGATTGTCCAATTGCATCTGTAATAGATGGGCCAACTTGCTTGCTGCGCTGTTGTAAAATCTCAGAGTAGTTTAGAGCTTGCTCAGCACGAGAAGCGATTGAATGCATTGTTTGTACAGCTTCAACTGGGTAAGAACCTGCAGCTGTTTCACCAGATAACATAATTGCATCTGTACCATCAAAGATAGCATTGGCAACGTCACTTGCTTCCGCACGAGTCGGGCGCGGGTTGCGTTGCATTGAATCAAGCATTTGTGTAGCTGTAATAACTGGTTTGCCAAGCGCATTACATTGTTTAATTAGATCTTTTTGTACTAATGGTACTTCTTCAGCAGGAATTTCTACTCCTAAGTCACCACGAGCAACCATTAAACCGTCTGAAACTTCAAGAATTTCCTTGATGTTATCTACGCCTTCTTGGTTTTCGATTTTTGAGATGATTTGAATGTGAGCTGCATTGTGTTTTTCTAGTAGTTCACGAATTTCTAATACATCAGATGCGCGACGCACAAAAGAAGCAGCGATAAAATCAATGCCTTGTTCGATACCGAATACAATATCGCTTGCATCTTTTTCAGTGATACCAGGAAGGTTCACACTTACGTTTGGCACGTTTACACCTTTTTTATTTTTTAATGTACCAGGGTTAAGTACTTTTGTTTTGATTTCACCATCAGTTTTATTGATGTCTAGTACTTCAAGACCGATTAAACCGTCATCTAAAAGGATTTTTGATCCTACGTGTACGTCATCGATTAGACCTGGATATGTAATTGAGAATTTTTCAGTTGTTCCCACTACTTCTGTCATAGAAACAATGATTTCAGAGCCTTCTTCTAACTCAATTGCACCATTTTCCATTGTGTTTGTACGAATTTCAGGTCCTTTTGTATCAAGTAAGATACCTACTGTTTTACCTGTTTGTTTCGCAGCTTCACGAATGTTAACAATACGTGCACCGTGCTCTTCAAAGTCACCGTGAGAGAAGTTTAGACGACAAACGTTTAAGCCTGAGTTAATTAGTTCAACTAATTTTTCTACACTTTCACTCGCTGGTCCAATAGTACATACAATTTTAGTTTTACGCATTCAAATTTCCTCCTATATATTTACTATTTACTCTTTAGGTAGGGCAAATAGCTATTTCTTTTACTAACCTTGTACTAGCAGGCTATGAACAAATAGTTTGTTGCCCTGACTTGTTCACCTTGCTTTACGTGTAACTTATAAAATACCTACGTAGCGCTGAATCAAATAGCAAACAAATACACAGCACTTTAACGATGAATTTCTTCATCGTTTGCTTCTTGTTTTACTATTCCCTGCAATTCATACAGCAATACTTACTGCCTGATTTGTCTTATGTATCTCGCGTTTTGGAGAAAAGACAAACGCTCGCACAGCTGCTAATAACCATAGGAAATTTTTAAAAAATACTCTTTTTGTACTTTTACTTAAAGGTTTTTGCTGTCTATAAAATACCACGAAGAACTTGTAAACACAATAGAGAAGGGCTATACAAACCGCACAAAAACGCGCACCCTTATTTTTCAAGAGTGCACGTTTCTTTATTTTATAGTAATGGCATCGTTTTCAGCTGCAAATTGTCCGATTTTTTTGTATTTTAAATAACGCTCTTCCACTAGCTCTTCTTTTGATAAATTCATCAGCTCTTTTAATGATTTCTTAATAATGCCCTCCATGTATCCAGCTTGTGCATCGATATCTCGGTGAGCTCCGCCTTTTACCTCTGAAACCATTTCATCTACAATACCCAGTTCTTTCAAATCTGGTGCTGTAATCTTCATCGTTTCAGCAGCTTTTTTCGCAAGAGAAGAATCTTTCCAAAGAATGGCTGCCGCTCCTTCTGGAGAAATAACTGAATACGTCGAGTTCTCAAGCATATGAAGGTGATTTCCTAACCCTAATGCCAAGGCTCCCCCGCTTCCTCCTTCTCCAATTACAATGCAAATAACAGGTACAGTTAAGCCAGCCATTTCGAAAAGGTTTTTCGCAATAGCTTCGCTTTGTCCGCGCTCTTCTGCCGCTTTTCCTGGATAAGCTCCTTTTGTATCAATAAAGCAAATAATTGGGCGGTTAAATTTCTCCGCTTGCTTCATTAGACGCAGTGCTTTACGGTAGCCTTCAGGATGAGGCATACCAAAATTACGGCGAATATTTTCTTTCGTATCTTTACCTCTCTGATGTCCAATCACGGTAACAGGCACGCCATTAAACTTGGCAATTCCTCCTACGATTGCTTCATCATCTCCATAAAAGCGATCTCCATGACACTCTAAAAAGTTTGTAAACAAGCGAGAAATATAATCGAGTGTTGTAGGACGCTCAGGATGGCGAGCAATTTGAACACGGTTCCATGGGCTTAGATGATTGTAAATATCGTTTTCTACTTTTTCTAAGCGATTTTCTAACTTATCAATTTCGCTAGATAAATCCACTTCTGTATTTTTAGCAAACTCTTTAAGCTCTGCAATCTTGTTTCGCAACTCAACAATTGGACGTTCAAATTCTAATTCGCTTACCACTCGATGTCACCTCCTGCTACGTGTATATCTAAAATAGTTGTTAACGTTTCTTTTAAATCATGACGGTCAATAACTCCGTCTAGCTGACCATGCTTCAACAGAAATTCTGACGTCTGAAAATCTTCTGGAAGCTCTTCTCTAATTGTTTGTTCAATAATACGTCTTCCAGCAAAGCCAATTAACGCGCCCGGCTCGGCTAAATTATAATCACCTAACGAAGCAAAGCTTGCTGACACGCCTCCTGTGGTAGGATGTGTCATAATCGAAATGATTAAGCCGCCTTCATCACTGAACATTTTAAGAGCTGCGCTAGTTTTAGCCATTTGCATCAAGCTCAGAACACCTTCTTGCATACGTGCACCGCCTGAAGCTGTGAAAATAAGGAATGGAACATGCATTTCCTTCGCTTTTTCAATGGCGCGAGTAATTTTCTCGCCGACTACAGAGCCCATGCTTCCCATACGGAAATGTGAATCCATAACAGCAACTACTACTTTAATGCCTTCAATATCCCCTTCACCCGTAACAATCGCTTCACTCAAATTAGTTTTCTCACGATCTTTTTCGAGCTTTTCAAGATAATCAGGGAACCCAAGAGGATTTTCTGACGTCATATCTTTGTCGTATTCAACAAACGTTCCGCTGTCGATTAAGCTTTCGATACGCTCTGGTGCTGTCATTTGATGATGATATCCACAGTTTAAGCATACTTTTAAGTTTTTATTTAACTCTTTCGTATACATTATTTTTTTACACTTTTTACACTTGGTCATAATCCCTTCAGGTACATCTTGTCTCATATGCTCAGAAGGAATCGTAGCATATTTTCGTTTTTTTGGAGTTTTTGTGTTTTTTGTAAATAAATCTCGTAACAAGGTGTAACCTCCTTTTGGTTCTTTTCTTTACCATAAGAACCTTTATTCTTCCTCTTCTTCTACTATTTACAAGTTGTGAAAACCCGCCTTAAATATAAAACAAGCGACGGATAGACAAAAATTGGACGAATTGTTCGCTTCACTTTATTAGTTGCTATTTACTTTACTAGATGACTGCTTGATTTTGTGTAGAAAGATGGCATGTCTCTTTCGACAAATTCCTTCTTTCACACTTGTTTGTAGCACTGATGGTGAAGATTTAATACAGCTGCTTCATCTTTTTTAGCTAACGCCTCTACTAATTCACTTATCAGAGTGTCGCTTGGCGCTGAGTTTTGTTGAAAAGTTTGAGAAAAACGGCAAATAATTAGCCAGATTCGGTGTAATAGCCGATTAGGCTGCAAAGAAAACAAATAGTCAAACAAGTTCTTCAAACAATCGTCATTCTGCTTTTGAATTGCTTTCGAAACATTGATTTCGTCCTGTTCCGCTAAAACAAAATACAAACAGCTCTTTTCAAGAATATATCTCGTCTGGATTAAATCTGATTTTGTTTTACCGTCTTGTACTAAAAAAGTAGCTAATAAATCAATAAATTGATGATCCCCTACTTCTTTAATAAACGTACCTTCACCTCTTCTAGTTTCAATCAATCCAATTAGCTCTAACGCTCTGAGCGCTTCTCGAACGGAAGAACGTCCTGCGCCTAACCGTTCAGAAAGCTCTCGTTCTGACGGGATTTTATCCCCCGTAGTTAAACGATCGTCTTCCATTAGCTGGCGAATTTGTTTTAGAATTTCTACATATACTTTTGAACGTTCATTCTTCAAGTTTACTACCACTCACTTTACATTACTTTAACAGGCATGCTTGAAGCATCATGCCTGTCAAAGAACAGTTGATGTAACCTTATTCAATAATCGCTAAGCGACGTGTATTTTCAGCTACGGCTTCTGGCTTTACTTTTATTCGGGCAACGCCTGTTTCCATAGCTGCTTTTGCAACAGCGGCGGCTACTGCCGGAGCCACTCGTGCATCAAATGGACCTGGAATCACATAGTCTGTATTCAAGTCCTCTTCCGTAATTAAATTAGCAATGGCCTCAACTGCAGCCATTTTCATTTTTTCATTAATATGAGTAGCACGTACATCTAGTGCGCCTCGGAATATCCCCGGAAACGCTAAGACATTGTTCACTTGATTAGGAAAATCAGAACGTCCGGTGCCGATTACTTTCGCGCCAGCTTTTTTAGCTTCTTCTGGCATAATTTCAGGCACCGGATTTGCCATTGCAAAAATGATTGGGTCTGGATTCATCTTTCCAATCATCTCCGGCGTGAGTGCTCCTTCAACCGAAACTCCAATAAATACGTCAGCTTCTTCTAACGCATCAGCTAACGTACCTTCTACTTTGCTTCGATTTGTATAGGCTGCAACTTCATCTTTTATACGGTTCATGCCGTGAGGACGCTTGTCATAAATCGTTCCTTTGGAATCACACATAATGATATCGCGCACTCCATAGCTGTATAATAATTTAATAATAGCAATGCCAGCAGCTCCTGCTCCATTCGCTACCACTTTGATTTGTGACATTTTTCTTCCTGTCAGCTTCAGGGCATTAAGAAGACCCGCTACCGTAACAATAGCCGTGCCATGCTGATCATCATGAAAAATCGGGATATTTGTTTCCTTTTTCAACCGCTCTTCAATTTCAAAACAGTTAGGAGCCGCAATATCTTCTAAATTAACGCCTCCAAAAGTAGGTTCTAGCAATTTAACAGTTTCTATAATTTTGTCCACATCTGTCGTGTTTAAACAAATTGGGAATGCATCTACGCCGGCAAAACTTTTAAAAAGGACAGCTTTCCCTTCCATTACTGGCAGAGCAGCTTCAGGACCTATATTGCCCAAGCCCAATACGGCAGTGCCATCAGATACAACAGCTACCATATTTCCTTTCATTGTATATTCATATACATTGTTTACATCATCATATATTTCTTTGCAAGGTTCTGCTACACCAGGGGAATAAGCAAGGCTTAAATCCTCTGCGTTTCGAACAGGAATTTTGGACTTTGATTCTAGTTTACCTTTGTTAATGCGGTGCATATGCAATGCTTCTTCACGTAAAGACAATGAATTTCACTCCCAATAAACAAAATGATAACAAATACTGCGCCTGAACCATGTTCTTTCCCACACTACTCATATGATGTTATAAATCCAATTGCATTTCATTTCAAGAAAAACGCATCTAATTCGTATATTTCATAAAAAACGGTGGTCAGACCACTTTTTTAACTATTTTACCATATAACATCACATGAAATCTGTAAAGACTATATCTTCTTGAACACTACGTGCTTCTCTCCCAGCATTGCTTTTAAAGTTTTTATTAACTCATCGCTTCGTTCAATAGAATAGTGAACGGGAAGCTTGACCAATTGACGTTCTGCCTCATAATAAATTTTTACGGGGATTTTCCCTCTATGAGACTGAAAATGCTGGTAAATAGTTTGAAGCAGCTTTTCTGTACCTTGCTTTGTTTCTATACGTAAGTATAATTCTTCTGACGGTAGTTTTTGAACCGCCTCGCTAGCAGCTTCAGCACGTTGACAAACAATTTGCTGCTGCCCATTTCTTTCATCTATCTTTCCTTGTATCAGTAAAACCTTACCTTGTTCAAACAGCAGACGATTCTGCTCGAATACGCGGGGAAACGCGACAACTTCTCCTTCTCCACTTTCATCCGTGATGCGTAAAAAGGCCATTTGCTCTCCTTTTTTCGTTCGAATGACGCGAATTTCCAACACAAATACTAAAAGAGAGACCGCTTTTCCTGAAGCGTATTCTTTCATATCGTGAAGAGAAACAACAGAATAAAAGGAATTTAGTGCTTCATACTGAGAAGCAGGGTGGCTTGATAAATAAAAACCTAGCATATCTTTTTCATACTGAAGCCGATCTTCTATTTTCAGTTCCTCTTTTTCCATATATTTAGGCTTTAACGAAAATTCAGCTCCAAATCCAAAGTCATCATCTGGGAGTACCAAGCTTGCATGTTCAAATGCTACATCAATCGTTGCTAATAAAGTAGCTCGATTTTCTCCAAACTCATCAAAGCCTCCAGACAGAATCAAAGCTTCAAGCGCCTTTTTATTCACGGCTTTTTGTGAAACACGGGCACAAAAATCAAATAAGTCTTCAAATCTTTTTTTCTTTCGCTCTTCTGTTATTTCCTGCATAGCTGCTGCACCAATATGTTTAATCGCTGCAAGGCTATACCTTATACTTTCACCTTCTACGTTAAACGAATACATGCTCTTGTTAATAGAAGGTGGGAGAACTTGTATTTTTTTTCTTTTTAGTTCATTAATATATTGAGCAATTTTCCCTTCATTTCCAATAACGCTCGTTAGTAAAGCTGAAAAGAACTGTAGCGGGTAATGTGCTTTCAAATAAGCTAACTGATAGGCTACCATACTGTAAGCAACGGCATGACTTCGGTTGAAGCCATAATCAGCAAAACGCACAATAAGGTCATACACTCGATTAGCAACGGATAGGTCATATCCTTTCTTCTTGCTTCCTTGGATAAAATGAGCTCGTTCACGATCCAGCACTGCCCGTTCTTTTTTACTAACTGCTCTTCTCAACAAATCTGCTTCTCCAAGAGAAAAACCGGCCATTTTTGAAGCAATCTGCATAATTTGCTCTTGATATACGATAACTCCGTGCGTGGATTGTAAAATGTCTTTAAGCGTAGGATGATCATATATTACCTTCTCCACTCCATGCTTGCGCTTAATATAGGTTGGAATATTTTCCATCGGACCAGGTCTATACAGCGCGTTAACTGCTACAATATCTTCTAGCTCTGTAGGTTTTAATTGCTGAAGTACTCTTCTCATTCCATCTGACTCTAGCTGAAAAATACCCGTCGTATCCCCTTTACTCAGCAGTTCAAAAGTTTTCTGATCGTTAAACGGTATATGAGACAGTGACAGCTTTCGATTCATGTCCCGCTCAATTTTCTTTAAAATATGATCTAAAATGGTTAAGTTGCGCAAACCTAAAAAGTCCATTTTCAAAAGTCCAACGTCTTGCAGAGCCTCCATTGGATATTGAGTTAAATATACATCATCATGTCCTTCTTGTACGGCTACAGATTGCGTCAGAGGCTTCTCACTAATCACAACGCCTGCTGCATGCGTAGAAGTATGCCTTGGCAGTCCTTCTATCTTCATAGCAATGTTGTACCATTGTTTTCTGGCTTCATTTTCAGATAAATAGTCTTGAAGAACTCTTGAATCGCGAAGAGCGCTTTTTAACGTTGTACCTGGTTTAGTTGGAATCGCTTTGGACATTTTGTTGAGCGCCTCTTGATCATATCCCATCACTCTCCCTACATCACGTACAGCTGCTTTAGCTGCTAATGTTCCAAATGTAATGATTTGAGCTACGTGCAGCGCTCCATATTTTTGAGCCACATACTGAATGACTTGATCTCGTTTGTTATCAGGAAAATCAATATCAATATCAGGCATCGAAATACGTTCAGGGTTTAAAAAGCGCTCAAATAAAAGCTGATGCTGAATTGGATCAACATTTGTAATTCCCAAGGCGTATGAAACCAGTGAGCCTGCCGCTGAACCACGGCCTGGGCCCGTTAGGATACTGTGTTCATGAGCATAATTCATAAAATCCCATACGATAAGAAAGTAATCACTAAAGCGCATATTTTCAATAATGTTCAGCTCATAATCCAAGCGTTCCTCATATTGTTCCGTGACCACTTGAACTCTTTCTTGCAATCCTTTTTCGCAGAGAGTGCGCAAATAAGTTGATGATGTAACAGACGGGGGAACAGGATATTTTGGAATGGACATTACGCCTAGAGAAATTTCGAGCTCGCATCGTCTTGCGATTTTTATACTTTCTTCTATTAAAAAATGCTGGTCATGAAAGAGATCTTCCATTTCATCAGGTGATTTGAAATAGTACTCGCTGCTCTTACTTTTTACCTCTTCATCGCTATGTAATTTCTCTCCGTCTCGAATAGCTGCTAAACACTCATACGCATCCCGATCTTCTTTTTTTAAATATTTCACTTGATTCGTCGCAACAAGCGGGATATTTTCTTCAGCAGCAAGTTCCGTTAACTGCTGATTTATAAAAGCTTCATCCTGTCCGTGGCGCTGTATCGATATATAAAAAGACTGTGAATATACTTTTTTAAAGAATTGAAGCACTCGCTTAGCATCTTGAAGTTTTTTTTCTGCTAGCAGGGTTTCAACTTCTCCAGTTACACCGGGTGTAATAGCAATCAACCCGCCGTTGTAATGATGGAGCCATTTTTTATTTACACCGTGTTTTTCCTTGGTTTGAACTAAACTGCTTAGTTTTAATAGATTTTCATATCCCTTATCATTTTCCGCTAACAAAACTAAAGGGTACGCTTGCTCGCTTTCTTCATGTTCTAAGATTGATAATGTGAGCCCAATAATTGGCTTGATTCCTGCTTTCACGCAGGCTTTATAAAAAGGAATGACTCCGTACATCACGTTTTCATCAGTCAAAGCAATCGCTTCATAGTTCATTTTCTTAGCTGTTTCTACAAGTTCATGAATACGAACGGAACTGCTTAGTAAGCTATAAGAACTTTGAAGCTGCAAGTGAACAAAAGGCACAGGACTTCCCACCTTTCTTTAATTCTTTATTCTTATTATAAATTTTGTTGCCGGCGTAGACAAATTACATAACTCTGAGCGTTTGTCCATATATATGTAGGAAGCGTGATTCATTGATAAAATAGTAAAGGAGGACACGTCATGACAAAAGAGCCTTTTATGTCTCTTTTCATTTGGAGTTACTTCACTTCATTAGGTATTATTTTAGGCGGTTCATTAATTGGAGCATTTGCGGGGTTTTTAATTGGAAAATCTCCTTTATACGTCATGCATACCCTCAGCAATAGTTTAAAAATCTGGGCAATTGTCGGAGCAATTGGAGGAACATTTGATACGTTTTATAGCTTTGAGCGCGGACTCTTTGAAGGAGCCACAAAAGATGTATTCAAACAAATCCTTTTAATTCTATCCGCTATGGGAGGAGCTCAGACCGGGGCTCTTATCATCAAGTGGTTAACTCAGGAGCATTTTGTATGAGGGTACCCAGCGAGCGAATGTTCAAGCGCTCCGACTGGCAGCGTTTTTTTGCCGGTATAGTCATTGGAGCAATTGTTAGCTGGGGGGTGTTTTTAACGATTTACGGCGTTTCAAGAGATAGAGAGCTAGAAGAAGTTCGAATTGCTAATGATAAGCTAGAAAAAGCAAATTTGCAAATTAGCGCATGGCAAGAAGATGTAAAAGCATTAAACAAGGAAATGAAGCAGCATTTGATTATTCAGAATGTGAAAGTAAAATTAGTAAACGGTCATCGTTATAAAGTAAACTCTGTGGTTGAATACAATATTCAAAAAAGCGTCGACGAAGAAGCACAGCACTTAATTGCCCAAGATATTGAAAGTGCGTATCGAAGCAGGGATATCTTAAAAAAAGCAATTGAAAATAAAAAATACGAATTCGATAAAACGATTTATGAAGTTGAAGTTCATCAAATTTATTTTTATACAACGCTTTCGATTGAAGTTCGAATTAAAAAGATGGAAAAAGTACTGTAAAAAGCCGCTGATTTAAAATCAACGGCTTATTTTACAAATTACTCCTGACTGCAGAGCTCTTCTAAATCATGTAGTAAAGGCTCTACTTCTTCCCATGAATCAATGGAAGCTCCGGACGCAAGAGGATGGCCTCCTCCGTTGTATTTTCTAGCAATTGTATTAATGACAAGCTCTTTTGAACGCAGGCGAACACGAATTTGATTTTCTTCCTCCACAAAAAACACCCACGTTTTTACTCCATCAATTTGCCCTAACGAACCGACTAGCTGAGAGGCATCAGCTGGTGTCACATCATATTTGCGAAGAATTTCATTTGGAATTTTCATATGAGCAACTCCTGATGGAGACATCGTAAAGTTTTGTAGCACGTATCCATGTAAGTGAGCGACGTTTTCTTTTGTTTTGTATAACTGATCATATACATCTTTAAAATTGAAACCATATTGAATCAATTCACTTGCATAGCAAAACGTTTT
The DNA here is from genome assembly GCF_029522095.1 of Priestia sp. Y58. NCBI lineage: Bacteria > Bacillati > Bacillota > Bacilli > Caryophanales > Bacillaceae > Priestia > Priestia sp. Y58. The sequence goes on from NZ_JAKWFL010000001.1 coordinate 989,147, forward strand.
GGGCTTTGTATTTGGAAATAAAAATCGACCCGTATCTCCGACGATACCGCTGAAGATCAGCTTTGCTCCTTCATCATTCAGAGATAACCCCTTTTCTTTTCCTTCCAAGTAAAATTCATAAATCATTTCGCTTGTTGAAGAAGCAGACGTCTCAACCCAAAGCAAATCACCGTAAGGAGTTTGGTTTGGATGGTGATCAATTTTAATGACCATTTTTCCATTTACGTAGCGCTGATCTGATACTCGTGCTTCATTAGCCGTATCACAAACAATAACAAGCGCATCCTCATAGGTCTCATCAGCGATATCATCCATCCGGTATAAAAATTTTAATGACTCCGCTTCTTCTCCCGTTACGTATACCTTCTTCTCCGGAAAAGATGTTTTTAACAATTCCGCTAATCCGCACTGAGATCCGTATGCATCTGGATCTGGACGAATGTGCCGGTGAATAATGATCGTGTCAAACTGCTTAATAGCTTCTAATATTTGTGCTTTCATTTTCTCTCTCCTGTCAATACTGTTCTTGTTTTATGTACGCACCACATGCACTTACATTTCCACAGCGCTGTATCCATATTATTTATTAAATCATATCTCTTCTCTTTTTTAAAAGAAGAATCAATCAATAGTAGAATTTTCTGTCATCGACCTGTAAAATAATAGATACTACTGTAAACACTTTCAACACTACTGATTACTAGCATCTAGAACATTACGGATAGAAATACACCGGACTGGAGGGGCGTCTGTGCCATTTTTTATGATTTTAATCGTTGTGTCCTTTGTTTTCTACATGTATTTAAAAGTAAAATATGTACGTTCGAAACGCCCAATGGAACGAAAGTGGATTTCCGCTAAGTCGAGTATTTGTCTTGGCTCTTTTGTATTATTTTTTGGAGTCAATCAATGGTTTATTTACGAAACAAACCTTTCGCTTATCATCGGCATACTATTTGTATTGTTCGGTTCAGGCAGCATATTAGCAGGTATCAAAGCTTATAAGTACTATCAGCCTTATGCAATAAAAGAAGCTGATCAAATGTAAAAGAAGCTGCAGAGCAGCTTCTTTTTTATACTCTGTCCAATAACTGAGCCATCATCATCGCTTTCCCTACTACGACCCCAGCATTGTAGACTTCTACATCTAATTTAGCAAACTTCCGACCAAGTTCTAATAGCTTAGGACGAATTTCAATTACGCTTTCAATTTGAACTGGCTTAATAAAATAAACGGTGATGTTTTCAATAACCAAATCACCTTTTTTATATAAGCGAAGAACACGATTGGCGGCTTCCGTTACAATAGTAGTGAAAACCCCGTATGAAATAGTCCCCATATAATTCGTCATTTGCGGCGTTACTTCACAGCGATACACCGGTGCTTCTTTTGTCTCTTGTACATCCATAAATTGATTGGTGACAATGTCGTCAATGGTTTCTCCTACCTGCGGTTGACGCTGAATCATTTGCAGCGCCTTTAAAACATCTTGACGGCTGATAATGCCCTCTAGCCGGTGGTAATCATCCACTACAGGCAGCACTTCAATCCCTTCCCATACCATCATATGCGCAGAAGAAGCGACCGATGTTTTCCCGTGAACGGTCATCGGATTTTTCGTCATTACTTTTTCAATTGAAGTAGAAAGGTCATATCCAATAACATCTTTTGAGGTGACCATACCGTGAACTTTCATATGCTGATCCACTACAGGAAAACGGCTGTGGTGAGTCTTATCATTACATTCATGCCATTTTTCAATCGTATCGGTTAACTGCAAGCTAACCGCTTCAGAGATAGGTGTTAAAATATCCTCTACAAGCACAATTTCTTTTTTTATCAGCTGATCATAAATAGCACGATTAATCATTGTTGCCACTGTAAACGTATCATAGCTCGTTGAAATAATAGGAAGCTTAAGATCATCCGCAAGCTTCTTAACCCATTCTTCCGTATCAAAGCCGCCCGTAATTAACACGGCTGCTCCTGCTTCAAGAGCTAATTCATGAGCGTTTACTCGATTCCCAACGATAAGAAGGTTTCCGGCCTCGGTATATCTCATCATAGCATCAAGCTTCATCGCTCCAATAACAAACTTATTTAACGTTTTATGCAAGCCTTCACGTCCGCCCAGCACTTGTCCATCCACGATGTTTACTACTTCAGCAAACGTGAGCTTTTCAATGTTTTCTTTCTTCTTTCGTTCAATTCGAATGGTTCCAACTCGTTCAATCGTTGAAACATATCCTTTATTTTCTGCGTCTTTTATTGCTCGGTACGCCGTGCCTTCACTGACATTCAGTTCTTTGGCAATTTGGCGCACTGAAATTTTTTCACCAATTGGAAGCGAATCGATATACTGTAAAATTTGCTCATGTTTTGTCGCCACGTGTACTTCACCCTTCTAAAACGTTTTTACGTTTCATATGTCTTTTCTTTTATTATACGGGGGAAGTGAAATGGATTCAATCTAACCTCTTTGACGCAAAGGCTTTCTCACACTATTTTTTTGAATACCTGCCTTCTTGCGGCGCGGTGCATAAAGCAGTGATGACAAATTGCCTCCAGCTACAAAAAGAGCAAAGGTAAGCCAGCTTATACTAAAAATTCCTTGCGAACTCGAAGTTGTTAACACTAAGTGCGGCATTGCATAGTAAAGCATCACTCCGCATAGTAAAAGCGATAAAATAACTCGATTTTTTTCCATAGCTCTCCCTCCTTATTATTACTATCGTATGCAGGGAAGTAAAAAAAGCAGAACGTTTCTTTGCAAATAAAAAGAGATTAAGACATAACTGCATCGATTCAATCTAAAGACGAACAAATGTGAGACATGAGCTGAACCGCTTGTGACACCGCAGTTGAGTTCCGTGCAAGACTTCGCTTTCCGCAGGCGGTCGGTGAGCCTCCTCGTCGCTTGCACTCCTGTGGGGTCTCACCTATTCCGCTTTTCCCCCAGGAGTCTTCGTCTTGCCCTCTAATCAACAGCTAGAAGCCGCTGCATATACGAAACCTACGTTCACCATAACAATAAAAAAAGAACGAGTGATCGATATTATCGATTACTCGTTCTTTTTTAACTTTAACTGAAATCGTTTTGTCCCAGCCTCTATTTATGATTAAAGTTCCAATCCTTCTCCAACTTTTAATACTTTTCCTTCAATATCGGATAAAGACTCAACAAATTGATGAGGATCTTGCTTAATTACAGGAAATGTATTGTAGTGAATTGGCACAACAAGCTTTGCCTGCACCCATTCCGCTGCGATAGCCGCATCTTCAGGTCCCATTGTAAAGTTATCTCCAATTGGAAGAAATGCTACGTCAGGCTCATGGCGACCAATTAACTTTAAATCAGAAAATAAAGCCGTATCTCCAGCATGATAAATTGTCTTTCCTTCAATCGTTAAAAGCAAACCAGCTGGCATTCCTGTATAAATAATTTTCTCATTATTTTCTGTATAACTTGAACCGTGGAAAGCTTGGGTCAATTTCACCGTACCAAAATCAAATGTATAGGCTCCACCTATGCTCATTGGATGTACGTTTAAACCTTGCCAGCTAAGATATGTAGCTAATTCTGCTACTGCCACAACAAGTGCACCGCTGCGCTTAGCAATTTCCACCGTGTCGCCTACATGATCATTATGGCCATGAGTCAGTAAAATCACATCTGCTTTTACATCTTCAGCATTTAAATCTGTTAATTCATTTCCAGTGATAAACGGGTCAATTAAAATTGTTTTTCCTTTTGTTTCAATTTTAACAACAGAATGTCCATGATAAGAAACGTGCAACATATATTCTCTCCTTTTACACTAACCTTTTCTATATTCTACCCGTCTGTTTTGGTTACAAAACAAGTGAATACGCGGCTATCATATCACAAACTGCGCAAAAACATGCCTTATTATGCTTGCTCTAATAAAGTTGTTGCATCAGCGTAAGTTAGACCGTGTGCATCTGCCACAGCCGCGTAAGTGACAAACCCATTTAGGGTGTTGATGCCTTGAAGAAGGGAAGGGTTTTTTAAGCACGCTTTTTTATATCCCTGATTTGCTATTTGCAGAGCATAAGGAACCGTTACGTTGGTCAGCGCTAAGGTCGACGTACGTGGAACAGCTCCGGGCATATTAGCAACAGCATAATGCAAGACCTCATGCTTCGAATAAGTCGGGTTATCGTGAGTGGTAATACGATCAGTTGTTTCAAAAATTCCCCCTTGATCAATAGCAATATCAACTACAACGGACCCTTTTGACATCGTTTGAACCATTTCCTCGGTGACAAGCTTTGGCGCTTTAGCTCCTGGTATGAGAACCGCTCCTATCACTAAATCTGACTCTTTTACAGATTGTGCGATATTGTAGTGATTTGACATTAATGTCGTCACTTCTTTACCAAATAAATCATCAAGCTGGCGAAGGCGATCAGCGTTTAAATCAATTATTGTAACATCAGCCCCTAATCCGACCGCAATTTTAGCAGCGTTGGTTCCTGCTACTCCTCCTCCAATAATTGTTACTTTTCCTCTTTGCACGCCTGGAACTCCACTTAATAAAATCCCTTTGCCACCTTTGGTTTTCTCCAAAAATTGAGCTCCGATCTGAGAAGACATTCTTCCTGCAACTTCGCTCATCGGCGTTAACAGAGGCAAGCTTTTGTTTGGAAGCTGTACAGTTTCATAAGCGATGCCTACCACCTTTTTATCAATCAATGCTTTCGTTAATGCTTCTTCAGCTGCCAAATGTAAATAGGTAAACAAAATAAGTCCTTCACGAAAATATCCGTATTCTTCTGAAATCGGTTCTTTTACTTTCATAACCATTTCAGCATCCCATGCTTCTTTTGCAGTATTTACAATAGAAGCTCCTGCATTTGTGTAATCTTCATCATGGAATCCAGATCCTTCTCCCGCCTGTGTTTCAATATATACATCATGCCCACCGTTAACTAAAGCTGTAACACCAGCTGGAGTAATAGCCACGCGATTTTCATTGTTTTTTACTTCTTTCGGCACTCCAATTTTCACCTTTATCCCTCTTTTCTTATATCAGTGATTAACTGAAAAAAGAACGCCACACCAAATCCTTTAGAAAACCGGATTTACTATGACGTTACCTTTCGATAGAGCTCAGCATAATCCTGCTTTTCTTAGTCTATATACAGTATATGCATCTAGTTATTCATATAGTTCGTTATCACTCTGTGCTTCTGGATTTTCCACTACAGAAGCCATAGCATCGCCAATGACGCCGCTTGAATAAGAATCCATTAGCTGTCTTGATGTCTCTTTTTCTCCTTCGAAATCATATTCATATACATGCTGCGGATGTTTTTTGTCTTTCATACGTCACTTCTCCTTTTTCACTTTATTTTCTTTACGAATGTAAACTTTACTTCATAATCCCTTACATGATCTTTTCTATTTTCTTCTTAAATGCTCTAGTTATACCATTTATCTCACATCAAAAAACGCCCGCAGATTTTTCTGCGGACGTTTTGATAACTTTTTTATATCGATGTTTTTTCATGCAATTCATCTTTAGCTAGCTGAATTGCTTTTTTCACTTGTTCAAATCCTGTTCCTCCTGCGCTATTGCGGCGATTAACAGCTGTTTTTGGACTTAATACATGATAGATGTCTTCCTCGAATAAATCTGATGCTTCCTTATATTGTTCAAGCGGCAAATCCATTAGGTAGATATTTTTCTGAATACAAACGAGAACCAGTTTCCCAACCACTTCATGTGCTTCACGAAACGGCATACCTTTTGAAGCAAGATAGTCAGCTAACTCCGTTGCATTTGAAAAATCTTGTTTCGTAGCTTTTTTCATAACATTTGTTTTTACTGTCATTGTTTCGATCATGCCAGCAAAAATAGTCAAACATCCTTCAATCGTTGTAACCGTATCGAACATGCCTTCTTTATCTTCTTGCAAGTCTTTGTTGTATGTTAAAGGCGTGCCTTTTAACACAGTCAATAAGCTAAATAAATGACCATATACTCGTCCTGTTTTACCACGAATTAACTCCGCCATATCAGGATTTTTCTTTTGAGGCATAATACTGCTGCCCGTTGCGTACGTATCATCCATTTCAATAAATTGAAACTCTTGACTAGACCATAAAATTAACTCTTCACAAAAACGAGATAAATGCATCATTAAAATAGAACTGTTGCTTAAAAACTCTAAAATAAAGTCACGGTCGCTGACAGCATCCATACTGTTTTGATAAATCCCGTTAAAGCCTAGAAGCTCCGCGCTGTAATGACGATCAATTGGAAATGTCGTACCAGCTAAAGCTCCTGCTCCTAAAGGAGATAAATCAATACGCTTTAGTGATTCCGCATAACGCTCAGCATCACGCTTAAACATTGAAACATAAGCCATTAAATGATGAGCAAAAGAAACCGGCTGCGCGCGCTGTAAATGTGTGTAGCCTGGAAAAATAGTTTCGACATGCTGATCTGCTTTTGTAAGCAATACATCTTCTAGATTTTCGATCAGTCCTACAATTTGTTGAACATGCTTTTTTAAATATAAGTGCATATCTGTAGCAACTTGATCATTACGGCTTCGACCCGTATGAAGCTTACCTCCAACCGGACCAATTTCATCAATTAATAGCTTTTCTAAATTCAAATGAATATCTTCATATTGAGCAGAAAATGTTAATTCTTTCTTCTTAGCTTTTTCAAGCAGTGTTTGAAGGCCTTTTTTAATTTGTGACGCTTCATCTCCAGAAAGAATACTGCATTTCTCAAGCATTGTTACATGTGCTAAACTGCCTTCAATATCTTCTTCTACAAGATGCTGATCAAATGAAATTGACGCACCGAACTCGTCAATCCATTGTTCAGGGCGTTTCGTAAAACGCCCTCCCCAAAGTTTGGTCATACCGTTGTCACCTTCTTTTGATTTACCATGCTGCTCACTTGTGTTGGAAGACCCCATAATGAGATAAAACCAACTGCTGCATTGTGATCAAATTCATCTTCTTTTGTATATGTTGCAAGTTTTTCATTGTATAAAGAATTAGGAGATTTACGTCCCTCTACGATAGCATGCCCTTTAAATAGTTTTACTCTCACTGTTCCGTTCACATATTGCTGCGTGTCTTTTAAGAATGCAAGCAGGGAATTTGTTAATGGAGAGAACCATAAACCTTCATAGATAACTTCTGTTAATTTTTTCTCAATCACTGGTTTGAAGTGCGCTACTTCTTTCACTAATGTTAAATCTTCAAGCTCTTTGTGTGCTTTGATTAATGTCATAGCAGCTGGACACTCATATACTTCACGTGATTTGATTCCCACAAGACGGTTTTCTACATGGTCAATACGTCCGACTCCGTGCTTACCTGCAATTTCATTCAATTCTAGAATTAACTGAGCTAGCGTATAAGATTGACCATTTAATGCTACTGGAACACCTTCAACGAATTCAATTTCTACTACATCGGCTGTGTCCGGAGTATTTTCAAGAGAAGCTGTTAGGTCATATGCTTCTTCAGGTGGAGCTGCCCAAGGATCTTCAAGAACGCCGCACTCGTTACTTCTTCCCCATAAGTTTTGGTCAATTGAAAATGGGCTGTCTAAGTTAATTGGAATTGGAATATTCTTTTCTTTTGCATACTCGATTTCTTCTTCACGAGACCATTTCCAGTCACGAACAGGAGCTAAAACTTCTAAGTGTGGATTTAATGCTTTAATTGATACTTCGAAACGCACTTGGTCATTTCCTTTTCCCGTACATCCATGTGCGACAGCTACTGCATTTTCTTGTTCTGCTACTTCTACAAGCTTTTTAGCGATTAGCGGTCTAGATAGTGCAGATACCAATGGATATTTTCCTTCATATAATGTGTGTGCTTGAAGTGCTGCTAACGCAAATGTATTGGCATATTCTTCTTTTGCATCAATCACATATGATGATACCGCTCCAACTGTTAAGGCTTTTTCTTTAACGAACTTTAAATCTTTTCCTTCGCCTACATCTAAACAGCAAGCTACCACATCGTACCCTTTTTCCTGTAACCATTTAATTGCAACTGATGTATCTAAACCTCCAGAATATGCTAAAACAACTTTTGGATTACTCATTATCTATTCCTCCTACAAATTATATATATATTAATACAACCGTTTTAATTTTTATTCATTTAATCTACTATTACTTTAACAACTTTTTAATCTATTTTCAATAGTTATTCAAAAAAAAGTATATAAATTCACATTTATTTTAATTTAACAGGGTGAAATCTCTTAAAATACTGTAAAAATAAACATGGATGAATATTTTTTTCTTACATACTGTGTATATTTATATGCATAAATCAAGTATAAATGATTTATTTTTCACTTACAGTAGCTCTGGCTTTTGTCATTGTATAAAATGGAAGGGAAGAGGTGAAAAAATGGAGCGCTTTTTTACTTATGACAACAGACTTGGTATAAAAATTCCTGCTCTTGAAAGAGAATGGACATTCTATTCTGAAAAAGTTCAGCAGGATATTCTCCTAACATGGGAATCCATTCGGGGGCAGATCCCAGACAAAATTCAATCTTTAGAAAAGAGTATTAATCAAAAACAGGCGGCGTTAGAAGATGAGACTAATTTTATCCGCTCCTGTGAATTAAATAGCGAGATAGGAGAACTTGCTTCTATTATTAATGATTTGTGGATTTGGTATCGAACAAATGAGGAAATATCAAGAAAAGTTCACGGATAGACAAAAAAACGAGTCTCATGAAAAATTAATGAGACTCGTTTTTCTTATCTAACAAATAGCGGTATTGATAAAAGCGCTTTGCATAATCTGTCACTTGCTTGGCCATTCGATAATTCATCCCTCCGCCAACCATCATACTCACAATTGGCAAACGATTATAAACTTTTCGCTTCGCAGCAAATATAGCTAGCGTTTTCCCGATTTGCACAACGATTTTTTGCAGCCACGTTTTATCTACAATTTGATCAACACCTTCATAAAAATACGGGTCAAATTCTTGGCTCAACTCACTCTTTAATTGATGCCACCCCTCAGCCTGAAGGTGTCTAGGTAACGTTGCTGCATGGAAAACTTTTAGCGTTAGCATCAGCTCTGAAGGAGTCTGGATATGATAGCCGTAGCTCATTGCTGCCTGTTGCACCGCTTGAATATTCATGCATAAAACAGCAGGTATATCAATACCGACTAGCAGCGATTGTCCGGTTCCTGAAAGTGCTCCTTGACTCAGCGCATACAATCGAAGCTTGGCCATTTGCTGTTCGCATATATAAGAAAGCTGATCTACTTGAAGGGAATTCATTTCTGACAGATCTGTGATATCCTCTTTGAATACACGAGCGGTTTCAATAATTCGTTTTGTCGCTTGAGTTTGCATTTCCGTACCTTGAATTAATGCAGTTAACTGAAAGAGTCCCTCATCAATTTTATGTAAATAGGTCTCACGAACAGAAGCTGGAATTAAGTTAAGCCCTTTTTCTAACCACTCTTCGTATAATAACTCCATCTCAGTTGCTTCTACACTCTGTAAGCTCTCTTCCCATTTATAGATTTCTTCTAAAAGCTGTTCTTCGCGATTCGTTAGTATCATCATGTCACCCTTTCAAGAAATGAGTAGTTTTATTTTTATTATAACAAATAATGCATCCGTTACATTTTGCTTCCTATATTATTTCTTTCTTCTATACGTTGTAAACCTTCTTTCAATCGTCAGCTACTTGCGCTATATAAAAAAGCTGATTTCCTAACAAGGAAATCAGCTTTTCGTTAGTTTGCCTGACAATTTATGAGAATTCATGCATTGAAGAGGCACTTTATGAACTTAAATATTCGCTAAACGAGTAACGTCACGTGCAATCATAACTTCTTCGTCTGTAGGAATAACCATAACTTTAACTGGAGAATGAGGGTAGCTAATAAATGCTTCTTCTCCTTGTACACTATTTAAAGCTGGATCCCAATAAACGCCCATGAACTCTAAACCGCGAAGAACGCGAGCACGTACAACATCACTGTTTTCTCCAATACCTGCTGTGAAGATGATTGCATCTACACCAGACATACGAGCAGCATAAGAACCGATATATTTATGGATACGGCTAGCAAATACTTCAAGTGCTGTTTCAGCGCGTTCATTGCCTTCAGCGCTTGCTTTGATTAGATCGCGTAGGTCACTAGAAATACCAGATACACCTAAAAGACCACTTTCTTTATTTAATACATTTAATACTTCGTCAGCAGTTTTTCCTGTTTTCTCCATAATAAATGGAATTAATGCAGGGTCAATGTTACCTGAACGAGTTCCCATTGCTACACCAGCTAATGGTGTGAAGCCCATTGATGTATCAATTGACTTGCCGCCTTCAATTGCAGCGATACTTGCACCGTTACCTAAGTGACAAGAAATTAAGCGTAATTGTTCGATTGGACGGCCAAGAAGCTCAGCTGCACGCTCAGAAACATATTTATGAGATGTGCCGTGGAAACCGTATTTACGAACGCCATACTTTTCATAGTACTCGTACGGTAAGCTGTACAAGAATGATTTTTCTGGCATTGTTTGATGGAATGCTGTATCGAAGACTGCCACAGCTGGAACATTTGGAAGAATATCTTGGAACGCTTTAATTCCCACAATGTTTGCTGGGTTGTGAAGCGGTGCTAAATCAGATAAAGCTTCAATTTCCGCTAGTGTTTCATCTGTGATTAAAACAGAATCAGCAAATTTCTCTCCGCCGTGTACTACACGGTGACCTACACCAGTGATTTCATCGTATGATTGAATGATGTTTTGAGAAAGTAACTTTTCAACTAAAATTTTAACTGCAACAGCATGGTCAGGGATTTCTGTAATATCCGTTTGTTTTTCACCATTTACCGAGATCGTGAAAACAGCGTTATCTAAACCAATTCGTTCTACTAAACCTTTTGTTAATACCGTCTCACTTGGCATTTCAAATAATTGAAACTTAAGTGAAGAACTGCCGGCGTTGATTGCCATGATTTTTGACATAAAAAAACAGCTCCTTCTTTATTATACGTGCATCATAAACATAACGAACAGAACATAAAAGTGTAATCTCTACAATATTCTATGCATTTCGACACGATTTCTATCCTTATTCATTTAATCATTCACGACAATAGATTTCAAGAGCTATACATCATGAAAACGCTACCGACAAATATTCATTATTTTCGAAAAAGACTTACTTTTTATTCACTCGGAACCATTGGTCCATTTGAGTCATAATATCACTCATTGCTTCCCGATTGCTGAACTTCGGCAAATTCACAAGCAGCGCGTTTTCAGGTGCTGTTACTCCTTCTCCCTGCTTTTGAAGAATCATAATACTTTTAGCAGCCTGCTCTTGTTTAAACATTGAAAGTGGCAGCTGAATAATCCCTTGCACGATTGCTTCCTCTTTTAAGAGCGGCTGTAATAAATGAGACTGTTCAGATTCAAACAAGTTATTTGGAATAAGAGCCACTACGTATCCTCCGTCTTTTACATGACGCAAGCTTTGTTCAATAAATAAGTGATGAGCATAAGTGTGACCTTCTTCAGCTCTTACTTTATACTCTTTTGCCCCTTCGTCGTTTGGATAATAACCAACCGGCAGGTCACAGACAACTAAATCCACAGGATCAATAAAAAGCGGCTGTAAGCTGTCTTGATTGAATAATTGAACGCCGTGCTTCTGTAAATTTGCATTTACATATGTTAATTGAAGTAATAAATCATCCACGTCTACACCGTATACGTGTTCAATTGACGCAGCATGTGTGTTTAAAATGGTTGTTAATAAATTCCCTGCTCCTACTGCGGGATCTAAAAGCGTATATTTATCTTTTCCTGCCATGAACTTTCCAACTAGATAGCTGACAAATAGTCCTACAGCATCAGGCGTCATTTGATGGTTAGGCTGAACTGCTTCTTTCATGCCTTTTAAAATAGCCAGCTGATACGCTTTTCGAATCGTTTCTTTTTCAAAATGATCAAGCGTGATTGAATCGTATTCTTTTTTTAAACGTTTTTTAGTTACCTCATCTAGCTCTTCTTGTAAAATAGTTCCTTGAAACAAATTTTCTCCCGTTTCAGCTACTGCTTCTAAATATACGCAGTTTAGTTCTTTTCTTAAAATAATAGCTGTTTGATCAATTACACCAAATAGCTTTTCCATACTAGCTAACTGACTCATATTCTGCCTCCTGTGTAATGAAATAATATCTATATAAATGAGTAAACGTCCTATTTGGAACATCATATTTTATCATAAAAACTTCTTAAAACACAAAGAAGGCGAAAAACATTGTTTTCCGCCTTCTGCCGAACGCCACTGACAATCTTACTTAGCTGTTTTAGCTGCTTCGATTGCTGCTTCGTAGTTCGGATGCTCAGTTACTTCTGGTAAGTACTCAACATACGTTACGTTGTCATTTGAGTCTACTACAAAGATTGAACGAGCTAATAAGCGTAATTCTTGAATAGCTACACCATATGCTTCTCCGAAAGATAAGTCGCGGTGGTCAGATAAAGTTTGAACATTATCAATGCCGTTAGCACCACACCAGCGCTTTTGAGCAAACGGTAAATCTACGCTTACTGTTAATACTTTTACGTTATCTAATTTAGCTGCTTCTTCGTTGAAGCGACGAGTTTGCGCATCACAAACTCCAGTATCAATAGAAGGAACTACACTAATTAGGCGAACAGAACCCTTTGTGCTATCAAGCGTTACTTCTGATAAATCATTTGCTAAAACCGTAAAGTTTGGCGCCTTGTCTCCAACCTTTACTTGATTTCCTAACAATGTTACATCGTTACCTTTAAATTTAGTCACGAATAATTCCTCCTTTAAATAAGTATGTACACTGTTCATATTAGCTTGTCTGTCTCTATATTGCAATTAAATGACATACAAAACATGGAGCTGTATCCTAAAAAATAAACGCAAAAAAAAAAGACTTTGCCTGCTTCTTTTACCGTTTGAAGAAGCAAGCAAAGCTTTATATTATTTCTACAAATTAAAATCATTTGAACTGTCATGATGCTGACTTTGTTGATTGTGCTGATCTTGCTGATGATTGTTGCGCTTGAACATTTGCTGCACGCGTTCAATTGCTTGAGGTGCTGTATCTAGAATCTTTTCATATAAATGTGTACTTTCGTTAAGGTGAAGCATTTTAATTCCGCTTCCACTCACAATTAAAAAGGCGATTGGCGTAATCGATACACCGCCACCGCTACCTCCGCCAAACGGATGACCTGATTCTTGCTGATGCTGTCCTGGAGAAGATGGTGCATGCCCTTCTACTCCAAACTCGCTTCCGCCCGCTGCAAAACCAAAACCTACTTTTGAGACAGTTAAAATAACACTGCCATCAGGTGTTTCTACAGGATCACCAATGATTGTATTAACATCAATCATTTCCTTTAAATTTTCCATAGCTGTCGACATTAAACTTTTAATTGGATGTTCTGCCATTAAGATAACCTCCTTATGTTTTCACAGAGTGTGTCTTGTTCTTATTTGACGACTTCCATCTTTTGCGACGCTTTTTGGACGTATGCCGCCAGTATCTCAAGGTCCGTAAACCTACTAGAATAGCTTGACCAACTCGAAAAGAAATTATGCACTCAAATACCGTTTCTGACCAAAGATGTTGAAATACAGGAGTAACGCTCATGACAGGCATATCTTTTAATTTCATATAACGGCTGATTATACCAACTATGCCCCCCTTTGCAGACCATACAGCCCCGGTAAGTACGCCTGTTAACGCAGCATCACCTAAGCCGAAACGGCTGTGCCATCTAATATCACTTACCGTCACTTTCTGTAAGAAACGACGAAAAATTTTATGAAAACCGACTACCTGTTCAAGGAATTGCTTCGCATTTTCTAACATGCTTAACCCGTCTTCTACAGAATAATCACTCCATGAATTCTCGTCTTCTTTTCCTTGATCACCTATTCCTTTCTTCTTTTCAACAAGCAAACGAGGAGAATCTTTTTTTACTTTCACTACCGGAATTTCATATGTATAGCGAATAAGACCAAACCAAGCCCTGAGTCTCACTCTGTAATAATCGTTATCTCGGACATGATGAAGCTCTACAAATAGCGTGATTTTTGTCCATACAATAAGTACAATAACAATTAAAAGTGCTAGCAATATCCATAAAAGCCATAGCACATCCTTCACTCCTTCTTAGCTTCACATTATCTCCAAAACACAGAATATTAAACCTTATGAAAACAATAAAAAGAGGTTGAGACATAACGAAATGAATCCAATTTAAAGACGAACAAATAGTATACATGAGCTTAACAGCTTGCGACACCGCAGTTGATTTCCGTGCAAGGCTTCGCTTTCCGCGGGCGGTCGTTGAGCCTCCTCGTCGCATATGCTCCTGTGGGGTCTTACCTGCTCCGCTTTTCCCCCAGGAGTCTTCGCCTTGCCCTCCACTCAACTGCTAGAAGAATCTAAACAAATGAAACCTGCGTTTACCATAACCAAAAAAACGCACCACGAATCAAAAGTCTTGATCAGTGGTGCGTTTTTCACTTCGTCTAAAACCCTTTTGTCCCAGCCTCTTTTTATTATCTGCTGATTGTACCTTCATGTATGACAGTTGTATCTGCGTAGTAATCATGGGCTCCTTGCTTCTTAGGTAAAAACGCAACTAATAAATAGCCAAGTAAAAAAACTGTTTTAGAAATATAGCGTCCAACTCCTTCACGAAACAGCACAACAGGCCAAGTTAAAGTGGAGTCTTTCAGCGATACTACTTTAAGCCCAAACACCATCTTTCCAAGCGTTTGTCCAAAATACTTGGTCATTAAAACAAAATAACCATAAAAGATAATAACCGTTACAATCGTATAGGGAGAAAAAAATCCATCTCCTCGAGAAATACCTGCTAAATGGAAAATGGGCTTGATCAGCAGAGAGTTCAAGCTAGCTACCACAGCTAGATCTAAAAGATATGCCCAAAAGCGCATCCAAAAGCCTGCATAATGGAATTCACTACTTATTGGAGTACTTACCCCTGGCACATGTTTTATATTGTCGTTTGATTCGGTTGAATGAGACTGATTTTCCATGTTCTCACCTCTATTCTGCATATAAATACATCAGACGCGGAGAGCTTGGCTGCGCAAATGTTTTTAACATTGCAGTAACTTGTTCATCTCCACCTATTACTTTTTGCATGCTCATTGAAAGCCAAGAAGGCAGTCCGAATCCTTGATTGTATTGAATTACTTGTGCACCTTTTAACTTATAATCTTTCTCCATTCCTGTTACCGCATCTTCAAAATAGCCTAGTTGATCAACCAGCTTCAGCTCTTTAGCCTGACGTCCATCGTACACTCGTCCGTCTGCGATAGAACGTACTTTTTCTTTAGACAAGTGACGTCCCTGAGAGATAACATTGACGAAACCATCGTACGAGTTGTCTACAAGTGTTTGCATAATTTCTTTTTCTTCTCCGGTCATTTCCCTTGTTGGAGACATAATATCTTTATGAGCTCCGCTTTTGATAACAACAGATTCTACTCCTAGTTTATCAGCCAGCTTGCCGTAGTTAACGCTTTGCATAATTACACCTAGTGAACCTGTTAAAGTGTCCGGGATTGCATAGATTTTATTAGCAGCTGTTGAAATGTAATAGCCTCCTGAGGCAGCCATTGATCCCATTGAAATATACACTGGCTTTTTCGTTTCTTTCTTCAGCTCTTCAATTTTTTTATGTATTTCAGCACTTTCAACGACGCCGCCGCCCGGTGAATTCACCTTAATAATGACTCCTTTAACTGCCTTATCATTTTTTGCAGCCTCTAGCTGCTTTAAAAATGCTTGGTGATTATAACCATTTTGGGACATAAGCGGAGAGGAACCGCTTCCTGTATCTTGAATCGTTCCATTGACCTCTAGCACTGCAATTTTCTTAGCTGCATTCCCTTTTTCGATAACTGTTTCTGATAGTTCGCTGTCGTCTCCTCCAAAGATGCCTGCCAGACCGTCATCTTTTTCTTCTTTGACTGAAAAACCAATATTAACAATCGCAGAAAAAATGAATAAGCAGGCCGCAATTAAAAGAGCAATCCACCTTTTTTTGTTCATGAAAATCCTCCTTTTTAGGTGTCAGAATTAAAAGATTATTCTTTTAATTCTTAAAGCAATAATGCTATAATTATTGTAACAAACTTTTTTTAAAAAGTTTACTTTATCGCTAATATTTTACATATCAGACAAACAAGGGGGAACTATCTATGCCAAATCGTCGCAACGTTTATTTCTTTCATCCAAAAAACCAGGAAACAAAGGCGCTTGTAAGTCCACTTATTGAACTTGCAAAACAATATGACTTTCAAGTAGTAGATCATTTCGACAGCGCTAACATCATTGTAAGTATTGGCGGTGACGGAGCTTTCTTACAGGCTGTCCGTCAATCTGGCTTTCGAGATGACTGCTTATATGCTGGTGTCACAACTTCAGATCAACTAAGCTTTTATTGCGATTTTCATATCGATGAAACGGATAAAATGATTGAAGCTATTACGACAGAAAATATAGAAGTACGTCGATTTCCCGTTTTACAAACTCAAATTGATCAAGGAACTTCTTTTTATTGCTTAAATGAATGTTCGATTCGATCAGGTGTTATAAAAACACTCAGTCTAGATGTTTTTATTAATGAAAATCACTTTGAAACATTCCGTGGGGATGGGATGATTATTTCAACACCAACAGGCAGTACGGCTTATAATAAATCGGTAAGTGGAGCCGTAGTTGATCCGTTAATTCCTTGTATGCAAGTCAGCGAATTGGCATCGTTAAATAATAATAACTATCGTACATTAGGATCTTCATTCATCCTAAGCGCTGAGCATACGCTCACTTTAAAACTATCCAATGACAACAACCACAGTCCAATTATTGGAATAGATAACGAAGCATTAAATGCACGCCAAGTTGATCAAGTTCAAATTCGTTTAAGCGACCGTCAAATTAAAACGGTTAAACTGAAAGATAACTCTTTCTGGCAACGAGTTAAGCGTACATTTCTATAATAAAAAGCGCCCAAGGGCGCTTTTTATTTTTGATATACAATTTCTCCATTAATAGCAGTCATCTGCACCTGTACCCCTGGGATATCATCTACATGTATCTCAAACAGATCTCTTTCTAATACGGTAAAATCAGCTACATAGCCCTTTTGAACATATCCTTTTTTATGCTCTTGATGAATGGCCTGCGCGCTTCCTAAAGTAAACAGCTGAACAGCTTCAAATACTGTAAGTCGCTCAGACGGTATGTAAACGACCGAGCTATTTGGAGAAGTTTTTCTAGAAACTGCTGCATGAATCGTTAACATGGGATTGATAGGTTCAATAGGCGCATCCGATCCGCCTGCACACATTACGCCCTCGTTCAATAACGTTTTCCAAGCATAGCAATAGTCCAAATGCTCTTCTCCAATTTTTTCAATAACCCATGGAAAATCACTGGCTAAAAACCGAGGCTGGATATCCAATACAACCGGGAGCTTTTTTACACGCTCAACTAAATCTTTTCGTAGAATTTGCGCATGAATAATACGATCTCTTTGCCCTGCTTGAGGAGGATATTGTTCGATGCTTTCTACTACATATTGAAACGCTAAATCACCAATTGCATGAATTGCAACCGTCATGCCCAATTCTCTTGCTTTTCTCACTAGCTGTTTTAATTCATCTAGTGATTGAATAGCTACACCTCTTGTAGAAGGGGCGCTTTTGTATGGAAAACTTAAAAGAGCAGATTGACTGCCGAGAGAACCATCAGCAAAAATCTTCATTGGCCCTATTTCAATAAAAGCGGATGTGTCTTTCTTTTCTTCAACGTATGTATACATATCATCTACAGCTTCATGATGAACAAGCAAATGAGCACGAAACAGCTGCTTTTCTTTATGAATAACGTCTTGAAATGCTTGATATGTACGCAAAAAGCCTCCATAATAATTTAAATCTTCCGTATGTCCACCCGTCAATCCGTGCTGAACACAATCTTTAATGGCTACTGAAAGAGCTTGTCGGATGTATGCTTCTGATACTTGAGGAATATGAGCCGTTACTAATTCTTGCGCTTGATCAGCCAAAAAACCGGTAGGATTTCCCGCTTCATCCCTCTGGATAATACCTCCTTCCGGGTCGCGTGTTTCAGCTGTAATCCCGGCTATTTTAAGAGCAGTCCCGTTTACTACTAATCCGTGACGACAGACTCGCTTCAACATAATAGGATGTTCTGTTGAAAGTTGATCAAGATCTTGATACTGAATCAAAGAGGAATCTTCCCACTGATTTTCATCCCAACCTTCTCCAATTACCCATTCTCCTTTTGGTGTACTCTCTACTTTTTGCCGAACGCGCATCAGCACGTCTTTCCTAGAAGTAGCTTGAGACAAATCAAGCCTAAGAAGCTTTTCACCGTGACCAATTAAGTGAAGATGGCTATCTACAAAGCCCGGATACATTGGATATCCTTTGAGGTGTACTTCTTTGTTAATCTCAGCACCCCATTTGATTCTTAGATCTTCTTCTGCGCCTATATCTTCAATGAATCCTTTTTCAACATATACGCTTTCTACATGCTCACCTTCTTTTAGCATCGTATATATTTTGCCGCCGTAAAATAAAGTCCCCATCGCCAACATCTCCTTTACTTTATAAAGCTTGACCTTATCTCTATTATACGTGACAAAACAAACAAGACAAAAGAGTGAGGTTTCCCCCACTCTTTTTAGCCATCATTATTTAGTTAATATGACTTATTTACCACCAAGTTGTTGCTCAGCCATTTGAACTAAGCGTTTAGTGATTTCTCCACCAACAGATCCGTTAGCGCGAGCTGTTGCTTCTGGTCCAAGATTTACACCGAATTCAGAAGCGATTTCGTATTTCATTTGGTCGATAGCAGCTGCTGAACCAGGAGCTACTAATTTGTTTGTGTTTGCCATGTGTTTTCACCTCCTTGTTGAATATAGATTGTGTCAAAACACATGGCATCATACATTATTTTTTTGGTAATTTTATGAAATTTAACTTTTAAAACAAATCTTCTACGCTGTCTTCGGTATTTATAGCCGAAGAAGCTGTCATCTCAAGCGTTTCTACATTATTTACCGCTTCTTGAATTAATGTTTCAAAATCATAAAATTGTTCGTATCGATTTATTTTTTCACGCTTTGGCTTCGTTTTTGGTGAGCTTGGCGTAAAAATGGTACAGCAGTCTTCATACGGTCGATTCGAAATTTCATGTGTATCAATTTTGCGGGCGATTTCCACAATCTCCGTTTTATCCATTGTTACAAGAGGACGCAAAATTGGCGTATTAGTCACTTCATTAATCGCATACATGCTCTCAACCGTTTGACTAGCTACTTGCCCTAAGCTGTCGCCAGTTACGATAGCTAACGATTCATTTTTTTCACGAATAAGGTCGGTAATTCGAAGCATCATACGGCGTGTAGAGGTCATAGTATAATTCTCTGGAATTTGCTTTTGAATCGCTTGCTGTACAGCTGTAAACGGTACAATGTGAAGCTTTACTTTTTCGTGATAAGCCGTTAATTTTTGCGTTAAATCGATGACTTTTTGCTTAGAACGTTCACTTGTAAAAGGCGGACTGTAAAAATGAACCGCTTCTATTTCTAAACCGCGTTTCATGGCTAGGTATCCTGCAACCGGGCTGTCGATTCCTCCAGAAAGCATCAGCATCGCTTTTCCACTCGTACCAACTGGAAGACCTCCTGCTCCGCGATAATCAAAACATGTAATATACGTTGCTTCACTTCTCACTTCTACTCGTACATTTACGCTTGGTTCTTTTACGTTTACCTTTAGATGCTCTGTATTCCGTAGAATATGACTTCCTACTTCATAATTTAATTCGTTTGTATCAAGAGGAAATTGTTTATACGCTCTTCGAGTAGATACTTTGAATGTTTTTCCTTCTGCATCAAATTCTTTCATTGCTTCTAACGCTGCTTCTTGAATCGCTTCAAGCTCATTTTCAACTTTTAATGCTAAACTAAAGCTTTGAATACCAAAGATTTGCTGAAGACGTTCGATGATAGGCTCGTGATTTTCACCGTTTAAGTGAATATACATGCGGTCTCTTGTGTATTTTACGTGAATATTTTGGAATGCACTAAGAGCCGTTACAATATTTTTTCTTAACTGGGCAACAAATTTTTTTCTATTTTGTCCTTTAGTTGAGATTTCTCCGTACCGAATTAAAATATGGTTATATATCATAATCATTTACCTCATTACTTTCTTTAGATCTTCAATTACTGTAAAAATAGCATTTACAATGGGCGTTACTTCATTATAATCATTTAAGCCTGACAAGCTCAATCGAATGGACTGATCGGCTTCTTCGTAATTTTTACCGACAGCTAAAAGCGTTTTGCTTGGCTTTTTTCGCTTTGATGAGCAAGCAGATGTAGTGGATACAAACACTCCTTTTTCTTCAAGAGCGTGAACAAAAACCTCACCTTTAATACCTTGTGCTGTAAAATTTATAATATGGGGGGCCGAATGCTCATTCGGCGTATTAATCGTGATTCTTTCGTGAGCAGAAAGGTTGTCCATCAGTTCTGCTTTTATTTTCCGCATTTTTTGCTGATTTTGAGCAGCATGTTCAAGTGTTAAACGAAGTGCTTTAGCAAATGCTACGATTCCCGGGACATTTTCCGTGCCTGATCGATGCTGCATTTCCTGAGAGCCTCCGCTAAGCAACGGATGAAGCTGAACTCCATTTCGTTTATATAAAATTCCCGTCCCTTTTAAGCCGTGAATTTTGTGTCCTGATAATGTGCATAAATCAATTTTATGATCCGCTAAAGAAAGGGGAACTTTTCCAATCCCCTGCACATGATC
Organism: Priestia sp. Y58; assembly: GCF_029522095.1. NCBI lineage: Bacteria > Bacillati > Bacillota > Bacilli > Caryophanales > Bacillaceae > Priestia > Priestia sp. Y58. The sequence goes on from NZ_JAKWFL010000001.1 coordinate 1,010,100, forward strand.
CACATGAAAAAGTACCTTCGAATAGTTCGACAGCATCTGTCCAATTTCTTCAATTGGCTGAATGGTGCCAATTTCATTATTTACATGCATAACAGACACTAAAATGGTTTCATCCGTAATAGCTGACTCAATAGCCCCAGGTGATACAAATCCACTGGAATCTACCGGAACATACATAACGTTAAATCCTAGGGCTTCTAACTGCTTGAATGGTTCATGAACAGAATCATGTTCAATATTTGTCGTAATGATATGCTGACCTCGGCTTTTATATTGCATCGCTACGCCTTTAATAGCCAAATTATTCCCTTCCGTTCCTCCTGATGTAAAGATAATTTCATTTGACGATACGTGCAGCAATTCTGCTACTTGCTCACGTGAACGGCTCAACAAATTCTCCGCCTGTACGCCAAATTGATGGAGGGACGATGGGTTGCCATAATAAGTTGTAGCTACTTTAGTAAAAGATTGTATGACTTCATTATAGGGTTTTGTTGTAGCGCTATTATCTAAATAAATCAAGGATGCGCGCCCCCTTCTTCATTTTTTAGGAACAACGTATTATCATATCACACCTTGGTACTTTTTTAAATTAGGCTTTGCCTTAGTAATCATAACAAGTATAGACCATCTTTTCAAAAACTATTTACCACTTTATAACCAAGGTGTTAACTGGTCCTTCCCAACAGTTGCTGGCACGTTCGTAGGCTATATAGCGTTGCAGAAGGTTATCATCAAACAGATAGAAAAGAAAAGGCTCGTGTCCTTTGGACACGAGCCTTTTAACTCTGTGAAGATACAATACGCTGTATACGATCCAGCGCACCAGGATCTACTTGCTCAATAGCTGCAGATGCCTGTTTTAATGCTTCTTTGTATTCGTAATGACGAAATGCTTCTTCTGCTTCTTCTAAAGACTGTGCAATCGAGTGATGAGTACTTCTATAACGGTTACCGTATTGAATCACTCTTTCAACGAGTTGCGCTTCTTCTAACATTGCCTCTGTTTCATCAAATGTATCCTGAACAAAACCAACAGCATCTTCAAGTAAAGATTGAACAGCTTGAATATTAAGCGGTTTTTCTTTCAGCTTAGCGGTTACTTCATTTAAGATATGAACCGTTTTTTCAAGCTGCACTTTATATTCTTCAGGAACACCAGGAAGGTTGCTTTTTTGAATAAGGCGTCGTGCTTCAATCAACTGAGATTTCAGTTCTTCTATTTTGTCCTTAGCTGAGAGCTCATCTTTGCGAAGAGCTTGTAGCATATCGCTATAGGATTCCTGAGATTCTTTTAATTGGTTAAGCTGTTTGGAAACGTCTTCGAGTTCTTCTTGAATCACACTGTAGGCTAAATTGTGCTCCGCCACCTTGTCCGAAATATTATAGTACAAGTTAGTCAATCGTTTTAGTTCGCGGTCCATTTTATAATATACGTCTAAATCGCGCTCTTTAAAATGATAGCTTTGCTGTACAAATAGCGTTTCTTCACGAAGTTCACGGTTTCGTTCTTGAAGCATACGAAGGAAGTTAGATACCGTATGAGATTCACGGTTCATTTTATGATAGGAGAAAACCTCATGCTCAAGTGAGTCATATAACTGCTCTAAGCGTTCGTTCACATCATCTAGTTTTGTAATCGCTTCTTCCACATATAATTCTTCAATATCTGCAATAATTTCAGCAGTTTCTTGTTTTAAAAGCTCTATCGTTTCTTCTACTTGCAGATGATCTAACACATATCCCTGCTCACTCATTTCGCGGAACCCGTCAAGCAGTTCATTGAACTGAACAGGAAGAGTGGTCTGACACTCAACTAACACTTTTGGAATTTGTTCTAAATACGAATCAATAGCTGTTAAATCAGTTTTTAATTGAAGAACAATCTCACGTGCTTGAAGATAGTTTCCGTTAATCGTCTCTTCCTCGTATTTTTTAAACTGCTCTTTAGATGTATTAATTGCGTATTCTAACGTTTTTTCAGCATTTCCATAGGAATACCGATGTGCGAGCAATTTTTTCTTCACATGGCGGTGAAGCTGATTTAATTCCTCAATATCATATCGATTATCTTGTTCGCTACCAATTAAATTTTGAAGTTCAGTAAGTATGTTTTCAATATCTATCTTGGTTTGTTCTAAGGCTTGATCAATATGTATAGACAACTGCTTCGCTTTTTTAAATCGGTATTTATCTGCTGCTTCTTCCGTTTCAAACAGTTCTTTATCAATTTTCGGGAGATTAGTTGATATAATTTCATCCCACTGCTCACGCCAACGTTCAAATAGCTCTTCAGTTTGACCTGTCATGTTCAATTCTTTTACTTTTGAAATTTCCTCTGCAACTGGCGTATTTGCTAATTCGACTTTGATCGTTTCCAGGCGATCAATTTCTTGATAAATCTTTTTACGTGAAAACATTCCGTACACAACTAATCCGATAATAAGTATGATTAGTGCTATAATGAATTCCATACTAAGCCCCCTTACAGTGCGTTCTACATGACAAGTTTCTTATTTATAAAAAGGGTGAATTTAATCCTTTAAATTTTTTTGCGTCAATGTTTTTATGATACCATGTAAAGTCCAACTTTTGAGCAAAAAATTAAATTTTTTTATACAAAATATTGGCATGGAGTCACTTTGTGTCGTTACAATGGAAAAAGAAGAAAAAAGGAGGCATTTTTTATGAAAGTTGACAAACATATTCATACTCCATTTTGCCCACACGGTTCACCTGATTCATTGCAACAATATGTTGAACAGGCGATTTCCCTGAACTTTGACGAGATTTCGTTTACAGAGCATGCTCCATTACCAAAAAGCTTCAGTGATCCGACCCCTGATCGCGACAGCGGAATGGATCCTGACAAACTTGATCGCTACATTCAAAACGTACAGCAAGTTAAAAAAGAATTTGAGCGCGATATTCGTATTAATATCGGATTGGAAGTTGACTTTATTGAAGGATTTGAACACGAAACAACAGATTTTTTAAACGAGTATGGTCGTTATCTCGATGACAGCATCCTTTCTGTCCACTTCTTAAAACATGAAGAAGGATATGACTGCCTAGATTTTAGCTCTGACGTATTTGCACATATTGTACAGAAGTTTGGCAGCCTAAGCAAAGTATATGATAAGTATTACAACACGGTATTACGCTCTGTACAGGCCAATTTAGGCGTTTATAAACCTAAGCGCATTGGTCATATGACACTCGTACATAAATTTCAAACTCACTTTCCATATGAAGACACACTTTCCCCTATCATTTTATCAATACTCGATGAAATAAAAATGAAGGATCTGGCTTTGGATTATAATGGTGCAGGGTTGTTTAAGCCTTTGTGCAAGGAAGCGTATCCAGCTCCCTTTGTCGTAAAAGCAGCCCAACAGAAAAAAATCCCTCTCGTATATGGGTCAGACGCCCACTGTGCGAAGGATTTAGGCCAAGGCTATGGAGATCTCCATTTAGGATAATTGAACGCGCAGTTTGTTTGTCCGTTCATATGGCAAACATACTGTTGTGTGCACCCATTGCTCAAGCTCAATCGCATATTGCTGAACAAAATAAGGTTCGTGAGGCAATATATGAAGAACTTCACTTAGGTACTGAGGATGAAGATAAGGCATAGACAGCATGCCCTTAAGCTCAATGATTGTAAAGGAAACGTGCAGCTTTCGAAACTCCTTTTCTTTCATCCCTCTTTCAAGGATTGTTTTTAAGTAGTATTTTTCCTTGGTTAAATACGTAGTCATAACTTCTCGAATTAAAATCGTGTCAAGAGAGATTTCTCTATATACGAGTCGGGCAATATGCCTATTTTCGTGCTGGTAATGTAAGATAGCTCGAATCATCACGATCATACTTTCTGTTGGAGACAGTTTTTTCATTTCTTGGAATGCTTGCTCCAGCACCCCAATATAACCTTCAAAATAAGAAATCACTAAACTTTCAAGCAATCCTTCTTTGCTATGAAAATAATATGAAATATTCGCTACGTTCACTTTCGCTTTCCCTGCAATCTCGCGCACCGACGTACCATCAAAACCTTTTACGTTGAAAAGAGAAACAGCCGCATCAATAATTTTCTCTTTCGTTTTTGACTGTACAGCCATCTATCTACACCTCATTTCGATTTATTTTTACAAAACACATATGATTGCAAAATTGTGTAGAAATCGTTACAGTATTTAAAAAGGATTTTAGTAGCCTCTCTACATAATTCGTGATAGGCTTTTTAGTTCCTGTAATCTTTTATCGACAAAGTAGCGTTAAAACTGACGTTTCCTGATAAAAATTCATTAAATCTTATGTTGAATGGAGGAGAATACATTGTTTAATGTCGAAAACTACAGCGGCTCAAAACAAAAGGATTATGAATTAGTAATTAAGCAATTACGCGCCCTATCAGAAGGAGAAAGCAATACCATTGCTAACCTAGCAAATGCTTCAGCTTTACTAAATCAATTTTTAAATGAAGTAAACTGGGTAGGTTTTTATTTAATGGAAGACGGCGAGTTAGTACTCGGTCCTTTCCAGGGGCTGCCGGCTTGTGTTCGCATTCCACTTGGAAAAGGCGTATGCGGTACAGCAGCTCAAAATCAACGAACAGAGCGAATTGAAGATGTTCATGCATTCCCTGGCCACATTGCATGTGATGCTGCTTCTCAATCTGAAATCGTTGTGCCAATGGTAAAAGACGGTAAACTTTTAGGTGTTCTTGATATTGACAGTCCAATCAAAAATCGTTTTGATGAAATTGATCAACAGTATCTTGAAGAATTCGTCAAAGAACTCACTTCTTTTCTTTGAATATGAATAAGCAAAAAAACCGCTGTACATCAGCGGTTTTTGCTTATTAAACAAACGTTTGATTAGCCCATCGCCACCATTTTCTTATGTTCTTTCTTCTCCTTTCATACTTCAAAAGAATATATCCTTTCTTTTACATTCTTTTAATCTTCAATCTCCCTTGACTTTATACGAGGAAACACCTATAATACTCGTTGTGTGAAATATTGCAGCTTATACAATCTTCTTTATGTTTTTTCATTTTGTTCCTCATTAAAAGATTGTTTTACAGAAGTAGCAATCCTTTTAACAAGATGGTGTATCGTGTAACTCTCTGCTGCTAGAGCGATGGTACATGAAAACAAAATGAGCATATCGCTAGAATGTGTCTGTTTTTGTTTTGCATAAAATAAAAACACAAACAAGGAGGAGTCATCATGGCTCGTTATACAGGTCCAAGTTGGAAAATCTCTCGTCGCTTAGGTCTTTCTCTAAGTGGTACAGGTAAAGAATTAGAAAAACGCCCTTACGCTCCAGGTCCACACGGCCCAGGTCAACGTAAGAAAATTTCTGAGTACGGTTTACAATTACAAGAAAAGCAAAAATTACGCCACATGTATGGTGTAACTGAGCGTCAATTCCGTAACTTATTCGTTGCTGCTGGTAAATTAACTGGTAAGCACGGTGAGAACTTCATGATTCTTTTAGAAGCTCGTCTTGATAACTTAGTATACCGTATGGGTCTTGCACGCACTCGTCGTCAAGCTCGTCAATTAGTTAACCACGGTCACGTTTTAGTTGATGGTAAACGCGTTGACATCCCATCTTACCGTGTACAACCTGGTCAAGTGATCGGTGTTCGCGAAAAATCTCGCAACCTTTCAATCGTGAAAGAAGCGCTTGAAGTTAACAACTTCGTACCAGACTACTTAACAGTAGACGCTGAGAAATTAGAAGGTACATTCACTCGCTTACCAGAGCGTTCTGAATTATCTGCTGAAATCAACGAAGCACTAATCGTAGAGTTCTACTCTCGTTAATAGTAAAAAGCCGCTCCTTATGGAGCGGCTTTTTTACTGTCTATATATAAAAAAAAGGCCTTTCGGCCTTTTTTTTATGCGTATTGAATAAGCGTATATTTTTTCTTGCCTCGACGAATCACTGTGAATTGACCTTCAATACGGTCTTCTGCACCTACTGTTTTTTGTAAATCTTGCTCGCGCTCACCGTTTAAGTAAATCGCACCGTTTGAAATATCTTCACGTGCTTGACGTTTAGAAGGAGAAATTTTACTTTCTACAAGTAAATCAATTAAACCAATATCTTCACCTGTATGCGTATAAGAAGGAACATCCTTGAATCCTTGCTTAATTTCTTCTGCTGTTAACTCTGAAATGCTTCCGCTAAATAAAGCTTGCGAAATACGAATTGCTTGCTCAAGAGCTTCTTCACCATGTACAAGCGTAGTCATCGCTGCCCCTAGTGCTTTTTGTGCTTCACGTTTTTCAGGAGCTTCTTTTGCAGAAGCTGCTAATTCATTAATTTCTTCGTGTGATAAGAATGTAAAGTATTTTAAATATTTTATAACATCACGATCATCTGTATTAATCCAGAATTGGTAGAATTCATACGGACTTGTTTTTTCAGGGTCTAGCCAAATTGCTCCGCCCTCTGTTTTACCGAACTTCGTCCCGTCCGCTTTTGTTACAAGCGGAACTGTTAATCCAAATGCTTTTGCATCTTCTTCTGATTTACGAATTAATTCTAAGCCAGCCGTAATATTTCCCCATTGGTCGCTGCCGCCAATTTGAAGCTTACAGTTATATGTTTGGTATAAATTCAAGAAATCGTATGACTGTAAAATCATGTAGCTAAATTCCGTAAATGAAATGCCTGATTCGATACGAGATTGAACAGAATCCTTTGCCATCATATAGTTAATACCAAAGTTTTTACCGATATCTCGTAGGAATGTAATAACATCTAATGATCCAATCCAGTCATAGTTATTTGCAATAACTGCTGCATTTTCACCTTCTTCGAAATCTAAGAAGCGTGAAAGCTGACCTTTAATACGCTCACTAAACATGGCAACCGTTTCTTTTTCATTTAACGTACGCTCTGCTTTTTTACCGCTTGGATCTCCAATAAGACCCGTACCTCCACCAACTAATGCAATTGGTTGGTGTCCAGCTTGTTGAAAGCGACGTAAAATTAAAACAGGAAGCATGTGGCCGATGTGAAGGCTGTCGGCTGTCGGATCGAATCCGCAGTATAAACGAACAGACTCTTTACTCAAAAGTTCACTTAAACCTTTTTCATCCGTTTGTTGGTTAATGAGCCCTCGAAACTCAAGATCTTGTAAAATATCCATGTTATATATTCTCTCCTTTATCTAATTGCTCGTTACAATTTGTTGAACAACATAAAAAACGCCCCTTCTTAAAAAAGAAGGGACGAAAATATCGCGGTACCACCCTATTTGGAAATAAATTATTTCCCACTTAAATGATGTAACGGTCTACCCGTCTTTTGCTACTGTAAGTTCACAAAAGATGCTCAAGGACGTATTTCATATTTGTCTATGTACTGATTTTCAGCAACCATCAGCTCTCTTAAACAGGGAGACAAGTATTACTTCTTCCTATCACTGCAGTTTATTTTATTTAAAAGTTTACACCCCACAATTATGAATGATTTCATTTTAAAATTCAAGTCCAAAAAAAAGTTCAAACAGCTGGCTGTTTGAACTTTATAAAAACCACTTATTTTCCCTACAAAGATTGAAACATTTACTCCTTAGTCTTCCATCGTTGACAAATCGCCCGTTGGCAAATCTAATTCCCACGCTTTTAAAACGCGACGCATAATTTTACCACTTCGTGTTTTAGGTAGCTTATCTTTAAACTCGATTTCACGCGGGGCTGCATGAGCAGCTAACCCTTTTTTCACAAATTGACGAATATCTTCAATCAGTTCATCTGAAGATTCATATCCATCTCTAAGTGCGATAAATGCTTTAATAATTTCCCCGCGCACAGGATCAGGCTTACCAATGACACCCGCTTCTGCTACAGCAGGGTGTTCAACGAGTTTACTTTCTACTTCAAATGGACCCACGCGTTCTCCTGCCGTCATAATAACATCATCGATTCGGCCTTGGAACCAAAAATAACCGTCTTCATCCATATACGCCGAATCACCTGATACGTACCAATCACCTGGCATAAAATATGATTCATACTTTTCTTTGTTGTTCCAAATCGTATGCATCATAGATGGCCAGCCTTTTTTAATTGCTAAATTACCCATTCGATAAGGTGGAAGCTCTTGTCCTTGATCGTCAACGATTGCTGCTTGTACACCTGGAATTGGTTTTCCCATAGATCCTGGCTTAATTTTCATAGACGGATAATTACAAATCGTTTGACCCCCAGTTTCAGTCATCCACCACGTATCATGAATACGTTTTTGGAACACCTTCATTCCCCAGCGTACCACTTCAGGATTTAACGGTTCTCCCACACTTAATACATGTCTGAGATTGCTTAAATCATAGCGTTTAACTAAGTCATCACCAGCACCCATTAGCATACGAAATGCTGTAGGTGCACTGTACCAAACCGTTACGCCAAAATCTTCAAGCGCTTGATACCATGCATCTGGGCTGAATCGTCCTCCCACAATCACATTGGTTGCTCCAGCAAGCCAAGGACCAAAAATCCCATAGGAAGTCCCCGTTACCCAACCGGGATCTGCTGTACACCAATACACATCGTCATCTTTTAAGTCGAGCACCCACTTAGCAGTTTGATAATGCTGAAGCATTGCATTATGAACGTGAAGCACCCCTTTTGGTTTTCCAGTTGAACCTGATGTATAATGAAGCAGCATACCATCTGTTCTATCTACCCATTCAATCTCCACCTCTTTATTCGCCGCTTCTAATCGCTTCAGAAAATCTAGTTGAATGCCTTCTTCTGCTACATTTTCCCCTACCAGGAGAATGTGTTTTAAAGCTGGCAAATCTTTCACCGGAACGCGGCTCAGCAATTCAGGCGTCGTAATTAACACTTTTGCATCACTGTCTTGCAAACGATCTTTTACTGCACCTTCCATGAACGCTTCAAATAAAGGCCCAACAATAGCGCCAAGCTTAACCGCGCCTAACAATGCAAAATAAAGTTCCGGAGAGCGAGGCATAAAGATAAACACGCGATCTCCCTTCTCTACGTCTGCTTGTTTTAGCACGTTTGCGGCTTTGTTTGACCATTCTTTCATTTCTTTGAATGTATATTTTTCATTGCGCTGCGCATCTCGATAATAAAGCGCAACTTTATTTTTACGCGTAGAGTTTGCGTGCTTATCAATTGCTTCATAAGCTGCATTTAATTTACCTGTTTCATGCCATGAAAATTCCTTCTCCACTTGTGACCAGTCAAAGGTTTGATACGTTTTATCATAGTCCTGTAAGTTGTATACCCCTTCAATTACAGGAAGCGCTTCCACCTTCATCACAAACTCCCCCTTATGTATAAAATTTACAAACCTATTATATAACAAAAATAGACTTTTCACAATTTTATAAAAATTATTTGTCGGAATTGGGATAATAGTCTCCCTTGTTATATGACAACCTTTGTTATAGAAGTGTCGAATTAACAAGAATCTCTTTTAATTTCCTATTCTATGTTTTTTAAAAAACTCCTTTTCTTTTATTTAATTTTTTGAAAACGCTTTAATACAGAGTTTTTTTTGTATTATAATACAGATAAGACTGCTTGAAGGTGGTGATTCATGTGAAACATTCCCAAACATACAATATGAAAGAACTAAAAACAGCTGTTGGAACAATTGTTATTGAAGGACCTGTCTCCTCCAAGACCTTGCAACAACTTGATTTTCATGAGCAACTAACGGCCTTTCGTCCACCTGAACAGCAAAAAGAAGCATTGATCGAGATTGCCAACTTGCCTGAAGGTAGAATCATTATTGCTCGCCATCATCATACAATCATTGGTTATGTAACCTTTTTATATCCCGATCCTCTAGAACGATGGTCGGAAGGAAATATGGAGAATTTAATCGAATTAGGAGCTATAGAGGTAGCCGCTCCATTTCGCAGCTACGCTGTTGGTAAAAACTTGCTTATCGTATCTATGATGGATGATGCAATGGAAGATTATATTGTCATTACGACAGAATACTACTGGCATTGGGATTTAAAAGGAACAGGGCTAAATGTGTGGGATTACCGCAAAATTATGGAGAAAATGATGAATAAAGGCGGACTGACGTGGTTTGCCACAGATGATCCGGAGATTAGCTCCCACCCTGCTAATTGTTTGATGGTAAGAATCGGGAGCAGAGTCCCTCAAGAAAGCATACAAGAATTTGATAGCCTGCGCTTTCGAAATCGCTTTATGTATTAAGCTGACCTTTAAGAAAAGGAGCTGTGTCTGATGATTGTTGAAGAGATGATGAAAACTGATCTCGTTACCTTAACCCCCGACCATACGATTGCTGAAGCTATGAAACTTTTAGATACACATAAGATTAGACATATTCCTATCGTTAATGACCTTCATCACGTAGTTGGCATCATTTCTGATCGAGACGTCAGAGATGCAAGTCCATCTATTTTAGATAATACTTATACATCTGCTCTTCTATCCGAACCCGTACGGATGATTATGCAAACAGAAGTCATTACAGCTCACCCTCTTGATTTTGTTGAAGAAATTGCAAGCATTTTTTATGAACATCAAATCGGTTGTATTCCCGTCACAAAAAACAAGCGGTTAGTAGGCGTTGTTACTGAAAGAGATCTATTACATACGTTTATTCAGCTTACCGGCACTAATAAGCCAGGTTCACAAATTGAAATAAAAGTAGAAAATAAGGCTGGCGTGCTCGCTGAAGTTACATCCCTTTTTGGTTCAACGAGAACAAACATCTTAAGCGTACTTGTCTACCCTGATGTAGATGAACGATATAAAATCCTTGTGCTTCGCATTCAAGCTATTAATCCATTGATTAGTATAAATACATTAAAAGAAAACGGCTATGAGGTGTTGTGGCCTAAATTACCGGAGATGACGTAATGACTAGTAATGCTGTATTTATTTATTCAGATGATATTCTTTCGTACAAATTCAGCAATAATCATCCGTTTAACCAGCTTCGTGTTCAACTAACATATGAACTGTTACGGGAATTTGGCGCTTTAGGCAATCAAGATATTGTATTACCGCGGATGGCATCTGATGAAGAACTTCAGCTTGTCCATGATACTAGCTATATTCAAGCGGTAAAATTAGCAGGAAGCGGCGAGCTTTCTGTTGAAAAAGCAGCAGATTTTGGTCTTGGAACAGAAGATACACCTATGTTTCCCAACATGCATGAAGCCAGTGCTTTTTTAGTTGGGGGTACACTTACTGCTGTAGATTATGTGATGACTGGAAAAGCTAAGCACGCTCTAAACTTAGGAGGAGGATTGCACCACGGCTTTCGAGGAAAAGCTTCCGGCTTCTGTATTTATAACGATAGCGCGGTAGCCATCAAATATATGCAGCAAAAGTACAACGCGCGCGTTCTCTATGTCGATACAGATGCTCACCACGGTGACGGCGTTCAATGGACATTTTATGACGACCCTTCCGTTTGTACTCTTTCCATTCATGAAACGGGCCGCTACTTGTTTCCAGGCACGGGAAACGTTAACGAACGCGGGCACAGTGAAGGCTATGGTTATTCATTTAATGTGCCTGTTGATGCTTATACCGAAGATGAGTCTTGGCTCGATGTTTATAAGACCTCTTTAAAAGAAGTAGCTGCTTTTTTTAAACCAGATGTTATCTTGACACAAAATGGAGCCGATTCTCATTATTACGATCCGCTCACTCATTTATGCGGCACCACGAAAATATACCGTGAGATTCCTAAAATTGCTCATGAAATTGCCCATGAATATTGTCAGGGAAGATGGATTGCGGTTGGCGGAGGAGGTTATGATATTTGGCGGGTTGTTCCTCGGGCTTGGTCATTCATTTGGCTTGAAATGGTTGAACGAAAGGCAGAAGGCATGCTTCCTCTGTCATGGCTTGAAAAATGGACAAAAATATCACCTCAACCCGTTTGCACGCAGTGGGATGATGAACCTAATATCTATCAGCCAATTCCAAGAAAACCAGAAATAACAGAAAAAAACGCTCAAACTCTTGAGCGCGCTCTTTATCCTATTCGTTCTCATACATCTCATTCTTAAAAAAAGGCTATACAAGCGTATGGCCTTTTTCACTGTGCTTCGGGATCTGAAATAATAATTTCGACGCGTCTATTTTTTTGTAGATTGCCATTAGACGTGTTCGGAACAAGCGGCTTTGTATCTCCGTATCCAAGTGCTTCAAAGCGGTTAGCAGAAAGAGAAAAATGGTTCGTTAAATAACGTATGACGCCGCTAGCACGCGCTGCCGATAGTTCCCAATTCGATGGATAACGATAGGTGTGAATGGGTCGATTGTCGGTATGACCTTCTACTTTAATATCATTTGGAATAGTACTGAATAACCTTCCTAATTCATCCAGAAAAGGGGTACCTTTTTTCAAAATGTCCGCTTGTCCTGTTTCAAACAGCACCTGTTCTTGTAAAATAAGCACAACTCCGCGTTCATCTCGCTTAGCAGTAATGACATTCTGAAGCTTATTTTCCTTCAGGTAATTCTGCACTTTTGCTAAAATGTTATCCAGGTTTTGAGACTGCTCGCTCTTTTCTACAGAAGCTAATAAGCCACCGCTTGTAAGCGAATTGACAACGGTCTGAAACTTTTGATTATCAACGCTAGACATTGAAAATAGTAAAATAAAAAAAACTAATATTAACGTCACCAAATCAGCAAATGTTACCATCCATTTTGGCGACTGTGCCGAATACCTTTTTCTTCTACGCTTCACGAACGTGTTCTCTCTTTTCTTCCAGTTTTCGCTTTTCAACAGGGGCAAATACTTTTAGCTTTGCTTGCACAAAGCGAGAATTTTGACCCGCCTGCAAGCCGATGACACCTTCAATAATCACTTCTTTAACAAAAAGCTCATGCTCCGTTTTACCAGCTAATTTAGCTGCGATTGGCTGAAAAAACAAGTTTGAAAGCAGCGCCCCGTAGAAAGTCGTTAAAAGAGCAATTGCCATGTTAGGCCCAAGCGATGAAGGGGTATTAAGGCTTTTAAGCATTAGCACTAGCCCAACGAGCGTCCCAATCATTCCCCAAGCGGGGGCATAATCGCCTGCTTTTTCGAACATACTTCGACCTCTCGCATGTCTTTCTTCCACTGCAGCTATTTCAGCTTCAAGCAGCTCTCGAATCACTTCCGGTTCTACTCCATCAATGGCTAGCAGAATACCTTTTTTCACAAATGAATCATCGATTTGCTCAAGCTCTGCTTCTAACGATAGAAGGCCTTCTCGACGCGCTTTTTCCGATAAATGTACAAATGTTCCTACAATTTCTTCTACATTTATATCTTTAGATTGAAACGCTTGTTTCCCTACTCTTCCCATATTTTTTAATTGTTTTAAAGGAAAGCTCACGCACAGCGTACCAAAAACGCCTCCTAGTACAATTAAAATCGATGGTACATCAATAAAAGCTAAAAAACCGCTCATTCCTCCACTTGAAATAACCCCAAACACAACCATAGAGATACCAATTAGTATCCCTATAGGTGTGAGCATATCAATTTTTTTCATATTCTATCTCCCCGTGTCTGAACTTTGGATTCGTTCTTATTCATTCACAGGTATTATTTTGTTGATTGTCTGAACTCGATGCGGTGAGGAAGCTGTACAATGCTGCTGTCTACCGTTTCTTTGTTCATGTATTTCGTTAAGAGACGCATCGCTACTGCACCAATATCATACATTGGCTGTACAACAGATGTTAACTGAGGACGAACCATTGTTGAAAGTCTTGTGTTATCAAAACCGATAACTTCTAGATCGTTTGGTACATTCAACCCGCGATCTTGTGCCCCGTGAATAACGCCTAATGCCATTTCATCCGTTCCAACGAAAATAGCAGTTGGCTTTTCATCTTCTTCTAATAGTTTTTCAACCGCTTCAATACCTGAATCGTACGTGTAGTCTCCTTCTACAATATAAGAATCACGCACAGGCAATCCGCTTTCAGCAAGAGCACGCTTGTACCCTTTTACTTTTTTCGCATGATTGATTGGTTCTTCTAGCGTACCTGAAACGAATGCAATATTTTTATGACCGCTGTCAATTAGTGATTGCACTGCATCAAAAGCTGCTTGTTCATAGTCAATAGTTACAGATGGGATTTGGTTAGTTGATTCGATTGATGCTGCAAGTACAACTGGAACCGGTGATTTTTTTAGCTCTTCTACGTGTTCTTCCGTTACGTTTCCACTCATGAAGATGATTCCGTCTACTTGTTTGCCAAGCATGTTATTTAAAAGGTGAAGTTCTTTATCTTGATTTTGATCGGAGTTACTTAAGATGATATTATATTTGTACATCGTTGCAATATCTTCGATTCCACGCGCTAATTCTGCATAGAAAATATTTGAAATATCAGGAATGATAACTCCTACTGTCGTTGTTTTTTTACTTGCTAATCCACGCGCTACTGCGTTCGGACGATAGCCTAGTCTTTCAATTGTTTCTAATACTTTTTTTCTAGTTGATGGTTTTACATTTGGATTTCCGTTTACCACACGAGAAACCGTTGCCATCGACACGCTTGCTTCCCTTGCTACATCATAAATTGTTACGTTCACAACAAACACTCCTTATCGAAAAACATTTCGTTTATTTTATCCTTATTTCATTTCTTGTATTTACGTATATAAATCCATCTTCCTTTATAGAATGGCTATTTCTAGCTCCTTCACTCTTACATACAGCTTAGATACCCTGTATGCATCTAAATCATTCCTGTTATGCCCTTATTATTACGTGGCAAAGACAATTTTACCAGTTTATATGTAACAATGTAAAAGACGGTGTATATTAAGTAAATAAAAAAAGTGAATCGCGAATTTATATCATATGCACTCACAGAATGATAGCGAATATCTGTAACTACTATACGATACTATGTGCTTCATCGCAACGTATTTACCGCCTTTTTCCGACAAGTTTCACGAGAATTTCATAAATTCTTGTTTTTTGGATTTGCACTTATTCTTTCCTATTTTGACAAAAGTTATCGACTGTTTTCAAAATACGGGATAATTTCGCTTATCTTTATTATAACGAAAGGCAAACAAGCTTGAAACCATTAAGTGCTTCAAACTTGTCATAAAAGTATACGAATTTTTCATTTTTACGTTTTTTTATAAATTTAAGTTACATATAGGTTTTAGCTGCTTCATAAATTCTGTAAATTGCGGGATATCCATTTGCTGAGCTGAGTCTGAAAGTGCTACCGCAGGATCCGGATGAACTTCTGCCATAATTCCATCTGCACCAATGGCAAGAGCTGCTTTAGCCGTTGGAACAAGTAAATCTCTTCTTCCCGTTGAATGCGTGACGTCGACTAAAACAGGTAAATGAGTTTCTTGTTTTAAAATGGGCACAGCTGAAATATCCAGCGTATTTCGCGTTGCTCGCTCATACGTACGAATTCCTCGTTCACATAAAATCAGCTGATCATTTCCTTTTGAAACAATGTATTCAGCAGCGTTAATGAACTCATCAATCGTAGCGGCTAAGCCTCGCTTTAATAAGACAGGCTTCTTCACCGCACCCGCTTCTTTTAACAGCTCAAAATTGTGCATATTACGAGCACCAATTTGAATCACATCTACGTATTCTACAGCTGTTTCAATATCAGCAGGATCGACAATTTCACTAATAACAGCTAAATCGTATTCGTCAGCTACTCTTTTTAAAATTTGCAATCCTTCTAAGCCAAGGCCTTGAAAATCATAAGGAGATGTTCTTGGCTTGTAGGCTCCGCCTCTAAGCATCCGCACGCCCTGCTGCTTCACGGCTTTTGCTACGGCTGCTACTTGCTCATAGCTTTCAACGGAACAAGGTCCTGCTACAAAACGCTGAAGTCCGTCACCAATTGTTTCTCCTTTTACCGTAACAATTGTATTTTCCGGCTTCTTTTTACGGGATACAAGAAGTGCTTTACGATGATCATCTTCTTGAAGCTCTAAATGAGCTTTGAAGATCTCTTTGAAAATATGTTGAAGCGTAGACGTTTGAAACGGTCCTTCATTCTTGCTTAAAATCGCATCAAGCATTGATCGTTCACGAACGGGATCAAACCGTTTGGTTGACTGCATTCCTTTTAACTTTCCTATTTCTTGAACAAGCTCGCCTCGCTCATTAATAAGCTTTAACAGTTTCATATTTACTTCGTCAATTTGAGATCGCAAATGCTGAAGATCTGAATTCGTCATGTACGTCCACCCTTTCACTGATTTTAAACAATCCGTTTAGCAGGGTTACTACATAAGATGATAGATGATGGAGGATATATGTAAGGGGCTTCTCTGCTTTTATGTGCTAAACTACATCTATTGTACGAAAAAGCGGATGAAACCGCAATCAGCTTATAAAAAAAAGAGGTTGAGGCATAGCTAAATCGCTCCAATCTAAAGGCGAACAAATGGGATAAACAATCTATTATGGATTGCTTGTCATACCGCTAGAAGCAGCTACATACAGTAAACCTACGTTCACCATGCCACTGAAAAAATCCGAACGATTAATGTTCGGATTTTTCTTTTACTAAAATACTTTTTCGATTAGTGAGCTACGTTTTTCGCTAATTCGTCTTCGTTAATGTTCCAGTGAGAAACATGCCACTTCACTTTTCCATCTTCAAACAGAAGCGCTTGAGGTGATTCATGCTTCACTTCATACGTCTCAGCGATATAGTTAGATACATCACGTGAATCTTGAACATGAAGATAATAAGAAGGAATGTCTTCATGACTAGAAGCAAACGCTGAAAATGCCTCATGACCAGCTGCACTAATTGGACACGTTGTGCTGTGTTTTAAAAATAAAAAGCGATTGTTTTCTTTTACAACTTGTTCGAACTCTTCAACTGTTGAAATTTTTTTCATTTTTTTCACCCTTTCTGTACTTACTCTTAAGTTTACATGGTTTGACCGTTCCCATACAAAAAGAGTGCTCAGCTTTATGTATGATGCTCATAAATTCATTTATAAGGTGGAGTTTTTTTCCGCAATGAAAAGATTATTTACTTGCTGTTATCCCACCTACATGACATACAAAAAAAGCGTTCACCCTATAGGGTAAACGCTTTTGATTCTTTATTATGGTCGTGGTACTGTGCTTTCCACTTCATCTAGTGCTTTTTGAGCTTCTGTGAGCTTCTGCTGAACGTCTTCGTTGCTTTGAGACTCAACTTCATCAGCAAGCACTTCTAAGCTTGTTGGCGGTAATGCTTCGTGTTCAGGATCTACTTTACGGAAGTTTTTCACCTTGTCCACTACTTGTGAAGATTGCTCAGACAGTGTTTGTGATAAACCAGCCGTTTTTTCTTTAGCCGTTTGAGCAAACCCTTGTCCTTTTTCAACAGCGCTGTTTTTCGCTTGCTCCGTTTTTAAACGAACGTAAGCTGCCTGCTCATTTAAATCAGAACGGAACTCTTTACCTGATTTTGGAGCAAGTAGTAATGCCGTTGCAGCTCCTACAACTCCTCCAATCACTGTTCCTACTAAAAAGCCTTTATTTGAAGTGTTGTTTGGTTTATTTGGTTTGTTTGACATATGCGTCTCCTCCTTTAAAGTTCATCCTTATGAAAATGAGCGTGAGCGTTGAACCGCTTTTTCTTTTACTTCAACAGGTACAGGCTCTGCATCAACTTTTTTCTGTTTTCTTAATTTTATACGTTCCCATACGTCTAATGCAACATTGCTCCATTGAACGACTTGAGCAACAGTTTCTTTATTTTCTTCTACTTTTTCTGAAACGCTTGATGATACGCTTTTAATAGACTTATTTAGGTCTTGAATTGAGTCACCTACGCCTTTAACAGAATCCACCACTGTGTTCAGCGCTTCGGATTTACGCTGAATATCTTCAGCTAACAGATTAGTCTTATGTAAAAGTGCAGTTGTTTCGGCTGTGATTCCTGTCATTTGTTTTTCTACACCGTCTAAAGTACCTGCCACTGAATTTAATGTGTGCTGAACGGATTTCAATGTTTTGGACACGGAAACCACCAGGTAAAAAATCGCAATGGCAACAATAGCAGCGCTTAAATAAAGAATAATAACCATCTGTGCAAGGCACCTCCTATTTTCTTCTCTCTTGTTATAACTACTTTCCCAATTTTATAAACAATTAAACCTTCTATTCCCTATAGACTCTTTAACTTTACCATATTCTCTCTGCTTTTATTCAGAAAAAGGGAAGATTGCTACATTATTTCGCGATATATGAGTTATTTCCCTTCCTAAAGAAAAAAAGGATTTTAAAGCATAAAAACAAACAAAATAAGCTCAGTGGGGTACAATAGAAAGTGAATCACCAATCATTGTTATTTTAAGGAGGCACTATTTATGAAAGACCCTAGAATTGCGACATTAGCTAAAAATTTAATTAATTATTCTGTTCGCCTTCAAAAAGGAGAAAAAGTATTAATCGAAAACTTTGGACTTCAGCGCGAACTTGTGACAGCACTTGTAGATGAAGCGTACAAGGCGGGTGGCTATCCATTTGTACTGCTAAAAGATCATTCGGTAGACCGAGCTCTTTTAAACGGTGCACAAGAAGAGCAGTTCAATATGATGGCAGACTTTGAAGCAAATGTAATGAAAGAAATGAATGCTTATATTGGCTTGCGTTCCGGTTCAAACATTTTTGAACAATCAGATGTTCCGGCAGAGAAAATGAAAATCCAAGGAAATACGATCGGTAAAAAAGTACATAGAGAAATTCGCGTTCCAAAAACAAAATGGGTTGTTCTTCGCTATCCAAACAATTCAATGGCGCAGCTTGCTAAAATGAGTACAGAAGCATTTGAAGATTTTTATTTTGATGTATGTAACTTAGACTATGGCAAAATGAGCAAAGCGATGGATGCTTTAGTTGAGCTCATGAACCGTACGGACAAAGTGCGTTTAACAGGTGAGAATACAGACTTAACGTTCTCTATTAAAGATATTCCTGCAGTGAAGTGTGCCGGGGAAATGAATATTCCGGACGGTGAAGTATACACCGCTCCTGTACGTGATTCTGTAAACGGCACAATTTCTTACAACACTCCTTCTAACTATCAAGGCTTTACGTTTGAAAATGTATCCTTAACATTTAAAGACGGTAAGATTGTTGAAGCAACCGCTAATGATACAGAACGCATCAACGGCATTTTTGATACGGATGAAGGCGCACGTTTTGTTGGCGAATTTGCGATTGGCGTAAATCCATATATTCAACATCCAATGCAAGACATTTTATTTGATGAAAAAATTGACGGAAGCTTCCACTTCACTCCTGGCGAGTGCTACGAAGATGCGTATAATGGAAACAAGTCAAATATTCACTGGGATATGGTGATGATTCAGCGTCCAGAATACGGCGGCGGTGAGATTTATTTCGATGACGTGTTAATTCGTAAAGACGGGCTATTTGTCATTGAGGAATTAAAAGCGTTAAATCCTGAAAATTTAAAATGAGTTTTGAAATAAAAAAAGGCACTCTCCTGAGTGCCTTTTTTTTATGATACAGTTTGCTGATATAGTTTTTCAAACTTTTGAATGTCTCCAGCACCCATAAATACTAATACAGCTTCATTATGGTCTTTTAACGATTCAATTGTTTCTTCATTAATTAATTCAGCTCCGCTGATTTTGCTTCGTAAATCTTCGATTGATAATTTACCTTGATGCTCACGAGCTGATCCAAAAATGTCACATAGATATACTTTATCAGCGTGCTGTAAGCTTGCTGCAAAGTCCTCTAAGAACGTTTGTGTACGCGTAAAAGTATGCGGTTGGAAAACAGCTACAACTTCACGGTTTGGATATTTTTGACGAGCAGCTGAAATCGTTGCATTAATTTCCGTTGGATGGTGTGCATAATCATCGATTAGCACTTGTTTGCCAACGTTCTTTTCACTGAAACGACGCTTTACACCTTGATATGTTTTAAAACGCTCTTGCAGCACAGCAACATCAATTTCTTCATAATGACAAAGTGCAATAACAGAAAGTGCATTTAAGATGTTATGGTCGCCATACCCTGGAATTTCAAATGATGCGTGGAATGTATTACGAACGAACACATCAAATGTTGTGCCTGTTGTGCTTTTTACAATATTACGTGCTTGGAAATCATTTTCTTCGCCTAATCCGTAATAAAGAACAGGTACCTTCGCTTGAATTTGCTGCAGATGTTCATCGTCACCACAGGCAATAATTCCTTTTTTGACTTGAAGTGCCATCTCTTGGAACGCGCTGAATACATCATCGATATTGGCAAAATAATCAGGGTGATCAAAATCAATATTCGTCATAATTGCATAGTCTGGCGTATAAGATAAGAAGTGGCGGCGATACTCACATGCCTCAAACGCAAAATACTTGCTGTCTTTTACACCTTTACCCGTACCGTCTCCAATTAAATATGAAGTAGGTTCAGCTCCTTGAATCACATGCGCTAACATACCCGTTGTGGATGTTTTTCCGTGTGCTCCTGTTACGGCTACACTCGTATACTGTTTCATAAAGTCACCTAAGAAACGGTGATAGCGTACAAGCTTGACTTCTTCTTTTGAAGCTGCTTCTGCAATTTCTTCATGCGTATCAGGAAAAGCATTTCCTGCGATTACAGTCATGCCGTCTTTAATATTATTTTTATCAAATGGTAAAACAGGGATTCCCTGCTGCTCTAGTGCTTTTTGCGTAAAAATTTCTTTTTCAATATCCGATCCTTGAACTTGAAAGCCCATATCGTTTAGGATTTGCGCAAGCGCACTCATTCCTGTTCCTTTAATACCTACAAAATGGTAAACTGTCATATAAAGAACCTCCAACATTCGTCTATCTGTAAGACAGTATATGACGGTTATCTAGAATTGCTCTTACAAACGTATATAAATGTCGTTTGATTGCTGATTTCACGATAACATTCGTACATTATATCACTTCTTATAACATAACTCCATGACTCCATTTCTACTCTCTTCCCTTGCGAAACGGCCTTTTATTTTGGCTTCATCACATAGTATATAGCCTGCTGTTTTAAAAACGAGCGCCATGTCATTGCATTTTTTTTGTCATTATATTGCGTTACTAACTGTTCAATGCGTTGTTTATGTCCTAAAAAGAAAGAGTCAATTAACACGTCATATCCGATTGATTTTATTTTTCGAATCCAAATTACTTGTTGTTCCTCTAAATTTGCAAATCTTCCTCTTACATCTTTGATGATAACCTGCTCATTTGTCAATGGGGTATATCCTTTTAAGAAAAACGAATTAGGTACTTTAGACACAATAATTGGCTCTAGTACACTCGTCAAAAAAAAGGCTCCTTGAATCAAAAACGACTCTGTTTTCTGCTTCGCCTGATCAGCTAAAAAAAGCTGCAGCAGGGTTTTCCCCTGAATGGTTACATATTCAAATGCAAACCACTGAAAAAATAATTGTTCATGGGAATCAGACAGAGGCGCCTCATGAGGCAAGTTTACTAATTCTTTAAATAAATGTGAAGCCCGCACTTTTTCTCGTATATTCGTATAGCGGTTCACAAAAAAGAAATATTGATTGTAAAAGTCGCAAATAGCATTATCAGACTGAAGCTGCTTTTGTTCACGAATTTCATTAAAGTTAATCAGTTCATGATTTTCTTCTGTCATTACTCTTCACTCGTACTCTAATTATTTTAGTTTGTCCTCTTTATACGCCTTCAGCTCATATGTTTCTGCTGGTGAGAAATGATAGCAAACTATCACATGCTGAAAAACCAACACACACATTATCCTTACATATAGTAAATCATTTTACTAGTTCTGACAAACCTTTTCCTTTTTTTCTTCATGGATTTCTTCCAAAATCTCTACTCAAATTCTGTATAAACGAACTTAAAGCAGGAAAAAAAGAAGCCACGGATACAGTGACAGAGCGTTAGCTCACACAATGCTGTATCCTGCTGATTTTGCATAGCCTCTTTTTTAACCTACATGTTGAAAAACAGCTTAAAATGTAGAAGTGGCTGTTTGACTTTCCATTTCCTGAAGCTCGTTTTCGGTAATGAGCACATCTCTCGGCTTGCTTCCTCTTGCTTCTGAAATAATTCCTTGCTGCTCCATCATATCAATTAGACGCGCTGCCCGATTGTACCCCATTCTGAAGCGTCTTTGCAGACTGGAAGTAGATGCACCGCCTTGATCTAGCACAAACTCGCATGCTTCATAGAAAAGCTCATCTTCTTCATTTGAAGCAAAGCTTTGCTGCTTTTTCAACAAATCTTCTTGATCAAATAAGTATGTTGGCTTCATTTGTTTTTTGACATGATCTACAACGCGATCAATTTCTTCATCTGAAACAAAGTTCCCTTGAATTCGAACGCTTTTAGAAGATCCGTTTTCAAGAAGCAGCATATCACCTTTACCTAATAGCTTCTCTGCTCCCCCTGTGTCGATAATTGTACGTGAATCAACTTGCGAAGAAACAGAAAATGCGATACGCGTTGGCACATTCGCTTTAATTAAGCCTGTAATAACATCTACAGAAGGACGCTGCGTTGCAAGCAATAAGTGAATGCCACACGCTCTTGCCTTTTGTGCAATACGGCAAATAGCTTCCTCTACTTCCCCTGGAGATACCATCATCAAGTCAGCAAGTTCATCAATAATAATAACTAGATACGGCAGCTCCCCGCTTTTTTCATTATGTTCTTTTACACGTTCGTTGTATTTTGTAATATCACGTACGCCCGCATGTGCAAACAGTTCATAACGGCGCTCCATTTCCTCTACTGCCCATTTTAAAGCTGTAGTAGCTGCTTTAGCATCCGTGATAACCGGGCTGACTAAATGCGGAATACCGTTGTAAGGAGCTAGTTCAACCATTTTAGGGTCAATTAACATAAGCTTGACTTCGTGTGGCGCAGCTTTATAAAGCAAGCTGACGATAATAGTATTAATACACACGCTTTTACCAGACCCTGTCGCTCCGGCAATCAAACCGTGAGGCATTTTATTCAAGTCAGTCACAACCGGCGTTCCTGAAATATCTAATCCTAATGCCACCGTTAAAGGAGAGTTATCTTTTCTAAAAGAAGGATGCCTCAAAATTTCACGAATTAACACCGGCTTACTTTGACGATTTGGCACTTCAATTCCAATCGTATTTTTCCCTGGAATCGGCGCTTCAATTCGGATATCACGCGCGGCTAGGCTTAGTTTAATATCATCTGTTAAATTCGTGATTTTGTTCACTTTCACACCGGGTTCAGGATGTACTTCAAATCTGGTCACAGTAGGACCTTGCGTGACGTTTACGACCTTAGCTCGAACGTTAAAGTTTTTTAATGTCATATCCAAAAGCTCACGCTGCTCATCCGCCCATTGATTATCTTCTTCAATAGCAGCTGGAGGAATGTTAAGCAAGTTCATTCCAGGAAATGCATAAGGAGAAGAAGCCTTTACATTTACAGGTTCTTCAGCTTTTAACGAAGCCTGCGGAACCGCTTCTTTGGTTTTTTCACCGTGAACTTCTTCTTGCCTACTTACTTCCGTTTTTTTTTGCAGAGATTGTGGCTCCTGCTTTTGGTGGGAAGTCTGTGACGGCTGACTTTTCTCACGAGAGCCGTTCTCCATCTTCGTGCGGTCTTTTTTCAGCATCATCACGTTAAAAGGCACTAATCGCTTACCGCGAGCTCGTTCAGCATTTCCTGGCTGTTCTGCAGGTACAAGAGGTTCTACAGCTGACTCTTGCTGTACTTGTTCTTGTAACTCTTGACTTTCCTGCATACTGCTCCCTTCCTCTTTTATCACCGAATTTTCAAGCTCTTGGTGAACAACAGCCGATGCCGCTTCTGGTTGCCGTTCATCAGCTGCGGGTTGCGATGAATTTAAACTTTCAGAATTCAGCTCATGTTCTGCTTCCATATGAACACTGTTTGCTGGCTCTTCTAAAATGACGTCACTTTCTTTCTCAGCAGCTGGAACTTCTTTCTTTCTAGGCTTTAGTGCTTCTACTTCTTCTGCTGCTTGTAAAAACACTGCGCTTCCGTCCATCAACGTTTCTGTTTCTACTTCTTCAGTCTCATTTCCTATCTCTTGTTGGAGAGAAACTGATGATTCAGACGGACGCGTTTCCTCTGAAATTGGAACTTCTTCGGCCGCTGTCATACCTTTCGCTAAATCCCAGCCAAGAGTTCTCTCTTGTCCCACTAACGGTTCGACCGCGTGTGATTCTTCAAAAGCTGGCGCCTCTTCCTGTTCTTTTACAGCTGCTGAAGAACTTG
The DNA here is from genome assembly GCF_029522095.1 of Priestia sp. Y58. Lineage (NCBI taxonomy): Bacteria > Bacillati > Bacillota > Bacilli > Caryophanales > Bacillaceae > Priestia > Priestia sp. Y58. The sequence goes on from NZ_JAKWFL010000001.1 coordinate 1,034,379, forward strand.
GCTTTTCTTCAGGAAATGATAGCTTCTCTTTTTGATTTTCCTCATATTGCTTCCACTGAGCAAAACGCTGAGAAGACAGTTGCATCATTTCTTCTGTTTCTTGAATCGGTGCTTCTTCAGCTATAGGTTTAGAAACTGGTTTTCTTAACGGCTCTACAACAGCTGTATTCATCGCTCGTCGGTAAATTTCATCTTCAAACGCTGCTTTTGATAACTGTGTACTCGGAAGCTCATATTCTACTACTTCCTCACTTCCTTTTTGTACAACATTAGAAGGCCGCTTATTAAACCCATAAACAGGTGAAGGAATTTCAGTCGGACGAAACGGACGTTTTCTTACTTGCGGAACCGCTTCTTTCTTTTCAGATACCGTTTTTAACGGCTGAGATACTGACTTAGGCTGCGTTAGCGCCGACTTGCGAACAGGCTCTTGATAAAACGAAGCCGGTGCCTTTTTTGCTACAGGCCTTGGTTCATTTTTAGGAGCTGCTGCCTTTTTTGCTTCTCCCGTATCATCAATTAAAGGAAAACGAAATGTTCCTTTTGGATATTGATAAGCTACTTTTGTATGAACATCTTGCTGCTCTTCACTGTAACTCCGCTTTTGCGTTCTGGCCGAGTGTGGAACAGCAGGTTTTGGCGCTGCTTTCATCACTGGCTTTTGATGAACTGACTGCATTTGTTTCGGCTTAGGAGCCTTCTTTTTAGGAATTGTTTTTTCTCTATTTAAAGGGTATTCTTCCGTTGTATTTCCATGTTCGTCTACAACGATTTCTTTCACTTCGTATCCTAGTAAATAATCCATTACTTTTCGTACAAAACCCATTTTTATCACTCTTTCTATCAGACTATCTTACTTCGTTTAGCCTCTTATATCGCAGTGCTGCGATATCTACAAAAAGCTATCCATGTATCCTTTATTTACCTTTGGCCTCAAAGTATTCTCTGAGATGGATATATATACTATCTTTTCATTTATCATTCTATCACGTATGCTTGAACTCTTACTATAAAATCTACTATTTTGCTTCCCTTATTTATACAGTAAAATTCCTCTTTGCAAAAATATTTTTTCGCGTCTAGTTAGCACTCATAATTAAACGCGAAAAAAGCCACTAGTATATACTAGTGGCTTTTAATTTTATCAAACCTTTTTAAGAATTGACAATTGCTTTTCAGCAACTGTAACGCTTTGAAATATAGGTGTAAAAAAACATCCTGCTTTTGCCCTATAAATCAGTATGGCACTCTGCTTTTATGCTTGAAAAGGTTGACCTACTTCATATTTGTCTTCAAGTACTAAAATCCCTTTTTCTTGAGGAGCGTTCGGAAGCGCCAGCTCTTTAGCAGAGCAAATCATACCTGAAGAAGGTACACCGCGGAGCTCTGCATCTTTAATGATCATACCGCTTGGCATAACCGCTCCTACTTTTGCTACCACGACTTTTTGACCTGCGTCTACATTTGGTGCTCCACACACAATTTGAAGTGTTTCTGTGCCAACATCTACTTTACAGATGTTCAGCTTATCTGCATTTGGATGCTTTTCTTTCTCTTGAACATATCCCACTACAAATTTAGGAGATAAATCCACTTCAAGTTTACCTTCAAAACCGCTTTCGCTAAGTACACGATTTACTTCTTCCACCATTTCTTCTGTTAATTCAAGAGAACCATTTCCCTCTACTTTTAACTTAGAAGAAGCATGAAAGATGTTATAGCCAGCTGTTGTATTTGATTTTTGATCAAAGATACGCACAACGTCGCCTTTTGTTTCAAACGTGCGATTTTCAATTGCGATATCTTCTAGCTTGACGATTAACGTATCGCCGATACCTTCTTTATTATAAAAAAGATTCATAATTAGTCCCGTCCTTTACTGCGATTTTTTCCTAGAATAAAAATAGGTTCTAGCTCACCGTTTTCGTATAAAAATGAAAGAGCTGTGATGGGTACACGTCCACTTGCAAAAAAGCTCATGGTCATTTGCGCAAGAATATCATAACCCGTTTCGTTTTGGATATCAGCTAGAATCAGCACATCTTGATGGGGTACTGCTATAGCCATTGTGCCCGAAACACTAGAAGCAAAATCTTGCAAAAATGTCTCGTTAAGAATTCGGCTTGCATCGTATCCATCGTTCTGATTTACAAAATAAAAGTCATTGCCTGCTACCGTATCTTTTTTATGTGAAATCGGCAAAGAGCGAAGATTAAATTTAGCTATTTCCCGCACTGCGGATAGATCTAAATTTTCCTTACGAATTAGTTTCTCATCTAATAGACGATATGTATTGCCTAAATCAAGCGCATAATAAATGCGTGTTTCAGCTGTATGTTCATCATAAATCAACGGCACGTCTTCATTCGATTTATCTGGAAAAGACGTTGAGCGAATAACTGGATAAATGCGCTTTTCTTTTCCCGTTACCTGCTGTTCATCGTTCATAACACGAAGAGCTTCTTTTATATAATATACCATTTCATCTAGAGCCGCTTCCTTTTTTTCTTCCCATTTTGCAATTAGCCCAGGTAAAGAAATGGTTACACCTTTTTTCGTTTCCTGATGTTCAACGCGCAGCGTATCTTTTTCACGATCAAATAAAAATGACCAATCCGCACCCGTTAATCGCTCTTCTAATAGTTTTCTCATCTTTTGACTATTCATTTTCGCCATATTTACGCCTCCTTTTCTCATTTTTATGTATGAAGGAAGACTGATAGCTGTAGATCGCTATCAGTCTTCACTTGATTTATGCATTTAAGCCGTTAATAAACTCTTCAATTTCTTCTTTTGTTTTACGGTCTTTGCTGACAAAGCGCCCTGTCTCTTCTCCGTTGCTGTAACCAACAAAGCTTGGAATTCCAAAGATGCTTAATTCTGCACAAAGATCGATAAAGTCGTCGCGGTCGACATAGTGAAATGTATACTCGCTATGATTCGCCTCAATTTCTGGAAGCACAGGCTCGATTACTCGGCAATCTGGGCACCAGTCTGCTGAAAACATCATGATATGTTTTCCTTCTTTAATGATTTCTTTGTATTGTTCAATTGTTTGCATTTTTTCCATTTTTCTTTCCTCCACTTTTTCTTTTACTTTCGTATTTAAACGGCTAAAGCCCTATACATTATTTAATCCTTCTACATCAAAACATAGTATATGAGTTGTTGCAACTATCATACACTGATGCTTTTCTATTATAAAGGGTTACAAAGAAATTTCCTATTGAACAGCTTGATTTGTCCTAAAATCTAGCTGTCCTTTTAGCATTAAAACCACCTGATAAAACATAGCGGTCCGATCTAAATTTCCATTGGTAAAAATACCGATTGCTCCTTCTTTTTTTCGAATATTCTTTTGGTTTGTATACACTTCCATAGCTTCGGCTAATTCTTTTTTATCATCACGAAGCATACCGGCTACCGCTTCAGGAAGCCGAATACGAGCCCCTCCAGCTAAAATCGGTTCAAGGTCTTTAGAGGTAACAAGACTTCCCCAATTGCAAAGGAATAAGCCATAAGGTGTTTCCTGCACCCCTCCTTCAAGCCCAATGCCGATATCAGCACCTGTCTCTTTGACAGCAGCACGCGCGCGGTTAATCGCTCCTTGGATGGTTTCTTCATCAGAAAAAGGCTGTGGCGACACCCCGGACTGCACGGCTACCTCTACATATGTAAAAGTATCTCCAAATACTTTTTTTACTGCATTTACTTTTGTTGGATTTTTCGTTCCGATTGCAATTTTCATTTTTTTCTCCTGTCATTATGAAACAAAGCAACCGCAAAAGCAGCTGCTTTGTTCTTTTTTATCCGTTTTGCTTAATCGTATCGAGCGTTGTTTGGTCTGTAGAACGTACAAGTTTGACTAGTAATTCTTTTGCGGCTGCATAGTCATCTACATGAATCATAGACGCATGAGTATGAATATAACGTGAACATACGCCGATGACCGCAGAAGGAACTCCATTATTAGAAGTATGAACGCGCCCTGCATCCGTACCTCCCGGAGAAACAAAGTATTGATAAGGGATGCTGTTTGTCTCAGCTGTATCTAAAATAAATTCTCTCATTCCCCTATGTGTGACCATCGTACGGTCAAAGATACGAAGTAATACGCCTTTTCCTAATTGTCCAAATGCATTTTTATCGCCTGATGTATCGTTAGCAGGACTAGCATCTAGTGCATAAAACAAATCCGGTTTAATCATATTCGCAGCTGATTGAGCACCGCGAAGTCCTACTTCTTCTTGAACAGTAGCTCCAGAATATAAAATATTTGGCAATTTTTCATTTTTTACTTCTTTTAATAATTCCATCGCAAGTCCGCACCCATAGCGATTATCCCATGCTTTCGCCAGTATTTTCTTTTCATTTGCCATTGGCGTAAACGGACAAATCGGTACAATTTGATCGCCAGGACGAATGCCCATTTCTGCTACTTCCTGCTTGCTATCTGCGCCCACATCAATCATCATATTTTTAATAGCCATTGGCTTGTTGCGCTGTGATTCGTCTAATAAATGGGGAGGGATAGAAGCAATTACGCCGGTGATAGGACCTTTTTTTGTAACAACATGGACGCGTTGAGCTAGCAGTACTTGACTCCACCATCCTCCTAGAGTTTGAAAACGAAGCATTCCTTTATCTGTTACAGACGTAACCATAAATCCTACTTCGTCCATATGTCCTGCTACCATTACTTTAGGACCTTTTTCTTCATTATAGCGAACGCCAAATAAACTTCCTAACCCATCTTGAATGACTTCATCTACAAGGGGTTCAATTTGCGAGCGCATAAATGAACGTACTTGATGTTCGTTTCCAGCGGCACCTGGTAACTCCGTTAATGTTTTAAATAGAGATAGCGTTTCATTGTTCATATATACTCTCCTTTATGTATCATTTTCTTTATTGTATCGAAAACCGGAAATAGTTGCTAGTTCCGTCCTTCTCTTCTATGACTCAACTTAACAAAGCATTCGACAATTTGATATAATGATGAAAACATATCCTTAAAAAGCAGGTGAATAACGTGAAATGGACTCAACTAATAGCAGGAGCTGCAGTCGGATTTGCAAGCGCTTATATTATTCAAAAAAGAAAGTCGTCAATTTCCTCATCGGAAGCCCTTACGATTGTTAAAAGCGCTTTTAAACAAAATGGGGCAATCGACGGCTCATGGATTGAAACAACGACTAAAGTCATTCAAAAACATGGTCTCTCTTTTTATGGTTATACAGGTGGAATTATCAGAACACGTGATGCAAAACAGGAATATTACGAGTTTTTCATTGATAAAAAAAGCGGTGCTATTATTGAATTGACGCTGAATGCATCCGTTTAATTTCGTCAACTATTTCTCCTTTATTATCCCATTTTACAGCTCGATAAAAAGCATCATGATAAAAACTTAGCCAAGCTTGATGCTCATAGGCATAAGCTAGCCACTGCTGCTTTTGTTCAATCGAAGTCATTGGATAATCATCATATGCCATTACCCATAAGACATTTTGATGTGCATGTGTTGGCAAAAGATCGCCCATGTGCACTAAGATGTCATTGTTTCCTTTTAATACAACTACAGCATGACCATCGCTGTGACCGCCGGTATGATGAACCGTCACTCCAGGCACAATTTCATCTTTGTCACTAAATGTTATTACTTGATGCTGAATAAATTCCCAATTTTGTTTCCAATACGTATTTTTAGAACGTATATTAGGATTTCTCATTTCATTCCACTCGATTTCACTAACAAAGATTCTTGCATTTGGAAAAGCAGAGGAAAAATGTCCGTTGGTACATTTTGTTAATCCTGACACATGATCAAAGTGAAGATGCGTCATAATGACATGAGTAATATCTTCACATGTGAACCCTAACTTTTGTAAATCTTCAGCAATAAATGATTCTTCTGTTACACCAAAATGACGCTTTTTTTTCTCATCCAACATACCCTTCCCTATGCCTGCATCGATTAACATGAGGTGTTTTTCAGTTTGAACGAGCAAAGGATCAGTCCTCATTGGAATTCGATTTCCTTCTGAGATAGGATATTTTTTTGTCCAAAGCTCTTTTGGAACAACACCAAACATTGCTCCTCCGTCTAAATGATTATTCCCTCCACGAAGCCATGTCACTTTTAATTCACCTATTGTTAACGTTTCCATTTTACACCTCCATTATATTCCTTTTTATTTTATCACTATTTCCTTCTCTTTTTGAACAAAAAAAGACTGAGGAACTCAGTCTTTTTCGTTCAGGTATTTTACTTCACAGCGGTAAATGCGGCTGCCTTTTTGTGAAAATTTCTCTTCATATTCCGTCATAACATTGCCTTCAAAATCGCTTTTATGCAAATCTAAGCTCACGTATTTAAGAAGAAGCCCATATTCTGAAAAGCTTGTCAATGAATATTCAAATAGCCCTTGATTATCCGTTTTAAAGTGAATTTCTCCACCATCAACCAGCAGGTTTTCATACATGCTCAAGAACGTTTTGTATGTTAAACGGCGCTTGGCATGTCTCTTTTTCGGCCATGGATCAGAAAAATTGAGATAAACGCGATCCACGTCATTTTTTGCAAAAAACTCGCTAAGATGGTTAGCATCTACATTCAATAGCTTTAAATTTGGAAGCTCTTCTTCAATCAATCGTTCTAGAGCACTTAAGATGACACTTTCATACATTTCAATTCCAATATAGTTGATATGCGGATTTTGTTTAGCCATCCCTACTAAAAATTGGCCTTTTCCTGTTCCTACTTCAATATGAAGAGGATTTTCGTTTCCAAAAACCTCTTTCCAGTTCCCTTTATACTCTGCTGGGTTTGGAACCACGCATTGGGGATTTTCAGCTATTTTATCTTTTGCCCAAGGTTTGTTTCGTAATCTCATGTTGCACCTCTTTAAAGTATTTTGACGCATTGAAAATGTCGGTTATTCGAAACAACCGACATTCACATGCATAATTGTGTTTAGATAGAAAAAAATAAGAGCATCATACGAGAAAGGATGATGCTTAATGCCTTTAAATGCCGAACACCAAATGAATATATTAAAAGATATTTTATCTAATCATCAAAGTGATTGCTGCGGAACGGTTGCGGAATGTGAACAGGTTGAACGTTTAATTCAATCAATGTTAGCTAAAGGATATGCTAGCACGGACGTACAAGCAACACTACAAAACGTGTATAAATACACGCAAGATGCAAAAAGTGCTGCTCATTTAGACGAACATATTCAAACCAATCAACAAAATTTATCACAATGGGTCCAAGAACTATCTACCTTGTCATAATCTTTGCTACTGTGCTTGAATGTCGTTGACGAGCAACATCCGAAGATATTCAAGCCAGTAATTCATTTCAGAATGTTCATTTTTCGAACGATGCCATTCAATGAATAAAATGGTTTGACTTATCACATACCACTTCATTCTCTTTTTCAAGTTCTCGGTTAGTTCAACCCCGTAATGCTCAAGCCATTCTTCCCACTGAGATGGATTGATGTACCAATAAAGCAGTAAACCTAAATCAATAGCAGGATCTGCAATCATCGCTCCGTCCCAGTCGATTAAATATAGCTGCGTATTCTCTCCAAGCATCCAGTTATTGTGGTTCACATCACAGTGACATACAACATATTTATCTGTCTGAACGGACGGAAGCTCTGCTTGTAAATAACTGATTCCCTGCTCTACAATACTTTCTTTTTGAAGTCGCTCGTCCACATTCTCTACAATATCGGCTAGCACGTCTTCGGGAAGAAGCGGTGTTTTCCCCAACCTTTTCAACATATCTAATAACTCGTTTGAATGATGAATTTTACTAAGCAATTCTGTCACTCGACTCGAATTCATATCTTTTGGTTTTAATTCTCGACCATCTAGCCAGTGCTGAGCTGTGATCACATCTCCATTTTCCATTCGTCTTGTCCACACGAGCTTCGGTACAATTCCTTCAGCTGACAATACTGCTAAAAAAGGTGATGAATTACGCTTTAAAAAAAGCTTTCGGTCTTGAAATTTTGCAAAATAAGCTTCTCCTGTCGCTCCGCCAGCAGGAGTAATTTCCCATTCGCTTCCTAATATATCTTCCAACCAATTCACCTTCAATTTCAACACACACATTTCGTTTAAAAATTTCACTCAATAAAGCAATCTATTAAGACATCATGACGTTATTTTCTTAGTAAATAAAAAAGACGGCTATTGAGGATATGTATCAATAGCCATCCTTTATAAATATTATCTCCATCACACTTTTTTCGTCAAGTGGTTGAAGACAATAATTACGTTTGAAATAAAATAAGAACGCTAAGCTTTGAAACGTTTATAGCATTATCCTCTATAATAGGATACCCATTTTTATATACTTTACAATGATCAAGTGCTACTTTCCATGGTCCTCCTGGCAAAACTACTTTTTCTTCCATTAGGCCTTGATTAAAAAACACGATAATATTCTTCCACGGACCGTAAGCCAATACGTTTGATAAGCAATAGCCAATAATGGATTGCGGCGTGTTTAGGAAAGAGACATGCTGCCTAATCACTGAAGCATCTCCCAAGCGAAATGCACCGTGCTGTTTGCGAATACAAATCAGCTCTTGAACCCAATTCACATCAGGAGAAAATTCGATTCGTCGATTCCAATCAAGTGCATTAATATCATCGGGTGAATTGTAGCTGTTCTCTACGCCTTGTTTAGTGCGGTAAAACTCTTGACCACTATGAAGAAACGGTATGCCTTGCGAAAGAAGTACAATAGCAGTAGCAAGGCGGTGACGACTTCTACGAGTGTCTTCGTCTTCGTCTCCGTTTGAATTCGTTAACTTATCCCACAGCGTATGATTATCATGTGATTCAACGTAATTAACTGATTGTGCTGGATTTATAAATAAAGCCCGGCTGTCTTCTTTATCCAGAATGCTCCCCGCTATTACAGATTGCACGGTCTCTTTTTGATGAATATTTCCGCTGATAAAACCTTTTTCATATACATCAAACGTGCTTCCTTTTACAGAATCTCGAAAGCGATCATTAAAATAGCCGATTTGAGGCGTTTGGCGGGCATTCGCCATAATTGCTTTTTGATTGTAGGGGAGAGGAGTATTTAAATCCCAGCCTTCGCCAAACACCAAAATAGTAGAATCAATTTCATTTATTTTTTCACGAATGATGTTCATCGTTTCTATATCTAAAATTCCCATGAGGTCAAAGCGAAACCCATCAACGTCGTACTCTTTTATCCAAAATAATACTGAATCGATAATAAACTTTTGCGCCATTTTCCGTTCAGAAGCAAAATCATTTCCTACTCCCGTCCCGTTCGAAGGCATCCCAAACTCATCATGTCGAAAGTAATAGCCCGGAACAATTTTTTCAAAAGGTGATTCTTCTCGTACAAATACGTGATTATAAACTACATCTATAATAACACGGAATCCCTGTTGATGAAGTGTTGATATTAATTGTTTCACCTCAGCAATACGAGTGGCGGGATTTGAAGGGTCAGCGGAGTAGCTTCCTTCTGGTACATTAAACAACAATGGATTATACCCCCAATTATAAGAAGCATGAGGATTTAATTCATCTACTCCGCCAAAGTCGTTAATAGGAAGAAATTCAAGGTGAGTCACTCCTAGCTCTTTTAAATAATGAAGACCTGTTGTTTTGCCTGGCTGCCCGCTTGATTCAGTAACAGCTAGGTACGTGCCTTTTTTTTCTATCCCGCTTGAAGGATGAATAGAGAAGTCGCGAACGTGCATTTCGTAAATAACGGCATCCGTTGGCTGAAGGAAAGGCGGCTTTTCATGGAGATGAACATAGTCTGTATGAAGATTTATCAGAACTCCGTATTCACTATTTGCTGTAGCTGCAACGGCATAAGGATCCACCGCTTCATTTGTCCGGCCGTTTACATCTATTAAAAATCGATAATAATACCCTTCTTTATCTAAGGGAAGTTCTTTTTCCCATACCCCTTTTCTTTGACGAGCCATGACGTACAGTTCTTCTTTCCCGCTGTTTGCATGTATTAATTTTAAAACCACTGCTGATGCAGTCGGGGCCCAAATTTTTATCATAATATAATCTGAATAAAATGCTGCACCCAAATCATTTTGATTATAATAAAATCTCTCATCAAACTCTTTGGTTCGTATAACAGCCCCTACCTGGAGCGGAACTTTCTCCCCGTAATTATCACAGATAACGTACGACTGTCCAATTTCTATGCTACCTTCAACCTTGCCTTCATATTTGATAAAACCTTCTAATTCATGTACGTTTTCAATAGAGATGGTCTCATGCATTTGTGTACTTTTAATCACAAAAAAATCAATTTGACCTTCATGATAAGAAGTTGGAACTAAAAGAGTAATACGATCTATTTGATCTAAATAAGCTTGAAACTTATTATCACCAGTCATCCTTTTCTCCTCCTTATGCCAATTACCTCTTTAGTAGCATTATATGTAGCAAACGCAAAAACGAAAGCACTTTCATAGCGTGAATGTTCGTATTATTCACCTTCGAATTCTCGGTCAAAATAAATACTCTGGCTGTGTTCGAGCAATACTTGAGCTGCTTTCATCTGTTTAAACTTTAAAGGGGCTTTAGATTTCCGAAGTTCATAAAACCACTCTTCGTACTTTCTAGCATCTACAAATTCAACCTGATAAGGCTCCGCAGCGTAATCAATGTATCCATTTCTGCTCAGTAATATTTTCTTTACGTTATGTTCAATATCGTGAGTACGATAGATGCTTCGGACAATTTGCTCCGTTCGATTTAACCCAATTAAAGGATTTAATATCTTTTTTTGATCTCTTCCTCTTAACTCTGTCCAAAAATTTTCTTTTGAATACTGAAAAACAGCGCTTTTATATGTTTCTATTAAACAAATACAGAGGGTTTCCGTTGGAGTAACAATAATGATATCTCCTTCTACCGGAGCTTTATTAATCATGAAAACAGGCTTGTACATCACGAGACACGTATCAGGAAAGCGCTGAATAAAATAACGGAGAGCTTCATCATGGTAATATTTACGATCTGCTTGTGAGAACTCAAATAAAGTGGATGTAGCCCATTTCATTTGAAGATCAAATACATTTTCTAAAAACAATATTTTCAAGTCTTCCGCTGTTTGTGGAAGAGTTGTAAACCTCAATAGCTCTTGATTTTCCACGCTATCGCTAGAGAACGCTTCTTCCACTTCACACGTTTCTTTTTTTCTTGTAAACCGCTCTTTTGCTTTTTGCAAAAATGAACGTTGAGCTTTTGTTTCTTTTTTTACAGGCGGCTCATGTAATAGCCCTTCTTCAAATAATTGCTTTACTTTCTTCCAATTATGCTTTTTTAAGTGATTAAACTGAGACGTGTAGTGATAAACGTCTTTTTCATAACGGGAAATATAATCTTGCACCTTAAGTAGCTGCGCCACGTTTACATCAATCCCCTAATTAAAATTCCTCTAAAACTTTGTTCGCCGATGATTTCTCTATTATCATCGGCGTTTTCTTTCCTTTGATAAGAGTGATTTTTAAATAACCTCTCTCCTTGCTTGTATGTTCATATGCTACTGTGACTGCAAGGAAAAAGATAGTATTTTTTTATACTTAGGTTTGCTGGCAGGATGAACTTCAAAAAGGGCAAACGAACTTACTTGAAACTGTTCTTCAATCGACGTTTGCTTTAACTGTTCTTCCAAAAGTCCGGCTTCCCCTCCCCACTTCTTTGCAATCGTAATATGAGGACGATAAGGACGTTTTTCGTATAAGCCGCTTAGATCTTCCCATACGGCCTGTATATCCCTTTGCAGATTCATAAGCTTATCACTTGGCCTAAGGCTTACATAAAGCACTCTAGGCTTGTTATACGCACCGAACACATCGTACTGACCTGTCTGCAGTGAAAAACTTGAATGACGGGAGGCTACTTCTTTTAAGCGGGTAATCAGCTTTTCCTTTTTGTCATCTAAAAACCCTAAAAATTGTAGCGTTATATGATAATCGTCAGGGTATGTCCATTGTTTGAAAGGAAAGGGTATTAATTCCTTTGCCCAATTTTCTGCCTGATGTGCAATAGATACAGGCACATCGATTCCAATAAAATAATGTTTATCACCTTTCATCAAATCGCTCCTTCTCTTTTTATTATCTTTCCCCAATTGGTTATGTTCAAAAAGAGCTAGATCTATTTTAAAGGTTTTTCCGGATAAAATAGAGAGGTTTTTCTGAAAATTTGTCATGTGCTTAAAAAATAAGAATTTGTGTTATCATAGAAATAATACAGAGAATTTTTATAAGAAAAGGATGAGAAAAATGAAAGTTGTTAACAATATGGCTGATTTGATTGGCGAGACACCTCTTGTTAAGTTGAATCGTCTTCAACCTGCAGATGGAGCATCCGTTTACTTAAAACTAGAGTTTTTTAATCCAAGTCGTAGTGTAAAAGACCGTGCTGCTTTTAATATGATCGTGGAAGCTGAAAAAGCAGGCTTGCTCAATGAAAATTCTACTATTATTGAACCAACGAGCGGAAATACAGGTATTGGCTTAGCTATGAATGCAGCGGCAAGAGGTTATCGTTCTATTTTAGTCATGCCAGATACCATGACTCAAGAACGAATTAACTTGTTAAAAGCATATGGTGCTGAAGTTGTTCTAACACCGGGTGATGAGAAAATGCCTGGAGCAATTCGCAAGGCAGAAGAGCTTACAAAAGAAATTCCAAATGCATTTATGCCCATGCAGTTTGAAAATAATGCAAACCCTGACGCTCATCGAAAAACGACTGCTAAGGAAATTATCGAGGCAATGAACGAGTTAGGCAAAGACCTATCTGCTTTTGTTGCTACTGCTGGAACAGGCGGAACGATTACAGGAACTGGTGAAGTCCTAAGAGAAAACTACCCAAATATGACCGTTCATGTTGTGGAACCAGCTGGGTCTCCTGTATTATCTGGAGGAAGACCTGGTAAGCACAAGCTTGTAGGAACAAGCCCTGGATTTATCCCTGATACGCTTAATGTGGATGTTTACGACGAAATTTTAAAAATTAATGATGAACAAGCCTACGATATTACGCGACGCTTGGCTTCTGAAGAAGGAATTTTAGTCGGTCCTTCATCTGGCGCTGCGTGCTATGCTGCTATCGAGGTAGCCAAAAAATTATCTCCTGATCAAGTGGTCGTATGTATCGCTTGCGATACAGGTGAACGTTATTTATCAAGCGACCTGTTCTCATTTGAATAATAAAAAAGCGAACGCAAAGGCGTTCGCTTTTTTATTTAGCTAATTCGTAAATAGCCTGTGCATAGATAGCTGTTGCGCGAAGTAAATCTTCAATTACCATGTACTCGTCTTTTTCGTGCGCTACTTCTTCACGGCCTGGGAAAAGAGGGCCAAATGCCACGCCTGCTTCTAATGCTCTGGCATATGTTCCTCCTCCAATTGAAATGAGTGTAGGTTCTTCATTTGTTTGTTCTTGGTAAACCTTTTGAAGCGTTTGAATAAGCTCATGTTTTTGATCGACGTGATGTGGTTTAGAATCTGTAAAATGTTTGATGGTCATTTGATAAGATTCACTTTTTTCTTTAATCGTATCAATAATATCGTCAATATGAGCTGATACAGGATAGCGAATATTTAAACCAAAGTGCCCCGCTTCTTCTTGATTGTAAGACATGATTCCAACATTTATCGTTAAATCACCCGTGACCTCATCTTTGCGATTTAAGCCCATTTTTTCGCCTAGTGCATCTTGGACTAAATACGCATTTGCATAACCTACAAACTGATTAGCTTGTTCATCAAGTTCTAATGTGTGTAAAAAGCGAAGAAGTGTAAGTCCAGCATTTTTCCCTTTATCAGGCACACTGCCATGTGCTGAAACGCCTTCTAAAGTAAGTGTGTATACATCGCTCTTTTCTGTTATTGAACCTTTTAAAGACTGATCTTTTAAAAATTGATCATATTTATTTTTAATATCCGTTTCAATATGGAATTCAAGAACAGCTGTTGCAAGATCAGGAACCATATTGTAGCGTCGCCCAGAGACAAATGATGTAAGCTGAACGCTTCCCTTTGTTCCTTCAATTGGCTGCTGGCGAATTTCTACGTCTGTAATGCCTTTTTCAGCAAAAATGATAGGAAAATCCGCATCGGGCGCAAACCCCATAGTTGGCATCTCTTCATGGTTGAAGTAGTGGTCCACACATCTCCAGTCACTTTCTTCATCCGTTCCAATGATCATTCGAACCCGTTTAGATAGAGGAAGCCCTAAATCTTTCACAATTTTCATCGCATAATAAGCAGCCATCGTCGGGCCTTTGTCATCGATTGCTCCTCTAGCAAAAATTTTCCCGTCTTTTATTTCACCGCCGTATGGATCAACCGACCACCCGTCTCCTTCAGGAACGACGTCTACGTGACACAAAATGCCAAGAAGGTCTTTTCCTTCTCCCGCTTCAATATGACCTGCATATCCGTCTACGTTCTTGACGGAAAACCCGTCATTTTTTCCTTTGTTTAAAAGAAAGTGAAGCGCTTGAGCAACTCCAGGTCCGAATGGCTCTTCTTTTTTTTCTGTGCTTGTCAAAACACTTTTAATTTGCAAAAAACGCTGCGTCTCAGCTAGAATTTCAGCTTCTCTTTTTTGCACTTCCTCTTTCCAATTAATTGCCGTCATCTGTTTGTCTCCTTTTCCTGCTTTTACAGATTGTATCTATCATTACTATTGGTAATTTTAACTTTATCATACCTTTATATAGAAAGAAATAATTGTCTCTTTCCTTTCATATCAAAGGTTTACAGAGTCAAAATTCCGGGAAATAATTTGTAGGCACAATCGATAAAAACGGATTCTATTTGTTTATTGTTTACATATACTATAAAAAATGTGCAAATAGAGGAAGGAGATGTTACGAAAGGATTACATATTTATATCATTTTTTGTAAATATTGTGTTAATTTGCGTTTTCTCTTTTATTTTTCTGTCGATTTTGTGTACAATAAGGATAAGGACTGAAATAGTGCTTGACATCTCAGAGTTATAAAGAAGTTGTGCCTTACGAAAAACGAATAAGGAAGTGGTTTTTTGAAACCTTCAACTAATCGAATGCTAACTCGTATCAAATCGGTCTATATGTTCATTTGTAAAAATGGAACAGTTACAACGCAAGAGCTCGT
Organism: Priestia sp. Y58; assembly: GCF_029522095.1. NCBI lineage: Bacteria > Bacillati > Bacillota > Bacilli > Caryophanales > Bacillaceae > Priestia > Priestia sp. Y58. Next base: position 1,049,579 of record NZ_JAKWFL010000001.1, read on the forward strand.
AGACGAATTTGGTATTACACCAAGAACCATTCAGCGTGACTTGAATGTGTTAGCATATAATGATTTAGTTCGCAGCCCAAGTCGCGGTACATGGACGACTACGCAAAAGAAGGTCAAGATGTCATCCTAGTAAGTTTATTTCAAGGGTAGTAAGTGATTTATATATAGAGATAAAATTCTACGCAGTAGAAAGTCAAGACTTGGACGAGTGCATAGTCCCCCGCTCCATTTGCACGTCAAGCAGAGTTGGTACTCGTTTAAGTGCTTTAACGTGAAATGTTTCACTTGTCTAATAAAGTGGACAAAAAAAGGAACCATTTTAGACTTAGGTTCCTTTTTCTTTCGCCTCTTCTTAGGCATTTGATTTTTGTAATAAAGCTAGTTCTTCTTCCGTTAACTCCCTGTATTCTCCTAAATCTAACGACTCGTCTAATAGCAAAGCTCCCATAGATAAACGTTTTAAATACGTTACTTTTTTTCCTCTTGCTTCAAACATACGCTTCACTTGATGAAATTTCCCTTCAACGATCGTTAATTCAATTTCTGATTCCACACCGCTTGTTAGTACCTTTAACTCTGCTGATTTTGTTACGTATCCATCATCAAGAGTGACACCCTGTCTAAATGCTTCAGCATCTTCTTCAGTCACCGGTGCATTAATTTTTGCAAAATACGTTTTAGGAACGTGCTTTTTAGGAGATAGCAGCTGATGTGCAAGCTGACCGTCATTTGTCAGCAGCAAGAGCCCTTCTGTATCTTTATCTAAACGCCCTACCGGAAATGGATTATACACAGCATCGTCAAGTTCAAGTAAGTCCAAAACTGTTTCATGAAGAGAATCTTCCGTCGCTGATATGACACCTTGCGGCTTATGCAGCATAAAGTAAACAAATTCTCGGTAAGAAACGGCTTCGCCATGCACAGTTATTTCTTGTTCATCTGGATTAACATGTACCTTAGCATCTTTAACCGCTGTACCGTCTACCTTAACAGCTCCAGTCTTTAAAAGACCTTTAACTTCTTTTCGGCTTCCGTACCCAATGGTAGAAAGCAATTTATCCAAACGCATGTAATATCCTCCTTTTTTTGAAAAGAAGATGACTCTAACGAGTCATCTTCTTATGCACTGCGCTGTTTATTTCGGCGCAGTATCTTTCGTTCAATTGCACCTGTTACCCTCGCTCCCATTACTTTTTCAAGCAGGCTTGAACGATAGGTAATAATAAAGTAAATAAGGCCGCCTACTGCTGCTCCTATAATCGTAATAACAGTGGCAGAGAATCGTCCTGGCTCTGTAAACAGACCAATCACTGCTGCGACAATTTTTACGCTGATTCCCATAATCGCAACAAAAATGAGAATAAGCACAGAGCGTTTTATAAACTCACTGTAGTTGTATTTTGCGTGTTTTTGAATAAGCGCAAACATATAAACAAGAGATACGATATAGCCTAGTGCTGTCGCTAAAACTGAACCAATCTCGTGGAACATAAGAATAAATGGAACGTTCACGACAATTTTCACAATCAATCCAAATAATAGACTTAAAACAGCATATTTTTGTTTGTTGATTCCTTGTAAAATAGCTCCATTAACCGTGAAAAATGAGAACAATAAGGCTACTGGTGCATAGTAAAGCAAGACATTTCCACCCGCATCCGATGCATCTGTTCCAAAGAAAAACGTATACGCTGGGCCAGCCAAAGCCATTAATCCTACAGATGCTGGCAGCACAAGAAACATAATCGTTTGATATGTTTGATCAATTTGCTTTTGCAGTACGTTATAATCTTTATTCACAAAGGAACGTGTAATCGTTGGTACAAGAGTCAAACCGAACGCAGTAGCTAATGAAACAGGAATCATCACAAGCTTTGGAACATAAGACTGAACAATTCCGTTCATTGACTCTGCTATTTCTTTTTGTCCAGCCGCTACCATCGCACGGTTAAATGTGAATTGATCCACATACTGATAAAGCGGAATAGCTAAGCTGACAAAGACATATGGCAATGAATACGTAAGCAGCTCTTTAAAGATGGATACGGTAGAAATACGCGTCGGCGTTACCGTCTGCTCATTCACCATTTTATCGAGATGTGGCTTTCGTTTTTTCCAGTACCAAATTAATACGGCCAGTCCAGCAAGAGCTCCTACAAAAGCCCCCATCGTAGCAAATCCAACGGCTAGTGCAAGACTTCCATGGACAACTTTGATGACGATATAGGTAGATGCCAATAAAAAGACAACCCGCACAAGCTGTTCAACTACCTGTGAAACGGCTGTTGGCCCCATAGACTGGTGACCTTGGAAAAATCCCCGCATTAAACTCATCATCGGTACTACAATTAACGCAACACTAACCATTCGCATAACCATTACTACATCTTCTAAGGAGTTATTTAAATCAGAACCTCCCAGTGTAATTCTAGACATAACAGGAGCTAACGAATATAAAAGTAAAAATGCAAGTATTCCTGTGACAAGCATTAATTTCATGCCGGCCCGGTACATTCTTCTACTCGTATAGTAATCACCGAGTGCATTATATTTTGATACAAATTTCGATACGGCCATTGGCATACCGGCTGTAGCAATACTTAAATAAATAGCATATTGGTTATATCCGTAACCAAACAGTGCTCCCCCTACGGTTCCAACAAGGATCGCAAATGGAAATAAATAAATCATTCCCAAGATTCGGGATACATAGGTGCCAAGCGTCAGCACAAAGGTCCCTCTTAACAATTTTGAATCAGACATACGTTTGCCTCCGATACTTAATGTTACATACTGATAATAATGATAGAATTGAAAAGAAGCAAGTGACAGTATACACTAAGAAAGGTCTTATACTCACTCGCACTCGTCAACAAACTAAAAAAACAAAGACTATAGCCCATTTTATCCAATGTTGAGAGATTTGTCAGTGAACAAACTAAAATTTTTTAAGAATAGACAGGTTGGTGAAAGTATGATATATGATGTAGTCGTAATCGGAGGAGGACCTTCTGGTTTGATGGCATCGATTGCAGCTGGTGAGTCAGGTGCAAACGTATTATTAATTGATAAAGGCAATAAACTTGGACGAAAGCTGGCCATTTCTGGAGGCGGACGCTGTAACGTAACAAACCGCCTTCCGATTGATGAACTTATTAAACACATTCCAGGAAACGGACGCTTTTTATACAGTGCGTTTTCTGTTTTTAATAACGAAGATATCATCTCTTATTTTGAAGGCCTTGGAATTAAATTAAAAGAAGAAGATCACGGGCGTATGTTTCCGGTCAGCAATAAAGCGCAATCTGTTGTTGATGCATTAATTAGCGAACTTCACCGTCTTCGTGTGACAATTCGCACAAACACAGCCGTTAAACGCGTAAACTATGAGAATAACACGGTGAAAGAAGTAGTGCTTCAAAATGGAGAAGCAATCCAAACGAAAAGCGTTGTGATTGCAGTAGGCGGAAAATCAGTGCCTCATACGGGTTCAACAGGAGACGGCTATCAATGGGCAAAAGATGCAGGTCATAAAATTACGGAGCTTTATCCCACAGAAGTTCCTATTACATCTAGCGAACACTTTATTAAAACCAAGACGCTTCAAGGTCTATCGCTTCGCAGTGTAGGACTAAGCGTGCTTAATAAAAAAGGCAAGCCTGTCATTACTCATCAAATGGATATGATTTTCACTCACTTTGGCATCTCTGGCCCTGCCGCTCTTCGCTGCAGCCAATATGTTGTTAAAGAGTTAAAGAAACAAAAAAGCAACACTGTTCAAATGTCTCTTGATTTATTTCCTAGCCAAAACGAAGAAGATATTTTCCAAAAATTAGCCGAAATGACAAAAGAAGAGCCGAAAAAAGCGATTAAAAATGTCTTAAAAGGTTTTGTATCTGAACGCTATCTATTATTTTTACTTGAGCAAGCAGACATTGATAGCCAAGCTCTAGCGGGACAGCTTCAGCATGAGAAACTGAGAGAGTTCTCGAGAATGTGCAAACGATTTGAATTTGCTGTAAACGGCACGCTTTCTCTAGAAAAAGCATTCGTCACGGGAGGCGGCGTATCCGTTAAAGAAATTCACCCAAAGGAAATGTCTTCGAAATTTATGCAAGGTCTTTACTTCTGCGGGGAAATTCTTGATATCCACGGATATACTGGAGGATACAATATCACTTCTGCCCTTGTAACAGGCCGTTTGGCTGGCAGTAATGCAGGAGAATTTGCAACAAGCCTAGCATAATATGCTAGGCTTTATACATAACCATGGCTGAAAAACAGTACACCTGCTCATCACGATCAACATCCACTGTCACTTGATACTTAATATCAACGACGTCTTCATCCTCTAATTTCCGTAAAAATCGATTCACCGCAAATTCTAAATCTTTTTCATGCTCTTTATCAAACATTTTCACTTGTATCACAGCTTCTACCACCTTGTCCTATCAAATTTGCTTCAATCAGAATGGACTGCTTCTCTCAATGATGGCTTTCGTACTGATTTTCAACTTCTTCCTACCTCTATTTTTATGAAGACTTTTATAGATTTAGTCATCATTTGTTTTGCTACTATCATTTTAGTCGGATGGTAGAAGTTTAATTCAAAAAAAAAGCGCCTGTCAAAGGCGCTTTTTCTTATTTATTAACCGTTTTTCCTTCCCACTCTAACATACCGCCAACCATATTTGTTACTTTATAACCTTGTTCTTGAAGGTAGTAACATACGTTTTCACTACGGCGTCCAGAACGGCAAATGAAAATATATTCTTTGTCTTTATCGAAATAATCCACATTAGTTGGAATATCATTCATGCGAATGTGTTTAGCAGTTGGAATCATTCCTTCTGCTACTTCCTCATCTTCGCGCACATCAACTAAATGAAGCTCTTCTCCATTTTCAACGCGTTTTTGAAGCTCTTCAGGCGTAATCACTTTTACTTCTTCCATCTTCGTCATTCCTCTCTATTCTTTCATTCAGCTTGCTATCGCTATTGTAGCAAATTCAAATACCTTTATGCCACTAAATAAGAAAAGCTTAAGCAGCAGCCTACCTAAGCTTTTCCAATCGTAGTTAAAGGTTTAACTAAGGGCCTGATGTCAACCCTGAAAGGGGGACATCAGACGCTTAGGTCTAGAACAGACCCCCTGACTTCTCTTTAGTCAGGGGGTCTGTTCTACATCAATACTTAATTAGCTACGATGTTTACTAATTTACCAGGCACAGCAATCACTTTGCGCACTGTCTTACCTTCAATGAACTCTTGAACATCTTCATTAGCCATTGCAATATCTTGAAGCTCTTCACGAGATGCTTCAGCAGGTACGTTTAATTTTGCACGTACTTTACCGTTAATTTGAACGACAATTTCCACTTCATCATCTACAAGTTTCGCTTCATCAAACGCAGGCCAAGCCTCATATGAAATTGTATCTTCGTGACCTAGTTTGCTCCATAATTCCTCAGTCGTATGAGGACAAATTGGTGCTAATAGCTTCACAAATCCTTCTACGTATTGCTTTGGCAGCACGTCAACTTTGTATGCGTCGTTGATGAATACCATAAGTTGAGAGATACCTGTATTAAAACGAAGGCCTTCGTAATCTTCCGTTACTTTTTTCACCGTTTGGTGATATACGCGTTCGAGTGTAGTGTCATTGCTTTCTTGAACCTTGCTGCTTAATTCACCGTTATCGTCAACAAGTAAGCGCCATACACGATCTAAGAAACGGCGTGCACCATCAAGCCCTTTTGTTGACCAAGCAATTGATGCATCTAAAGGTCCCATGAACATTTCGTAAAGGCGAAGCGTATCTGCACCGTGGCTTTCTACGATTTCGTCTGGATTTACAACGTTACCTTTTGACTTACTCATTTTTTCATTGTTTTCTCCAAGAATCATACCTTGGTTAAACAGTTTTTGGAACGGCTCTTTTGTTGGAACTACGCCGATATCATATAAAAACTTATGCCAGAAACGAGCATACAATAGATGAAGAACAGCGTGTTCAGCTCCACCTATATAAATATCAACCGGCAACCATTCTTTTAATTTGTCTGCATCTGCTAACGCTTCACTGTTTGTCGGATCAATGTAGCGTAAGTAATACCAGCAGCTGCCTGCCCATTGAGGCATTGTATTTGTTTCGCGGCGCCCTTTTTTGCCCGTTTCCGGATCTACAACGTTCACCCAGTCATCAATGTTTGCTAATGGAGATTCACCTGTACCTGACGGCTTGATTTCAGTTGTTTTTGGTAAAACAAGCGGAAGCTGATCTTCAGGAACTGCAGTTGTTGTGCCATCTTCCCAATGAATAACAGGAATCGGTTCACCCCAGTAGCGCTGACGGCTGAATAACCAGTCACGCAGACGGTATGTTACTTGTTTTTCACCTTTTTCATTTGCTTGAAGCCACTGAATCATATTTGAAATTGCTTCTTCTTTATCTAGACCATTTAAGAATTCTGAATTAACGTGCTCGCCGTCGCCTGTATAAGCTTCTTTCGAAACGTCTCCACCCGCTACTACTTCTTTAATCGGCAGTTCAAATTTAACAGCAAACTCATAATCACGCTCATCATGAGCGGGAACAGCCATAATTGCACCTGTACCATAGCTCATTAGAACATAGTCAGCAATCCAAATTGGCATTCTCTCGCCGTTTACAGGGTTAATTGCATAAGCACCGGTAAATACGCCTGTTTTGTCTTTAGCTAAGTCTGTACGTTCTAAATCGCTTTTGCTTTTAATTTGATCTAAATACGCTTCTACCGCTTCTTTTTGTTCGGCTGTCGTAATTTTATCCACAAACGGATGTTCAGGTGCTAAAACGGCATACGTTGCCCCAAATAGCGTATCAGGACGCGTTGTGAACACAGTAAATGTTTCGTCATATCCATCAATTGTGAAGTGAACGTGAGCTCCTTCAGAGCGTCCGATCCAGTTTCGCTGCATTTCTTTAATACTTTCTGGCCAATCAAGATCATCTAAATCTTCTAGTAAACGATCTGCATAAGCTGTGATTTTAAGCATCCACTGCTTCATTGGACGACGCTCAACCGGATGCCCACCGCGCTCACTTTTGCCGTCAATAACTTCTTCGTTTGCAAGTACTGTTCCCAACGCAGGACACCAGTTAACAGCTACTTCATCCACATAAGCTAAGCCTTTTTTATATAGCTGTAAGAAAATCCACTGCGTCCATTTATAGTAGTTAGGATCAGTTGTATTAATTTCACGCTCCCAATCGTAAGAGAAACCTAGCGATTTGATTTGACGACGGAAATTATTAATGTTAAGTTCAGTGAACTCAGCCGGATCGTTTCCTGTATCTAATGCATACTGCTCAGCAGGTAGTCCGAATGCATCCCATCCCATTGGATGAAGTACATTGTATCCTTGCATACGCTTCATACGAGATAAAATGTCCGTTGCTGTATAACCTTCTGGATGCCCAACGTGTAAACCCGCCCCAGATGGATAAGGGAACATATCTAATGCGTAAAACTTACGCTTTCCTTCATCTTCTGTTGTTCTAAATGTTTTATTTTCTTCCCAAACTTTTTGCCATTTTTGTTCGATCTTTTCATGATTAAAAGCCATACATAATCCTCCTTGTACGCTCCAGCTGTATTTAATTAAACTAAAAAACCCCTCATCCCTCAAACAAAGGGACGAGAGGTTGAATAAACTTCCCGCGGTACCACCCAAATTAGCACAATTATGTACTCACTCATTTTCCTTAACGCGGATAGACGGTAAATGTTACTTTCCTTCACATTTACAACTCCAAGGTGAGTTCATGAACGCTCGTTTGCTGACTCGCACCACCCGTCAGCTCTCTTAGCTCGCTTCGTTCATTACTATTCCTTATCATAGTTTTTACATCATACTACCTTGTATTGTAAATAATATGTTCGTAAACTGCAAGTTGTTCAACGGATTTTGTAAAAGTTTCTGCACTGCAGCACTGCTTTGTTGCTAAATCTTCTCTTTCATTCTTATATATGAACAACTTCTCCCAAAAACATACATCCACGGCCAAACAAAAAAGACAGTGAGACATAACTAAATCAATCCAATTTAAAGACGAACAAATAGGATAAATGCGCTAGTATGAATCTCTTGGTTACACCGCTGTTGATTTCCGTGCAAGACTTCTCTTTCCGCGGGCAGCCAATGAGCCTCCTCGTTGCATACACTCATGCGGGGTCTCACCTATTTCAGGAGTCTTTGTCTTGCCCTCCACTCCACTGCTCGAAGCACCTAAACAAATGAAACCTACGTTCACCATAAACATAAAAAAATCCGAACGATTCATCGTTCGGATCTTCCTTCACCTAAAATACTTTTATTCCAGTCTCTACTTTCTTTAGCGGCTATTATTAAATGCCAAATCCAAAAGAAAACAGGATAATCGCAAGTACAAGACCAACAAGCGGAACAATTACCGTCATAGCTGCAACTGATCCATACGCATCTTTATGAGTTTCTCCGCAAATAGAATTAATTGTGGTGACGACATAACCATTATGAGGCAATGAATCTAATACTCCAGAGGAAATAGCTACTACGCGATGGAGAGCTTCTGGATTTACACCAGCATCTAGATAGTGAGGGGCTAAAATTGGCAGTGCAATCGCCTGACCTCCTGAAGCCGAACCTGTCATCCCCGCGATAACACTCACCGCAATAGCTCCCCCAATTAACGGACTTCCTGGAATATGCGTCATGGCATCTACAGCTACTCCAAACGCGGGAACAGCCTTAGCAACCCCTCCAAAACCTACTACAGCGGCTGTATTCCCAATCGCAATTAACGCACCCAAGGTTCCTTCTGAAGCTGCATTCCAAAATCCTTTAAAATGCTTTCGGTTCACAATATAAGTGACAATGATACCACTTAAAAGTGCGACAATCAACGCAGATTGCTGAAGTGGCTTATGAAGTGCAAAAGAAATAATGAGCACGACCACAAGGGGAAGCAAACTTAATAACGGATTAGGAAGAGACTGATTTTCCGTTACTGCTGGATCTTTCTCGCGTGATACAAAACGCTCTCCATTTTTAACTGCTTTTGAAATCAAGCGCTTTAACCACCAGTAGCCGAATACAGCCATCACTACCGCTACAACTAAACTAACTTCCCATCCTGCATACGGACTAGTCTTCAAATATTCAATTGGAATCCAGTTTTGGATTTCAGGCGATCCAGCCGAGGTCATCGTAAACGTAACGGAACCGAATGCTAAAGCAGCAGGGATAAATCGCCTCGGCAAATCAGCCTGTTTGAATAAGCTTAAAGCCATTGGATAGACAGAGAATGCTACTACAAACAGACTGACTCCTCCGTATGTTAAGACCGCACAGGCAAGTACAATCGCCAACACTGCTCTTTTCATTCCTAGTTTACTGACAATCCAGCGAGAAACACTATCAGCGGCCCCGCTGTCTTCCATTACTTTTCCAAAGACGGCGCCCAATAGAAACATTAAATACCAAGAAGCAATAAATCCTGTGAAACCAGACATGTAATTTCCAACAAAATTTGCTTCTCCTTCTTTCACCAGCTGTGGAAATAAAGGCATTCCGCTTGTTAACGCAACAACTAAAGCACTGAGCGGACCTGCTATAAATAAATTCATGCCTCTCATCGTTAGTACAATGAGCAGCAATAACCCTCCAATTAATCCAATCATACTAAGCATGTTTAGCCCCCCATGAAGTCATATAATTAGAAAACGCTTACATATTTACAGGTATATACTCCTTTCTTTGCTTGTCACAACCCTTACTATATTATTAAAGGAATACCGAAGACATTCCTACGTTTATTCAGCAGTCAAAAATAAAACCACCTCTATTTATTTAGAGATGGTTAGTGAACGCTGACGTTTTTCTTTTAATTTATAATCGTATATCCATGTTGTACACATGCTGAATAGCAATAGCCCAATTAATAAATAGCACAGCGTAGACATATTAAACGCATCGAAAATAACGCCTCCAAAGAGAGGACCAATCATTTTACCTGCAGTAGCCATGCTGTTAACTACGCCTTGATAAAATCCCTCTTTTCCAGATGGAGCCAACTGACTTGCAACAGCTGGAATGGCTGGCCAAACGAACATTTCTCCAATTGTTAACACAACCATTGCTGTTAAGAACTGCGGAAATGTTGTAGCATTCACCACGATAACAAAAGAAGCCACAAAAATAACCGTTCCAATTAGGACCTGTACTTTTAACGTTTTTGCTACTTTTTGAATGATGGGTACGATCAAAGGCTGACCGACTACAATTAAAATCCCGTTAATCGTCCAAAGCAAACTGTAGCTAGAAAGAGGTATATTCAGCTCACGCGTATGCGTAGCAATCGTTGTTTGCCACTGAACATACGCAACCCAGCATAAGACATACCCCGTACATAAAATAAGAAGAGCAGTCAGCTTCGTTTTATGCCCAATGCTTCCTGCTTCATTAAGGACATTCGTTTGTCCAACGGTAACCGAAATATGACGATATGAAAAAATAGCAATAAGCAGAAAAATAACGTACAAAATTGTATTAGCTAAGAAAATATACGTAAATGAATAAGACGCTACAATGCCCCCTACCGCGGCGCCAATAGCTACTCCTGCATTTTGAGCAACGTACATCGCATTAAATGCTTTTCTTCCGCCTTGTGGCCAAACGGACCCTGCCATTGCATACATAGATGGAAACACAATACCAGATCCAAACCCTACAACAACCAAGAGAACAACGTATGTAGGCCAACCATGGAAAAACACGAGTCCCACTAATGCAATAAGAGTAATAATAATTCCTGATAAAATGGATTTATATCCTCCTATTTTGTCAAAAAGCGTTCCTCCAAGCAAATTTCCTACTACGCTTGCAGCAGAATTCAGCATAAGAACCACTCCTGCGACGGATAATGACTTTCCTAAATGTTCATTTATATAAATTGTATTGAGAGGCCATAAAAATGAAGCTCCCGTTACGTTTACAAGCATACCAATAATCAAAAACCAAAGTGATTTGGGCATTGATCTCCCCCCTATCTATTCGAATGCCAACGTACATTCTAGTCTTTTCTTAAAGGGTTCGCAATGCTTTTACATATAGACAATTTATTTGAAATTCGCTGACTATTTAAAAAGGTGATTTCACATGACAATATCATGCAAAATCACCTTTTTACCGCTTACTTTTGCTTCGAACGAACCGGCTGGGCACGCTTGCTGTTTCGTGCTTTTAATTCTTTTACCGGATCAAAATCTTTTCCTAGCTCAATGTCATTACTGTTGATCCCGTTTTTTGTTTTTTGTTCCGGATTATTTTGATTTGAACGCGTTGCCATAAAATCCTCTCCTTAATGCTGAGTTGTGATCAATTTATTTTGCAGCTGCTGAACTTGCAGGCGCATGCGATATAGCTGCTCTCTTTGCTGTGCATTTGCACTGTGAGAAAACTCTTCAATTTCTTTATAAGCATTTTCTAATTTTTCCTGTGCTTTTGTATATTCAGTGTCGTTATAATGTTCTTGCTTCATGCCTTCCTGCAACTGACCTTGTCCAAAGCGAATAGCATCTTCACACTGTTGCATAAGTTGATCCACTGCTTGACGAGTTGTCATTCTCTATTCCTCCTATTCGTTCATTTCTGTCTTATTTTGCGCAACTTTACTTCCCTTTACGACAAGAAGAACCTGTTAAATATAAGCATCCTTAAATTTGTTTGGCACTTTTTCACGTTTTTGATACAATTTGTTGATGTATATTGCATGTAAAAAGGAGGTTGCTGATTTGAATCAGACAAACCCATTTCCGTATAAATCTGAAAACAAACGTTATCATACCTGGAATTACCACTTACGTAACCACTTTGGCCATAAGGTATTTAAAGTAGCCTTAGATGGAGGATTTGATTGTCCAAACAGAGACGGCACGGTAGCTCACGGCGGCTGTACGTTTTGCAGTGCTGCCGGTTCGGGGGATTTTGCCGGAAACAGAGCGGATGACCTTGTGACACAATTTAATGAAATCCGTGAAAAAATGCATCATAAATGGAAAGACGGAAAATACGTTGCTTACTTTCAAGCATTTACTAATACTCATGCTCCTGTCGAGGAGCTTCGTGAAAAATATGAAGCTGTCTTAAAGCTTCCCGGAGTTGTTGGGCTTTCTATCGCCACGCGCCCTGACTGTCTCCCCGACGATGTGGTGGAGTACTTGTCTGAATTAAATGAACGAACTTATCTATGGGTAGAGCTTGGACTGCAAACTGTTCATGAACGAACTTCACTGCTTATCAACCGGGCACACGATCATCAATGCTATGTAGATGGCGTAGCAAATCTTCGAAAACACGGTATCCGCGTTTGTTCTCATATCATTGATGGCTTGCCTTTAGAAACACCTAATATGATGATGGAAACGGTACGAGAAGTAGCAAAATTAGACGTTCAAGGAATTAAGATTCATCTGCTTCATTTGCTAAAAGGAACTCCTATGGTCAAACAGTATGAAAAGGGCCTTGTTGAATTTCTTTCATTTGAAGAATACGTAAAACTTGTATGCGATCAGCTTGAAGTAATTCCTCCTGAGATGATTGTTCATCGTATTACAGGCGATGGACCGATAGACCTCATGGTTGGACCGATGTGGAGCGTGAATAAGTGGAGCGTGTTAAATGCCATTGATCAAGAGCTCGAACGTCGCCAAAGCTATCAAGGAAAATATTACGAAAAAGAGTTGATGGAAAGATGAAAATAGAACGTATCCTGCCTTTTGCCCGCACGTTGCTCACTAATGCTGTGGCGGAAGGAGATGTCGCGATTGATGCTACAGCAGGAAATGGACATGATACATTATTCTTAGCTAACTTAGTCGGAGATACAGGTCATGTATATGGATTTGACATTCAGCCCCAAGCCATTCAAGCAACTCAGCAGCGATTGACAGAACATCATGTAGAAAAACGAGTCACGCTTATCCAAGAAAGCCATAGCAATATAAACATGCTTCCCCACTCTATTAATGGACGAGTCACAGGAGCTGTCTTTAATTTAGGTTATTTACCAGGTGGAGATAAAGACATCGTCACCACTTCTGAAACAACAATCTCTGCAATTGAGCAGTTACTTGATTTGCTAGCACCTGAAGGAGTGATTGTGCTCGTTATTTATCACGGACACGAACAGGGGAAACAAGAAAGAGACGATTTACTAACGTATGTCCAGAATCTTGATCAAAAAGACGTTCACGTTTTACAATATCGTTTCATGAATCAGCAAAACAACCCTCCCTTCATCATTGCTATTGAAAAAAGATAAGCCGCATATGGCTTATCTTTTTAACATTCGGTACAAGCGTCCGTTGATATAGAAAAAGTAGCTGAGAGCTCCCCCCGCTTTTATTAACCTACGTGCATTCACATGAACATGTTTTTGTGCCCTCACTTTTTGATCCGACAAATAAACGCCCAAGAGTCCTTTATAGATAAAGCAGTGAAAGTGATAATCCGGCAGTTTTTTAGCATATTCGTCCGCTTTTACGACAAAATGCAAAAAGCGATCCATCATTTGCTGATAATGAGGATAATAAAAACAAAAGTTCAAATCTCCTCCTGCTTTATCTTCTTCTTGGTCAATTAAATAATCGAGTAAAATATGTAAGCCTTGAATATAAGGAAAATATCCTGCTTTTATTTTCTGCGTCATTTCTTCGGTCATCTCTTCTTGAAAGCTATAAGCAACTAAACAAAAAATTCCTAACGTTGAACCAGAGCACGCTGAAAATTCATACCACTCCATTTCAGGAACACTGTGCCGGTGAGCATCGAACCAATTCTCTAATCGTGGAACTCTTTCCTTGATTTCAACATGCTTATGTATTTGCAAATCACAATAATAATTAGCTAGTTCTAATAAATGTGAAGAGACTATATGGTAATTACAAGCTTTTCGCAAGGACTGCTGACAAGTCTGGACAAGTCCGGCTAAGTATCCTCCGTCGTCTTTATCCGTTCGAAAACGATAGTAATCCCCAAGAGGTGCATGAGGGGTCAACGCATCTGGCATCGATTCATGTAAGGCGGCAAAATCTTTAGGATCAAGCGAGTTGCTGCGGTCACATAAGTTATCTAAGTAATCGCTGATTGTTTGATAGGCAACAATAAATTTCACGCATTCAATCATGTTTTCTTTCGCTAAAATCGATAGGATACCGCCTCCTTCACAATGAAAAGTTTTTGTATCGATACTTGCCAATGCTTGAGTACGCAATTCTTTATTAGGAATCTCTTTTGCTCGTTCGCGCCAATGATTAAGCTCATGATGAACGACAGGAAACACTTCTCGATAAATTTTTCTCATTAAGGAAATAGGATGAGACGGAATCTTCATTTATTTTCACCTCAATTTCTTACCGCACTTATTAAATGTGAAGATCAACAAAACTTTTCGCATATGTAAAAACGTATTCTCTTTCAGGCTCATTAAAGATTTCGTGATACAGCTGAGACCATTCTTTGTAGATTTTTTCACTTAGCTCTATTTCATCAAACCACTGCCTAACAATCAGCTTTTCAATAATTTTATCTTCTCCTGCCTGCATCACAAGAAGCGGGACATCAGGCAAACGATCGATATCTTTAAAAGCTAAGTTGACAGCTTGGATCAATTCCCGGTACCATCTTACAGAAACTTTTGTAACATACAGTGAGTCGTTTTCATCTTCATCTCGAACTTCTTGGTTTCTTGTTGCTTTTTCAACAGTGAGACCCAAATCAAAAAGTTTGTTCGGCATGACTTTATTCAACCCTTTAGATAGCATATCTAAATAAGCCGGTACTTGCTCTTTTAATCCTAGACAAGGAGAGGAGAGAATCGCACCCCATATAGGGAGGTTTTTTGTCTGGAGCGTACGAATAACCGCCAGTCCTCCCATACTGTGGCCTAACAGAAAAATAGGCAAATCATATTTTTGCGCTTCACGTACCCATTCTTCCACTTCATACACATATTCATCAAAGGATAGGATATGTCCTCTTCTTCTTGTTGTTAAGCCTTGGCCAGGAAGGTCTCCCATAATTACGTGCATTCCAACCGAACGCCACATCTCAATCAGCCAGCGATAGCGTCCGTGATGCTCCGCTGCTCCATGGACCATGACAATAACGCCTTTTGGATTTACTGCTTCCCATTTATGCATTTGAGTTACTCCTTCTTCCTTTTTTTGTTTACCTGCTTAAAAAACCTTTGTACACTTACATTAGAAGATTTACTACTTTTTTTCAACTAATAAAGGGAGATGATTTGATGATTTATCCGTATAAAGAAAAAATGCCTACCATTGCACCCAGTTGCTTCATCGCAGACTATGTAACGATTACTGGAGACGTCACCATCGGTGAAGAAAGCAGCATTTGGTTTAACACTGTTATTAGAGGAGATGTTTCACCTACGATTATTGGTAAACGAGTAAATATACAAGATCAATCAACACTCCATCAAAGCCCAAATGCTCCTTTGCTTATTGAGGATGATGTAACAGTAGGACATCAAGTTATTTTACATAGCTCCATCATCCGCAAACGCGCGCTCATTGGCATGGGTTCTATTATTTTAGACGGTGCGGAAATTGGTGAAGGTGCTTTTATCGGTGCTGGAAGCTTAGTGCCTCCCGGTAAAAAAATACCGCCTAATACTCTCGCACTCGGCCGACCTGCTAAAGTGATCCGCACTCTGACAGAAGAGGATTTAAAAGATATGCAGCGCATTCGCACAGAATACGTAGAAAAAGGGCAGTATTATAAGTCTATTAAGAAATCTGATTCTTCATTATAAAGGAAACGTTCCCTCAGAAAGTCATACTGAGGGAATTTCTTTAGTATCTCCACAAACTCTCCAATCATGTTCTATTCTCTCCACAATTGTAAAGAAATTTCCATATTAATTTACATCGTTTTAGTACTGCCTCCACAATTAAAGATTAAACTGAATAATAAAGACGTATTTATTGAAAAGGGAGCGACTCTATGAAAGCCAAGTTAATTCAGTATGTATACGAT
Organism: Priestia sp. Y58; assembly: GCF_029522095.1. Taxonomy (NCBI): domain Bacteria; kingdom Bacillati; phylum Bacillota; class Bacilli; order Caryophanales; family Bacillaceae; genus Priestia; species Priestia sp. Y58. Next base: position 1,065,661 of record NZ_JAKWFL010000001.1, read on the forward strand.
GCCGAATGCCGATTATTCAAAAGCGTAAACCAACATTTTGATCGAAAGCACTTAAATAGATTTTTACGTTTACTAACTCACGCCGGAGGAGCCACGTTTACCATTGTGATAGCGTGCTTGCTGCTATTTCTGCATCCTTCATCCGTCGCTTACGCTTGTGGGTTTTCTCTAGCCGTTAGTCATATTCCTGTGGCCATTGCTAAAAAACTATATCCGAGAAAACGACCTTATATTCAATTAAAACATACAAAAGTATTAGAAAATCCATTAAAAGATCATTCATTTCCATCTGGGCATACAACAGCTATTTTTTCGTTGGTTACCCCTCTTATGATTGTTTATCCAGCCTTCGCTGCTGTTCTTTTGCCTCTTGCAGTAACGGTAGGAATTTCAAGAATTTATCTCGGTCTGCACTATCCGACGGATGTCATGGTGGGCCTGATACTGGGCATCTTTTCAGGTGCTGTTTCACTGAACATATTTTTAACTTAATGATAGGAGGAGTACTAATGAGAATTGCTTTATTTACGGATACATTTGCTCCAGAAGTTAACGGAGCTGCTAAAACACTTTATCAATTTACTCAGTACGTCAAATCAAAGCAAATTCCCATCCAGGTATTTGCTCCAGAATTTGCTCATGATCAGTCATTTTCAACGTATGTTCACCGTTCGCCCAGCATGCCGTTTTTTCTTTATCCAAACAGCCGCTTTTCATTGCCAAACGTTCTAAAAATTAAAAAGCAGCTGCAGGAATTCAATCCTTCTATTATTCATTTGGCCACTCCTTTTACAATGGGGCTTTGCGGCTCCTATTACGGGAAAAGATTAGGTGTTCCTCTTGTCGGCTCTTATCATACCAATTTTGATGATTATTTATCTCACTATGAACTTGAAAAAATGCGTGTACCACTGCAAAAATATATGAAATGGTTTTATAAACCTGTACAAAAAATATTCGCTCCCTCTGAAGTGACCAAACAGCAGCTAGAAGAGCAAGGGTTTCACAACGTAGCTATTTGGGCGCGAGGAGTAAATCATAGATTATTTCATCCCCACTATGACCGCTTTGATATTCGTATTAAATATAATATTAAAAAGCCCTACATTTTAACGTATGTAGGAAGATTAGCTAAAGAAAAGAACGCTGATTTTTTAATAAAAATTGCACGATCTCTGCCCGATCATATCCGCCATCAAATTCACTGGGTTATTGTGGGAGACGGCCCTTTAAAAGAACAAATGCAGCAGCAAGCATCTGAGCATATGACATTTACAGGCTTCCTTGAAGGTAAGCAACTTGCTCATATCTATTCATCATCTGATTTGTTTGTTTTTCCTTCAGAAACAGAAACCTTCGGAAATGTTGTGCTGGAGTCTCTTGCTTCTGGAACTCCTGTAGTGGCAGCAAATGCAGGAGGAGTTAAACAGATGGTTCAGCACGGGCGAAACGGCTACCTTTGCAAACCTCACTCCTTAGAAGAATTCAGTTCGGCTATTACAGATTTACTCGATGATTTGCATCAGCGGCTTCACTTTGGGCATGCAGCGAGACAATATGCTCTTACTCAATCATGGGACGCCATTTTTCAGCATTTGCTTTCAGAATATGAAGGTGTCGTAGAAAAATCTGCTGCAGGTATTCAATGGGCATAAAAAAATCTCCGTTTTCACGGAGATTTTTTTATTATTTAGCTAAAGCTTGAGTTTTTAATGCTTCCGCTTTGTCTGTGAACTCCCAAGGAAGCTCCACATCCGTACGACCAAAGTGGCCGTAAGCTGCTGTTTGCTTATAAATTGGGCGACGTAAATCAAGCATTTTAATGATGCCTGCTGGACGTAGATCAAAGTTTTTGCGTACTACGTCTACTAGTACTTCTTCAGAAACTTTTCCTGTACCGAATGTATCAATTGAAATAGATACTGGCTGTGCAACACCAATTGCATATGCTAGTTGTACTTCACATTTATCAGCAAGATCAGCTGCTACAATGTTTTTCGCAACATAACGAGCTGCATAAGCTGCTGAACGGTCTACTTTTGTTGCGTCCTTACCAGAGAATGCACCGCCGCCGTGACGAGCATATCCGCCGTAAGTATCAACGATAATTTTACGACCAGTTAAACCAGCATCTCCTTGAGGACCGCCGATTACGAAACGTCCTGTTGGGTTAATGAAATACTTTGTATTTTCATCAATTAACTCGTTGGGAACAACTGGATTAATAACATATTCTTTTAAGTTACGTTGAATTTGCTCTAACGTTACTTCTGGGTGATGCTGAGTTGAAATAACAATTGTATCGATGCGAACAGGTTTGTTGTTTTCATCATATTCAACTGTTACTTGTGTTTTACCATCCGGGCGAAGGTAAGGAAGAATTTCTTCTTTACGTACTTCTGTTAGACGGCGAGCAAGTTTATGAGCTAATGAAATTGGAAGAGGCATTAATTCTTTTGTTTCGTTACATGCATAACCAAACATTAACCCTTGGTCTCCAGCTCCGATTGCTTCGATTTCTTCATCTGACATTTGACCTTCACGTGCTTCTAACGCCTGGTCTACACCAGCAGCGATATCAGCTGACTGCTCGTCGATAGATGTTAATACTGCACAAGTTTCAGCATCAAATCCGTATTTTGCACGAGTATAGCCAATTCCTTTAATTGTTTCACGAACTGTTTTAGGAATATCCACGTAAGTAGAAGTTGTAATTTCACCACTTACTAAAACTAAACCAGTTGTTACGCTTGTTTCACAAGCAACACGAGCATTTGGATCCTTTGCTAGGATAGCATCAAGAATTGAGTCAGAAATTTGGTCACAAATTTTATCGGGATGTCCCTCTGTAACAGATTCTGACGTGAACAGACGACGTTGTGTTGACATCAGTTTTCCTCCTTATAAATACGATACATTGTGATACGGTACTCATTCCCTTATTTTCATTACACGTTAAAAAATATAAAAAAACCTTTCCTTGTATCGAGGAAAGGTATCAAATTCTACATAAGCCTTTCACTCTTATCGATCAAGGTTGTGCCCTTGCATCAGGTTAGCACCTTATCGTCTACACAAAAAAATGACGATGGTTGCTGGGTTTCATAGGGCCTGTCCCTCCACCAGCTCGGGATAAGAGAGTATCCGTTCAAGGACATATAATACATGAAAAAGCGCTTCACTGTCAACAACATTCAAATGGAAATCATCTCTTTATGTTTGAATCGGTTTTAATGTAACATACTCAAATTCTGAAATAGTACATCTTATTAAGAATTATTACTAAGTTTGGTTAATAAGACAGATCAAAATGAGGCTTTCACTTAAAATAGCTTCACTTTTTTCGCTTCTAGCACATATACATGTGTCTAAAATAGGTATAACGTACATTTTTTTATAATACACAAACATTTTTAGTTAAATAGTATAGAATAATTAAATAAATGTGTTATACTAATTATAAATTTCAAACATTAATGAATAAATAATAGCTAAAAAAGGAAGGTAGTGCACATGAGTACTGTTGATATGTCTATCGAATTAAATGGTTTGCTTCAATTAAAAACAACAAAACACCAATTATCTGTTCCACAACTTGTTGAAAAAATTCTAGCTCGACGCGAAGGAACGCTGACTTCTACAGGTGCTGTGTCAGTCGAAACTGGGAAATATACAGGTCGCTCTCCTTTAGATAAATTTATTGTAAGCGATGCTGTGTCTTCAAAAACGGTTGAATGGGGACCTGTCAATCAGCCAATTTCTGCTCAGCGATTCGATGCGCTATACAAAAAAGTCTTAACCCACTTAAAGAAGCAGGATGAACTTTTTGTTTTTAATGGATATGCTGGAGCTGATAAAAAGTATCAGTTACCAATTCAAGTAGTTAATGAATTTGCATGGCACAACCTATTCGCTCAGCAGTTATTCATTCGCCCTTCAGCCGAACAAAAAACAAATGATGATGTGAAGCCGTTTACAATTGTAGCAGCTCCAACGTTCAAAGCTGATCCTGAAACAGACGGGACAAATTCTGAAACCTTCATTATTCTTTCGTTAGAGCGACGTATTGTGCTAATTGGAGGAACTGAATACGCTGGTGAAATGAAAAAATCTATTTTCTCAGTGATGAACTTCTTGCTTCCTCAAAACAATATTCTATCCATGCACTGTTCTGCTAACGTAGGAGAAGAAGGTGACGTTGCATTATTCTTTGGTTTATCTGGAACGGGTAAAACAACGCTTTCTGCTGATGCAAACCGTCGTTTAATCGGAGATGACGAGCACGGTTGGTCAAGCTCTGGTGTATTTAATATTGAAGGAGGATGCTACGCGAAGTGCATTCAGCTTTCCGAAGAAAAAGAACCGCAAATTTTCAATGCAATTCGCTTCGGCGCCGTACTGGAAAATGTAGTGTTAAATCAAAATACGAAAGTAGCAGATTACAATGATAATAGTTTAACAGAGAATACTCGTGCCGCTTATTCAATTGACTCTATTGATAATACGGTATTGCCAAGCGTTGCTGGGCACCCTACAGCTATTGTCTTTTTAACTGCTGATGCCTTCGGCGTCTTGCCTCCAATCAGCAAGCTTACAAAAGAACAAGCGATGTACCATTTTCTGAGCGGATACACTAGTAAGTTAGCTGGAACAGAGCGCGGCGTAACATCGCCACAGGCTACTTTCTCTACATGCTTTGGTGAGCCTTTCTTACCTCTTGCTCCAACAACTTATGCAGAAATGCTAGGAAAGAAAATCGATGAACATAATGTAAATGTCTACCTTGTAAATACTGGATGGACCGGCGGTGAATACGGCGTGGGCGAACGAATGAAGTTAAGTTACACTCGATCTATGGTTCAAGCAGCCCTTGAAGGAGAACTAGCTAATACCGAAACAGTAACAGATGCTATTTTTGGTTTATCGATTCCAACTCATGTTCCGGGAGTTCCTGATGAAGTGCTTCAGCCTTCTAAAGCATGGAACGATGCAACAGCTTATAATCAAAAAGCAACTGAGCTTGCTGCTAAATTCAAAGCTAATTTCAAGCGTTTTAATGATGTAGCATCTGATATTTCAACATTAGGCGGACCTAGAGTCTAATAAAAAACCGATCGTCTTAGAGACGATCGGTTTTTTAATTAGTCGAGTGTAATTTTGTCAGTTCATATGTGACAATGGTTTTTTCCTGTTCCATTTCTACCTTACGCACAACAGCAGTTCCAATACATTCTCCAGTTTTCGTTTTGTGAATGTTTAATGGAATATCTAACGGATACAAGCGATATCCTTTTTTCTCAATTTGAAAAATGTTATCCGTTACACGCTTTTCGTTGCCTTTTGTCACAATCATTGTATTTAATTCTAGCGGCATCCCCATTTTTTCTCACTCCTCACTGTTATTCTACTTGTTTTCTCTATCGTAGCATATCTTTTATTGCGCTTTCATCCACTTCGTTAACTTCTTCACCGTTTCTCGGTTTTCTTTTGGTGGAAAAGCATGTGGAAAGTTTTCGAAGTACCAGCTGGTAACTTTTTTATTGGACTTCTTTAGTTTAGATTCGAGCTGATAGGAATGATCAATCGACACGTTTTTATCTTCTAAACCATGAATAAGCAAGACCGGCGGCTCGACGAGATGAGCACGGTGCAAAGGTGTCCTCCATTCGTATCTTTCAGGATATTTAGAAGGCGTTCCTCCAATCACCCGCTTCATCATTCTTCTTAAATCTTCTCTTTCTTCATATGTCAGCACCATATCCGTGACGCCTCCCCATAACACAAGAGAGCGGCTGTCGTTTTTTTCAATGGCTGTGAGTAAAGCCATCACTCCCCCTCTTGAAAACCCAAAAATATGAATGCGGTCACGGTTGACGTTAGGGAGCTGTTTCAATAAATCGTAAGCAGCAAAAGCATCGTAACGATCATCTCCTGCAAAATCTTCGTTTCCTTCGCCTCCTTGATTTCCCCTATAGAACGGAGCCATCACAATAAAACCTTGAGAAGCAAATTGAATGAGTCGAGCAGGACGAACCGTTCCTACGTTCTTAATACCTCCTCTCAAGTATAAAAAGCCGTCATACATTCCTTTTTCTTTTGGCTCTGCGAGCATTCCTTTAATCTTAAGCCCTTGACATGCATATGTAATCACCCACAGCGCCACGCGAGGGTTTGATGATGGGAAACGCTGTTTATGAAGAATTGTTCCATCTTTCATTTTTTTCCTCCATTCTTTATACGACTGGTATACTTTTTCCCGCCACGGTGGACTTTCAATCGTTGGCTAATACTTCTTTGATTTTCCACATGGTTATGTAGGCACTCACCTTCTTCTACTTTCTTACATACATTATCATAAAATATTTTATTCTTTTAAGGAGGTTTGCTTTATGAAACCAATCAAATGGCTTTTTTCTTTGCTTGCTATTATGATTTTACTCATCCCACTAATTAGCTGCAGCAAAACAACATCTGTACAGACGGTGCGCGTTGGTGAAGTAACTCGCTCTATCTTTTATGCTCCCCAGTACGTCGCTATTTCAAAAGGCTTTTTTGAAGAAGAAGGACTAAAGGTAGATTTAAAAACAACGTGGGGCGGAGATAAGACAATGACGTCACTTTTATCTGACGGCATCGACGTCGCCTTAGTCGGCTCTGAAACTTCGATCTACGTATATGCACAGGGCTCTAGTGATCCCGTCATCAACTTTGCGCAGCTAACCCAAACAGACGGAACATTTCTAGTAGCGCGTAAAAAAGTCGATCAATTCTCATGGGATCAGCTTAAAGGCAAAACGTTTCTTGGTCAACGTAAAGGCGGCATGCCGCAAATGGTAGGGGAATATGTGTTGAAACAGCATAATATTGATCCTAAAAAAGATGTAAAACTCGTTCAAAACATTGATTTTGCTAACGTTGCGAATGCTTTTGCTTCTGGTACTGGAGATTACGTTCAATTATTTGAGCCAACGGCTAGTATTTTAGAGAAACAAGGAAAAGGACATATCGTTGCTTCCTTCGGAAAAGAATCAGGAACAGTTCCTTATACAACATTTATGGCCAAAGAAAGCTATTTAAAAGATAACCCTGAAGCAGCAGCTAAATTTACTCGAGCTATTTACAAAGCACAAAAATGGGTGAATACACATAGCACAGATGAAATTGCTGAAGTGGTTGCACCGTATTTTGAAGATACACCTAAAGACACGCTAAAAACCGTAATTGACCGCTATAAATCCCAAAAATCTTTTGCAACCAACCCTTTATTAGATCAAAAAGAGTGGGATCATTTACAAAAAATAATGGATGAATCTGGAGAACTTCCAAGACACATCGATCACAACAAGCTAGTCAACACAAAATTCGCAAAAGATGCAATGAGTGAGTAATATGACAAAACTTCACATTCAAGATGTTCAGCATATGTATCTTACGACAAAGTCTGCTACCACTGCACTTGAACATATTAATTTGTCTATTGAAGAAGGAGAATTTGTTTCCTTTCTCGGCCCAAGCGGATGTGGAAAAACGACGCTTCTATCGATTATTGCAGGCTTGATTGAACCAACGTCCGGCTCTGTCACAATAGACGGTGAAAATATCGGAACATCAGTCCCAAACATCGGTTATATGCTTCAACAAGATTATTTGTTTCCGTGGAAAACCATTAAAGAAAATATTTTACTTGGTCTTGAAATTCGCGGACAGCTAACAGATAAAACAGAGAGTAAAGCACTGTTACTCCTAAAAGAAATTGGTCTACAAGGCGTAGATGACCTATATCCACACCAGTTATCCGGAGGCATGAGACAACGCGTCGCTTTAGTCCGAACACTTGCCATTGACCCCGCTATTTTACTCTTGGATGAACCTTTTTCAGCACTTGATTTTCAAACAAAACTCAAGCTTGAAGAACTTGTCTCCAAAACGCTGATGACTTATCAAAAAACGGCTGTTTTGGTCACGCACGATATCGGCGAAGCCATTGCTATGAGCAGCCGAATCTTTTTATTCTCAGCCAAGCCGGGAAAAATCGCAAAAACATTCACGGTTCCTTCTATTTTACGAACCCTTTCTCCGTTTGAAGCACGACAGCATCCTGTCTATAACGATTTATTTATGGACATATGGAAGGAGCTTGATCAACTTGAAACCCACTAGCTCCCTAGATACTCTTCACGAAAGCTACCTTCGCAAGGTTCGGGGCGAAAAACGATTAGTACTGAGCGTGCAGCTGGTCATGTTCTTAGCCTTTTTTAGCTTCTGGGAACTGGCTTCTCGTTTAAAGTGGATTGACCCTTTAATTTTCAGTTCTCCTACTAAAGTATGGCATTTATTTCTAATTAAACTTGCCGACGGCTCGCTTGCAGAACATATTGGTTTTACATTATTTGAAACGGTTCTTGGCTTCATTCTAGGCACATTACTAGGTATTTTACTTGCAACGGCCCTTTGGTATTCAACTAGGCTTGCACATATATTAGATCCTTACCTCGTTATCTTAAACGCCATGCCTAAAGTAGCGCTGGGCCCTATTTTAATTGTAGCAATCGGGCCAGGATTTTTCTCAATTTTAACGATGGGAGCGATTATATCCGTTATCATTACATCCATCGTCGTTTACACAGCCTTTAAAGAAGTTGATCCAAACTATATTAAATTACTAAAAAGCTTCGGGGCAACGAAAACCCGCTGTTTTAAAGAAGCTATTCTTCCAGCTTCCATGCCTGCCATTATTTCCACATTTAAAGTAAATGTCGGCTTATCTTGGGTAGGCGTCATCGTAGGAGAATTTTTAGTTTCTTCGAAAGGGCTTGGATATATGATTATTTATGGTTTCCAAGTCTTCAACTTTACTCTTGTTCTTCTCAGCTTATTATTAATTGCCATTTTCGCTACGATTATGTACCAAGGCGTTGCTTATTTAGAAAAGAAATTGATCCGACGCTCATAAAAAATCCCCCCGTACAAACGGGGGGATTTTTATTGATACGATGCTTTTACAAAAATGTTCTCTTTACATATTTCATTACATATTGTAAAACATTATCTTTCATGATGAAGCTGTATGCATCATCTTTTTGAATGCCCGAAGGTAGTTCATCAATCATTACGGGACCATCTGTTTCCATGTAGTCTTCTTTTTTAATTACATTTCCAATAGTAGCAAAATAAATATTTTTAATAATGGTCTTTCCTTTACTTACTACTTTGTACTGACCAATATAAGTCAAAGAAGAGACTTCTCCGCCTGTTTCTTCAAATACTTCTCGAACCGCTGCTTCTTCTGGTACTTCATTGCCTTCTAGCTTTCCTCCGGGAAATTCTAAACCTCGTTTTGAGTGATTAGTTAGCAACCATTGATTTTCATACCTGCATACGACCCAAACATGACGTGGAGTTTTCGAGAATGGATTTTTTTCAAATGATAAAAATACTTGATTATGATATGCATCCTTAAATGTGTACATGGTCGACTCAAACTCCATTTGATTTTTCCCTTATTTTATCATACATTACGGACATACCTGATAAGAAAAGTATGCTCGTACTTTTTTTATTTGCTTTTTACCCCTTATTCCATTCTATCTGAAGATAAAATATTCATCTGTTTGATATGTGATTTTGTTTCATCGTCTCCCAGCTTATAAAGCATGGCATATATGTCAACTGTTGTTTTATCGTACATATCATTTTGAGAATCATGATGATACTCCAGATACGGAATATGTGATCGCCAAAAGCTTGACCAATCGCTTGAAGCGCGCTGATCTAAATAGGTTCTCAGCTGCTCCACTTCTTCATCTGTTGCTTCAATCGCATAATTCCAATCTGAAGCAGTATTTGACTGATTGATTTCCCCTGAACTCAGAGATACATAATATTTTTTTGTCATGAAAGATATTCAGCTCCTTCTTTCTAGTGCCAACTTATCTTTCTTATTTGTATCTTATTCTTTTTTTATACACTCTAAGATTTAAAGCGGTCTTTTAAAATCGCTATTGCTTTTTTTAACGGCTCTGGAATCGGAACCCCTACAATTCTTGCGTTTTCTGTAATTGAAATCATTTCGTTTAAAATATAGAACAAAATAGCTCCATCTCGAATAATATGACCGTTTTCCCAAAATACAGAATCGATAAAGTTCGCTACAGCAATCATGGCAAAAATAAAAATCTTTTTGGCAATTCCTTTAAAACCTACTTTGCTAGATAAACGTTTATTTATAAAAGCTGCAATCGTGCCTGTCAAGTAATCCATTGCCACTAATGCTACTAAAGCCATTAGTAAATAGTCCCACTCTCCAAATAAAAAAAAAGCCAGTGAACCTAAACTTGAAATTATCAAGACAGAAAGCTTCTGCATATCCACTTTTTTCACCCTTTCAGCAGTCATATCCCTACAGTATATGCCGGTGAAAGAAAAGTGTTCGTCCATCTTATCATAAAAAAACCTGCGATTACTCGCAGGTTTTAATTATTTTCCTAGGAATGATTTTAACATCCACGTATGCTTTTCTAAGCTTTGATGAATGGCTAGCAGCATGTCTCCTGTTGTTTCATCGCCCGCTTCACCGGCTGCGTCCATTCCTTCTTTTAATTCAGCAGTTAGCGTATCAAAATCGCTTACTAAAGAAGCAACCATGTCTTTAGCCGTTTCGCTTCCATCAGCTTCTTTAATAGAAGAAAGTTCTAACGATTCTTTCATTGTTGCCACAGGTTTTCCTTCTAATGCTAAAAGGCGTTCTGCAAGGTCATCAATAATGGTAGCTGTTTCCGTATACAGCTCTTCAAACTTTTCGTGAAGAGTGAAGAATTGTTCACCTTTTACGTACCAGTGAAAGTTATGAAGTTTTATGTACATTACACTAAAATTCGCTACTTGTTTATTAACGATTTCATTTACGTTTGCTGCCATGTTTTTCGCTCCTTTGTGAACTCTTTGTATAATATAGTTGTACCCTTTTTTAGTTGATTAAAACATTTTTTTCATAAAAAGAGACATTTCCCTTTCTTTAGACTCAGAGAAACTTCTTCATCTTTTTTCAAATAAAATAAGCAGCCCAGCGGACTGCTTATTTTTAGCCAAATACTTTTTCTAAATCTTCTTTGTCCTGTTCTAGCCAGAACTTCATCAAGCGTTTTGCTCCTTCTAAATCGTGAAGTTTCGCTTGACCGCACTGCTTTTCGTTTGCTGCTGGAATTTCAGTAATGTTAATTGCATCTTTTAACGTATCGTCTAACAAGTCAATAATTTCACGCACAGTTGGCTCGCCGCTCACTACTAAGTAGTACCCAGTTTGACATCCCATAGGCGAAATATCAATAATATCAAAGTGATCATATTTTTCTACATGAGTACGAATGTTAAAAGCTAATAAATGCTCTAATGTATGAATAACGTCGGGCTTCATTGCTTGTTTGTTTGGCTGGCAAAAACGAATATCAAATTTATTTACAACGCCGTCGCTTCCCACTTTGTGAACACCGCAGTGTCTTACGTAAGGTGCTTTAACCGCATTATGATCTAGCTCAAAACTTTCTACTGATGGCATAATACCACTCCTTTTTTCTTCTTTCACCTATCATAACATGCAATTCCGATATATTTCATCCATTTAATAACCTTTATTTCTTTTAGTTGCTTTTTATTCCTTCTATCCCTTATAGTATGAGCAAACACGAAAGAAAGAACGTGATAATAAATGATTGCAAAGCTTTTGCTTTTACTTATAAAAGGATATCAAAAAGGAATTTCACCTTTTCTTCCGGCAAGGTGCCGGTTTTACCCTACTTGCTCCCAGTACGGAGTTGAATCCATTAAACGCTTCGGTGCCGTAAAGGGATCTTATTTGACTGTAAAACGCATTTTAAAATGCCACCCGTTCCATCCGGGTGGCATCGATGAAGTACCTGAGAAAAAATCACACTAAGCTTTAGTTGTTTTCGATTGCTTCATACCCATTTACAACAACATCTAGCTTTCCTGTATTTGGATCAATAACTAGTCCATGTACAGGAGTATCTTTTGAAAATAGAGGATGATTACGGATTGTCTCTACACTATGCTGAACAGTCTCTTCTACTGAATCAAAACCCGTTAACCATTGTTTCAAGTCCATAGAATATTCAATGGTATTAATCACTTCATCTGAGATGCCTTTTGCTCTTACTTTCTCTAAAAAAGGTTCCGCCTGAAGTTTACCTGCTCCGCAGTCATGGTGACCAATTACACATACCTCATCTGCTTGAAGCTCGTACACAGCTACTAAAATGCTTCGCATAATACTTCCAAATGGATGTGAAACAAGCGCTCCTGCGTTTTTAACAATTTTCACGTCTCCGTTACGCAGATTTAAAGCGTGTGGAAGTAATTCTACCAATCTTGTGTCCATACACGATAAAATAACCATTTTTTTATTAGGGAATTTGCTTGTTTCGTAAAGTTCATACTTCTTTTCTTCTACAAATTTTTGGTTGAATTCTAAAACATCTTGTAATAAGCTCATCTGCTGTCTTCTCCTTCATAAAAAAAATTCTTTCTTGTATTATAATACTTTTTCCTATAAGATGAAAAGTGTTAAATCGTAATCATTATTATTTACAAACAAGAAAGTAGGTTATAACAGTGAAAAAAATTCCCGTTACCGTTTTAAGCGGATACCTTGGTTCAGGTAAAACAACTCTTTTGAACCATATTTTAAAAAATAAAGAAGGTTTAAAGGTCGCGGTCATTGTCAATGACATGAGCGAAGTAAATATTGATGCAGACTTAGTTAAACAAGGCGGATTTTCTCGAACAGAAGAAAAACTTGTTGAAATGCAAAATGGCTGTATTTGCTGTACGCTTCGAGATGATTTAATGAAAGAGGTAGAACGCCTCGCTGACAATGATGATATTGATTATATTGTCATTGAATCTTCCGGAATCAGCGAACCTATCCCTGTTGCTCAAACATTTACTTATATTGATGAAGACCTTGCCATCGATTTAACTCAGAAGTGTTCATTAGATACGATGGTCACTGTAGTAGATGCTAATCGCTTTTGGGAAGATTTTTCATCCGGCGAAAGCTTATTAGACCGCAAAGAAGGAACGGATGAAAACGATAAAAGAGAAGTGGTTGATTTATTAATCGATCAAATTGAATTTGCAAACGTCATTTTATTAAACAAAGTTGATTTGTTAACAAAAGATGATGCAGATGAGCTACAGGCTGTTCTTCACAAATTAAACTCAGAGGCCACTGTTATCCAAACAATTAATAGTGAGGTAAAACTTGAATCCATACTTCATACCGACTTATTCGACTTTGAAAAAGCTAGTCAAGGAGCCGGGTGGATTAAAGAATTAAATGAAGAACACCATACGCCTGAAACAGAAGAGTTCGGTATTTCTTCTTTTGTATATAGAAGGAATCGTCCCCTTCATCCTGAACGTTTTATGAAATGGTTAGAGAATTGGCCGGTTGATATTGTACGTGCAAAAGGATTTTTCTGGCTTGCTTCACGTAATAATATGGCAGGACTTCTTTCTCAAGCGGGTACGTCCATTATGATTCAAGGCGCGGGTGAATGGGTAGCAACTTACGCACCGGAAGAAAGGGAACAAACCTTAAAGGAAGAACCTGAATTACGAGCGAAATGGGATGAACAATTTGGAGACCGTATTAACGAGCTTGTATTCATTGGTATTGATATGAACAAAGCTGAAATAATTGAAACTTTAGACCACTGCCTGCTGACAAATGAGGAAATGAATCAAGATTGGGCTACTCTCAAAGATCCCCTTCCTAAGTTTACAGTAAGCGCGTAAATTTTTAGTTTTCAAATCGTAATAATTACGATATAATAACATAGGTCATAAATGGTTACGATACGAACGGAAGGAGCAACATAATGAAATTCAAACCACTTTTAATGGTGCTTGCATTAGGAATTGGAACAGCTCTTGCAGGATGCAGTTCAAGCAGTGCAAATAACGCATCTGATAATAAAAATAAAAAATTAGAAGTTTACACAACAATTTACCCTTTACAGGACTTCACTGAAAAAATCGGTGGAAAATATGTAGAAGCTAAAAGCATTTTACCAACCGGTGTAGATGCTCACTCATTTGAACCTACCACAAAAACAATGGTCAAAATCGCAAACGCGGACGCATTCGTTTACTCAGGAATTGGGCTTGAAGGCTTTGCAGATAAAGCACAGTCTACGCTAAAGAATGAAGATGTCGCTTTAGTAGAAGCTGCAAAAGGAATTGAACTAGCAAAGAGTTCTGAAGATGAGCATGCCCACGAAGACGAACATGCACATGAAGAAGAGCATAACCACGGAGATACAGACCCTCACGTTTGGCTTGATCCTGTTTTAGCTATTCAATTAGCAGAAAATATTAAGAATGAACTTATTGAATTAAAACCAGATAAAAAAGCAGAGTTTGAAAAGAACTTCCAAGCGTTAAAGACTCAGCTTGAAGATGTAGACCAAGAGCTAAAAACAACGATTGGCGACGCACCTCATAAAGAAATTTTAGTATCACATGCAGCCTATGGCTACTGGGAAAAACGATACGGCTTAAAGCAAATTAGCGTAGCTGGTTTATCTCCTACAAATGAGCCGTCTCAAAAACAATTAGAAAACATCGTAAAACAAGCAAAAAAAGACCATATCAAATACTTTATCTTTGACCAAAATTTAAAGCCTAAAGTGTCTACGCTTGTAAAAAATGAAGTGGGAGCTCAAGCTTTAACCCTTCATAACTTAGAGTCATTAACGAAAAACGATGTTAAAAATAAAGAAGATTATTTCTCCATTATGCAACACAACATTGATACGCTGAAAAAAGCATTATATTAATAAAAAAACTAGCCTCCCGGCTAGTTTTTTTATTGTAATTTATATTTTTGCTTAAAGCGTTCTACACGGCCGCCTTTATCAGCAAATTTTTGTTTTCCTGTATAAAATGGATGTGTATCCGAACTGATTTCAACTTTTAAAAACGGATATGTGTTGCCATCTTCCCATTGAACGGTCTCATTTGATTGTTTTGTAGATCCTGATAAAAATGATGTTCCGCTATTTGTATCCATAAATACAACTTTACGATAGTCTGGATGAATATTTGTTTTCATTAAATATCTCTCCTTTAAATCAATATATACTTATTATAATCGTAATGATTACTATTTTCAAGATATATGTTTTACCAATTCTGATGCATAAAGCGTGGTAAAAAGTGGACAATAAGGTTTATCAATACTTTACTGGAAAGGTTGAAAAATGAATGGATCATTTAGTTACTGCACGTTCAATGTTTGGTCTGAACATGGGAGTACATATCATCTTTGCCACTCTTGGCGTCGGCATTCCTCTCATGATTTTATTGGCTGAAATTCTTTACTACAAAACAAAAGATAAAGATTATGAACTTATGGCACAGCGCTGGACAAAAGGAGCTGCTGTCCTGCTTGGAGTCGCTATTCCTACGGGAACGATTGCTGGTGTACAACTAGCGTTGCTTTGGCCGGGTTTTATGGAAATCGTAGGAAAAGTGATGGCTCTTCCTTTTCAAATTGAAATTTATGCTTTCTTTATTGAGGCTCTTTTTCTCTCTATTTACGTATACGCAGCGGACCGTATTTCTCGAAAAATGAGGATTATCAGTCTAATTTTAGTAGCAATAGGAGCTCTTGCCTCTGCCGTTTTAATTACAAACGTGCACGCATTTGAAGGAACACCTGCTGGCTTTCGAATTTTAAATGGCGAAATTGCAAGCGTAGATCCTTGGGCAGCTTTCTTTAATCCGAGTTTCTTTGTAACGTCCGGTCACGTAGCCGTTTCTGCTTATACAACCGGAGGCTTTGTCATTGCTTCAGTCGCTGCCTTTAAAATGCTTCGTGCGCGAAAACATAATCCAAGAGAATATAAATTTCATCATAAAGCGTTGATGATGGGATTAGTAATTGGCGGGATTTTTTCTTTTGTAACAGCTTTGAATGGACATGAATCGATGCAAAAAGTATACGAATATCAACCCGAAAAACTTGCAGCAGCTGAAGGTCTATTTGAAACGCAAGATCATGCGCCATTAGCTTTAGGCGGATTTACAGATGAAAAAGAACAGCGAGTCAAGTATGGAATTGAGTTTCCGTGGATGCTCAGCTTCTTGTCGGGTAATAGCTTTAATACAGTGATTACTGGACTCAATGACTTCCCTAGGGATTATTGGCCGCCGCTTTTTGTGCACACCTTGTTTAACGGTATGGTCATTATCGGATCGATTTTAATTTTAGTGGCGCTAGTGGGCGTTGTTTGGTACAAGTTTTTAAAGAAGAAAAGCTTCCCGAAAATTTTCATGTGGGCATTTGTCGCAACCGGTCCTCTTGCCATCATGGGCATTGAATTCGGATGGATTTTTGCATGTACAGGAAGACAGCCGTGGGTCATTTACCGCATTATGCGTACATCGGAAGCGGTTACTACTTCTGCTAATTTGCATATTCTATTTTTTTTATTTTTGCTTGTTTATATCGTACTTGTGGCCGCAGTCGCCCTTGTACTGGTGTTTTATTTCAGAAGAAATCCGCTTTCTAAAGAGCTTGCTGCGCAAGCAGATTAAAAAGGATGTGAGAATATGGGTGATTCATTACTAGCAATTACTGTAATATGGGGCTTCATTTTTATCTATGCCGTAATGGGAACGATGGACTTTGGAGCTGGTTTTTGGTCGATGGTATATATTAACCGTACGAAAACAAATGCTACAGATGTAGCAAACAGATATCTATCGCCTACTTGGGAAGTAACCAATGTATTTATCGTTGCGATTGTTGTTGCGCTGTTTAGCTTTTTTCCTCGAGCTACATTTACGCTTGGAACAGTGCTACTAGTACCGGGAAGTATCATTTTACTTCTCTTATCTATTCGAAGCGGATTTTTAGTGTTTTCACACTATGCTAGCAGCTTCAAATATCGGAGAGCGTTGGTTTATGTATCCGGTATATCTGGCGTATTAATTCCTGCTTTTTTAATCGCCGTACTGCCAGTAAGTCAAGGTGGATTTATTGATGTAATTGACGGAACGCAGCGATTAAATTTAGCAAGAGTGTTTTCAAGTCCGCACGTCTATTCATTTATTGGTTTTGCCATTACCTCTTCCCTGTTTCTTTCGTCTCTTTTATTAGCAGATTACTCGAAGTCATCTGACGAAATGGAAGCTTATGCGGTCTATCGGCGCGATGCGCTCATCACAGGACCTCTTTCACTGCTAATGGCTATCTTTATTATGATTACAATGCAATCAGAAGCCAGTTGGTTATATGATAAAATGATGCAGTTTAAGCCTCTTCTTTACGGATCTGTAGGTCTATTTGTAATAGCTGGTATTGCTCTGCTGCTGCCTTCTCAAAAAGGAAAAGGAATGCCTCGTTTAGCCGTGGTATCAATCGTCCTTCAATATTTCTTAGCAAGTTACGTATACGGACGAAGTCATTTACCGTATGTCGTGTATCCAAACGTAACGATTGAGAATGGATTTACACATCCCGATGCGTTCCATTCGTTATTTATTGTGTATATTGTTGGCTTTGCGATTTTATTTCCTGGATTCTTTTATTTCTGGCGTCTATTTATGAAAGATAATAAAGAATACAGCAAAAAGAAGCCATATTAAAAACCCGGTCAGCACTTGACCGGGTTTTCTTATAAAGCAGCAGATTTTGCTACTATTTCAGCAAAATCTTTAGCAAATACCTTACATTTCTCTACATCTTCTCCAAAGGGAGAGAGCTCGATTTTCAAACCGGGAACGGCTATATTTCCGTTGCGTTCCTTTATTTTTTCTTCAATTAAATCAACTGCTCCGCAAAAAACATCATATGATGAATCACCTGAACCAAATACAGCCATCTGCTTTTGACTGAGATCTATATCATCCATTTCATCATAAAGATCTAAAAAATCATCTGGCAGCTCTCCATCTCCCCACGTATAAGCTCCAAAGATAATAGCTTCTGCGGACACAAGATCAGAAGCATCAATGTCATATACTTCTGCTCGTTTCACATGCAATCCATGCTTGACTAATTCTTCTTCGATCAAATCGGCTATCGCTTCTGTGTTACCTGACATACTCGCATAAGCTAATAAGATTTTCTTCATGTAAATAACGCTCCTTTACACCAGCAGTGTTGGCCGCACATCCCCTTCTTCAGAACATTCTCGTTGAAGAGGACAGTTTTCACACTCACTGGATGCATAATTCTTTTGAAAATGTTTTGGTTCCATTAACACACTTTTGACAATATGTAGTTGAAGTATGGCTTTTTGATAATCGTGTGGGGCAATATGATAAGTTGTTGTTTCTCCAGTTAATAATGAATAAAAACGAATTTGTTCAGGAACCTTTTTAAAAGCTTGTTTCGAAAAAACGATTATAAAGTCTTTCATTGCGTTCTTCACTTCTTCATGGTCATCTAGAATGAATTTTGTTAGCGCATAAGACTTCTCTGTCCATGTAGCAAAATCAATTGTTAGAGAAAGGTTGCTTTGAATTTCTTCTACATAAACGCTGTATTTCTCAAACACAAAAAGCGGTAGTTCCACATGTGCTTTCTCTCCTAAAAACCTTAGTAAATAATCGCTTACTTTAGCTAACGCATCGTAATAGTGAATAGGTGATGAAAACATATGTGGCTTTAGGCGCCAATATTTTTCAATAAGCTGTAAAACATAGAGGTTCGAGCGATACTCAACTGGCTTGCTATAGTATGTTTTAATGATTTGATGAACAGTTACTTGAACAAGCTGTTTCCAATCTATAGATGTTTTTTTCAAAAGAAGCTGCTGCTGATAAAATTTGTACGGACATCGAATAAATTGTTCGATGTGGTCGTTAGAAAGTGTCTTTATGTGCACTTTTATCGATTCCACCTATGTCTCACCACCCTAATTGAAATTCATTCTCAATAAAGATTAAAAATTAAATCATGAAATTTGCTCAATCACTTTACGAATAGCACTCCATGAATGTTTGACGAAATAAATCGGTTTTTTTTGTTTTTTTGCTTTCTCTTTAATGACTTTTGCCATATTGTGATTAATAAAATCCGTAATAACTAATACAAACCCAATATGTTCGGGTATTTCTCGCTTCACCATATTGCTTTTACGGCCATCTAAATGAATGACTTCATTAAACCCTTCTCCCGCTAAACGATCTGTAATATGCTTTAACCTGTCTCCTCCTACAACCATAACTGATGACATGTTTGTTCCCTCCCAATTAATTATTCATTTAATGATTTGACAACAACCTGTATTCTTTACTATATACACAGTTTAATTGAGAATGATTCTCTTTGTCAATGTTTAATTGATAAAAATTCTCAATTAAAATGAAAGTCTACCACCTTTCTTATAAGTTAGTTGAATTTTGACCATACTATAGCTATCACATACAAAGGAGGGTTAACGTTGGAACAAAACATTCTTTGTGAAGTAAATAACTGTCACTTTTGGAAAAATGGAAATCACTGCAGCGCAGAAGAAATTTACGTGGTAAGTCATAGCGGAAAACATGCAGCAAGCAGTTATGAAACAGACTGTAAAACGTTCAAGCCAACTGAAGCGTAACCCGCAAAAGGACAGCCTCTGGGTTGTCTTTTTTCTCTCTTCAAGATCATAAAAAAGGAGACTAGTATGAAAACTGAGCAATTGATTCATTTTTTTAAAGAAGAAGCAATAAAAGCAAATGAACAAACCTTTCCAATCTATGTACAATCGTTCACTCATTTATGGACATACAAATGGGGAACACTTGAAAACATTCCAGAAGAAATTGATGACTTAATTACTACACGTGCGTTAGAACTTGGACTTATTCACTTAAAAAAAGCTGACTAATCAATAAGAAAATTAGTCAGCTTTTGTGTTTATAGATCATCAAATCCATTCGCATCTGATGCTTTTGTATATTGTCGTGATTTCTGTTCAAAGAAATCCGTTTTCCCTAAATCTACCTCTTGGTAAGCAATAATCCAACGAAGGGGATTTTCAATCGGTGCTTCTGGGAAAGCAGCTCGACCGAACCCTAACTGATTACAGCGTTTATTAGCCATGTATTCAATATACTGCTGCAGTTCTTTCATCGTGATGCCGTCGAATTTCTCTCCGATAACAGATTCCGCCCATTCAATTTCAAGACGAGCTGCCTCTTGGAACGTTTCAACTACAAACGTTTCTAGCTCCTCCGTACGATAAGCTGGATTTTCATTTAGTACTTCCTTGAAAATCTTTTCGAATAACCCAACGTGAAGCTGTTCATCACGATTGATATAGTTAATCATAGTAGATGTCGCCACCATCTTTTGATTTCTCGCAAGATTATAGAAGAACGCAAATCCGCTATAGAAGAAAAGGCCTTCTAAAATAACATCATATACCATAGACTTCAAAAAGTTTTCAACCGTTGCTTCTTCGCTAAATGCTTTATATCCGTTTGTAATAAAGTCATTTCTAGCGCGAAGCTTTTCGTCTGTGCGCCAGTATTCAAATACTTCATCTTGTTTTCCTTTTGGTACAAGACTTGATAAAACATATGAATACGAATGATTATGAACCACTTCTTGCTGCGCTAAAATAATC
Source organism: Priestia sp. Y58 (assembly GCF_029522095.1). NCBI lineage: Bacteria > Bacillati > Bacillota > Bacilli > Caryophanales > Bacillaceae > Priestia > Priestia sp. Y58. Next base: position 1,086,306 of record NZ_JAKWFL010000001.1, read on the forward strand.
ATTAGAGCATTAATCGAAGAATCGGTTACATAATCAGCTACTTTGCTAGCATAATCTGATTGAATACTGTCCAGTAGCGCCAGCAGGCCGATGATTTTTAAAAAGCTCTCTTGTTCGTCAGCCGTTAACTGAGGGAACTGCTTAATATCTTGACCCATATTAATTTCAAACGGCGTCCAGAAGTTAGCTAGCATACGCTTGTATTTAGGGAACGCCCATGAAAATCGGACGTCATCCCAGTTTAGAATATTTGAGCTCTTGCCGTTAATGATTCCTGTCGAACGGTTCGGAGCTGTTTCGTTCATTAATTCTCGTTTTAACATGCTTGTCATTAATTATTCACTCCTTTTAACTATGACAGCTTTCACATTCTTCAATGACTTCACTTGATGTTGAACGTACGTAGTAGGTCGTTTTTAACTTTTCTTTCCATGCCGTCATATGAAGATCCAGCAGCTCTTTTGCTCGGATATCATTTTGCACATATAAGTTGAATGAAATGGATTGATCAATATGGCGCTGTCGCTTGGCGTTTTGCTTAATGCTCCAATGCTGATCAATTAAATAAACGGACTTATAATACCAGTTTGTTGCTGGCGATAAATCTGGTGCCGTCACCGGGATTTTATAGTTTTTCTTTTCCTCTGAATAAAACTTACGGAAAATCGGATCAATACTTGCAGTAGAACCCGCGATAATAGATGTTGATGAATTAGGTGCTACAGCCATTAAGTATCCATTTCTTATCCCATTGCTTTGAACTTCGTTACGCAGTTCGCTCCACGCTTCGCTTGTGTATTTACGTGTTTCAAAATAAGCGCCTGACTCAAAATCTGAGCCTTTAAATAATGGATATGCGCCTTTTTCTTTAGCTAAGTTCATGCTTGCCTGTACGGTTAAGTAAGCAATTTGCTCATACAATTCATCGCAGTATGCTACCGCTTCATCTGTTTCCCATGCTATTTTCTTTAAGGCAAGCAAATGGTTCCAACCAAATGTGCCAAGCCCTACTGCGCGGTACTTTTGGTTCGTTAGTTTTGCTTGAAGTACCGGCAAATCATTTAACTCAATAACGTTATCAAGCATGCGTACTTGAATTGGAATTAAACGTTCAAGCACATCTTCAGTTACGGCTCTCGCTAAGTTGATAGACGAAAGATTACATACAACAAAATCGCCCGGATTCTTTGTAATAATAATTTTTCCGTCTTCCGTAATTTCCTCTGTTACGACCGTTGTGCTTTGGTTTTGCGTAATTTCTGTACATAAGTTGCTGCAGTAGATCATGCCCTCGTGGCGGTTTTGATTAGCTCGGTTAACCGTATCACGATAGAACATATAAGGCGTTCCCGTTTCAAGCTGTGAAAGCATAATGCGCTTGAAGATTTCAATAGCAGGTACTGTTTCTCTTGAAAGCTGTTCATTATTTACACACTCAGCGTAACGAGTGCGGAACGAACCGCTGCCTTCTTCTTCATCATAAAAATCTTCTAACGAATAGCCCATCAGCGTACGAACCTCGTGAGGATCGAATAAGTGCCAGTCTTCACGTGCTTCTACTTTTTCCATAAACAAATCTGGCAAACATACGCCAGTGAATAAATCATGCGTGCGCTGGCGTTCGTCACCGTTGTTCAAACGCGCGTCTAAGAATGAAAAGATGTCTTTATGCCATACGTCTAAATATACGGCAATAGCTCCTTGTCGTTGACCTAGCTGATCGACACTTACAGCCGTATTATTTAGCTGTTTCATCCATGGAATTGTTCCTGATGATACGCCTTTAAAACCTTTTATATCACTTCCTCGGCTTCTAATATGACCGAGGTAGACACCAATTCCGCCTCCATTTTTACTAAGCGTGGCCAAATCTGTATTGCTATCATAAATACCGCGTAAGCTGTCATCAATCGTATCAATAAAGCAGCTAGATAGCTGTCCGTAGCTCTTTCCTGCGTTTGAAAGCGTTGGTGTGGCAACCGTCATATATAGACTAGAAAGCGCCCAGTACGCTTCTTTTACTAATGCTGTTCGATTTTCTTTCTTTTCTTGAGACATCAGCGTCATAGCAATGATAAGAAAACGTTCTTGCGGTAATTCGTATACGCGCTTATCATGTGATGTCGCTAAATAGCGATCTGCTAATGTCAACAATCCAATGTATGTAAATAAACGATCGCGTTCAGGAATAATGACTGAAGCAATTTCATTAATTTCTTCTTCTGTATATGTTTTTAATAGCTGTTTATTATAAATGCCGATTTTTGTTAGTTCTTGAATAAGCTGATAAAACGAACCGTACTTCTCTTTTTTATCATAACCTCGGTTGTCCGCTGCTTTTCGATATAGTTCGTTTAAGTAGACGTCTGCCGCTACGTACGTCCAATCTGGTTCTTCCATTGAAATACGCTCTAAGGCTGCTAGAATTAGGACGTTTGCAACCTTTTCGTCCGTCATATTTTCCTTTACTGTAACAGTTTGAATAACCTTTTCCTCATACAAAGAAAAATCAAGCTGCGTAAATTCTTTTTTTAATCGTTCAATATATGCAGTTAATTCATGTAGAATTGTAGGCTTTAATGTATTCACCATAAATATGGCTCCTCTCTTCACTTCAAAATAAAAAAATCGCTCACCGTACCTCGGTGAGCGAATAGAACGAAGATAGAAGAAGACACTAAGTCTTTTCTCAATCCTCGCTCTACCCTCTCACCTCCCGAAGAAGATAAAACGACATAAAAAAGGCAGGTCTCCTGACTTATGCTTCTTTTTACTTTAAGGCCTTCCCATGATGTTTACTCACAGTGGATCTCCTTATTTCATCAGCATTCACAGTTGCGGGGACAGCTTTGGATTTTCACCAAATTCCCTTTTAAGTCTTTTTATCAGACACCTTTTTCACTGGAAAACACAAAATATAGTATTTTATTATCGATTTCAGAACAACATATTGTGTTATGTTATAAACACATTATATAGGACAACTTAGAAAACTATCAACCTATTTTCAAAAATAATTTTGTTTTTTACGGTAAAACTCTTCGACTTTTTTCATCAAACTATTCCATCATAACATGTTTTGACACGCTTGATGGAACAATGTGCTCTTTTTAAAAAATTTGTCCTATTTTTCTACTAAACATTGACAACACCAATAAAAAAACCGTTTTTCATAAAAAAACGGTTTTTAATTATTGGTATTCTTTTTCAAATGCTGTGATTGTTTTGATAAACTTTTTATCAATATCGTATCCTATCCCCGGTTTTCCCTTCACCTTTATTACTCCGGCTTCTACCTCTACTTCGGGCTTAATAATATCTTTTTCCCAATAGCGAGATGACGCAGAAATATCACCTGGTATCGTGAAAGAAGGCAATGTCGCAAGGGCGATGTTATGAGCTCTTGAAATCCCGGCTTCTAACATTCCGCCAACCCAAAGTCTTACACCATGCTGGGCGCACAAATCATGAATTTGCTTTGCTACGGACATTCCGCCAACTCGACCGATTTTCACATTGATAATCTTACAGCTTCTTTGTTCAATTGCATGACGTGCATCTTCATAGCTCACAATACTTTCATCTAAGCAAATTGGCGTCTGCATTTGCTTTTGTAACAATCGATGATCAAGGATATCATCAGAACTTAACGGCTGTTCGATCATCATTAAATTCAATTCATCTAGTTTCTTCAATAAATCACTATCGCTTAACGTATAGGCTGAATTGGCATCAGCCATAAGAGGAATGCTTGGAAATTCATCTCGAATTTGTTTCAGTAGCTCATAGTCAGCACCCGGCTTAATTTTCACTTTAAAGCGCTTATAACCATCTTTCATGTAAGTCTTTATTTGTTCTTTCATTATGGAAATATCATTTAAGCCAACTACCACTCCAGCTTCTACAGCAGACCTTACTCCTCCAATTACTTCAGATAACGGTTTGTTATGCCGCTTTGCATACAAATCCCATACAGCACAGTCTAAAGCTGCTTTAGCCATGTTATTTCGCTTTAGAGGTTTGAATAACTTTTGAACATCCTCTGGTTTTTGAAGCTGCTGATTAAGAAGCGAGGGAATTAAAAAATCGTCTAACATATGAAAACATGTCTGAATCGTTTCTTCCGTATACCAAGGAGATGAAAAAGCAACTACTTCTCCCCACCCTGTCAATCCTTGTTCATCTTCTACTTCAAGCAAAATCAATTCTCGATCCTGCACTGTACCATAGCTTGTTGAAAAAGGAGAAAGAAGCTTCATGTCAATTTTATAAAGATGTACTTTTTTTATAATCATCGATTAGCTCCCTTTCTGTATGAAAGATGATAGCTTCCGGCGTATGATTTTATTAGAAGCCGTTCGCGGCAGCTCCTCTACTCGAGCGAAATACTTTGGAAGTTTGTACTTTGCTAAAAATTGTTGAATGTGTAAAGATAATTCTTCATCTGAAACGTCTTCGTTTACAACAATACATGCAGCTGGCACTTGTCCCCATTTTTCATCAGCTATTCCCGTTACACCGGCCTCTTTAACAGCGGGATGCTTCAACAAAACATTTTCAATTTCAGCTGGATATACATTTTCTCCACCTGAAATAATAAGGTCTGAACGTCTGTCTAATACATATAGAAAGCCTTCTTCATCCACTTTCCCGATATCTCCTGTATAGAACCAGCCTTGTTGAAGGGCTTTTTCAGTAGCTTCAGGTTTATTTAAATATCCTTTTGTAACATTTGGACCTTTAACAATGATTTCTCCTGCTTCGCTGGTCTCATTTCCTTTTTTATCTACAATTTTCATTGCACATGGAAATAATGGTTTACCTGCTGATCCCAGTTTTCGCAAACTATCTTCAGGTGAAAGCGTAACGAACTGTGAAGATGTTTCTGTCATTCCATACGTTTGATAAACAGGAATTTCTTTATTCACACAGGCCTCTAAAATAGTAAGCGGTGCAGGTCCTCCTCCTAAAAGCATGCACCGAAACGTATGCGGATATTTTCGTTCCCCTAACTCATCGAGCATATTGGACAGCATAGAAGTAACAACCGAAATAATCGTTACCCCTTTGTTTTCAATCGCTTCATTTACTGCTCTTGCTTCAAACCGTTCTTCTAAAATGATTTTCATTCCGTAAAAGACGCTCCGCATTAAAATAGATAAGCCGCTAATATGAAACAAAGGAACCGCTATAAGCCAGCAGTCTTTTTCGTTTAATCCTAAATTAAGCGCTGAGCCAACGGAACTCCACCAGTGATTTCCATACGTCTGCAGCACTCCTTTTGGATGACCTGTTGTTCCGGACGTATACATAATGGTAAATGTCTCCTCGAGATTCCACGCTTTTTGAAAATCCGTTTCTGCTTCTGGAGAACTTTTTAAAGCAGGTAAAGTAAGCTGAGTAATGGAACTTTGGAATTCTCTCATTAAAAATGTTTCATCCGCAATAAGCAACGACACGTTTGCATCTGTTAGCTGATAATTAATTTCTTCGTTTGTCAAACGCGTGTTGACGAGCAGCAACCTTGCGCCAATATAAGAAACCGCATATAAAATCTCAATAAACTCCACGCTATTTTTCATGTATAAAGCAATGGTATCGCCTTGCTTTACACCGTTAAACGAAAGCTGATGTGCTACTTTTTGAACACGTTTATGAAGCTCTTGAAACGTAAGAGACGTTTGCGGTGTTTCTACCGCCACTCGATTTGGCGTCAAATATGCTCTTTGCATAAGCCCATTGGGAATCGTTTGGCTACTCATGAATTTCTCTCCTTTTTATACTGATTAACTAAATTAAATTGAAAAAACAGCCTGATGATAATCACCAAGCTGTTTCAGCTGTTTAAGGGAAACGTGGGAACTGTTGGAAGTCTGGATTGCGTTTTTCCTTAAATGCATCGCGACCTTCTTTTGCCTCATCGGTTGTGTAATAAAGAAGCGTTGCGTCACCCGCAAATTGCTGGATACCAGCTAAGCCATCCGTATCAGCATTAAATGCTGCTTTTAAGAAACGAAGAGCGGTTGGACTTTTTTCTAACATCTCTTCACACCATTGAATTGTTTCAGCTTCAAGCTGTTCTAATGGAACGACCGTGTTTACTAATCCCATGTCTAGTGCTTCTTGAGCGTTGTACTGACGGCATAAGAACCAGATCTCACGCGCTTTCTTATGACCTACGATGCGAGCTAAGTAACCAGAGCCATATCCTGCATCGAAGCTTCCCACTTTAGGACCTGTTTGTCCAAAGACTGCGTTATCCGCTGCAATTGTTAAGTCACATACAACGTGAAGAACGTGGCCACCACCAATTGCATAGCCTGATACCATCGCAACAACCGGCTTTGGAATTACGCGAATTAAACGCTGTAAATCTAGAACGTTTAGACGTGGAATTTCATCTTCTCCTACATAGCCGCCGTGGCCGCGAACTCTTTGGTCTCCGCCTGAGCAAAATGCTTTATCTCCAGCACCTGCTAATACAATTACTCCAACGCTTGCATCGTCACGAGCATAAGCAAATGCATCGATCAATTCCATTACTGTTTTTGGACGGAATGCATTGTGCACTTCCGGACGGTTAATCGTAATTTTAGCGATTCCGTTATATGTTTCGTATAAAATGTCTTCATACTGACGTACTGATGTCCATTGAACTGTCATCTTTATTTCCTCCTAATTATGTAGTAGCTAAGAACTCACTTACTATTCTACCAAAAATCTCGGGTTGTTCCACGTGAATTGCATGGCCTGTCCCTAAAATAATTTTAGAAGTAGCATTTGGTATTAATGTTTGCATTTCTTTGGAAATTAAACAAAACTTTTGATCTACTTCTCCTGTAATAAGCAAAACCGGTATCACCAGATCGTCCAGCTTCTCCCAAAGGGACGGCTGGACTCCTGTACCCATTCCTTTCAAACTGTTGGAAAGGCCGATCTCTGTATGAGAAAGTCTTTCTTTACGCACCGCTTCTTGGACATGACGAGGCAATTGCTTTTGAGAACGAAAAAGAGGGATTTCCTCCCAATAGTTCACAAACTCTTCAATCCCATTTTCCATAATGCGGCTCGCCAGCTGTTCATCTTTTTCTTTTCTTAGCTTTTGTTCTTCTCGTGTTTTTAAACCAGGCGATGCGCTTTCTAATACCAACTTTTTCACAAGGTGTGGATATCGCTGAGCAAATGAAAGAGCAAGTCTTCCTCCCATCGAATATCCGATTACATTCACCTGTGATAGAGGTAGCTGTTGAAGCAGCTCATGCAGTGCTTCCACAACTGCTTCCATTGAATATGGTTTGATTTCTTTCGGAGCTGCTGATTGCCCATGACCAATAATATCAACAGCAATCACCTGATAGTCTTTAGCGAATTTCTTCATAAAGGTACGCCAGGTTTGAGAAGAACCGGTAAAACCGTGAAGCAGAAGCAGCGGCTCTCCTTTCCCCTCGGTGTGCACATAGTAAGATACACCACTTAATTGATACCTCATTGCTTATTCCTCACCGTTTGACAAATTTATTTCCTCGGAAACAAGTTTCCACAAACTGCGATGAGTCTCTACATTTTCTGTACGAGTTGTACGAATCTCTACAACATGCAACCCGCCTTTTGCAAAAGCATGATTCATTGCATGTCGAAATTCTTCCCAGCTGCTTGCTGAAGAAAATGTGCCATCATACAGACGAGTGGCATGCTCAAAGTTTAATCCAGTTGGCGTACCGAATAAAAATTCAAAGTGCTTTTCTTGTTTTGACTGCGGTAAAAATGAAAAAATTCCTCCCCCGTCATTGTTAACTAGCACAACGGTTAAATTTAAATTATGCATTTTAGCTGCCAGAAGACCATTTAAATCGTGATAAAACGATAGGTCACCAATAAATAAAACGGTGTGATCGTAAGCCGTGCTTACGCCTAGAGCAGACGAAACTACACCATCAATTCCATTTGCGCCCCGATTTACAAAGAGTGGAATCTCTTTTTCCGTATTTAAGAAGAAAGAATCAATATCTCGAACAGGCATTGAATTTCCAGCAAACAAAGCCGTGCCTTCAGGTACTACATCAACAATTTCTTGAACTACTTGTCCTTCGAACCATTCCTGGCCAGAAGTTAATGTTCTCAGAGCCTGTGCAGTTTGAGCATTAATCTTTTTCCACAGACTCAGCCATGAAGTAGATTCCTCTTGATTCGCTGAAAGACGCTTGATCAGTTCTTCACAAAATAATGTCTCATCGGCTTCAATCATCACTGTTGAACGTAAAGTAGGGTCTCTCCAGCCTTTACCTTGGTCAACTACAAACATTTCTGTCGGCTCGTGTGCTTTCAAAAATTGCAATAGCGGTTTCGATACCGGCATCGCCCCAAAACGAATGACAACTTCCGGGTAAAAACGCTCATCAACCTTATCACTTTTTAAAAATGTATCATACGTCTCTATTACATTTTCTTTTGAATGCTTGCCGCTTCTTAATTGTGATAACGGATCTGCGAGCACCGGAAAGCTTAAAGATTCAGCTAAATGGCATACGCTGTCTACTGCTTTTAAAGACATTTGATCTCCGCATATAATAAGTCCTTTTGTTGGTCCCTCTAAGCGCTTCGCAATTTCTTCGAAACCTTTTTCAGATAGAGATGCTTCTCCATGAATAGCAGACACATATGATTTACCGCGTTTCCCTTGACTCCATAAATCTTCAATAGACAAATCTGGTACAATCGGTTCACGTAAAGGTACGTTAATGTGTACAGGACCGCTCGGTATAGCTTGAGCTGTATGAACAGCCCTTGAAGCTACTGTTCGAATATAACGATTCATATCTGCACTTTCTTCTGGTAAAGCTGTATCTACAAACCACTTCGCATATTGACCGAAAAGGTGATTCTGATTAATGGCCTGCGGGGCACCTATATCCCTTAACTCATGCGGACGATCCGCTGTGATAACTACTAAAGGAATGCGTGAGTAGTGAGCTTCAATTACTGCAGGATAATAATTCGCTGCAGCTGTTCCAGATGTACATACAAGCGCCACTGGTTTTTTCTTTGCTTTTGCTATTCCTAGAGCAAAAAAGCCGGCGGAACGTTCATCAATATTTAAGTGCACATGAATATCAGGGTGCTCAGCCATAAGCATCGCAATAGGCGTTGAACGTGACCCTGGACTGACCACTACTTCTTCGACATTTGCTTCTACTAATTCATCCACGAATGACGCAATATACGTTGTTAATGATTTAATGTGTTCCACGCATAATCCCTCCTAAAGCTGAAAGCATCGGGTTGAATTTAATTCTTGTTTCTTCATATTCACTTTCAGGCGTAGAATCTGCTACAATTCCACAGCCCGCAAATAAAACGGCTTCTTTCTGCTGAATAACAGCGGAGCGGATTCCTACTATAAATTCACCGTTTCCGTTGATATCCATCCATCCTAAAGGAGCTGCATACCACCCTCGGTCAAAGGATTCTAGCTTTCGAATAATAGGCAAGGCCTCCTGTTGAGGATATCCTCCTAGCGCTGGTGTTGGATGGAGCTTTTGAATAAATGAAAATAGCGTCACATCTTCCTTTATACGTCCTTTAACAGGTGTATACAAATGTTGAATATGCTTTGTTTTATATAAACTTGGCTTACTTGGAATTTCTACTTCATAACAATAAGAATTCATCGCTTCTTTAATCATATGAACAACAACATCGTGTTCAATTAAGTTCTTAGGATCTTGAAGCAATTCCTCACCTAGTTCGTGATCTTCCTGCCTTGTCTTTCCTCTTGGAATCGAACCCGCTAAACAAGTGGAAAACACATAATCTCCTTGTTTTTGCACTAGCCTTTCTGGGGAAGCGCCGATAAAATGCTGATGCTCTCCCTCTAAAATATATGTGTAGCTAGTTGGCTGTTCCTTTAACAGACGCTGAAGCACGTATTCAGTAGAAATATCTTCATTAAATTTTACTTTTAATTGACGAGCAAGAACCACTTTCTCTATAGCCTGTTGCTTAATTAAAGTAGTAGCTCTTTCAATATTTCCTTTAAATTTCTCTACCCCAATTTCCTCTTTTTCCAACAGCAAAGGTGAAATATGCGATTCCCCGTCGTACTCTTCACAAAGAACAAGTTTTTGGACCTCTTCGAAATAATTGATGTGCTCTTTTACAGAATCTTGCCCTTTAACCATCATATTAACGGTAAAATATCCTTCTTTATCTACCTGGGTATATAACACCGTTGGAATCATAAATTTTGAACTCGGGAAATCACTCCAATAGTTTTCTCGATACTGATTTGGGTCAAATGAAAATCCTCCAAATAAAAGAGGACCTGTCCCATCCGGGAAAATTTGGTTGTTTTTATAAAAGTCTTCTTTTATAAAGCGCTTCCATTCATTTTCAATGTGGAAATAACGTTCTTTTGCCGCATTGGTGCAAATAGTATGCGCATATCCTAATCCAACAAATGTATAATAACTGTTGGGATCTTTCCAAAAAAAGCGTTCTTTATAAAACTGGTCATGTCCGTTCGCATAAAAAATAAGGGGGTCAATAGGTCTTACTTTTTTCACTAAACTGACCAATTTTGGCTGATTTTCATTTTTTGCACACTCAATCGCATCTTTAATGTATTCTTGTACTAACTGTTCGGTCGTTGCAATCACACTACGTCCCCCCGTTCATCTTTTTTCTTAAGTCTGTAACTAATTTATTATAAACTTTCAGTTCAAAAAAATCTAGCATCGCGATTCACGAGAAAAAATTAATTTCGCTTGTCTAAATTATGCCTTTTCATTAAATGAATCAAAAATCTTTATGATCTATTTAGTACTCCTTACACCTCGAGAACGTTATTTTTATCATACCCTTTTCTATAACCTTTAACTTTCTTTAATTTTCCACTCCTTTTCTCTCTTAGCTTCATGAATACCCCAAATACTCCTAATATGAATCGTGTTTTTTTGAATTTTTAACACATACTACAAAAGCACAATAAATTTTTAAGGGGGAGCTTCATGACACTTTCAAAACAAGAAATCAGTCAGTTAAAACAAAATTTACAGCAGCAGCAGGCTGATATTCAATCGCACTTTGACCAAAATGATCATTTTGGTCTAACTCGAAGCGACGCTCACGATGCTGTAGGAGAACTTTCAAGCTACGATAACCACCCTGGTGACACAGCCACGGAAACATATGAGCGTGAAAAAGACCTTGCACTAAATGAACATGCAAAACAAGAGCTACATGAAATAGAAGAAGCACTTCAGGCAATCGCTCACAGCACGTATGGAACATGCAAAGTATGTGGAACAGATATCTCGTTTGAAAGACTTCAGGCTGTACCAACTACTTTATACTGTAGAGAACATAGCCCATCACAGGATATTCCAAAGCACAGACCTGTAGAAGAAAATGTTCTCCATCACCCATTTGGTCAATACGACTATGACGATACCGAAACGACAGGATATGACGCAGAAGATTCTTGGCAAGACGTTGCGCGTTACGGGACGTCTGAATCTCCTTCTGATTTTATAGAAGATACGTCTAACTATAGTGAAACCTATATTGAGGCAGATGAAGCTATCGGGTACGTTGAAGATTATGAAAACTTTGCCGCTACCGATTTATATGGACAGCCTCTTCCTATTTACCCTTCAAAAGAGCATGAGCGATATGAAAATGCACTGGATGAAGAAGGTACGATGACCATATTTGGAGATTTACCGGCCTATGAGAAAGATCCATACACTGAAAAGGAGTAGTTCTTCATACTACTCTTTTTTCTATTTTTAGTAGGAGCTATAGGAGATGACATCGAATGAATAGGAGATTAGAATTATAATGAGGTGAAAATGATGAATGCACATGAAATTGATTACAAATTGTATGGAGATGATATGCAGTTTGTTGAAATTGAATTAGATCCTTCAGAAAGTGTTATAGCAGAAGCTGGAGGAATGATGATGATGGAAGATGATATTGAGATGGAAACCATTTTTGGTGACGGTTCTTCCTCCAACAGCAGCGGGCTTTTTAATAAACTAAAAGGAGCTGGGAAACGCGTATTAACTGGTGAAAGTTTATTTATGACGGTATATACAAATAACGGATATCACAAACGAAAAGTATCTTTCGCTTCACCTTTTCCAGGCAAGATTATTCCTGTCGATTTAGAGCAGCTCGATCATAAAATCATTTGTCAAAAGAGCTCCTTTTTATGCGCTGCCAAAGGCGTATCCGTTGGCATTGATTTTCAAAAAAAACTAGGAACGGGCTTCTTTGGCGGTGAAGGTTTTATTATGCAAAAATTAGAAGGTAATGGCTTGGCATTTTTGCATGCAGGTGGGACCATTCATAAAAGACAGCTGCAGCCGGGTGAACGCCTTCGCGTGGATACTGGATGTTTAGTGGCCATGACCCGTGATGTAAACTACAACATCGAATATGTAGGGAAAATTAAAACAGCTCTGTTTGGAGGAGAAGGCATGTTTTTTGCTACTCTGTCAGGACCAGGAACAGTTTGGATTCAATCTCTTCCTTTTAGCCGACTAGCCGATCGCGTTTTATCAAGTGCAGTTTCGCCAACAGGAGGTAAAGGTGAAGGCAGTATCCTTGGTTCTTTAGGTGATTTCTTAAACGGTGACAACAGATAAAATAAAAAAGGTGTAGTCTTTGACTACACCTTTTTTATTTATTGATTTAATAAATTTTTAGTGGAGTGAATTCCCCAAATATCAGATGCATACTCCTCAATCGTTCGATCACTAGAAAAAAAGCCGGAATGTGCAATGTTCGTCGCACTCATTTGAAGCCATTTATTTTCATTTCTATAAGCCTCGTTTACTTTTTGCTGTGCCGTAACGTATGAGTCAAAGTCACGGAGTACATAGTATTCATCATTTTGCATTAATAATGAATCATATATAGGCTCGAACAAGTCATATGTGTCTGGTAGGAAGCCGTTTGTAAGCTGCTCGAGCACTTGTCGAATCCGCTTATCATGATGGTAATAATCATAGGCACGGTATCCTCCATTTTGCTGATAGCTCAACACTTCTTCGGCTTTTAATCCAAAAATAAAGGCATTATCTTTTCCTACTGCCTCGCTAATTTCGACGTTCGCTCCGTCCAGCGTGCCAAGAGTTAACGCTCCATTCATCATGAATTTCATATTTCCCGTTCCCGAAGCTTCTTTGCTGGCGGTTGAAATCTGTTCACTGACATCCGTTGCAGGAAAGATATACTCTGCAAGTGACACCCGATAGTTTTCTAAAAAAACGACTTTTAAAAACGGTGATGTTTGTGGATCATGATTGACAACATCAGCTACAGAATTAATTAGCTTGATGACTTTTTTTGCATAATAATAACCCGGAGAAGCTTTCGCACCAAAAATAAATGTACGAGGAACGATTTGAAAATTAGGGTCTTCTTTTAATCGATTGTACAAATACATAATGTGCAGCACATTTAAAAGCTGTCTTTTATAAGCATGAAGCCTTTTAACCTGTACATCAAAAATAGAATTAGAATCGATTTTAATTCCCGTTTGCTCTTGAATCATATCCGCAAGCAGCTTTTTACGCTGTTGTTTTACTGTTTTTAGTCCTTGTAAAAAGCTTGGATCTTCCACATACTCTTGGAGCTTTATAAGAGAATGCGGCTGTTTAATCCATTTATCTCCTATCACCTCGGTAATAAGGGAGGAAAGCTGCGGGTTAGCTTTTAACAACCAGCGCCGGTGGGTAATTCCGTTCGTTTTATTGTTAAATTTAGCAGGATAAAACTGATAAAAATCTTTCATTTCTCGTTCTTTTAAAATATCAGTATGAATCTTTGCCACGCCGTTTACTTTATAACTTCCCACAATTGCCAAATGAGCCATCTTTACTAACCCGTGCGCTAAAATAGCCATATTTTCAATCCGCTGCCAGTCTCCTGGATATACTTCCCATAATTCTTTACAAAAGCGTTCATTAATTTCTTCAATAATCATATACACGCGTGGAAGCAAGGGTTGAAATAAGTCAATCGGCCATTTCTCAAGGGCTTCAGAAAGAGTCGTATGATTTGTGTATGATATGGTATTGGACGTAATATGCCATGCATCTTCCCATTCCATTTTTTCTTCATCCAGTAAAATTCTCATTAGCTCAGGAATCGCAAGTACAGGATGCGTATCGTTAATATGAATGGCTACTTTTTCGTGAAAGTTTGTAAGTGTTTGATAGGTATTTCGATGTGCTCTGATAATACTTTGTAAGCTAGCTGACACAAGAAAATATTGCTGTTTCAATCTTAATATTTTACCATCTTCATGTGTATCATCCGGATATAAAAATTCTGATACAGCCTCTGTTTGACGCTTATACTCCATCACATCTTTATGTACTGGAAATGATGAAGGCTCCGCATTCCAAAGGCGAAGTGTATTCACTGTATCTGTTTTATATCCGATAACCGGGATGTCATAAGGAACAGCAGAGACCGGTTCTCCTTTTACATGACGAAAAGAAAATTTTCCGTCTTCCTGTACCATTTCAACTTCGCCCCAAAAATTCACTTCGATAGCTTGATCTAATTTGCGTACCTCCCATGAATTCCCATGCCTTAACCACTGTTCTGGGAGCTCAATTTGAAAGCCGTTTACAATCTTTTGATCAAACAAACCGTGTTTATAGCGAATCCCATAACCATGGCCAGGAAGATTAAGTGAAGCAAGAGAATCTAAAAAACAAGCAGCCAGCCTGCCTAATCCGCCGTTTCCTAATCCGGCGTCTACTTCTATTTCCTCAATATTTTCAAGTGAAATATTCAGCTCACTTAATCCTTCTTTTACAACTTCCCGAATTCCTAAGTTCAACAGATTTTGACCTAATAGTCTGCCTAATAAAAATTCGATAGAAAGATAATACACTTGCTTTGTATGTGAAGACCTATGAATTTCATTGGTTGAAATCCAATCGCTGCTAATATACTCTCGCACCATATTTCCTAATGTATGATAGTGATCTTGAACAGTAGATTCTTTAAAGCTCTTTCCATATGTCATTTCCAGCTTTTTTAAAAAAGCCTCTTGAAAGCTTTTTTTATCAGAGAACAATCTGCTCACCCTTTCACGATGGAGTAGATGTCAAATTTGAATACAATTGATTATATTTAAATGCCGATTGCCCCCAGCTATAATCCTGACTCATAGCATCCATCATTAATTTTTTCCATACATCTTTCTGGTGATAAAATGAAACAGCTCTTTCTAACGTATGAAGCATGTCATGAGCATTATAATTTTTAAAAGAGAAGCCATTTCCCTCTCCGCTATATTCATTATAAGCTTTGACCGTATCATTCAGGCCGCCCGTTTCACGAACGACTGGAATGGTTCCATATTTTAAGGCTATTAATTGTCCGAGTCCGCAAGGCTCAAAACGGGAAGGCATTAAAAATAAATCCGTACCGGCATAAACTTTATGAGCAAGTTCCTCATTAAAACCAATAATGGCTTTTACTTGTTGCGGGTACGTATCTTCCATCTCACGGAAAAACTGCTCAAACTCGTGTTCTCCAGTTCCTAAAATAACAATTTGGGCCCCTAAGTTAACCGTCTCATGGAAAACGTGCTTAACTAAATCCAATCCCTTCTGCTGAGTTAACCTTGTAACCATCGAAATAATTGGAACATCCTTATTTTCTTCTAATTCAAGATAGCGCTGGAGCTCTTTTTTATTTTTATATTTTCCTTCAATCTCTTCTACCGAATAAGGATAAGATATAAGCTGATCTGCGTCTGGGCTATAAGCTTCTTCATCGATTCCATTTACAATCCCAATCAAATCTTGATTTCGCTGACGCAATAATCCATCTAAACTTTCTCCGTAATATGGCATTTGAATTTCATCTCGATATGTAGGACTTACCGTGGTAATTTTATCAGCTGATACAAGCGCAGCTTTCATAAAATTAATATTCCCATAAAACTCGAGCTGGCTTGTAGTAAAATAATATTCATTTAAATTTAATAACTCATATAAATTGCTCTTAGGGAAAATTCCTTGGAATTGCAAGTTATGAATCGTAAAGACCGTTTGAATATGATCATACATATCATAATTAGCACGAAGTAAAAATGGAATCATAGCCGTATGCCAGTCGTGACAATGGATAATATCAGGCTCATTCTCTAAAAATGGGATAGCTTCAAGCACGGCTCTGCTGAAAAAAGCAAATCGTTCAGCGTCATCGTAGTGCCCATATAAGCTATCTCTTTTAAAATAATATTCATTATCAATGAAAATATATTTAACGCCATCCATCGTTAGCGATTCAATTCCGCAGTACTGTCTTCTCCACCCAACCTGCACATGAATAACTTTTTCAAGCACCATTTCATCTTGATAATGTTGAGGAATCGTTCCGTACTTTGGCATAACTACACATACGTTCGTTCCTAACTTTTTTAATTCTTTAGGCAGGGCACCAGCTACGTCTGCTAATCCTCCTGTTTTAATAAAAGGTACACATTCTGATACAGCAAATAATACATTCACGACTTCATCAACGCTCCTTGAGTTGTTCCTTTAGCAATGACTCTAGGCAGACCTGACTCACCTAGCAACGTTTCATTACTTCCTATTTTCACATCTTTGTCTAAAACAACATTTTCTAATACACTATTTTCTAAAATAACGCCTTTTTGCATCACAATGCTATTCTTAACGACCGTACCTTTTCCAATTTTAACGCCTCGGAAGATAATACTGTTTTCCACATGCCCTTCAATCACGCACCCGTTTGCGATCATTGAGTTTTTCACAACCGCTTTTTTTGCGTAACGAGTAGGCGGTTCATCTTTTACTTTAGTGAAAACAGGACGTTCGTTAATAAATAGCTGCTTCCAAACATCTGAAGATAAAATTTCCATACTTGTTTTATAGTAGGCATCTAAGCTAGAAATCTCAGCCGTATATCCATGGTGCTCATACTTTTCTACACGATGAGATTGTGCCATATATCGAACCATTTCTTTAATCGTATAAAAATCATGCGATTCATTTTGCAAAATATTAACTAGAATCGATTTATTAATAATATACATATTAAGCGATTTATCACCCTGCTTCATTTCAGTAATATCTGCATTTGAAGCAATATGACGTTGTAGCACGTGCTCAAAGTCAACTGTACATATCGTATAACTATTAGCAATTAATACGTATTCCTGCTTACTTCTTAAGAAATAATCAATATGGTAA
Source organism: Priestia sp. Y58 (assembly GCF_029522095.1). NCBI lineage: Bacteria > Bacillati > Bacillota > Bacilli > Caryophanales > Bacillaceae > Priestia > Priestia sp. Y58. The sequence goes on from NZ_JAKWFL010000001.1 coordinate 1,103,555, forward strand.
CGGAACTGCGTGAATAGTGATGGACTTTCTAAGTGTAAATCACTTGTCATAGGAGGGAAGATAAACAATCCATCTCGCTTCCGATCCAAATCCCATTCTTTTCCTGAACCTATATGATCCATCAATGCGCGGTAGCGGTCACGAGGAAAAATGGCAACGCTCGAAATTCCAGAGTTCACCATGTTAGAAAGCGTAAAATCGATTAATCGATAGCGCCCTGCAAAAGGAATGGCAGCAATCGATCTATAAAAAGTTAAAGGCTGCAGCGCTGTTGTGTTTGTACAAGCATCAATAATACCAAGCATTTGATTATTCAATGTCGTTCATCCTCTCTGTTCGTTAAATGCATTTAGCAACTGATTCAATCAATTCTTGAGTAACAAGAATTACTTCTTCGCTTCCTTTGGTCGGTCGAATAATAGTACCGTCTGGAACTTCAATATCCGATGGAACAATTGCGTTTTCAATATATACGTTAGAACCTATCTTTGCAGTAGGCATGACAACCGTTTTCTTAACCTCAGAACCTGAGCCGATTTGTACACCTGGAAATAACACGGACTGCTCTACGTTTCCTTCGACAACGCACCCTTCATTTACTAATGACTCCACCACGCAGGCGTTTGGCGCGATATATTGAGGAGGCTGATTAGGGTTAACAGAGTATACTTTCCATGAAGAGTCAAATAAATTAAGCTCGTCTTTATCACATAACAAATCCATATTCGCTTCCCACAAGCTTTTTACAGTTCCTACATCTTTCCAATAACCTTGGAATGGGTATGCAATTAGCTTTTTCTTTTCATCTAGTAAAAGCGGAATAACATCTTTACCAAAATCATGGCTTGAATACGGATTGCGTGCATCCATTTCTAAATATTCTTTTAAAATACTCCATTTAAAAATATAAATTCCCATGGAAGCTAGATTATTTTTAGGACGCTGTGGTTTTTCATCGAACTCCATTACGTCTAGGTCACTATTTGTATTTAAAATACCAAAACGGCTCGCTTCTTCCCAAGGTACTTCAATAACAGAAATCGTTACGTCTGCTTCTTTGTTTATATGATAATCAAGCATATTTTCATAGTTCATTTTATAAATGTGATCACCTGATAGAATCAGTACGTACTCAGGATCATATTGTGTCAAATAGTTCAAATTTTCATAAATAGCACTAGCCGTGCCTTTATACCACTTTACTCCATCTGACTCTGCGTATGGAGGCAATACCGTGACGCCACCATTCCGTCGGTCCAAATCCCAAGCGCTTCCAATTCCAATGTATGAATTGAGAACTAGCGGTTGATATTGGGTTAATACACCTACTGTTTCAATACCTGAATTTGTACAATTACTTAAAGCAAAATCAATAATTCGATACTTACCACCAAATGGTACAGCTGGCTTTGCTAGATTTTTTGTAAGCGAACTGAGCCGACTACCTTTTCCTCCTGCCAATAACATCGCTACGCATTTCTTTTTTAACATGTTGTTTTCTCTCCCCTCGTTTTCTCTTTGCTCGTAGTATACTAATGCCAAACGGCGGAATATTCATTTCAATGCAAAAAGGTTGGCCGTGAAACGATTCATCCACTGATTTTAATGCCTTTTTATTTACAATGCCTGAACCGCCGTACACTTCGTCATCACTGTTAATAACTTCAATGTACTCTGTCTCAACTGGAACTCCAACTTTATAAGAATGATATGGATGCTCAGAAAAATTGCTAACAACTATAAAAATCTCCTGATTTTCTTTCGACTTACGAATAAAAGAGAAAATTTGTTGATGATGGTTGTTAACATCAATCCATTCAAATCCATCTGGATTATGGTCTAATTCATATAAAGGCTTGCTTCTTTTATAAATCTTGATGAGATCCTTCATATATCCGTTAAGATTGCGATGCATGTCAAAGTCATAAAGCATCCAATCCAACTCCTCTAAATCTTTCCACTCATCAAATTGGCCAAACTCTCCGCCCATAAATAAAAGCTTTTTTCCAGGGTGTGCAAAGAAATATCCATATAGCAGTCGAAGCTGTGCAAACTTGCGCCAGTAATCACCTGGCATTTTATTAAGTAATGATTTTTTCCCATGTACGACTTCATCATGGGAAAGCGGCAAAATAAAATTTTCGTTAAACGCATACATTAGTGAAAAGGTCATTTTATCGTGAAGATAGGGACGTCTTTCCACGCCAGCTTCCATGTATGTTAAAACGTCATTCATCCATCCCATATTCCATTTATAATTAAAGCCTAAACCGCCCTCATACGTAGGTGCTGTAACAAGCGGCCAGTCCGTTGAATCTTCTGCCATCATTAATACCGTTTCATCAGATTCAAAAACAGCTTCATTCAACTTTTTCAAGAAGCTGACAGCTCCATCATTCACTGCTTTTCCAGAAGAATTTTGCCAATAAAGCATATTAGCTACAGCATCTACTCGAAATCCATCTATATGGAAGTACTCCAACCAAAACAAAGCATTCGAAATCAGAAAACTTTGTACTTCAGGCTTTCCTAAATCGAAATTAGCTGTTCCCCAAACGTAGTTTTCACGATCGGGTTCTTTTTTGTATTCATAAGTAGGTTCTCCATCAAACATATACAGACCATGTTCATCCTTACAAAAATGCCCGGGTACCCAATCTAAAAGAACCCCTATATTGTTTTGATGACACTCATCTATAAAGTTCATCAACTCTTTAGGTGTACCGTATCGACTGGTAGCCGAATAGTATCCAGTTCCTTGATATCCCCAGGATCGGTCGAGCGGATGCTCAATGACTGGTAATAACTCGATATGTGTAAAACCTTGTTCAGCAATATAAGGAATAAGCTCCTGTGCTAATTCACTGTATGTATAAAGGCTGCCATCTTCATGAGTCCTCCAAGACCCTGCATGCAGCTCGTAAATACACAGCGGTCTTTCATATATATTTTGCTGTTTTTTCTTTCTACGCCAATATTGGTCGTTCCATTTGTACCCATCCAATGAGTAAACAATAGACGCAGTGTTTGGACGCACTTCACTGAAGAAAGCGTATGGATCTGCTTTTAATTTTTTTTGATTGCTTTGTGTGATGATTTCATATTTATAAATAGTCCCTTGTTCTAATTCAGGGATAAATGTCATCCAAATACCTTCTTCATTAACTTTAACCATTGAATGTTGAAAACCGTTCCATTTATTAAAATCACCTACAACGCTTACACCCTTTGCATGAGGTGCCCACACGCAAAATCGTACGCCTTCAATTCCTTCTACCGTTACCTGATGCGCACCGAAAATAGAGTAACTGCGAAATAAGTTTCCTTCGTGATACAAATGAACATCAAATTCAGTAGGCTGAACCGCTAGATTCACTTTTGCCACCCCTTTAACTTCAAACATAATATACGCACATAATACATGCTTCTTACCACTCATTCCCTTTTACAGTAAAAACATAAACCTTTTCTACAAATATAATAGAATAAATGTTCTTTTAAATTGCTCTTTATCCCATACTCTTCATACTTTATTACTTTATGAATAATTCCATATAACATAGGGAAAATCCTGCTTAAAACTTACTTTTTATTCTGAAAATTCATGGTAATTATTCCTAACTATTATTTCTGTTTACTTAATCATTAAAAAAGCGCAAATAAAAAAGGTTTGCATATATGCAAACCTTTTTGAGATGACCCGTACGGGATTCGAACCCGTGTTACCGCCGTGAAAGGGCGGTGTCTTAACCGCTTGACCAACGGGCCATATTTAAATTTAAAACGACTGGCGGAGAAGGAGGGATTTGAACCCTCGCGCCGCTTACACGACCTACACCCTTAGCAGGGGCGCCTCTTCAGCCACTTGAGTACTTCTCCGTATGGCTCCACAGGTAGGACTCGAACCTACGACCGATCGGTTAACAGCCGATAGCTCTACCACTGAGCTACTGTGGAATATGGTGGGCCTAAGTGGACTCGAACCACCGACCTCACGCTTATCA